>DATCUQ010000012.1:0-33568 GCA_036567345.1 Lutibacter sp.
AGATGTTATTGAAAGCTCATATCTCTTTTGGAACAATTAGCATACTTAGAACTACTTCCATTTACTCTTTTTACTTTTTTCATTGATAAAAAAGTAACAAAAAATCTAGTCTACTGATCTTTTTCTGTAAAATCTATTGAATTTTTTTATCCACATCACCCAGACCGCCTTTTCCTCGCTTCTCCAGCCACGAGGCTCTTTGGGTTGCTCCGTCGGCCAGCGCTAAAAATTTCAATATTTTAAGACGAAAAAAATCATAGGACGGTTTCTTTGGTTTTGAGTTGCGGGATGATTGTGTTTTAGATTTACGTCCCGATAGCTATCGGGATTTTAAATGTTGAATTCTGAATTTTAAATTATTGCTATGCAAACAAAACTATCTTTAACTGATAACTCACAACTGACAACTCACAACTGACAACTCTTTAAACTTTAGCCTTTAACCTTTTTTTAATTGGCTCATTAATTTTCCAATCTCCTCCTCAAACTTCTCCATCGTAAACTGCCTTGACCAAGCCATGGCCTTCATAGCTTGTTGGTTGTAGGTTTCTGGATGTTGCAGGAAGTTTTCGATGACGGCGACAATTTCATCGGTGTTTGGGTTAACCAGGGCGCCTCTTTCGCCGTTGGCGAGCATATAGGGAATGCAGGATACCTTGCTTGTGACGGGTAAACAGCCCCAAAACATGGCTTCGGCAACCACTTTTGGCCAGCCTTCGGATTGGGAAATGAACAGCAGAAAATAGGCACTTTGGTAGGCTTTTTTAATGGTTTCCCTGTCGCAATTTCCGTGCAGCAGCACTTCATTGCTTAAGTCATTTCCTGAGATGTATTGTTCTAAAGCGCCCCTTTCCGGGCCTTCCCCATATATGTCGAGCCGTACCTGATGGCCTTTTTCTTTCAGCTTTTGGATGACGGCAAGGCTTAATAAAGGCTGTTTTCCTTTGGTGAGGGCGCCGATGAAGAGGAAGCTGATTGGCACGTCATGCTGAACTTGGTTCAGCATCTGTCTAAATTGCTTCGAATCATCATTCGTACTTCTCTTCAGAAGACCCTGAAACAAGTTCAGGGCATGATTCGGGATGACGGGTTCAGGATTGTCTATTTCCTTCTCCGAATAAGATGCCGTAAAAAAGGGTTTAATGTTTTCGGATTGGTCTGGCCATTCGCCATAGACCAAGACTTTCATATTTTTGGTTAAGAAGGTGTTGCTCAACAGCCATTTTTGCAGACGGTAGCTCCAGGGCTGCTTCGCTTTGGGGTCCCAATTACCTGCGTATTTGGCGGTTTTTGGTTTGTTGGGGAATAAAATCTGCACAAAACAGCCCAGCAATCCGATGTTGCCAGGGCAACGGAGGTGAATGTGGTCGGCCCACAACATCGCTTTGTAAATGTTGTAAACAGTTTTTGGCAACAGCCTTAGAGTTTTTAAGGTGCTTTTTAAAGACAATACATCAAAAGCGGCGATTGGGATTAAGTGGGTGTTTTTATGATTGTAAGCAGTTTCAATACTTGTTATTTCCCCCTCACCCATAGGCGCCACAATTTTTATTTCGGTGGTATGAGGGCTCCATAAATTCATTTCACGCACGTAGGGCTCATAAGAGAAAATGTTGTTTTCTTTGATTTTATGGGAGGCATGGGTGATGATTGCGAATTTCATAGTTTCCCTTGAGGGTTTTCTTTAGGGTAAATATATTGCTTATTGGTGTATTTGGCAATTTAATAGGGGGTTTTACTACATTTAGTTAGTTCGCAACAGGTTTTTTAAGGGACATTTCGTTAGTTCAAAGCAGGTTTCTTATGGGATTTCGTTAGTTCGGGACAGGTTGCCACGTCGGATTTCTTCGGCTTTGCCGCTGAAATCTTCCTCGCAATGACGCGGTTTTAAAGATGTTTCTGAGTTTGATGTGCTAATAAATCTTTCCAATATTAATTCCCCCTTCGGGGGTTAGGGGGCTTCCAACGCGCCGGCTGGCCCTATCGCTAAAAATGTTCACTGAACATTTTTTTAACGCTCTGTCCCGCAATGACCAGGTTTTAATGACGTTTTTAGAAGAAATCGTCATTGCGATGAGATTGCCAGGTGGAGCCGATGCAAGCGAAGAAGCAATCTCATGTTAGCGGGGTCAGTAGCATCATAAGAAACAGATTGTCGCAATGACAATTTCAATGTAATTTGTTGCTATGAAATTATATTTTTAATTTCAAAGATGATTTTTGTTTTTTTCTTTTTTGCATCGCCCAAAAAAGAAACAAAAAATGCTAGTCTGATGATCTTTTTCTGTAAAATTATCCAATTTTTTTGTCAACATCACCCAGACCGCCTCTCCCATCGCTTTGCCAGCCGCAAGGCTCTTTGGGTTACTCCGTCGGCCAGCGCTAAAAAATTAAATATTTTACGACGAAAAAAATCATAGGACGGGTCTTTTTGATTTGCCTATCAAGAAAATGTTTGGAACTTCTGTTTAAAATAATTGCAACCCATTCAAATGGGTGAAAGTAGATTTTGACAGAAATCGTCATTGCGATGAGATTGCCAGGCGGAGCCGATGCAAACGAAGAAGCAATCTCATGTTAGCAGGCTAAATGCCATCATAAGAAACAGATTGCCAATGATGGTTTTTGAACAAGCTTATTATGAAGCTGTTTTATATCTCTTGCACCCACACTATCCCCTAAGTATCCCCTAAGTATCCCGTAAGAATCTCTTCATGGATTTGACCGTCCTGAAATAGCTATACAGGTTATAAAATAAATCCTGTTATAGTTATACAATTATCATTTTTAATCCTAATTATCCTATACAGCTGCTTTATCATAGATAAATTTTTATTGTAATTCTGGTCTGCGATTACGATCCCGATAGCCATCGGGACGGGCTTGGAAGCTCAATTGTTTTTCTAAGAGGCTTTATTCAATTCATATTTGCTTAAAGTTGCAATGACCTCATCAACATTGTATCCGAAATAGTGGCAGAATTCCTTTATGGTCACTACCTGGTGTTTTTCTCTATTTAGGCTTTTCTTTAGATTTTGAATTGCCCTGCGCGCATAGGTCTCACTTTTATTGGTGAGCAGCTGTACATCGCTTGGGTATATTATAATTCTGATCATTTTTTGTAAGCCAATTTTTTAGTTCGATTCTCAAAGTTAGTAAACCTTTTTTGGGGTTGATAAATATCTTATTAACAATGGTTTGGTTATTCAAATTTCGGTTCCGAAAAATTTATGGCTTAAAATATCATTTGATAGATTTTGATATGATATGATGATGCCAAAAAAATAAAATCCTATTGCATGGTGCTGTTTGGTGCTATTTGGTGATTGTGCAAGAAATTGTTATTTTAAAGCTGTTGTTAATAAGTTGTTGTTTTTTGTGTTTTTTTTGAGTTCAATTTCTTATTAGAATCCACCAGAGCCTGAAAATAAATCAAGTATTCAAGTTTCATCTGCTTTTTTTTGACAGGGTGGGTTGGCTATTATAATTTCAAGCAACTATTATTTATTATGTTTATTGTGATAACCGACGTAGGCTTGGTTTGCATGCTATCGTCTTCCTATCGGTAAGTGAGTCCTTAATAATTTCCTTTAGAAAAGCCCAAAAAAAAATAGTTCCCCATTTTTGACAGGGAACTATTTTTTACACCATTTTCTTTCTTATTTCAAGATTGAAAAAGTACTTGTTTGCAACCTAGGTTACTTTTTTAAATGCAGGTTTTGCTAATGCAATTAAAACGTCATCCAAGTCAAAACCAAAATACTCACAATATTCTCTAATGGAAACTTTTTGGTGCTTTAACCGCTTTAACGATTTCTTTAAATCACGAATTTGTTTTCGAGCAGTGCTCGCACTTTTTTCGTTGATTTTCATAATGTCGTGAGCGTCAATTTCAATTTTTCTAGTCATTTTTTTAATATAGGTTTATGGCTGTGTAAAATCTAGAATTCAAAGTTAACCAATCTTTAATCATATTATATTAAAACTTAATAATTCTTTATTGACAGTTTATCAACATTTGATTTAAAATTATTATTTAATCGTAAAATTTAAACAATATAAACACTTTTTATATATATTTTATCACTATTTTTTGTTAAATTATTATTGATTAAATAAGCTGTTTTGAAATATTACCTTTAGATAAAGGAACAGTTTACCGGGGTCGCTACGTCTTTTCAATCCGTTGTTCTATCTCAATGATCTGTGTTTAAATGTAAATTGTTATAATTATATTATATTTTTATTTTCAAAAGATAATTTTGTTTTTTTCTTTTTTGCATCGCCCAAAAAAGAAACAAACCCGCCTGCGGCCGGCAGGAAATGCTAGTCTGATGATCTTTTTCTGCAAAATGAATTGAATTTTTGCCTCTCGCCACCTGGCCCTATCGCTAAAAATGTTCACTGAACATTTTCTTAACGCTCTGTCCTAACGAAAAAAATCATAGGACGGTTTCTTCTGTTTTGAGACTTAAATAATATGTTTTTTACTAAAAACTGATATTAAAACTTTGGGTTTATGAATGATTGGTTTATTAAAGAGATTCCAGTTTTACACACCCCTAACCCCTCTCTAGAGGGGAGTTCATCGCGGTTAAATTTATATTTTTAACTTTAAACTTTAGCCCTTATAACTTCTTACTTAAATACAGCCCAGCCCTCAAGATAGGCTTACTTCGGCTCTGCTCAGTACAAGTCTCAAGAGGGGAAGTTGATCCTATGTCGTTATTGTATTAATTTAAAAAAATCAGTCCTGAATTTGTCGAAATTTTTCACTGATTTTCCATGGTTATGTTATGGTCGCTATAACACTACTATAACACTATGTATGGAGTATGTATGGAGTATCCTCCCAGTATCCTCCCTTTTGCCTATCTGCAGGCCCTAATTTTACTGGGCTTTTGTGATATCCTAAAATTTTTATTTTGACGATTTGGGTTGTTTTGGGTTTTGGCCCTTCGACTGCGCTCAGGGTGACGATTGCGATTTGTGTTTTTTTATCCCGATTTATTTGGCCCCTAAAATGTTGTTTTCGGTAAAAAACAGCCAAAACGGTCAAAACGGTATTTTCCGGTCAATTTGGTCTAAAGTGGTCGTTACGGTTAAAACGGTCATTTGTTTCATTTTCAGTATTTTATGCATAAAACAGCTATTTGCTTTCAAAACGGTCAGAACGGTACCTGTTTCTTGCAACAGGGTTTAAATGCTTCTACATTTGATTCATTATTAATTTAAAAACCACAAAAAATGGGAAAATTAAAAAGCTTTATTAAGCTCGAAGGTACGTTGGATGGCTTGACGTTTTACAAAAGCCAGGATGGTTATATGGTGCGGACCAAAGGGGGCATCAGTAAAAGCAGGATGCTAAAAGATCCCGCTTTTAAAAGAACCCGGGAGAACTTTCGGCAGTTTGGAATGAACGCGAAAGCAGGCGCGCTGCTCCGCGATTCGGTAGGGCCTATGCTCGCCAAAGCAAAAGACCCTAAACTGTCGAGCCGCATGTTGAAATTGATGAGTGAGATCAAAAATTTCGACAGCACCTCGGTTCGGGGAAACCGGTCGGTTCATTTGGGACTGGCCACTGCGGAAGGAAAGCAATTGTTAAAAGGTCTCGACTTTAACGGCAGAGCCCATTTGCAATCGGTTTTGAATGCCCAATTTTCGGTGGACACTGCTACCGGTGTGCTAACAATTCAAGATTTCACCGCACAAGAGCAGCTGGTGGCCACGGAGAGCGCCACCCATGTGGGTTTTCGCACGGCATTTGTGAATCTGAATTTTGACACCGGTTTGTTTAACACCAATTACAGTCCGGTGGTCATGTTGCCCATTGATTTAAGCGTGTCGACGGTTACACTGACTCCAGACGGCGTTCCTGCAGGTGATGGGATTCCCTTTCATTTGTTGCTAATTGAGTTTTATCAGGAAATGAACGGGGTGCAGTATCCCTTGCTTAACGGGGCGCATAATGTGCTGAATTTGGTGGCGCTGGTTTAATCATTAGATTCTTGGATTTTTTGAAACTTGGATTGTTAGATTAGAAAGTTAAGTTGGATTCATTTTTTTTAACAAAAACTCGCTTAACGGCGGGTTTTTTATTCATTACAACAATGTTGGCTTCTACTTAACTGATACGTTATTGTGGCTGCGCTTAAAGAAGACATTCCACGTGCACAGAAAAGTAGATTTTATTCAATTAATTGCGAGAATTTACTACAATACTCCTTTATACTAAACTTACTCAAGAAAGTGGCTCTGGCATCAATACTCATTTGCGCATGTGATTCAAAGTTGTTTTCGATTTTTTCAAAAAGTTTTACCATTTCATCCACATTTGCATCAAACTTAAAACATTCCTTACCTTCCATAAGGTATTCTGATAACCCTGTTGTATTAGAAATCAATAAAGGTGTCGCATTCATCATCGATTCTAAGCCAACAGTTGGCAAATTATCAAATTTTGATGGTATTATCGTAAAATGGCTCTTATTTAAATATTCATCAATTTTATCGTATGTCAGTCCGCCAACAAAATTTATTGAAGAAATTTCATGTATTAATTTGATTATTTCTGCCTGTTGACTTCCTGAACCGGCTATATTCAGCCTTATAATTGAAGTCGGCAATTTTTCTACATATAATTTAAAAGCAGTCACCAATTCTAAAACTCCTTTTGAAAGGTCCAATCTGCCTAAAAAAGATACTATTATAGTATCTTTTGAAATGTTAATTTTAGCTATTAGCCTATCTGTCAATGGATTTAAAACAACCACTCCTTTATCATTGGCATAGTAATCCTTCAAGTCCTTTTTTGCCATTGCTGAAGGACAAATAAGTACATCACAAAAAAGCCAATAAAATATTTTTTTTCGCTGTTTTAAAAATAATTGCTTAAAAGAATTTCTTTTAGTATCTGCCAAAATTTGACTTGACAGGGTATGATAATAAATAAAAGTTTTTGTTTTTCCAAAGGAACATAATTTTGAAACGATGGCAGCAATATTGCTCCCAACAAAATGACCAATGATGATATTCGGTTTGTATTGAAAGCAGATTTTAGAAAACCAAATAAAATCCATTATCGAGGTGGGCCTGTTTTTAGTAGGCCAGGAATAAATAAAAATCTCTCCGTTATCTGTTTTTAAAACCTTTTTTTCAGAAAAATAAGGGTGGTGTGAAATAAATACAACCCTATGACCCAAATCGGCTAAATAATGCGCCAAATGATAACTCATTGCTGAAAATGACTTTTCGGAATAATTATGGGCAATGATGATTGTTTTCATTTAACTTTTTGCTAATTATATTTATTCTTTTGTTGCTTCAACATATATTGTAGGTCCATAGTACCTATTAAATAATGCTTTAATTGAATTATAATAAAACCGACTTTTAGTAATTTCTAAATATGGAAATTTCTTAACTTTTACTTTACAATTATTAAAATGAAAAAACTGAAATACATTTTTAATATTCTCCTTTGTGAAATAATTTAGATGTATGGGAGGCGTATCTTGAAATAACTGATCTTTATCTCGCTTGGGATAATTATATATTCGCTCATAATTAGGGGTTGACAGAATAATTTTACCGTTTGCATTTAGTTTATTATATGCCAACTCCATAAATAATTTCAAATCCTGAAGGTGTTCTATTACTTCCCACAACATTATTACATCAAAAGATTGGCCTATATTCTCTATTTCCTTAAAGTCACCATTAATAGTATTTAAATTCAAATGTTGTGACTTTTTATAGGTTTCTACATCAATTTCAATCCCAGTATAGCTAATTTTATCATTTTTAGAACGGATATAAACACCTATTAAGCCTATACCACTCCCAATTTCTAAAACAGATTTGCAATGCTTATTTAATATGGTTTTTTTTATTAATCGAGATCTGTTTAAACCAACCTTTATTTTATAGTTGTTTAATATTTTATTATATTCCTGAGCAGAATGTCTTTGATAAGCGCTGTCTTCTTTGTTATATAATCCATCATAGACTTTAACAAATTCATCTTGTGAAAATTTAGTCAAACAGAAGATTAATTCACAACTGTCACATTTCCCTAAATTATTTTTTTCATTAACCAATTTAACTTCTCCATCACATATTTTACAACGCCTGTAATTTTCCATAGTGCCTATTTTATCATTATAAATCAAATTCTTATTAAAATTGTATTCCATAAATATAGGAGACCCTAAACTTTTATTTTTGGCTTGTCAACCAACAAGCTCAACCAGCCCCTATTTCTTCCCAGGGCTTCGGTGAAGGCTTCTTTTGGCTTGTTTGTGGTAAAAGTGTTGGTAAACCTGATGGCCATTAACAATAAGGTAATCGCATGCCATTTAAATTTGACATTAAGTGATGGGTTTGGATTTTTTATGCGCCATACATAATAGCCGTTACGCACCACCATGTTGCCGTATTGGTATTGATTGGGCCTGCCGGAAGGATGGTGGAAATGGTTTAATTTCGCGGCGGTATTCACATACAATTTCCCGGTTTTTGCCACCCGCAAAGAAAAATCGGCATCTTCGTAGAGGCCATAGCCTTCGAAATAGGTGGAAAACTGAAAGGTGTCAAAAACGGACTTTTTAAAAGCTGCAACCCCGCCCATCACCTGTTCCGCTTCGTATATTTTACCGGAAGGCGGCAAAAAACCCACGCTTCTTCCGTGGGAGAATAAAGGGGAAAATCCGGGCGGACAATCACTGTCGAGCCCTAATTTTTTACGCAACACAAAACGGCTTCCGTCTTTGCGTTTCCAGCCGTCATATATGAATTCATCTACTTTTGAATCCTTATTATCTTTCACTTTTTCCCAAGGCGTTTCATTGTTGATATAACCCCCAACCCCCAACGCTTCTGGATGAATTTCAAAAGTTTTGAGCAATTGTTCAAAATAATCGGGTTCCAGCACCACATCATCATCCAAAAAACAAACGAGATCCATATCTTTTCCCACACTTGCAATGCCATAGTTGCGTTGTCTGGTCAAGCCCCTGTCTTTTTCAGCCACCAAAAAATAGTGCAGATTTTCAATAGGATTTTGAACAAGCATTTCTTTTGTTTCCTGATTTAAAGATGCATCCACAATGATGATTTCATTGGGATACAGGGTTTGCGTTTTTACCGACTGCAATAATTTCAGCAGGGCGGTTGGGCGCATATAAGTGCAGATGATGAGGGTGAATTTCATAAAGATTTTGGTTACAAACAAAAAAGATGTTTGACTTCATTAACAATACGACTTATAAATAATGGAATTATTAAATATTTGCTGGATCAATGCCAGATTGTTTAAGTATGGCTAAAAAAGTCCCCTTTTTCATATCTTTACCGCCATGAACAGGAACAATGACAGTCTTGTTTGTTGTGGAATTGTAATACAGCTGGTGTGATCCTTTTGCCCGTTTAAATAAAAACCCATTTTGTTCCAAAATTTTTATAAGGTACTTTGGTGACAAGTTCATTATTAAACAATTAATGAATATTCTAATACATTGTTGTCATCGGGAATAACTTCACCCCTTTCTTTTAATTCCTCCAAATAGAGTTCAATGGCTTCTTTCGCCATAGAAATTGCTTCGTCCACATTTTCGCCATAGGTAATACAGCCCGGCAATGATGGAACAGAAACTGTAAAGCCTCCTTGTGCTTCTTTATGTAAACGTAATTTATAGGTATGCATAGCCAGCTATTTATTAAATCCTTAATTTGGGAGTTATAATTCTTTTTACCAAATGCTAAATTACAAAATAATATATTATTAATTTTTAAATAAATTTTTAATAGGGTGACTTTATAGCTTGAGCCAAACATGCTAATGAAACGTCTTTGCGAACCTGCCTAGCAGGCAGGCCGGTGGAAACGCAGTGGAATGCGGCAATCTGTTGCTTATTATGGTTATTGAGCCTGTGAGTAATGCACTCATGGAGATTACGGTAGTTCTGGGACAGATTGCCGCGTTGTCATTAAGCTATCGCTTCTTGACAACTCGCAACGTGTTAGAGCTACTTCGAAGAGCGATGCATTTAGGTGTACCTGATGAGGGAAATTTCATATTACGAGGTTCTTTTACCTAAGTCCATCAGTTTTTTGGCATAAAACAATGACTTGTTAAACTGAAGTTGTTTGTAGGAAATTTTTAACAACCGAACTAAAAAAGATAATTTTGGTCCCTTGAATAAAAACAAAAAGAAATATTTATATCGATATTCGTTCACTTGTTTTGGGGTAAAATGTTTTACAATCCCATACATGACCGTAGGGCTGGGAACAGGTTTTATGATTGTCACGGGCTTGTCCAATTCCCATGGTTGCGCCTTTCTCTTTTTTCCGGTAATTTTAGCCTCCGTACCCCAAAAACGATAGCCCCCTGCAGGCGGTTTTAAATGTAAGTTTACCGAAAACGGATTGTGCATTACGATTGCCCCTATTTTGGACAAAGACATCCCAAAATCGCTGTCTTCCCCATAACCGCCATCAAAATTGACATCGTTACCCGCTAACTGCATCACCAATTCCCTTTTAACGCACGAGTTGGCGTTGCTAAACATTTGGGCACTTCCAGATACCCATCTTTTGTTGCCAAGCTGTATTAATTTGGCGTCTAAATCAGTTAAATTCTGTTTTTGGTGGTCGGCACGAATATCTAACCCATTACAAGCGTCAACATTATAGGTTTGCAGAAATCGGATATGATTTTCTATAAAATCTGCCGGAATTCGAATATCATCATCCCCAAAAACAATGTAATCCCCTGTGCATAATGCTATGGCCTCATTTCTTGCCCTGCAGCTGCCTTTGGTTTCTTGCCATCGAAATACGAGTTCAAAAGGATAAGTTTTAGCCAAATACAAACTTTCATCCCGCTGATTTTCTGGCGTGGCGTCCACCAATACCACTTGGGCTGGCGGATAGGTCTGATTGGCCAAATCCTGCAGCAATTGCAAGGTAAAATCCTGCCGCATCATCGTTGGGATAATATAACTTACCGTCGGTTTTCCCTGAATTGGCTTCAATACTCTCGGTTTCACTATTGGCTTTATTTTTCCTTTCCTGAAATGTTTATTTGCATAAAAGAAAGCCTGCCATTCTTTCCATTTCCAAAAACCTTCCCTGTACAACATAAAGATGGCATGCTCCAGTTTAAAATTTTTTATAAAAAAGGTATATCTGTCTTTTGCCGTTATGCTGATTTTTTCTTTTTCAGCCGCTTCAAAAAGGCCTTTTACGTATAATGGAACTGCACCGGAAACTCTTAAGGCATTGTAGCCAAAATCCAATGCCTGCAGTTGTGAATTTTTATAGTCGCTGTCAAATCCGTTCAGGGTTTCCCAAACCGATTTTCTGACCGCAAAGGCATTGGGATTGATGCGCCAGCTTACACATTCGTCCAGATGGTCAAAATCATTCAGGTACCAAAAAAAAGTAGCTGTCTGATACACCAATTCCGGAAAAGCATTTTTATACCCCTGCCCAAAAGAACTGTGCCAAATATCGCCTGCCCCCTGCGACAATTCCACTAACCTGTCAAAATTGGGTTTGCCGGCATAGAGGATTAATTCACCATTATTTGTTTTAAATTCCTTTAACTGCTGCATCTTATTATTTTTATCTACAATTAGGTCGCACCTATGGTGCTAAAATCTGGTCGCTCCTATGGCGCATTTGAAAATGCCTTTTTTTGCCTCGTAGAGGCAACCTGTTTGTAATAACAAAAAACCTCAAACTTAGCAGCTCCATAGGAGCGACCTGTTTATTTTTTAATCAATCCATTCAAACAAATAATTCTCATCATAATCAATCTCATATGTTTTTAAAAATTCTATATATTTCCTACAATTAGGTCGCACCTATGGTGCTAAAATCTGGTCGCTCCTATGGCGCATTTGAAAATGCCTTTTTTTGCCTCGTAGAGGCAACCTGTTTGTAATAATAAAAAACCACAACCTTAGCAGCTCCATAGGAGCGACCTGTTTATTTTTTAATCAATCCATTCAAATAAATAATTCTCATCATAATCAATCTCATATGTTTTTAAAAAATCAATATATTCTTCTTTAAAACTGGTCTTTTTATGATGTTCTTCCTGATTTGCAATATACTTAATAACGTTGTCTATTTGATTACGGGAATAAGAAAATGCACCAAATCCC
The DNA here is from genome assembly GCA_036567345.1 of Lutibacter sp. Classification (GTDB taxonomy): domain Bacteria; phylum Bacteroidota; class Bacteroidia; order Flavobacteriales; family Flavobacteriaceae; genus Lutibacter. The sequence continues at coordinate 12,174 of DATCUQ010000012.1, forward strand.
TCCTGCCAATTAAACTTCCCATTGATCCATCTATTGTCATTAATGAATTTAGATGAACCTGCTTTTATATCTCTTACCAAATCTGAAATGGCTATGTTTGGTTTAATCCCCACCAATATATGAATATGGTCTGGCATTGCATAAATTGCCAATAATTTTTGCTGTCTTTTATGGACGATTCCTGAAATAAACTTTTGAAGTTCTTCTTTGTACTTTTTATCAATAAGGTTCTGCCTTCCTTTTACGGTAAAAACAATCTGAATATAAATTTGTGAATAGGTATTTGGCATGGTTGGTATTTTAATAATTTGAGATATTTACATTTATTTATAATCAGGGCGCTCCTATGGAGCTACAATCAGGGCGCTCCTATGGAGCTACAATCAGGGCGCTCTATGGAGCTACAATCAGGGCGCTCCTATGGAGCTATTATCCCTTCATAAAACACCAAACTCTGTTTTGCCACCACTTCCATACTGAATTTTTGCGCCACCTTCTGCTTTGCGGCCAATCCAAATTGTCTTTGCAATTCGGGATTTTCCAATAAAGCGACTATTTTATTGGCATAGGTTGTGTGGTCTGCAGGATTTTCCAAAAATCCTTCCACGCCATCCTCCATCATTTCTTTTGCCCAGCCAATATTGGACGCCACGATGGGTTTTTGCATGGCCATCGCTTCCAGCCAGGAAACCGGCAGCGCTTCCGCAAATGTAGGGAATACGCATAGGGTTGCCTGTTCGATATGTTTTTTTATTTCCCCATAAGATACGCCGCCTAAATAAGTAACATTGGCTAGTGCTTTTGGGCTGAACAATTTTTGCATCATTTCCCAGGTAGAGCTGTTTCCGGAAACAATATCAGGGGCATCACGCCCCACCAATAGCAGTTTGGCTTCAGGGTGTTGTTCCACTACTTGATTGAATATTAAGGGGAGTTCCAACAGGCCTTTTTTGCGGATTAAGGTGCCGAAATATAAAAGCCCCCTAACCCCCGAAGGGGGAACTGTTACCGTTGAAAACGTATTTTCAAATAAACTCATATCAATCGCATTGGGAATGATGGTGAATTTTTTGTTTAAGTTGAATAGCTGGTTGGTGAGGTCTGCGGTAAACTGGCTGACGGATATGAGTCCCTTGGCATTTTGCAGGGCCCTTTTTTCATGAAATTTATTGATCCATTTTACGGGGCGTTGGTCCAAATGGCAAAAATAGGTGTCGGAGCCGTTTAGTCTAATGGCTACCGGACATTTTTTTGGTTTGATAAAGGAAGTAATGCCCGTCCAGTCAGGGGCTTCCACCAAATCGATTTCCTGATTGTCGTATAATTTATTGATGATGCGTTCCAGTTTTTTACGGGTCAGCCACCACGACAAGCCTTTCAGTTTCACATTTTTTATTTGTTGCACCACAATCCCGTTGTCTTCAAACACTGCATCAGCTTTTTGTCCGTACACCAAAATTCTCACCGCACATCCTTGCGCCAACAAGCCTTGCGCCAGATTTTTGATGCTGGTGCCTATGCCGCCTGAGTTGCCGGTGTTGGCGTGGGGGTATTCGGGGGTGAGAAAACAAAGCCTCACCCCAGCCCAGTTGGTACCGGAACGCATCATGGGGTTGCTTCGTCCCGAAAGCTTTCGGTCCTCGCAATGACGGGGAGTCAGTATTTGGTTTCTATTTGTCATCTGTTTAATATTTGCAAATATTCTGTAACCATTTTATCGAAGGTAAATCGTTCCTCTATTAATTTACGGGTATGGGTTTCAATCCTAATTTCACCTATCCAAATAAGTGTAATTAAATGTGATAGTTGCTTAATATCTTCGGCTTTAAATAAAAATCCATTTTTACCATTTTCTATAATATTTAAAACATTGCCACCCTCTTCAGTTGTTACAGGAATAACATTGGCCGCCAATGCCTCTAAAACTGAATAGCAAAATGTTTCTTCATGCGATGGATGTAATAAATAATCGTAATTACAATATAAAGATTTAAGTTCTGAACTGCTGCCTTTAAAATTGAAACAGTCATTGATTTTTAATACCTTAACCATCAATTCCAATGCGGTTCTGTAAGGGCCATCTCCATAAATGTCAATTTTAATTTCATTTTTTATAGATTCCGGCAATAAAGCCACCGCCTGAATTAAATCCTGGATGCCTTTAGATTGTCTTAAATGGGAAGCCACCAAAAATGTTGGTTTATCATAAGACCTGTGGGTTCTTGTTTTTATTTCTGCCGTATTGATGCCATTGTAAATTACCCGGGTTTTGGGCCTGATGTGCTTTCCGAAATCTTTCAGCAGTTCCCTGACGGTGTAATCGGAAACGCCTATAAACAAATCGATAGATTGGCTATATAGCAGCCCTTTGATTCTTTTTTTTATTTTCTTTACCACAGGATAGCCTTCCAAAGGACGCGGATTGTGATCGACCCCAATGATTTTTGCGTTTGAAACTTGCTTCACTTTGTGAAAGAAAGGGGTGCACAATTCCAAAAAGTGGGTGATGATATGGGTATATTGATTATTTGTTTGATTTAAATTTTCCAGGAAAAAGTCTTCAATGCTTTTGCCGGGATCGTATTTTATGGTCATTGATTTATAGTTGCCATGGGTGGCAGCATTTGGAAAAAACCAATCGACCTCAATATTGTGCCCTTTACATTTCTGATCAAACTCCCAAAAAAAAGTATCCATGCCTCCTACCCTTTCCTGCAGCAATTCGTAATTGCAGAGTACCGCTATTTTTTGTTGGTTCAACTCCATTGTCTCAATGTTTCGGCAATTCGTTTGCTGGTGCCTATTAACTCTTTGCTGATTTGCATAGCTATCATCGCTTTTCTTTGCACGGTTCTTTGTGACGGATTTGCCAATGCCTCATTCATTTGGGCAATTAATTCCCTTTCATTTTTGGCGATGGTGACCGCACCGCTTTCCGCCACTTTTTTATAATGGCCGTAATTTAAAAAACGCTGGTCGTTGTACATTCCGTTGGATTCATTGCCAAACACCGTATTGATGACCGGTTTGTTGAACAGCATAAAGTCCAGACTCATGGTGGAGCACATATTGACATTCAAATCGGCATATTCCAGCAGTGCCCGCAAATCTTTGATATCCTCTTCATTGGGCACCCGCTGCGACCAGCTTTCCGCATGATTTTCCCGGGTGAGCGTCCATTTTGGCACATTCCATTTAATTTCAGGAAATTTATTTCTTAAGGCTTTAAAACGGGCATCGTCTTCCGCAGGGGAAGTCCGCACCAACAATTGCACTTCGCTTTCAATGACCTTCCTTCTTATGGCATTGGCTATGGCGGCAATCACTAAAGGATCATTTTTTCCGATAGAGACATCGGCACAACTGTAGCAAATGACTTGTTTTTGTGCGTTTAATTGAAATTTATTAAAAAAATCGTCTTTGGTTGTTTCATAGTTTGACATCACATAAGGCTCAAATTGTGGGGTGCCCACCACTTTGACATGTTCCTTTTTTGCACTCGGATAAAAATACAGTAATTCATCTTTCATCAACTCGCTCCACACCAAGAAATGATCAAAGGTTCCCAACATGCGTCCTTTGGATGCCAGGTTGTCCCAACTAAAAATAAAGGTGCTGGTCGGCAGTTTTAATTGTTTTGCCGCAACCAAAAAAGGCGCTAAAAATGGCGGCCGCTGATGGGTAAAAAATACGTGGGAAGGCTGGTCTTCTTTCAATAATTTTATGTAGGATTGGGTGATCCGATGCTTGGAAAAAGACAAAAATTGCAATTTTTCTGCAACGGAAATACTTGCATCCGAATGAATAAAACGGGTAAACAAATAAATGCCCTTCACCAAAAGGGAGCGTGGGGAATTGTTTTTTGGATAGCCTGAAAGGAGGTTGTCCTTCATCCCATAAAAAACTTTGTGTTTTTGCAAATGCGCCACTTCTTTCCATTTTCTAAAAAACCAAGTCAGTTTTGATTCTGTGAAAACCTCTAATTCTTTGATTGTAATATTTGACGGTAAAGTTGTTTGATAGGCACTCTTTGGCAAGCCGGAATAAATGATGGCCTCATCATATTGTTGCGAAACTTCGTCCATGAAATTGCTCAACATAAAATTCCTGAACCCTACCCCATCTGTAATGACTATGCCTAATTTTTTTTGCATACAATTTAATTTTCATTCAAAATTAACCCCAAACTTACCCACTGCCAAATATGAAAACTTGAATCATTGTCCCCCTTTAAATAATTTTCCCATTCCTGTATTAAAGCCCTTTTATCAAACCATTTATGGGGGTCATTTGCAATTATTTTCTCAAGTTGTATGTTTACAAATTCTTTTATTTCATTGCCCAACCATTCCCTTTGTGGCGTTTGTAAAGCTCTTTTTGGGGTAAAAGCCAAATTATCTGCCAAGAATGCTGCAGCAATTTCCCGCAACATAAATTTTGTTACCCCTTCCTTAATTTTATATTCCAACGGCAACGAAAAAGCAAATTCAACCAATCGATAATCCAAAAAAGGTTCTCGTAGCTCTGTGGAATAGGCCATGGAGATTCGGTCGTTGAACCGCAAGGCACGCGGAATCTTGGTAAAGAACAAGTCTCTGTATTGTTTGTTCAATAGTTCCTCTTTAAAAGGTTTTGGGTAATATGGTTTTTCTGCTTTTTTCAAAAAAGAATCTGAAAGCACATTTGTTTTGAAAGGTGAATTGCTTATCCCCTGAATGGTTGCTTCATTTTGTTGGGCATAATAATCGTATCCTGCCCATTGTTCGTCCATTCCTTGCCCATCCAACAACACCAAGACTCCATCTTTTCGTGCTTGTTCAAAGATTTTGGCATAGGCCAAGGTTGGGATTCCGCCATAAGGCTCGTCCTGTTGCCAAGCCATTTTTTGTGCCAAGTCTGGAACCTCATTTGTCCGCAAAAGCACTTTGGTTAAAGGGTTTCGTGTTTTGGCAATCATTTGTTCCACCCAAGGCAATTCATCATAATTTGAATTATTGGTGTAAAACGTATAAGCGTTGATAGGCCCCCTAACCCCCAAAGGGGGAACTCCCCTGTTTGTATTGAAATTGTCTTTGCCATTTTCTTGCAAATTGACCAAAGCCAACAAAACTGAACTGTCCAAACCGCCGCTGATATTAAATCCGACCGGAACATCGGCCCTGAACCGCAACCTGATGCTGTCTTTTAACAAGGCTAAATACTGTTCTTTTGCTTCTTTGTAGGTCAGGTTTTTAGGTTGTTTGGCTACTTCTTCCGTAAAGAAATACCATTTTTTTAGGGTTAATTTTTGATTTTCGTATTCCAAATAATGACCACCCGGCAGTTGTTGTATGCCTTCCCAAAAAGTTTCATCGGGATTGCCATAGGAACCATAGGCAAAATAGGAAACCCATACTTTTTCATCGGGTATTTTTGGAATTTCGGCAGCGTGCAATGCCTTTATTTCTGAAGCAAAATAAAATACATTTTGTTTGAAATGATAATAAAATGGTTTTACCCCAAATCGGTCACGAGCCGCAAAAAGCTTTTTTCCCTGATTGTCCCATAGGGCAAAGGCAAACATTCCGTTGAGTTTGGACAAACAAGCTGCACCCCATTTGACATAAGCCGCCAATAGCACCTCCGTATCTGAACTCGTTTTAAAGGAATATTCCTTTTTTAAGATTTCTTTTAATTCTATATAGTTATAGATTTCTCCGTTAAAAACCAATACATAACGCCCTGAAGGATCTAAAAAGGGCTGATTGGCCTGTTCCGACAAATCGATGATGGCCAAACGGTTGTGCCCCAAGGCCGCAAAATTGGAATCTACATATTTTCCGGTAGCATCTGGTCCTCGGTGGTGCTGGCTCGTGAGCATCGCGTTTAATTGATGCTCCTTATAATTGCCTATGATCCCCGCAATGCCGCACATTATTTGGATAATTTTTTCAATAATTGTTCCGCCTGCTCCCAGTCGGAAGCAGTATCAATATTTACGTAAAATTCAGGGGATGATTCAATAAATGCCGTACTTTTCCCGTATAAGGAATTCTGATTTAAAAGCACTTCCGTATTTGTCAGATAAATGCTTCCGTCCCTGTGATACGCTTTGGGAAGCTCTTGCCTGCGAGAGATAATTTCGGTTCCACCAGTGGCAATTGTTAAGTTTCCATCTGGATTCACTTCAAAAGTCCAGTGCGGATTGTATTCGTCCGGCACTTGCCGCACCGATACCAAAGAATCACATGCACTTTCCATAAATTTTTCTATGGCTCTGTCCACAAAATCAACCGTTCTAAACGGACTTGTCACCTGTAACAAACAAACGGCATCAAAAAAGATGTTTTGGTTTTTATACCATTGCAACGCATGAGTAATTACATCAATAGTAGGGGTATCGTCTTGCGCCAAGGCTGCCGGTCTTACAAAAGGCACGGGTACTCCTAAACCTTTTGCCACCGCAATGATTTTGTCATCCTCACTGGACAACATCACTTCTGTAAAATACTTAGATTGCTGCGCAATTTCAGCAGTGTAGGCAAGCAAGGGTTTGCCTCCCAGCATTTTGATATTTTTGCCGGGAACTCCTTTTGAGCCGCCCCGCGCAGGAATGATGGCTAAAATCCGCATCTTAATACATAATTGTTTTATGAAACTGCAAAGGCAATTGCCCCAACAATTCGGCTATCTGCACACCGGCTTTTCCGTTTCCGTAAATAGCGGATGACCTTGTTTTTCCGCTTTGCAATGCTGTTAAAATGGCATTTTCAATTTGATTTTGGTTGTATGCCACATCCACGCTATTTCCGCCCCGCTCTCTCCTGTTTTGTCGGGAACCAATATTAACCACCGGCACGCCCAAATAGGCGCATTCCCGAATGCCGACACTTGAATTGCCTATGAGGCAATCGCTGTGCTGCAGCAATTGCAAAAAATCTTGGCCTTCCATATTCTTAAAAAAATGAACGTGAGGCATTTGGTGCTGTTCCCTAAAAGCCCTAATTCCGGTGGAAGTGCCATCGGCACCCGCATCCACATTGGGCCAAAACCAAAGCGTTGGCTTTTGCAGTTTGTAAACCGCTTCCAAAGTGGCTTCTATATGTTTTCTCGAATCTTTATATTCTGTGGTTACCGGATGTTGCATCACCACCAAATAGCCATTGCTTAAATCGGGTTTTGAACCTACGCCGCCATATTTTTCATAAGGATTGAACGGAAGTATTTTGCTGGTAATTGCTTCTTTGGCCAAATCAATGGACGGGCAACCGGTATTAAAAACCATCTTGGGATCTTCCCCCAATTTCACCACCCTTTCTTTGGCGTTTTCTGAGGCCACAAAATGATAATCTGCCAATTTGGTAATGGCATGCCTTACTTTTTCATCAATATTTCCGGTGACTTCACCACCCTGAATGTGTGCCAATGGGATGTTCATATAGGTTGCCGCAATGGCAGTGGCCATCGTTTCAAAACGGTCGGCAACAGTGACCACAATATCCGGTTTCAGGTTGTCAAACACCGTGGATAATTCCAAAATCCCGATGCCTGTTGTTTTTGCGGCTGCCGTTAAATTTTCCCCTTCCAATACATTAAACACTTTTGCCGCAATGATAAATCCGTCTTTTTCAATATAATTTACCGCTGAGCCATAGCGATCCAACAAGGCCGATGCTGATACGATCAGCTGTAATTCCAGATCCTGGTGGTTTTGGATGGCAGTCAGCACCGTTTTTACACGACTGTATGAGGGACGTGCTGTAATGACAACGGCTATTTTTCTTTTTGGCATGTTGCTTTTTTATGAGATTTTAAAAGTAATCAAAATTATGGAAGCTAAAAAGTGATTTTATAAAGAGTTTTTTATTTTAAATTGGAGCGCATTATTCAAAACTGCTTGCTGAACAACTTAAGTTTAGGATGTCATGCTGAACTCGGTTCAGCATCTGCCAATATTGCTTCAAATTATGATTATAACCCCTTTTCAACAGATCCCTAAACAAGCCTGCCTGCCGGTCAGGCAGGCTCGAGGTGACGCCTCTCGACTGCGCTCGAGGTGACTGTTCTATTTACATTCATTACTCAATTTCGTCATGTAGAGCGCAGTCGAGACACACGTCATGAGCCTCTCGACTGCGCTCGAGGTGACGGTTCTATTTACATTCGTTACTCAATTTCGTCATGTCGAGCGCAGTCGAGACACGTCATGTCGAGCGCAGTCGAGACACGTCATGTCGAGGTATAATTTTTATTCTAAAAAAAGCAATATAAAATGACGTATTAGGAATGTTAGCACTTCTAACTTCCCTCTTGAGAGGGGCTATGTGTGTTTTTATAAGTATTTGTAATTCAGTATTTTAAATAAAAACGTCAATGGTAGCGCAGTCGAGACACGTCATGTCGAGACACACATTCATTTTCAATCAATCTCCTTATTTTTATTTGGGTCATATTTATGATGTCTTGAATTTCTGCATTCCGACAACCATTGTAACTTATCATAATCCCCATTGATTAATGCTTCCTTTTTTGCATGAGACCAATTTTTTATTTGTTTTTCTTTTTCAATAGCTATATTAATATCTGTAAACTCTGCATAAAATGCCAATTCTAAAGGTCTTCTGCTTGCGGTATAACAATTTGGGTAAAAACCTGAATGGTGTTTTTCCATTCTGCCATCCAAATTACTGGTAACGCCGGTGTAATAGGTGTTATCGGAGCATTTAATAATGTATATATAAGATAGTTTCATAGTTTTATTAATAATTATCGCTTCTCGCTTCTCGACTGCGCCTGCCTGCCGGACAGGCAGGCTCGAAGTGACTGCGCTCGAAGTGACGGCGCTCGAAGTGACAGTTCAATTATCCTTATTTATTACAACCCGTCATGTCGAGCGCAGTCGAGACACACGTCATGAGCCTCTCGACTGCGCTCGAGGTGACGGTTCTATTTACATAATTTATTACAATCCGTCATGTCGAGCGCAGTCGAGACACGTCATGTCGAGCGCAGTCGAGACAATCCTCATTCAAAAAATCCCATTGTTTAAGATCTTTAACCAAAGCTCTTCCAATAACTTCCTGAAACCTTGAAGCTTCCAGGCCGTAGCCTTTTGGTTTTTTGGTTTCCAAGTCCTCAAATCGCAGGATATGGCCTTTTGGCAAATCTTTGTTTACCGCCAATGATTTTTCGAAGATGTTTTTTAAGTCGGTAAATTGTGCATTGGACTTTTTGTTAATTGGATGTTGCAAGGCGATTTCAATATTTCGTATTGCTTTTACCAATCGCTTTGTTTCTGCCATCGTTAAGGAAGATTTTGCATCAGGGCCCATAGATTTTTTATTGAGGATCACATGAAATTCTAAAATTTCCGCACCTAAGGCTGTTGCTGCAATGCAGGTTTCTATTTTTGCGGAATGGTCTGAATAGCCTACCGGAACTTTATACCTTTTTTTCAATTCCTGAATCACATTCAGTCCATAATTTTCTGGTTGTGTTGGATAAGCGGTCGTGCATTGCAAAATGGAATAATTTACATTTCTTGCTTTTAAAAACGCCACTGTTGCATCCAATTCTTCATAAGAGCTCATCCCTGAAGAAATAATGACCGGTTTTCCTGTTCGCGCAATTTTTTCAAGCAACACCAAATTGGTCACTTCGCCTGAACCCACCTTATAACGCTCAACACCTACTTCCTCAAGCAAATCCACTGCGGCATTGCTGAAAGGTGAACTCATAAACTCCAAGCCAACCTCATCGCAATGCAGCTTGATTTCTTTCCATTCGGCCAAAGAAAATTCCATCCGTTTCCAATAATCAAAACGTGTTTTGTCAATGTTAGAAAACTGAATTCTGAAAGGCTCGTGAATGCTGCTTTCGGCATTGGCTATATGGGTCTGAAATTTTATGGCATCGACCTTTGTTTTGGAAACAGCGTCGATATAGTTGTGCGCCATTTCCAAACTTCCATGATGCGCTTGTCCTATTTCTGCAATTATTTTAACCTTTTTTGTCATCATTATTTCTTTATCGCCACAATTCCGTAACTCATCCCCTTTGCCTTATCATTTTTAAGTTCAATTAATTTCTCCAAATAAAATTTTACAGCATCTTTGAAAGATGTCAATTTACGATTTTGATAAGCTGTATCCACAATGGCATATTCCAATATTTCAAATCCGGCAGATTCTAAAAAATAACGAACTATATGTTCCCAAGGCGTAAAAACATGGTGTTCCACTAAATGTTTTTCCTGAAAAGCATATAAAGTGCCTTTTAAGAGTAAATTTAAACGATTTTTACTTGATTGAGGATTGGGTGTTGTTAAAATAAGGATTCCTCCTTTTTCCATATGGTTGGCTATGTTTTGGATCCCCAATAAAGGATTTCCCAAATGCTCCAACACTTCCAAAAAAACAACCATTCCTGCTTTAGCCATATTTTCAGGTGCTGCATTGTTTAAATCCCATATTATACTGAAATTCATTTTTTTAACATAATCAAATGGCTGCCAAGATCCGCCGACAGCTTCAATTTTTTGTTGCATATGCCCATAACCTGCACCTATGTCGCTTATAAAATGGTTTGGTGTTTGCCCGTGGTATTTATCTATCATTGCATGAGCAAACTCAGCTCTATTAAGGTATGATTTTATTTTAGTCTTCAAAATTTTATCTTGTTTATACTCAAAATTACATTTTTATTTAATTTTCCTCTGGTGTCCAATACACTTTTGTTTCCGGTAATGATAAATATGCTTTAAACTCAGCTGTTGTTAATCTATTGGAATTATTTAACAATCGCGGTAAATTTATGATTAAATCACCAAAAGCTTGCATAATTGCAATTGCTGCTTTCCAGTCTCCTTTCAATGCTTTGTTTTTAATTTGCACCCACAGTGTGTAGGCAAATCTTCTTGGAATCTCACGCCAAGGATAAAATAAGATAAACAAATACCAACCTGAGCGCAAGGAACGACGTAAGCGCAAACGGTAATCTTTTTCATTTTTTCTGGCTTTTATATTTACCCGGTGATGAACCAATACTTCGGGCAGATAATGAACTTCCCAACCTTTTTTAAACAACTGAAATGCTGCAAAATCTTCTTCTCCATAAAAAACAAACCATTCCGGGTAATTCGGAATCTCATGCCACGCTTTCATTCTCCATACATGGGCGCAACCCACAAAACCTTTAACACGAACGGTTTTCTCATTAGAAACTGATTCATTAGGACTTTCCAGTCCCCAAAAAATACGCATTGCAATCAATCCACAGGTAGCATTTCGTTCAAAATGACTAACAATTGATTCCAAAGGATTTTCGGTAACAAAATGGGCATCATCATCCAATGAAATGGCATAAGTGGCCTTTGTATCATTTAACATTTTATTTCTGCAAAAAAGGTAACCTTTAGATTTTAAGTTTCTGTGAATTTTGATTGCAGGAAAATGAGTTTTTACATATTCGAAAGTACCATCAATAGAACCATCGTCAAAAACTACAAATTCAATATCCTTATTATTAATAAGATAATTAATTTTATGCAATGTCAGCGCCAAATCATCTTTGCGATTTTTAGTGGTAATCAGTATAGAGAAAGTTGAATTTATCATTGCTCATTATTTATTTTTAAATTATTGAGCATTTCCATTAAATAATCGGCTGATAAATAGGATATTAAATCACTTCTGTTTAAAAGAAGCTTATTCCCATTTTGTTTCCATAATTGGTATAATTTCTCAATTATTCCTGCAATATTTTCCACATCATCCACCTCAGTCCAATATGGATAATCATTTCCCAATAACCTTCTTATTTCACTATAATAAGGCCCCAATGCCAAAATTGGTTTGTTGGCCGCTACACAATGCGGAAATTTTCCAGGCAAAAACGGACTGATTTCCGATTTTGATTCTAAAATAATGTTTACCGAAACGTTTTGTTGCATAAAGTATACCTCATCAAAAGCCACATTGCCATTGTGGATATAAATCTCCGAACAATTCTTTTGAGCACTTTCCAATAGTTGGGTATGGTAAGATGCATTGCCTAGCAATAACAATCTGGCATCCTTTTGTGCTTCAGGATATTGCTTTAAAAATAAGTTAAAACCTTTAATCAAACCTTCCGGAGAGCGTTGTTTCATGAGATTTCCTGCGTGAAGCAAATTGAATTTTGAAGGATCAAAGTATGCTGGAAAAACTTTGTTTTGAACCTCATATTTCGCATTCTGGTGCGGAATAATGACGCCCGTTTTTAAAAAAATTTCAAAATAACTCCCCATCCATTCCTGCAATAACAAACTTGGGAATGCACTGAATTTAGCTTTTTCTGAAACTTCCCTGAAAAATTGTTCTTTATGTTTGTACCCGGGCTGTATCCAAATGTACGGTCTCGGATAATAGTGAAACGGATAAGGATCATGCACATAAGCCATCCATTTGGAATGCCATTGGGGCAATTTCAATACCGCGTAATGCGGCCGAAAACTGGCGCCTTTGCTTAAGGTCAGCACCAAATCAGGTTCGAAAACTGTTTCCTTTTTCAAAGCTTTGACCATACTTGCTGTATCATTAAAAAAGGTAAAGGAAAAACCAAAAAGTCCTTCCAGCATCGGATTTAAATTAATGCCCGTCCAACGCGTAAAAAGGCGTTCTAACCTGCTTAATAGATAAAAGACATTTCCTTTATGCTCTGGAATGGATACGCATTGAATATCTGGCAAGTCAATTTCTTTTTGGGTGTAATGATATACTTTCACTTCAAAGCCGGCTTCCTTTAGATTCAAAATCAAAGCCACATTGGCTTTTGAGCCACTGCTGTCGTTAACGTCAATGGAATCAACAATAACCAATATTTTTTTAACTACACCCAACTTAAAGATTTTTTTGAATAAAATCAACTATTTTTTCACAAGCCTTACCGTCACCATACGGGTTCGGTTTCACTTCCCCAGAAAATTTTGATTGCAACAATTCATGTGCTTTGTGCACTATTTTTGCCGTATCCGTACCCACCAAAAATGAAAAACCCGCTGCAATTCCCTCATCCCGTTCCGTAGTTTCCCTGGTGACTATTACCGGAATATTTAAAGATGGCGCTTCTTCCTGAATGCCGCCCGAATCGGATATGATTAAACTTGATTTGCTCATGAGCCATACAAACGACGGATAATCTAACGGAGCAATCAAATGAATATTTTCGTGACCCGAAAGCATGTTAAACACTGTTTTTTGCACATTTGGGTTTAAATGCACCGGATAGATAATTTCCAACTCCTTATTTTTCGCCAGTTCCAAAATGGCTTTGCATATATTTTTAAAACCTTCCCCAAAACTTTCGCGCCTGTGCCCGGTGACCAATAGTACTTTTTTATTGAAGTTTATGTTGCTTTTTAAATTTTCAATGGTCTTATTTGTAAATCCTTGCTCCAATTTTTCTAAGGTTAAAAATAAGGCATCAACCACCGTATTTCCTGTTACAACAATATTGCTTTTATTTATTCCTTCGGAAAGTAAATTTTGGCTTGCTTTTAAGGTAGGCGCAAAATGGAAATCGGCAATTCTGCCTGTTAGTTGTCTGTTCAATTCCTCCGGAAAAGGAGCTTGCTTGTTATAGGTTCTCAAGCCGGCTTCTATATGGCCAACTTTAATTCCCTTGTGAAAAGCAGCCATAGCGACCATTGCAGAAGTGGTGGTGTCGCCGTGAACCAGCACCAAATCGGGTTTTACATCATTAAGCACCGCATCCATTTTTGATAGAATCTGCGAACTTAAGCCGTTCAAGGTTTGGTTAGGCTGCATCACATCCAAATCATAATTTGGGACAATTTCAAAAAAATCCAAAACCTGATCCAGCATTTCCCTGTGCTGCGCCGTTACGCATACCTTTACTTCAAAAGCATCATGCTTTTTTAATTCATGATATAGCGGTGACATTTTTATGGCTTCAGGGCGTGTGCCAAAACAAAGGAGGATTTTCATATTCTAAGTAATAATATAAAGCTACTCTTATTTAACTTATAAAACTTAAAGATTTATGAAGAAATAAACCATTAAATTGAATCATTCTATTTGATATTATATACTCTGGCTCAATATAAACCAAATCAAATCCAAATTCTTTTAATTGATTGCAAATATAAAGGTAGTCTCTCTGTTCCTCATATAAATTAACCAATGATAGTTCCAAATAAAATCCTACTATATTATACTTTACTTTGGGAAACTCAGATAATACAATGTGTTCATATCCTTGTATGTCCATTTTAACAAAAACATTCTTTGCTTGTTTTACTAAGTGATTTTCATTTAAGGTTTCCAATGTAATTTGTGGTACTTGCTCCTTTTTAATATAATGACTTTGAGGCACATTAAATTTTGTTGATTTAATTTCTAGAATTGAACTATTCCCAATTAAATTTGAAACATTAATATCAATCATTTTCTCTTCATTACCTATACAACACCTATCGTAAACATTCCATAAATTGTTGTTTTTAGCGTTTTCTTTCAATGACTCATAAATAGCTGAAAGCGGTTCAAAAGATATCACTTTGTTTTTATATCCATAATCGTACAATGAATTTGCAAACTGCCCTCTATTAGCCCCAATATCTAAAACCAAATCGGCATTAACACTATTCAAAATTTTTATCAGCTCATTTTCAAATGTTCCACGTCCTAATCCTCCTTTTAACTTTACCAAATCGTACCCAAAGAATTTAAAAGCTCTTTTTATGTTTTTTTTAATTTTCATAAAGCATCAATAATTTTTAATCTTTTTAATAATTTGTAAATCAGTTTTTTAATATTAAAAACTAAACCTGTTTGTTTTGCTCCTAAATTATTGCTTTTTATTGAAGGGAATAAAAATTTAGATGGTCTAAATTGGTAATTCATTGTCCAATCCGGATTTGAATATCCTAAATGATATGCATATGAATCTATTGTAGATAGCCGCCCATAACCAATTTTATCTATTTCAGAGTCAATAAAAACTCCTTCATCGCCAATTTTAAATTTAAATTTAGGTTTTTTTAAAGGTATCCACTTAAACATCTCATTTTTATAAGTGGCAATAAAATGAGTAGCTCCTAAACAAGCTTTTGTCTTATTTTTTTCAATGTAATATTGTGTTTCTTTAAAATCGATTTTTCCTTTAAAAAAAAAATTTGGTGATTTGTTAATTCCCTCAGCAAATAATCTAAATGATTGGTCGGTTAAAATTTTACCTTTTTTTAAATTAAATATATTATCTATAATAAATGAAATGTTACAATACTTAAATAAATGCGGTGAAGGCACTGGTGAAACAACCCCTACTTTTGGAAAAGTTTTAAAAATTTCAAAAACTTCCTCTTCCCAGTTATTAAAATAAAACACATCAGCATCTGCAATTGTTATATAGGGTTCATAGCATCCCCTGGCTTCAGAAAGTATTGTATGAACCTTACCGTAATTTTCGGACAATTTCACATGCTTGTCAATTTTTTTTTCAGCCAATAAGCTATCGATATATTCGGTCACTTCATTTTTACAATTATTATTAATAATGGTGATTGCTGCATTAAAATTATTTACCGTTTTTAAAAGAGAAAAAATACTCATTTTAAAAACTTCAAATAAACTGGAATAATAAAAATCATTAGACTCCGGAATATATACCGGAATAATTATTCTGTGCGGTTTGTATACTATTTCCGTAAAATTAAACTTCTCAGGATTTGGAATAGTTCGCATGTTAAATATCTTTATTAATAAATATCATTATTTTATTCCTGTAATTCATAATACTTATACACCATATTAACATAAATAAATGAATGCTTTTACAATATTTTCTTCTAAGTTGGGTTTAAATTTTACTTTATATTAAAATTTTTAGCCCATTTTAGCAACTGATTTCAAAAACTTAAAATAGTCTAAAATCAAAAAATTGGTTAAATAATATTTTGATATTTTAAAGAATAAAATACCATTTCTTTTATTGTTTAAATAACATTTATTAACTTTATGCTGCAATACTGATTTCTGAAACTCATTAAACATTTCATTTTTTTGAGTAATTAGATAATAATAAAATTCAAATGTAGCTTTTTCTTTTATGCTTACATTATCTTTTTTTCCTGAGATACTTATTGAAGAAATACGAATATATACTATTGCCTCATTAATTGAAAATACATTTTCAAAGTTTGAAAACTCCAAAACCGCCAATACATCGGAAAACCATCCCAAAGGAAAGTCTTTAAAACCAATAGTTTTTATTTGTTTTGAATTAAATATATATTCGCTTAATGAACTTCGTGATTTTCTGAATAAGAAATCAATGGATAATTCAATTTTGGTATTTTCATGTGTTTTAGAAATCTCCTGTCCTGCATCATTAATTTTACAACTGGCAAACCGCACCACATTTGAGGTGTTTACAATCTCGGGAAGATTTGAATAAAAAGCTTCTACCACATTTTCTCCCAACACATCATCATCGCCCAATATCATCATCCATTCTTCATTTTGAGACAAGGCAATACAACGCTCCCATTGCTTTGTAAGCGATTTGCCACCTAAATTTTCTTCAAATTTATGGTATTCAAAATCAAATTGACCTTTATATTTTTCCAATATAGCAGTTGGATCTTCCATACTTGCATCATCACCAATATAAACCTTGAATCTTTTGTCAGTTTGATTCGCTAACGACACAAGGGTTGCTTCAAAGAAAGTGATTTTATAATATGGGATGATGATGGCTAACATTAATTAATTTTGAGTATTCTTTTCCAAAAATAAATATGATATTTGGAAATTGGCTTTAATATTAAAAGTTGAAACCAAACGGTAAAAGCCACTTTATATTTATTAAATTTCAAACATTGATTGATAAATTTAATAGCATTAGAAACTTCTAACTTTTTATTAATTTTACTTTGCGGGCTTAATAAAGGCAATAATTTTTTGTAGATAGAATGAATTTTAAAAGTTGAATTAATCCAAGCTTCATTTATTGTTCCTAACGAAAAATGCTCCAATAAAATTTCATTTGTAACTAATATCTTATAGCCATTCTTTATGTATTCAAACGAAATGTTTAAATCATAATTATGAAAACCCGTTAAATTTTCATTAAAATGGACCTTATCATCTTTTCGTGCTACCATAAAAACGCCATCAATGGCAACTACTTCTTCTAACAAATTGTTTTTAATACCCATATTCCAATTTTCTTTTACTTTGTTAGGAATGTGCTGTATAATATTAATTACTTTTTGTTTTTCTTCGCAATTCCACCAAGCCGAAGGCATCTTTGTTTTAGATTTTGCACCGGCAACGCCAATTAAACCAATTTGTTCATCATCGTTAAAAATACGATTTACAATATCACCCCAACCAATAGTATGAAATAGTATATCATCATGAATAAAACATAAATATTCTCCCTTACTTTTTTCAATTCCTAGATTATAAGCTTCAAAAATGGAATAATGATTTTCAGAATTATCTATAACAATTAATTCGTAATCGCAGCCTATTGTGTCTTTAATATTTTCAGTTAAAACTGGGGTAATATTTTTTGTTCTAGAACAAATTATAACTGAAATAAAATTTATTTTCTTAATCATAATCATTCGAATATAAATTTCCATTATCATCTATTTTCCATGAACTAGATTCATTCGCTAATTTATGGTAGCTATTTTGTTCAGCAGTAAGGTTTTTGATATCAAAATACCACCCACCATGTTTTGCAGTATAAGGTTCTTTTGTTCTTACTGCTCTAAGAAAATTCGATAGATTTTCAAAATCACTTTTAGGTCTATATAAAGCAAACGTTGTATCAATAGGTGCATGATAATTACCATCTTTATTTTGATTCCTCCAAAATTGAGATTCCCAATCAATAACTTTTTGTTTGTTTGGATTGCTATCTGGAATATCATCAATTTTTAAACTGAAACCAACTTTTGTTACTTGTAAATTTTTATCTAAAATTCTTTTAAAGTGAAGCACAAAATCTCCTGGACAGTTAGCAACAGGAACAATATCGGGATCTGTTATAACGTAATAACCCTTTGAATATTTATTATACAATTCCTTTTGTTTCCAAAAAACCAAATGACCTAAATTTTCTTTTAATTTATGTATGGCAACAAATGATTCAATAGTATCAAAATAATCAAGAAGGGGTTGGTATGTTGAGTTATTGTCAATGATAATGATATTTTTATATTGGTGCTTTTGTAAAAAAGTTATCAATTGTCTCAGATAAAACAATTGATTAAAACTTATGATTATTATTGGAATTGTTTTATAGTCCCTATTTTGCTTTATTATAAGCGGATTGAATAAATTGTTTGTTAGATATATAAAGTACCAATTTATTTTCTTTAATGTTCTTATTACTTTTCTTTCTATTCCCAATAATCTTAATATTTTTATAGCTATCTTTTTCATTTATCATTTCTTTTAATAACAGCTCCTGTTAAAAAACTTAAATGCTAATTAATTTTATCAATAAATTTTAACAAACCAAGTTTTCGAATAAAAATTATTGTTCGTGATTTTTTTATATCCTTTAAAAACCTTTCCAGCGTCATCAGCCTCAAATATTCAGGAAAATATGCTTTTAAAACTTTTTGACGTTCTTGTTGTAATGCTTCATTATTGGTGGAACTAATGCCATCCATATAAAATTTTGCCAAAACCACATTTACTTTTCGGCTGCTGCAACCGTATTTTACAATGGCTATCATAAAAAACTTCCAATCCGAAACAATTTTGAGTTCCTCATCGTAAAGGCCAATTTTAGCAAATAAGCTTCTTTTTATGAAAGTTGTAGGATGTCCTATTGCGCCTCTCATAAATGTTTCAAAATTTAACAATTCAGGGTATTGATGTATTTTAGTTTTATTGGCAAAAATTAATAAAATATCAAAATATACAAAATCTTCTGTATGTACGGAAGTATGATTCTTTTCTAAAACTTCTAAATCATATAATTCATCCCCACTATTCAAAAACAGTAAATACTCCCCGTGTGCCACTTTAATCCCCTTGTTCATGGCATTGTAAATACCGGAATCCGGTTCACTTACCCAATAATCAATTTTATCTTTTTGGCTTTCAATATAAGCAGCACTGCCATCGGTTGAGCCGCCATCAATCACAATATACTCAAACTCCTTCCAGGTTTGTTCAATAACACTGGCCATTGTTTTTTTTAGGCCTTCGAGATTGTTAAAATTGATGGTGATGATTGACAGTAACACTTGATTGCTATTATTTGTTATGTTTTATTTGACGGTAAAAATAGGAATTTATTTTCCTATCCCCAAACTCCCGTACTAAAACGGGACAGGCCTGCCTCCGGCAGGTAAACTTTCCCAAGGAAAGGGAGTTTGATTGAATTAAGAATCATATTTAGAACTAAAAACATTTAACTTTCACCTTTGAGCATTTTTAGTCTTGCGATTAAAAAAATGTTGAAAAATAAATGTTGATTTTTTTTTTAATAAACAGAGATATAACATTTTTTTATGCAGTTCTGCAGGTTTTTCAATCAAACATTTCTAATTGCTATTTCTAAGGTAGGGATTTGGGAAACGAAAAGAAGTGTGATGGAATCACTAAAGTATGGCTTTGACATTAGATCCTAATAACACAAAATTGTTTGTGCGTTACTTTTCTTAGCCTTTGCAAAAATACTTTTTAATTATTTAGAATATTCATAAAATAAATAAATTTTTATTAACAAAAACATAATTTGTTAACAATTTATGTTTAAAGAAAATTAAAATTTAACATTTCTAAAACTTAAATAAGTTGTAAATTTACCCCTGGGAACTTATTATACCATAAGTCCTTTATATGAATCATAACGTTCATTGTTTGGAACTCGAAAAAAGAAAAAGTTTTTTATTTCGAAAATAACGCAAAAAGATTACTTGCTGCTGTTATAAAAAACAAAAGTCCTAAAGCGACAACTTTAAGACTTTTAAATGAGGTAACGCTAAAAGAAGCGCTAGATTTTTATCAATACACAAATCTACATGTCTTCTTTTAGCCTACCTAAAATTTTAACATAAATTTTAGTTAAGTTAATTATGAAGTAATTCTTATGACACCAATCACTGCCGCGCACCGTTATTAGCCCGGCCGCAAACTGCCAAAATTCACGGTTCCTTAGATTTTAAAAATAAAAGGTGTGTAGCTGTAAGGCTTTGGGACAATTGCCTAGTGTCTGAAAATTGTCCAAAACAAAAATACAACTCATGATTAAATACATGTTAAAAGAGCGTATCAATCCAACGGATTTGACTGCGCCAAATAAATTCTATCCATTTAAACAGGCTCAGGAAGAGTTAACCCTGAGAGATTTTGCGAAACGCATCAGCAGGGAAAGTACGGTAAGCATGATGGATACCATGGCGGTGCTGGAAGGGCTGCTTCAAATTATTCCTGATGAGATTGCAAACGGCAAAATAATTAAATTGGGCGATTTTGGCACTTTTAGAACGACGCTCTCCTCTGTTGGTGTAGCTACGGAAGAAGAATTTTCGTCCACAAAAATTAAAAAACTAAACATTAGGTTTAGGCCTGCCCGTGAATTCAGGAATTTATTGGCGTCTGTTAGGTTCGAAAAAGTGCAGTAATTCATTTTTTTAAGGAAATAAGAAGGTAAGTTCGCTTGCCTTCTTTTTTTTGTGCCCTATTTTTACGCCAAAAAGATGCCTTATAATTTCAAAAGATGCCTTAATTATTTCAAAAGATGCCTTAATTATTTTAAAAGATGCCTTAATAATTTTAAAAGATGCCTTAATAATTTCAAAAGATGCCTTAATTATTTCAAAAGATGCCTTAATAATTTCAAAAGATGCCTTAATAATTTCAAAAGATGCCTTAATTATCCCAATCTCTGGTGCTTGTTTGCAACGAGTACCCACTTAAATTAGCGCTTAAAATGTAGTGTTTGCAATGCGGATAACGCTGTTATTGGGTTTGCTGCAATCATGATTCCGTTGGTTCAGGACAAATTGCCGTACCGAAGTCCCGATAATTATCGGGATCGGCACAGGCTGTTGTCCTTCCGCTATCGCTCCATAACGCCCTGCCTAGCGGCAGGCAGGCTCGCAAAGACGCGGTTTTTTAGGAGCATTCCAGTAGGTTACGTCTTTGCGAGCGGAACGCAGTGGAGCGCGGCAATCTGTTACTTATTGTGCTTACAATCATGATTGAGGTAGTTCTTGACAGGTTGCCGTACCGAAATAAATTCGGCACAGGCTGTTGTTCTCTCGCTATCGCTCCATAACGCCTCGCAAAGACGCGGTTTTTTAGGAGCATTCCAGTAGGTTACGTCTTTGCGAGCGGAACGCAGTGGAGCGCGGCAATCTGTTGTGGGTTGTTACAATTATG
>DATCUQ010000013.1:0-281135 GCA_036567345.1 Lutibacter sp.
AAAAATTAAAAGAAAATTTAGAAAACCATATGAATATGTTGGTTCAAAATCCTGAAAGAGTAAAGAAATATTTTAGACATAATGACATAAAATATGCAGCAGCATAATAAATTTCCGTTATTAATCCGTCAGGTTAATAACTAAATTAAACAGTATGAGATACGCGCAAATTCCTTCCTCATTATTTATAAAAAACAGACAAAATTTTACGGCAAAAATGGAACCTAATTCCATTGCTGTTTTAACATCAAATGATGTAATGCCCAACAATGCAGATGATGAAATGGGATTTTCCCAAAACAACGACTTGTTTTATTTAAGCGGCGTTGATCAGGAAGATTCTATTTTATTGTTGTATCCTGATGCTTCTTTGCCTGCAAACAGGGAAATTTTGTTTGTGAAAGAAACCAGCGAACTGATAAAGATTTGGGAAGGCGACAAGCTGACGAAAGAAAAGGCTTTTGAAGTTTCGGGCGTAAAAAATGTAAAATGGCTGCAGGATTTTGACCTGACATTGCAATATATGGCGTTTGAAGCGGATACTTTTTATTTGGGTCACAATGAGCATAAAAAAACGCTGACTTCCGAAATGTTGACGCAACAAGACCGGATGATTGCAAAATGCAAAGAAAAATATCCCTTGCATCATTACCGGCGTGCCGCAAAAATAACAAGAGAACTTCGTCAAATTAAATGGGAAGAAGAAATTGCCTTGATGCAACAAGCAGCCAATATCAGTATTGGAGGTTTTAAAAGGGTTTTAAAAGCAGTAAAACCCGGTATGATGGAATACGAATTGGAAGCGGAACTGACTTATGAATTAATAAGAAATGGCGCAAAACGCCATGCATTTATGCCCATTGTGGCTTCCGGAGCAAATGCCTGCGCGTTGCATTACAACACAAATGATTCAATTTGCAAAGATGGCGACATGGTTTTGATGGATTTTGGCGTGTGTTATGCAAATTATAATTCAGATACGACGCGTTGCTTTCCGGTAAACGGGAAATTCTCAAAAAGACAAAAAGAAGTTTACAATGCGGTGTTGCATTGTTTAAAAGAAGGGTCAAAATTATTAAAACCCGGAGCGGTTTCATCCGAATATGAAAAACAAATGGCAAGTTTGGTTGAACAGCAACTCATTGATTTAGGCGTACTTGATGCTGAAAAAGTTAAAAACCAGGATCCTGAAAATCCGCTTTACAAAAAATATCTTATGCACGGAACGGCTCATTTTATTGGTTTGGATGTGCATGATGTTGGTTTGTACACTAGGCCATTTGAAGCTGGAATGATCCTAACTTGCGAGCCTGGAATTTACATCGCCGAAGAAGGCATTGGCTGTCGCTTGGAAAATGATTATTTAATCACTGTGAAAGGAAATTTCAATTTAACCGCAGAAATGCCTATCGAAGTTGAAGAAATTGAAGCACTGATGAAACTTTAATAGCCAAAGGCAATATAAGGCAATCGTTGTTAGTTATATAAAATAAATTGTTTCCCTTTTCTGTTTTTATGCCAAAAAAGTTTAATTTAGGGACGAATAGAAAATTTTAGTCTCAAGCCTTTTATAAGTGACATATTATTTTGTAATTGGTTATTTTTTGTTTAAAAATATCAACAAAAGTTTTAGAATAAAAGAAATAATTTAACAATCTAAACTTATATTTATGGCTTTTTTTAAGGTATTGGAGTAAAATAATTCACATATTTTTTACCGTAAAGGAAAAAGCAATTAGGGTGTCATACATTCTTATTGTGAACCCAAAAAAGATTAAACAACCCTGTTAATTGAATATTTAAAGGAAAAAAATGAACGAGTCCATTGTTATAGGATTGTTACAAAATTCGGCCATATTACTTGCTTTTTCATTGTTGTATCAAAATATTTGGATCAGAGACAAGGATGTGAAAAGTGCTTCAGCAAAAATTATAGCAGGCTTAATTATAGGTGGGATGGGCATTATTTTGATGTTTACGCCATGGATGATGGTTCCCGGAATTTCATTCGATATGCGTTCTGTGTTACTTGCTGTTTCGGGTCTGTTTTTAGGCACAATTCCAACCATAATTACCATGCTGGTCACTGGATTGGCACGATTATATATTGGCGGCGATGGTTTATGGATGGGCTTGGCAGTAATTCTTTTCTCGGGTACAATTGGCTTGTTATGGCGAAAATTTAGGCCAAATTGGAAATCGAATAATTATCGTCTTGAATTGCTGGCTATGGGTTTGGTTGTTCATATTATAATGTCTGCCTGTGCAATATTTCTTCCGGCTGATTTAATTTTCCCAACCTTAAAAACAATAGCAATTCCATTAATATTTATTTATTCCCCTGTAACCATGCTGTTGGGGATTTTAATGGTTAAACAATATAAAAATCGGCAAAATGAATTGGCGCAACTAAAGTTAAAGGAATATGAACGCAGATTCACTCAGATTTTGGAAAGCGGAAATATTGTGTCACTTTTGCTGAACAACGACGGAAGCATAAACTTTTGCAACGATTATTTATTGCGAATTATCGGCTATGACAGGGAGGAAGTAATGGGAAAAAACTGGTTTGACACATTTGTTCCACTTGATGAAAGAGCAAAATTAAAACAGTTATTTTCTAAGGGAATGCAAATTAAGGAATTCTCAAAAAACCATGAAAATAAAATACTCACAAAAGCAGGTAAGGAATTAAATATTTTGTGGTACAATATTGCATTAAAATCTGATCGGGATGAAGTATTGGGAACTGCCAGCATTGGCGTAAATATTACCGACAGCAAAAAGCATGAAAAAATGCTTGAAGAAAAAAATGCAGAAATTGAATCCCAAAATGAATCGCTAAAAGAAATCAATAAAGAATTGCAGCTTGCCAAAGAACGTGCCGAAGAAAGCGACCGATTAAAAACGGCTTTTCTTGCCAATATGAGCCATGAAATACGCACACCAATGAACAGTATTCTTGGCTTTTCAGATTTGCTGAAAGAATCAAAATTAACAATTGAAAAACAGCACCAATATATTGACGTTATTGAGAATAGTGGAAAACGAATTCTCAATATTATAAACGATATTATTACAATCTCAGAAATAGAAACCGGAATTATAGAAATTAATAATTCTGAATTTAATATTAATGAGCAAATAGAGAGCATCTATGCATTATTTAAAAAAGAAATTGCACAAAAAGGAATTGATTTCAGCTATAAAAATACCTTAGCGGATAGTGAGGCGATGATTAAATCTGATGGCGAAAAAATATATGCAGTCCTTCTCAATTTGGTTAAAAATGCCATAAAATTCACAAATCACGGCGCTATAGAATTTGGCTATAACCTAAAAAATGAATCTGAGTTTGCCGAACTTGAGTTTTTTGTAAAGGATACCGGAGCAGGTATTCGCAATGAACAAAAGGAATTGATCTTTGAGCGGTTTAGGCAAGGAAGTGAATCATTAACCAGAAATTATGAAGGCGCAGGTTTGGGATTGTCTATTTCGAAGGCTTTTGTGGAAATGTTGGGAGGTGAAATTTGGGTTGAAAGCGAAGAAGAAAACATGCATTACGGCAAGGATGGAAGCACTATTTTTTACTTTACCATTCCCTATCATATAAAACCAAATTCAAAAATGGATATGCCACATGTAACTTCTGAAACCGGAAAAGCATATCAAGCTAAAAATCTGAAAATATTAATCGTTGAAGATGATGTTGTCTCAGAAAGCATGCTTGAAATAATGATTGAAGAGTATTGCAAAGCGCCTTTAGTTGCCAAAAATGGGCTTGAGGCGGTACAGTTATGCAAAGATAACCCCGACATTGATTTTGTTTTAATGGATATTAAGATGCCAGAATTAAATGGTTATGAAGCCACAGAACAAATTAGGAAGTTTAATAAAGACCTCATTATTTTTGCACAAACGGCATTTGCACTTCCAGGCGACCGAGAAAAGGCCATAGCGGCCGGATGTAACGATTATATTTCAAAACCTTACAGTCAGGCCGAATTGACAGGATTGATTGATAAGTATTTTAATTAATTGAAAAAATCATTGGATCAAAAAATTAAATAATAAAAATGAAGTTTTATAAATCGCTGATTTTATTTGTTGCAGTAAGTTTTTCAATGGTCTCTTGCAAAGTGGTTGCATTAGATCCCGTTGAAATTTTGACGTTTGAGCAAAAATTAACAAACCTTTTTCCAACGGCCGAAATTACCGAAATGGAAACCAAAGATCATTTTACAAAAGCATTCCAAATTGTTTTGGATGAACCGTTAGACCATGAAAATCCTTCAGCAGGAACATTTAAACATTTTGTTTATTTATCGCATACCGACACAAAAATGCCGACCGTTTTGGTTACCGAAGGCTATAACGCAAATCCCGGCACTTATGAATTAAGCAAAATATTGAAAGGAAATCAGGTGCAGGTTGAATACCGGTTTTACGGAAAATCACGTCCCGATACCATTCCTTGGCAATATTTAAAAAATGACCAAGCCATTGAAGATTATCATA
The DNA here is from genome assembly GCA_036567345.1 of Lutibacter sp. Taxonomy (GTDB): domain Bacteria; phylum Bacteroidota; class Bacteroidia; order Flavobacteriales; family Flavobacteriaceae; genus Lutibacter. The sequence goes on from DATCUQ010000013.1 coordinate 4,519, forward strand.
AATTGGTGACCAAACTAAAAAGATTGTATACCGGAAAATGGATTTCAACCGGAATAAGCAAAGGCGGCGAAACTGTGTTGATATATAAATCGAAATATCCTTGGGATGTGGAGGTTGCCGTTCCTTATGTGGCGCCGCTGATTAACGGGCAGGAAGACAAAAGAACAGAAAACCATATAAATACCGTTGGAAGCGCTGCCTGCCGTGCAAAAATTGTCGAATTTCAAAGAAATACACTAAGAAACAGAGATTCAATTTTAGGTGAAATTGTAAATTATGCAGCAACAAAAAATATGACTTTTACAGAACTTTCTGTGGAAGAAGCTCTGGAATATGCGGTATTGGAATTTCCTTTTTCCTTTTGGCAATGGGGCGGAAATTGCGATGAAATTCCAACCGAAAATGCAACAGCCGCAGCGATGTTTAATTATATCAATAACATTGTGGGCATTTCTTTTTACAATGATCAAACTTATACCGAATTACTTCCTTCTTATTACCAGCATTTGACGGAGTTGGGCTATTATGGGTTTGACACCACGCCGGTGAAAGATTTGCTGAAAGTTGTCCACCAACCAACAAACAAGCGTTTTGCGCCTAAAAATGTGGATTTAACCTACAATCCCAATTATATCAATGAGGTGCGCGATTTTGCGGAAAATAAAGGCCACAAAATCCTCTATATTTATGGGGAATACGATACTTGGGGCGCGTGTGCGCCAAATCCGAAACCTCATGTGAATGCCTTAAAAATGATTTTAAAGGGTGGTTCGCATAAAACAAGAATTAAGGATTTTTCTGCGGAAGACCAAAAAATTATTTATGATAAACTGCAAAACTGGCTGGGATACAGCGTCACTATTTTTCCGTTGGAAGAATAAATTTTCTATGAAATAAGATAATATTAGCCAACCACTTTCTTTTGGGCGCTGTGAAATGCATCTGCCTGAAATTGTAAAATTTCGCGCGCTTTTTGCTTTTTGTAATTGTACAGCTCCTTTTCGTCGGCCAATTCGTTGTAAATGGCTTCGTTGAGCGCAGCATCTGTATTTAATAGTTTTTCACGCTGATTTTCTTTTTGTTGCACCCAATTTTTTACTGAATTTTCAACATCTTGTGTTTTGAAATCGTACTCACCTTTTGAGGCGATTAATTTAGCCAAAATGGGTGAAGTTTCAATGGCCAAAAACAGCAGGAAAATAAAAAAGGAAGGAAGCCAAGGCAATTCTTCCAAAGCGTTTATCCGCGCCATTAATCCGTCGAAACCGTCAATAATGGGTTGTGATGCGTTAATTTGTGTTGTTTGCTGTTTGGTTAAAGTGGCTATTTGCGTTTCATTTTCTGCAATTTTTGATTTATTTTCTGTTTTTATTTGTTGCAATTCGGCCAAGGCCGCGTCATGTTTTTCACGTTTTTCTTCATAAACAGGACCTTTACCGAGCAGTTTGGTTCCTTTTCTTCCTTCCGCTTCTGCAATGTAAGTTTCATATAAGGCATTGGTTTCGGCTTCTTTGTTGTCGATTTCTTTTTTTAAGCCGGTTATTTCATCTTGAATGGCCGTAATTGCAGGCGTAAACTGGTTGGCAATTTGCGCTTTGTTTGCCAACGTTAATTCATTTTTTTGGGTTAACAAAACCTGATTGATTTCTTTTTCAAAAATCTTAATTTCCAAAGGTTTTGAAATAACCACCGCAATAATGACGGCCAATATAATTCGTGGCGTTGCTTGCCAAATTTCTTTCCATTTGGAATCGCTTTTTTTGATAGTGGAAACAATAAAGCGGTCTAAATTAAAAATGAGCAATCCCCAAATAAATCCGAAAAAGATGGCGGTGTAATAGTTGTCGAAAACAGTAAACAGCGCATAGCTTGCCGCAATAAAAGCCATAACGGCCGTAAAAAATACGGTGCCGCCAATCCCGGCATATTTGAGTTGTTCGGCTTTGGAGCTTGTTTTTAGGATATCGGTATCTGCGCCTGAGCACATCCAAAAGAATCGATTAAGCATAACATAGTAGTTTGTTATGCAAATAACGTAAAAGTTTTTGAAATATTTTCTTAAAGGATTATTAAATTTAAGGAGTACTTAAAGTGGCTAAAGTTTTGAAGTACTTAGCGTTAAAAAAGCTTTTCAAATTAAAACAATCTTTGGTATAATTAAAATGACGGTAAAATAAAAATAACAGCAGAAATGGATATTTATTGTGTATGCTATAATGAAAATGATTGTAGAGACAGTTCACAAATTGTCAGTTCTAAAGTTAAAAATTGAATTGTTGTTTTTAAGAAATATCTTTCTTTAATGACTAAATCAAACTCCATTTCCTCCAGATATGGCTGGGGATAGGCTTTTGCGTTAGGGAAGGAAGTGAAAAGCCCTCAGACACGCTTTTGGGCGTGACGAGGACTTGCAACGGACTGCCCGCCCGTAGGGAACGCCCAAAAACACTGATTTATTGAAGAGGTTGCGATTGCTGTTTATAAACCGTAGTTTTGCGTTTTTAAAAACACAGTATGGGAATATCGAAAAAATTAGACGCCCGCAGCGGTTCTAAATGTGAATTGTGCGGATCAACAGCCGATTTAAGCGCTTATGAAGTGCCACCTGCAAAAAATGGAAATGAGGATGACAGCGTGGTGGTTTGTGCCACTTGCAGCCATCAAATTGAAAATGAAGATGCGGTTGATGCGAATCATTGGCGTTGTTTAAACGACAGTATGTGGAGTGAAGTGCCGGCGGTGCAAGTGATGGCTTGGCGTATGTTAACTCGTTTAAAGGCAGAAGGTTGGCCACAAGATTTGCTGGATATGCTTTATTTGGATGAAGAAACATTGGCTTGGGCGAAAGCAAGCGGTTTAGGTGAAACGGCAAGCGATAAAATTGTGCACAGAGACAGCAACGGCGTGATTTTGGAAACCGGGGATACGGTAGTTTTAATTAAGGATTTGCCGGTTAGAGGATCGAGTATGGTTGCAAAGCGTGGAACTGCCGTGCGAAGAATTTCTTTGGTTCACGAAAATGCCGAGCATATTGAAGGCAAAGTGGACGGAATTCAAATTGTGATTTTGACGAAGTTTGTGAAGAAAATGTAGGGACAAGTCGCGACTTGTCCGTACTGGAATTCAGAATAAAAAATAAACAAAAAAAGGAAGCCCAAATTTGCATCGCAAATTTGGGCTTCCTTTTTAGGACATTTCCGTAAAATATTTGTAAAACAACGGAATGGTTTCAATGCCTTTCAGGTAATTATAAACACCAAAATGTTCGTTTGGCGAGTGGATGGCATCGCTGTCCAACCCAAATCCCATTAAAATAGTTTTGCTTTTCAGTTCTTTTTCAAAAAGCGCCACAATAGGAATACTTCCGCCTGAGCGCTGAGGAATAGGCGCTACGCCAAACGATTCCTGGTACGCTTTGCTTGCGGCTTTGTAACCAATGGTGTCAATTGGCGTTACGTAACCTTGTCCGCCATGATGCGGTTTCACTTTTACTTTCACCGATTTTGGCGCTATTTTCTCGAAGTGATTTTTGAACAATTCGGTTATTTCCTGCCAATCTTGGTTTGGCACCAAACGCATAGATATTTTCGCGTGCGCTTTGCTGGCAATCACCGTTTTTGCACCTTCACCAATATAGCCTCCCCAAATTCCGTTAACGTCCAAAGTTGGACGGATGGAATTTCGTTCGTTGGTGGTATAACCTTTTTCGCCGTAAACTTCCTCAATGTCCAACGCTTTTTTATAATCGTCCAAAGAAAACGGCGCTTTTGCCATTTCTGCCCGTTCTTCTTTCGATAAATCCGCTACTTTGTCATAAAATCCAGGAATGGTAACGCGGTTATTTTCATCATGCAAAGAAGCAATCATTTTTGCCAGAATATTGATAGGATTTGCCACAGCGCCGCCGTACAAGCCAGAATGTAAATCGCGGTTTGGGCCGGTAACTTCAACTTCAACATAACTCAACCCGCGCAAACCGGTGGTGATGGATGGCTGTGAGTTAGAAATCATTCCAGTATCTGAAATTAAAATAATGTCGTTGGCCAATTTTTCTTGGTTGCGTTCAACAAACCAGGCCAAACTTACGGAGCCAATTTCTTCTTCTCCTTCAATCATAAACTTCACATTGCAAGGAAGTTGGTTGGTTGAAACCATATATTCCAATGCTTTTACGTGCATATAAACCTGACCTTTATCGTCGCAGGCGCCTCGGGCAAAAATAGCGCCTTCGGGATGGATTTCAGTTTTTTTGATCACCGGCTCAAACGGCGGCGAATCCCAAAGATCGATTGGGTCGGCTGGCTGCACATCATAATGTCCGTACACCAAAATGGTCGGCAAATTTTTGTCGATTATTTTTTCTCCGTAAACGATTGGATTTCCTGGGGTTTCGCATATTTCAACTTTGTCGCAACCCGCTTTTTTAAGGGCGTTTTTTACCGCATCGGCAGTTTTTAAAATATCTTTGCTGAAAGCCGAATCGGCGCTCACGGATGGGATTTTAAGCAGTTCAATTAACTCGGCAATAAACTGGTCTTTATGCTGATTTACGTAGGTTTTTATATTTTCCATATGAATAAATTAATGATTTCAAATTTACGCAATTTTTTTTTGATTGAATTATTGAAAAAAGAGCACGATGTACTTTGCAATTTGTAAGTATTGTGTATATTTGCACCCACAATAATGCGGGCGTGGTGAAATTGGTAGACACGCCAGACTTAGGATCTGGTGCCGCGAGGTTTGAGAGTTCGAGTCTCTCCGCCCGCACAAAAAGCTTTTCGGGAACGAGAGGCTTTTTTTATTTTTACCAATGATAGTTTGAAATAATAGAGGCGGAGAGACGAGAAGTTTATCCCGAGCCTGCCTGTCCGTTAGGCAGGTGGAGTCCGGAATCCCCACATATTCATCCATATTGAATGTGAGGACATTCTTAAACGAAATATCGCCCAATTTATGCCTTCTTATCAATTCTTTGTAAGTAGGTATTGGTGAAGAGCCTGTGGGCAATCCCAATACAAAAGGTTTTAATTTTGTGGGTTTAAAAGCATTTATTTTGTTGATTAAATAATCGGCGACAGATGCGCCCACTTCTTCTTTGTTTTTTTGATTAGAATTCTCTTGGCAAAAAATTAGGTTCTTATTTCATCAAAAAACGGGGTGCTGTTTAATTCAACACATTTTGCGGCATATAGATAAAGTGCGGCAGACCAGGTTTGCCAATCTTGTCCTTTTGGCTTCCCGTCCTGTGCTTTTATCCATTCATTAAATCCGAAATCCAGGCTATTGGTATTTGATAATTTTACGATTTTTGTGAGCTCAATGAGTTTTTCCATAGCGAGCTTTTGCTTATTGGCGGCAACGAGTGTGGCCACATAGAATCCGCAAATAAAAGGCCAGATACCGCCATTGTGGTATTCTCCAGGCCTATTGTAAACTTCATATCGGGGAATCCAATCGGGATCTTCCGGCTGTATAAAAGGGAAAAAATTGGGCGGCAGATTGCAGGTGAGTTCGCCGCTTTTTTTCATTGAGTCACACATCTCTTCAACCCACAAAATCATTTTTTCCGCTTCGGAAGTTGATGCCAATCCGGAAAGGATGGCGATGCTGTTTCCCAAAAGGTCGAAGCGTTCGCTGCTGTAAATTTTGTAGGACCAAAACGCAAAATAGGGTTTTTGTCTCAGCCTAAAACCTTCACGAAGCGTATTGGATCCTGAATTTTCTGAATAGGTAAAATTTCGCATTGCCGTAAACATCTTATCCGCTCTTTCATGCTGATTCAATAGCCTTAGGTAACTGTAAACAACCGTATTCACAAATAATCCATACCCAAGAACCCATTGTTCATCGCGCCAATCGCTTGTGGGTTGTTGCGCCACCAAATATAAATCCAGTGGAGATTGAAATTCCATCCAGGTCAAGGACTTTTGGACTGCTTCCAGAAGAAAATTTTGTTCGCCCGTTACTTTTCTGAATATGCCTACGCCAAGCAGAAATAGCGGCGTTGTATCACTGGCGCCTCGATTTTCTTTATCATTAACCAACGAAGTGATGTGGCCGTGTTCCGTCTGATTTTTTGCCAGCGTTTCCAGCACATTTCGGATACTTTCCATTAGATACTGATTGTCAGAAACTGCAATACCAAAAATAGAAAATATCAAATCCCGGGTATAAGGTTCGGGATATCCCCATCCTGCTGTACGCGGCAGTCCGTCAACAGGCCCGTTGGCATTGTGGATCAACACTTCAAGAGCGGCTTTTTTGGCTTGTTGGATTTCTTTCCAGATTGCTGTTTCCATAATTCCCGTAAATTACTTTATTCCCAGTTTATCATTCATAATTTGAACAAATTGTTTAGCAACCACTCGGTAGTCGAAATTTTCAACCGCCCTGTTTCTTCCTGCTTTTCCCATTTTTTCACGCAGTGGGGCATCGGTCATCAAATCCATCAAATATTTGGCAATATCGTGAACGCTAGCACGGTAATCCACTGTCCGCGGGGTGTCAAATAGAATCCGGTGTTGGTCTTCATAACCTGATTCTTTGCCGAGAACCACTTCATTTACAATGATTTTTTGGGCCACATTTGCCAAAAATGCCGTTTTGCCTTGAACAAGGGTGTCAAGCATTCCCATAGCATTGATTCCAATTACAGGTTTTCCGCATGCACCCGCTTCCACTTGTGGCATTCCAAAACCTTCCAGCCTTGACGGTGCCGCGTAAATATCGCAGGCGCTCAGCAAATAAGGCATATAATTACGTGAGACAACGCCTGAAGTATAGGTGATTTTTTTTTCGATTCCCAGTTGTTTGGCCAATTCCATATCGGCCGAATTTTGAAGTCTGCTTCGTTTTTGGGGCCAAACCTTGCAAATATATTTCCAGTACGGTACCTTACCATTAATTACAGCAAGCGCCTGCATCACTTCCTGTGCCCCTTTTGAGGCAGCATCGCCGCCAACAGTCAAAATCATAAGCTGATCTGGCGCAATGCCAAATGATTCCCGCACTGCCACAACTTTAGGGTCATTTTTACCAAAAGGCGAAAAGGAATCTGTATCACAGCCAACGGGCAAAACCACAATATGGTCGCTTTTTATGCCATCGCGCACATACATTTCCTTCACCCAATTAGAAGTGACCAATATCAATGGAAGTGCATTGAGTGTGTCCTGATAGTTGGCAATATAGCCATCGGCCACCAGCCAAGGAACCGGCTGAACGCCATGTTTTTGCGGATGGAGCACTAAATGGGGCGTGTGTCCCCAATAACCTACGCCAACAACCACATCCGGCTTAAACCACTTGTAATACCATTCTTTTTCTTGTTCCGATTCTAAATTGACGGCATGAACATCAACGCCCAGACTTAAAAGACCTTTGTAAAGTAAATCGCCTTGTGTTGCAAGTCCGCCCGGAGAAGGCGGATAATCATATAATAACAATACTTTCATAACACATTAATTTTATCATTTAAATAGTAAGTTTTTTTTTAAAACAGCTTATATTTTCTTCGGAAAACCATTTTTGGGCCGCATTCGGATCCCTAAATTTCCAGAAGGCTTCTGCTTTTGGCGTTGTTTCGGCTTCAAAACCTGATTTTTCAAATCCGTATGTTTCTGTAATCAGTTTGTATTTTTTCAACCAGATCTCTTCAGGAAGATTAAACAATACTGAAGCACTTTTTATGGGTTTAGGGCGGTATTTCTTTTGGCCGTCTTCATAGGCAAAAAGCCAAAGTTCTTTTGCCAAGATTTTGCCTTCCCGCCACAATTTAATCACCGCTTTTCCGGTTTCTTCATGCCTGAGATGTTTTGTGTATTCACCATTTGGGCTATGTGTAATTATCAGGTCGAAATGTTTGGGAGGCAATAATTTTAGGATGGTCTGCTCCAATTCATTTTCATCCAATGGATTTTGATTGGGGCCATCGTCTAAATCGCCCATAATTCCTTCCGAGCCTAAAATTTCCAAAGATTTAAAAAACTTTATGGCACGTTCTGTATCGCTTTTTCGGCAAAGAGAAACAATAAACCATTTCCAAAAAGGGTGGCTTAAAATAGTTCCGCCTGCCCACAATGTTTCATCATCGGGATGTGCGACGATAACGGCGACGGATTTCGATTTTTTATGATTCATAGCTGCTGTTTTAAGAAAATAGCGCTATATAAAGTTACATATTTTTTTACGAAATAGTTGAGAAAAAAAATAAATTGGTTTTATAGATATATGAAAATCAACATGGTTACGTGATATTAATTGATTAAGGAAACCTTTTTCAACTTTAAAATTTTTCGTCTTGGATTGACTTACTTATTTGAAAGACAGTCGGCATATTTTTCTGAATTTTTTGAAAATTGAACATTGTTCTTAAAAATGTATATAAAAATCCAGTTTCGAAAATTTTAATCGTTTATTTTCTAAATTCCACAAATAAATAAGCAATTTCGTAACGATAAATTTACTATGTTAGCGTACTAAAATATAAATTAAGTAAATAATTTTGCCTGTTGATGAAGGAAATTGATTTTATCGGCTCCGAAAACGTTGTAAATATAGCATCTTTAGGAAAAATTATTATAATTGACGAACTTTCCATTTATAATAATGGTTTTATTTCAGTCACTTCAATCAATAATAAAATCGATTTCAATTTAAAAAATAATGGTTCTGCGCATCTTTCTGTTGTTTACTCCAAAAATTCTGAAGCGTATTTGAGACAATCATATTTTAATAAATTCAACAAAAAAATCAGCTATGCCAAAAGAAATAACAACACGAATCAATAACTAAACACTAATAAAATATCATGACTGCACATTTCGGATTTTGGGATTATTTCGTTTTTATAGCGTATGCTGTATTAATTTTAGGCGTAGGTTTATGGGTTTCCAGAGACAAAAAAGGACATCAAAAAACTGCCGAAGATTATTTTTTGGCTAGTAAATCATTGCCTTGGTGGGCGATTGGCGCTTCATTAATTGCGGCAAATATTTCCGCCGAACAGTTTATCGGAATGTCGGGTTCCGGTTTTGCTTTGGGATTGGCAATTGCTTCCTATGAATGGATGGCGGCCATTACCCTGATTATTGTGGGGAAATTCTTTTTGCCTATTTTTATTGAAAAAGGATTGTACACCATTCCCGAATTTGTTGAAAAACGATTTTCTACCAACTTAAAAACCATTTTAGCCGTATTCTGGATTGCACTTTACGTGTTTGTGAATTTAACTTCGGTTTTATATTTAGGGTCACTAGCTTTAGAAACCATTATGGGAATTCCTATGATTTATGGCGTTATTGGATTGGCGCTGTTTGCAGCTGCGTATTCTTTATATGGCGGACTTTCAGCAGTTGCTTGGACAGATGTCATTCAGGTGGTGTTTTTGGTTTTGGGAGGTTTGGTTACAACTTATCTCGCATTAAATATGGTTTCCGGTGGTGAAGGCATGTGGGCTGGTTTAAAAACAGTGTATGAAGCGGCACCTGAAAGATTTGTGATGATTTTTGATGAATCAAGTCCTTATTATGATAAACTGCCGGGAATTGGCGTTTTGCTTGGCGGTATGTGGGTAGCGAATTTATATTATTGGGGATTCAACCAGTATATTATTCAACGTACATTGGCAGCTAAATCATTAAAAGAAGCTCAAAAAGGGATTTTATTGGCTGCTGGATTAAAATTAATAATTCCATTAATTGTGGTAATTCCGGGAATAGCCGCCTATGTGATGGTGAACGATCCTGAGATTATGGCAAATTTAGGCGTGGCCGGACTTAAAAATTTACCAACTTTGGAACAAGCGGACAAAGCCTACCCTTGGTTGTTGCAATTTTTGCCTACCGGATTAAAAGGCGTTGCTTTTGCAGCTTTAGCGGCTGCGATCGTATCTTCTTTGGCTTCTATGTTGAATTCAACTTCAACCATTTTTACCATGGATATTTACAAACAGTACATCAACAAAAATGCAAGTGATAAAAGTACAGTGAATATGGGAAGAATCTCTGCAGGTATCGCGTTGGCGATCGCTTGCGTTATGGCACCTTTATTGGGTGGCATTGATCAGGCTTTTCAATTTATTCAAGAATATACAGGTATTGTGAGTCCGGGAATTTTAGCCGTATTTATCTTGGGATTGTTCTGGAAGAAAACGACCAATAGAGCGGCAATTGTTGGTGCTTTAACCTCCATTCCAATTGCTATGTACTTTAAAGTTGCGCCAAATGGATGGTCCACAAATCCAATTTTTGTGAATATTCCTTTTATGGATCAAATGGGATATACAGCAATACTAACTATGATTGTTATCGCAATTGTGAGCTGGACCCAAAATAAAGGAAAAGACGATGAAAAAGGTATTCCGCTTTCAAAAGAATTGTTTAAAACTAGTCCTGAATTTAATATTGGCGCCTTTGCGGTGATGATTATTTTAGTGGCTTTGTATGCCGCTTTCTGGAAATAATAAGTATATATAAATATAAAAGCGCCGGAAATTTCCAGCGCTTTTGTTTTTAATGGGTTATTGCGGTTAAATTTCATCAATGAAACCAATTCTCTAAACAATATTTTGGCCTTGTCAGCCATTTAGGTGGGTCTGCCGACTTTTTTGGTAGGCCTGCCCGCCTTTTTGGTGGGCGTTTCCCTGCGGGTCGCGCTTTTCGTTCCAAACTTTTTTCGCTGAAAAAGCTCAAAAAGGTTTTTACTTCAATCGCTAACGCGGCTTCAATTAATAATGAATAATTTCAATATTTCTGGCGCTCTTTGCGTATTTACTTTGCGGGATTTGCGGTTAATTTTTTTATGTTTGTGTTAATTTTAGAATTTCGCCAACGTTAGATACTTTTCCAACTCGTTTTTTTTAATGGGATATTCTCAGAATTACTTAAAAGCCCAATTCTTATAACTGCTCAATTTTTCTATTTCATTTTCAATGTCATCAGGCAATTCAGGAAAAAAATCGATGCCGGTTAAGGTTTCAATTTCATCAATGCTGGTGACAAATTGGTACAATCCTTTTTCTGATTTTTCATGAGGAACTAAAAATGCAATGGCTTTTGCTTCAGCGCCATTGTGATTTAAAATTATTTTATAAAAATATTGCGGAACGGCTACTTTTTCGCTGCCTATTGTTTTTAAATGTGGCGTTAAAACACCACCCGTTACAATGTATAATTTTTGATATTTTTGGGCCCAGTATCTTACTTTTTCTTCCAATCTGTTCCAAACGCCACCGTTAAATTCATAAGATTGCGGTGAAATGTTAGAGGTAAAAAATGTTTCATTATAGGCTTCCACAGAAAATTTTCTATCCCCGGCCGGACATAAATGTCCTTTGTTGTAACCTGAATCTTTAAAATTTTTGTAGTGAGCACTTTGGGTTGTTACCTTGGGATCTTTTTCAAAATAAGGTCTTTTAATAGAGATGCTTGAAAGTTGTTTTTGCGTTAATTCATAGGCTACCCATTCTGCCTGTTCATATTTTTCGTTATAGGAAAGCGAATAAAATTGATGATGAACAATTTGTCCGGTTGTTGAAGTCGGAAAAAAATCAAAATCAGAAATATTTTCTGTTTTATTTGTAACGCCTGTTTCAAAAGCGTAGCCATCATAAAAATAAAATCCGATGGCGATAAGCAAGGTTATAATGGTGTAAACTGCTTTTCTATTTTTCACTTTTCAACATAATTTCTTGAAAATTTTCAGATTTTGGAAGATCATCAAAGATGGTCACAAATTTTTGTGGCGGTGCTGTCAGTTTGCGTTTTACCAAATCTATCCAGGCGCCATACACTTTAATTTCAGCCGAAAGTTTACCGGCTTCATTGTAAATATGATGGTTAAAACGCCAGCGTTCAATGCCTTTTGAAACGCCTTCCAATTCCATTTTAACGGTAATATCTTCACCAATATGTATTTCCTTGTAAAAGGAAGTTTCTTCTTTAAACAAGACCGGACCTATATTCAATTTCGCAAATTCGTTGATGGAAAGTCCGTGTTCCTGAAAAAATCGCACCCTAACTTCTGCGGCATAATCGTTATACGCCGTATGACGCATATGTCTGTTTGGGTCAAAATCCGACCATTTTGTTTTAAAAGTAACTTCGAAATTCATTGACTGTTTTTTGAGGTGTAAATTTAGGGTTTAAGTTTCGTTTTAATAAATCTAAGCTAAAGAAAGGTTGAAATTTTTTAGTTTTTTAATTTTTAACATCCAAAGCATCGCGTAAGGCATTTCCTATCAGCATAAAAGCCATCACCAAACTCATAATTGCCAATCCGGGAATAATGGCCAGATAGGCTTTTCCTAAAATGATATAACTGTAATGGTCTTTTATCATAGCGCCCCAAGATGGTATTGGAGGTTGCGCGCCGATTCCCAAAAAACTCAAGCCGCTTTCCATTAAAATGGCGCCGGCAAAGTTGGCTGCCGAAATCACAATCACTGGCGCCATAATATTGGGCAAAATATGTTTAAAAATGATTCTGAAGTTTGAAAACCCCAAGGCTTTTGCTGCTTCCACATATTGCATTTCCTTTGCGCTGATCAGTTGTCCGCGCACAACACGTGCAACTTCAACCCACATCGTTAATCCAACGGCAATAAACACTTGCCAAAACCCTTTTCCCAGTGCCAAGGTGATGGCAATTACCAAAAGCAACGTTGGAATTGACCAGGTAATATTGATGAGCCACATAATAAAAGCGTCAATTTTGCCGCCGAAATAACCCGCGATAGCGCCAATGGAAAGCCCAATCACCAAGGAAATGAAAACCGCAATAAAACCGATGGAAAAAGAGATTCTTGTTCCAATTAACATTCTGCTCAGCAAATCTCTTCCGTATTTGTCGGTTCCTAAATAGAATTTTTTTGTTTTAATGAAGTTTGAAATGTCTTTCCCCTGAAATTTTGAGAGCGGAAATGTTTTTTTTAAACTGGCCGCATTGTTTTCAGCATAGGTATGAATAATCAATTCGGTTTCGGAAATGCGGTAATCAGAAATCGGAATTTCAGTTTTCGGACTTTTATTGCCAAATAAAATAATGGAAAAAATAGATTGGTCGATTGTTTTTTCTGAAGGAATAGACAACATTAAAACTTCAAAACCCGGTTTTTTGGAATGAATTTCCAAATGCATCTGATTGGCATTGCTGCTGTTGTCGGGCGCTAAAACATAGGCAAATATGGCTGCCAAAGCACATAAAATCACAAACCAAAAAGCAAACACTCCAGCAGTATTTTTTTTAAACTTCTGGAGTGCTAATGCTGATAATGAATTTACTTTAGTTTTCAATAGTTATTTCTTTACAAGTGTAAAGTTACACTATTTTAAAATTAATTTTTCACCAATTGAACTTGTGGTTTTATTTTTAATTCGCTGAGTACATTTAAAGCCTCTTCAACATAAATATCTTTTTTCAAATTGGAATGCCAAGCTTCACGTTTTTCGGCCAAATCTTTATCGGCTTCCAACAAAGGTTTTTCATAAAAAGGTGATGTAAAAGTTAAATTAGAGGTGTATTCACCAATTTCTTTATATTTTAAAGATTCATTTTTGTGACTTTCCAAATCATTTTTATAATCATCAATATTTAAATAAACCAAACTTTCATCCTGTGAACTTTTTAACCACTTCGCATTTTCATCTATTAATTTGAAATATTTGTTATTTTCAATTCGTTTTTTGCTGTTGTTGATGGCAAGGTCATAGTTTTCGTAATTGTTCCAAAGTGCATAATTGGCTGCAGGAACTTTATCAAATTTCAACGCATTTTTTGAATCGCGTTCACCAATTTCCATATAGCTGTATCTGCTTGGCAACATAATATCAGAATGTACGCCTTCCATTTGTGTGGAACCGCCATTAATTCTGTAGAATTTTTGGATGGTTATTTTTAGGGCGCCCAAATCTTCATCATTCAAATTGTGATATTTATTTAAATCCAACACGCTTTGAACAGTGCCTTTTCCGTAGGTTTGTTTGCCGCCTATGATTACGGCTCTGTGGTAATCTTGCATGGCTGCCGCAAATATTTCTGATGCAGATGCAGACAGTTCATTCACCAAAACCACTAAAGGACCATTCCATTGAATTTTTGGATCTGTGTCATTTTTTATGTCTGGGCTTCTGTCACGATATTTTACTTGTACAATCGGACCTTTATTGATGAACAATCCACTAATTTCAATCGCTGTTTGCAATGATCCGCCGCCATTATTTCTTAAATCCAACAAAATTCCTTCCACGTTTTCTTTTTTCAGACGCTCAATTTCCTGGGCCATATCTGTGGTAGAGTTTCTGAAGTTTTTTTCGTCAAAATCTATATAAAACTTAGGTAAATTAATAACGCCAAAAGTTCTGCCGTCTTTTTTGATGATGCTCGATTTTACAAAAGTTTCTTCCAGTTCAACAATGTCTCTGATAATGGAAACGATTTTAATGGTGCCGTCTATTTTTTTGACGGTCAATCGTACTTCAGTTCCTTTTTTGCCTTTAATAAATTCAATGGCATGGTCTAAACGCATGCCAACAATATCAATAGGTTCTTCATTTCCCTGAGCCACTTTTAAAATGATGTCGCCAACTTCCAATTCACCCGATTTCCATGCCGGACCGCCTGAAATCAATTCATCAACTTTGGTATAATCGTTTTTCTTTTGAAGTCGCGCTCCAATGCCTTCTAATTTTCCCGCCATGGAAATATCAAATTGTTTTTTCACATTTGGATCAAAATAGGTGGTATGCGGGTCAAAAGTTTCAGCAATGCAGTTCACGTAAGTTGAAAACCAATCGGAATAAGTAAGTTCGTCAATTCTTTCATAAAGATCGTTCATGCTTGTTAAAGTCGCTTCACGCACTTCAATTTCCAAAGAGTCCACGGGTTTTTTAACGTAAGTGCTGTCGGCTTTTAATTTGTCTTCCTCATCACTAATTTTGTCGTACAAACGCGTAAGCGCATTATATTTTAATTGCTTATTCCAAATGTTTACCAAATCATTTTTAGTTTTTGGATAGGCTATTTTTTCCGGATCAATTTCTAAGGTTTCTTTGGCTTCAAAAGTAAATTTATTCGCCAAAATTTCTTTGTAATAGGTTTTTGATTCTTCGGTGCGTTGCATAAAACGTTCATAAACCAAAAAGAAAAATGTTAAATCTTCGTTGTTTATTTGATCATCAATTTTAGTTTTATAGGCTGAAAATTCATCGATATCCGATTGCAGAAAATACCGTTTGGAAGGATCCAATCTTTCCAAAAATTCATCATAAACCTTTACGGAAAAAGCATCATCAATTTGCTGAGGTTCGTAATGGCCTTGTATTAACACATATTTTAAAATAGTTAATAAAACTTTGTCTTTTGGGTCGGTGCCGGCAATTGCCTTGAAGCTAGTAAACAAGCTAAATACAAAGAGCAATGGCAACAATAATTTAAACTTTCTGATCATCATCTGTCGATTCAATATTTATTAATTTGTTTTTTATGCAACTACTAAAATAGTGCCATTTTTTGGTTAGACGTCTAAATTAACCTTTTTTTATAAATTCATAAGAAGGCTTCAAACATTTTACCACCATTTTAACTAAAAACCCAAAAATGTTAATTTCCATTTTTTATCTATTTTTTAGGTAATTTCTTATTTGGCAAACGCAATAATAATGAAATAATAATTTAATGCTGCTTTAAAAAATGTTAAATTTTAATATATTGTAAGCAAATAAAATAGCCTAAATTTGTTGTTTAATTTGAATAAGATGAATAAAAAACCTTTGATTTTAGTCACCAATGATGATGGAATTACGGCACCGGGAATTAGAATCCTAATTTCTGTAATGAATGAAATTGGTGATGTGGTTGTGATTGCACCCGACAGTCCGCAAAGCGGAATGGGACACGCAATTACCATTAATGAAACTTTGTATTGCGATTTGATAAAAATTGATGACGGACCACAAAAGGAATACCAATCATCCGGAACGCCCGCCGATTGCGTAAAGTTGGCCGTCAGTGAAATTTTAGACAGAAAACCGGACTTGTGTGTTTCTGGGATCAATCACGGATCAAATTCCTCAATCAACGTTATTTATTCAGGAACAATGAGTGCCGCTGTGGAAGCCGGCGTGGAAGGAATTCCCGCCATCGGATTTTCTTTGCTTGATTATTCCTGGAATGCCAATTTTGAACCTTTAAAAGCATACATCAAAAAAATAGCTCTGAACGTTTTGGAAAACGGATTGCCGGATGGTGTTGTGCTAAATGTTAACTTTCCAAAAAGCGAAACCTTTAACGGTATTAAAATCAGCCGGCAAGCGCGTGCAAATTGGGTGGAAGAATTTGACAAACGTGTTAATCCGCAAGGAAAAACGTACTATTGGCTCACAGGAAAATTTGTGAATATGGATAAAGGCGAAGATACGGACGAGTGGGCGCTGGCTAATAATTATATATCTGTTGTTCCTGTACAATTTGACTTAACCGCGCATCATTTTTTACAAAAATTAAACACTTGGAATTTGTAATTTTTACATTGAACTAACTAAATTTTGATATGAAAAAGGAACTGCTTATTGGTTTTTTTGTCGCTTTGGTGGCAACTTCGTTTGGTTGTTTTCTTTTTATTGAATTTTTTTCCACAGTAGATTTTTATGAAAGTTTGGAACTCATAAAAGAAGGAAATTTAGAAGGCAAAGTTTTGGTGCTTGGCGCCGTTGCTAACTTTTTTGTATTTTTTGTATTTTTAAAAAAGAAACAAATTTATAGGGCCAGAGGCGTTATGATGGAAACTTTTTTAATCGCTTTTATTGTTTTATTGTTAACATTATTTTCTAAGTAAACACAAAATGAAACGAGCATTACAAATTTTTTTACGCAAAGGAATTATTAATGGCGAACCTGCCTGTCCGGCAGGCAGGCAGCCATCTGTTACCGCTAAAAAATAAAATTTAAACAGATGAAGTATTACATTATTTCTGGCGAAGCTTCGGGAGATTTGCATGGATCAAATTTAATGAAGGCACTGATGGCGAAAGATCCGCAAGCCGAAATTAGATTTTGGGGAGGCGATTTGATGCAGGAAGTTGGCGGTACTTTGGTGAAACATTACCGCGATTTGGCATTTATGGGTTTTGCAGAAGTTATTATGAATATTGGTGAAATTTTTAAAAATATCAATCTTTGCAAAAAGGATCTGGTAAATTTTAAACCTGATGTTTTGATCTTAATAGATTATCCGGGTTTTAATATGAGAATTGCTGAATTTGCAAAAAATGAAGGCATTAAAGTCCATTATTATATTTCACCCCAAATATGGGCCTGGAAAGAAAATCGCATCAAAATTATTAAACGCGATGTGGATGAAATGTATGTGATTTTGCCTTTTGAAAAGGATTTTTATGAGAAAAAGCACCATTTTCCGGTTCATTTTGTGGGTCATCCATTAATTGATGCCATTGCCGACAGAACTCAAATAGATGAAAATACGTTTAGGGAAGCGCATCAGTTGAACGAAAAACCTATTGTTGCATTATTGCCGGGAAGCAGAAAGCAGGAAATAAAAAAAATGCTTTCGGTGATGTTAAACATCGTCGATAAATTCCCTGATTTTCAGTTTGTGATTGCCGGTGCGCCCAGTCAGGATTTTGAATTTTACCAGCAGTTTATCACCAAAGACAATGTGAAATTCGTTCCCAACAAAACCTACGATTTGTTGTCGGTTTCCTACGCGGCCATCGTCACTTCCGGCACGGCAACGTTGGAAACGGCTTTGTTTAAAATTCCACAAATTGTTTGTTATAAAACCAGTAATGTATCCTACCAAATTGGCAAGCGTTTGGTGAAATTGAAATTTATTTCGCTGGTAAATCTTATTATGGACAAAGAGGTGGTGAAAGAATTGATTCAGGACGATTTTAACGAACAAAATTTAGAGATTGAACTTCATAAAATTATTGACGGTTACCAACGCGCCTTGATGTTTATAGATTATTACGATTTGGAGAAAAAACTCGGAGGCAAAGGCGCTTCCAAAAAAGTGGCTGAATTAATCATAGAAAAATCGCTGAAATAAATGAATATTCCGGCGATTTTTAATAGTTAAGGTTTTTAGCTAAAATTATTTGCAAATAGCTTCCAACGTATCTTCAATATTTCCCGGAGTGCTCACAATTTTCATAAAAGTTCCCATAGTTAATTCAGGCCAGCTTACCGCCAATCTGTATTTTCCGGGAAGCATCGTTGCTTTTTTATCTTGCAAAATAATTTCATAAGGCATTGCGGCAATATTGTCTTCGCCAATAATTGGCAAGAAATAAGATTCCCCTTTTGCTTTATCCTGAAGTCCAATACCAAAAACTGCAACATTTTCTGTTTCATACACCAGTTTATAAACCAAAACGGTTGCTCCTTTTTTAGCTCTCAAATTGGCTTCTATTGTTTTTACGCCTTGTTCAAAAGATGAAAATTCATTAAGCGTAACTGGATCGGTAAAGTAAGGCATCATTATTTTATAATGATATTTTTTTAAATTTTCGGCTTTTACAATCCCGCCAAAAGGTTTAAACTCTGTGCCAATTGATGAAAAAGTTGTTTTTAAATCGGAAGTAACTTTTTGAAAGGTGCTTTTATAGGTATTGTAATTGTCACCCAAATAAGCTCTTAAAATATATTCCGGATTGGTATATGACATGGTCACTTTTCCGTTTTTTGAAACCAAACCAACTTTAAATACCGCAGCAAGAGCGCCCCTGTCGGTAACTTTTACAACTGTATTTTTTAAATCGGTTCTGGTAAAAGCAATTACTTTTAAAGTGCTTTTGTTTGATGGATTGTAAGTCCCTAAAATTGTAAAGGAATTGTTTTGTAAGGCTTTTGTAATTTTTTCGGAAGCCTCTTGCATACTTTCGGTTGTTTCGCCAATTTTAAGATAGGGCGATAAATTTTGTCCGAAGGAACCAGTGCTAAAAATTAAAATAAAAAGAAGGCTGATAAAGATATTTTTCATGATATAAATTTTATAAATCGATCAAAATTACCTTTATAGGAAGTGGTCAATAGTGATAAAAATCAGTCTGTAACAATTGTTACCGGCATTTTGGTTTAAAAATCATACCATAAATTTTCAAATCTTATTGTTTTTTGATTAACTTTATCGGGCTATGATAAAGTTTCTGAAATTTATACCGGCTCAACTTACCTTCTTTTTAATAGTAGGAATTCTTACTGGAAATTATTTCAGCTTTCAGCCTATGTATTTGGCGGTTTTTTTTGGGATATCAATCTTGTTTTTTACTGCCGCTTATTTTTACGCAAACAAGCAATTTCAGACCCCATTTTTATTTCCAATATTGGTTTTTTTGATTTCATTTTTCATTGGTTTGGCCTCCATTACGTTCAAAAATCAGCTAAATCATAAAAATCATTATTCAAAAGTGTTGAATTTTTCTGTTGAGAAACCTGTAAAAGCATTCATTTCAATTGAAAATGTATTAAAATCAACCAACTATTACGACAAATATGAAGCGGAAGTCTATCAGCTAAACGGAGAAAAGTCAACCGGCAAAATCTTGGTCAACATCCAAAAAGACAGCACAAAACACCAATTGCAGGTTGATGATTGTTTGGCGGTAAAAATGGTTTTTTCTGCAATTGCGGAGCCTTTAAATCCCTATGGTTTTAATTATAAAAAGTACTTGCAGCAGCAACAGATTCACCATCAAATTCATGGGGATAATTCCCAATTTTTAAGGCTGAAGAAAACCAAACAAACGGTAAAGGGAATTGCGGCCAACATCAGAGAAAAAATAACGAAGGCATTGATTCAATACGGATTTAAAAACGATGAATTGGCGGTGGTGAACGCCTTGCTTTTGGGGCAACGGCAAAACCTTACAAGTGAATTGCAGCAAAGTTATATCGGTGCCGGCGCCATACATATTTTGGCGATTTCCGGCTTGCATATTGGAATTATTCTGTTGATTTTAACATCATTTTTTAAGCCGATGCACTATTTTAAACATGGAAAATTGGCGGCGTCAATTATCATAATATCAATTTTATGGATGTACGCCATCATTGCAGGTTTGTCTCCGTCGGTGGTTAGGGCGGTGGCCATGTTTACCGCCATTGCGATTGCCATGCATGTAAACCGGCCTTCAAGCACCTACAAAACTTTGGTTATTTCAATGTTTTTTTTACTGTTGTTTAATCCGTATTATCTGTTTGAAGTCGGATTTCAGCTGAGTTATCTGGCGGTTTTTTCCATCGTGTGGATTCAGCCAAAATTGTACAATTTATGGAAACCGAATTGGCGGTTATTGGATAAAACATGGCAATTGTTAACGGTTTCAGCAGCAGCTCAAATTGGCGTTTTGCCTTTAAGTTTGTATTATTTTCATCAATTTCCCGGATTGTTTTTTGTTTCGAATTTGGTGATTATTCCAGTTTTGGGCATGGTTTTAACAGTCGGAATTATCATAATGGCACTTTCCGTTTTGCAAATTGCACCACAATTCTTGGTTGATGCTTTCATTTTTGTTATTCGGCAAATGAATCATTTTGTTGCTTGGGTTGCAAATCAGGAATATTTTATCATACAACAAATTTCGATGTCGTTTCTGCTGATGGTCGCTCTTTATGCGTTGTTATTTTTTGGATTAAAATGGACAGAGAAAAAAGTTTTTTATCGTTTTGCAATGGTTTTAATTTCAATCGTAATGCTTCAATCGGTCTTTATTTTTGAAAAATATAAAGCGCAGTCTGCCAATGAATTTATTGTTTTTAATGAAAGCAAGGCGAGCACAGTTGGGAAAAGAAACGGAAATGCGATTCGATTCGACACTTCGGCAGATTCCTTAAAAACCAACACTAATTTTAAAATGGCCTATTTGGTTGGCGCAGGATTGGACGAAATGCTGCCTTCAGAAAAAATAAAAAATCTGTATAGTTTTAAAAATGAAACTATTTTAATTGTGGACAGTTTGGGGATTTACAAGCTTCATTCGGTGAAACCAACGATTGTGATTTTAAGGCAATCACCAAAAATAAATTTGGAAAGATTATTGAAATATTTAAATCCGAAAATAATTATTGCGGATGGATCAAACTATAAAACCTACTTGAAAGATTGGGAAAAAACGTGCCTGAAAAATAAAACTCTTTTTCACAATACGTTGCAAAAAGGAGCTTTTGTTATCAATAAATAGTAAAAAAAAGTACTTAAAGTGCCTAAAGTTTGAAGTACTTAAAGTTAAAAATAACAAAAAAACGTCTTAATTTATTAAAAATTAAGACGTTTTTTATAAAAAAGCATAAAACACCTTGACTTGTATCAATCATAAGAATGAGAAATATTTAACATTAGACATTTTAGGCACTCAAAACTTTAAGCACTTATTTATTCCTTGAATGTATATTTAAAATTAGAGGAATACGCATTAAATTCTTCCTGTGTTTTTAAATTTTTATAATCGTCATTTTTAAACATTTTTAAGTAAAGTTCCAGTTGTGTTGGCGTTCTATAACCGGTTAACGGGGTAATAAAATTGGCTTCTTCATCTAAAAACAATAAGGTAGGGTATGCTCGTATTCCAAAAAATCCCGACAACTCGTGGGCGCTGTTTCTGCCGTTTGAATTTGGGTTAAAACCAGGATTCGTATATGTTTTATCCTTAAAATTAACGGTTTCGTTGCCTTCAGCATTAAATTTAACCGAGTAATAGTTTTCGTTCATATAAGCGATTAAATCAGGATTGGAAAAGGTATTTTTGTCTAACAATTTGCAAGGTCCGCACCAAACGGTATAGGCATCAACAAATATTTTTTTTGGCATAACTTTCTGGGCTTTAACGGCTTCCTCAAAACTCATCCAATTAATTCCTTGTGCGGAAATTGACATGCTGAATAAAGCAATTGTTAAAATAAGTATATTTTTCATCTATTTGTATTTTTTTATTGTTTGACGCAATAATGTTGCCAAATTTACAAAGTTTTTTAAATTTATTTTACGCCGTGCATTAATTTTTTCAAAACAGGATTTAACGATAACGCGATAATACCTATGATTATTGGCACAAACGTAAATATTAAAAAGAAAGTTGAAATGTCATATTTCTCTGTAATAATGTCAATCATTGCGCCCATTTGTCCCGATGTTTTGTTACCTATGGCCAATGCCAAATACCAAACGCCAAACATAAAAGCAATCATCCTGGCCGGCACCAATTTACTGACGTATGAAAGTCCGACCGGCGACACGCAAAGTTCTCCCAACGTATGAAACAGGTAGGCGAGTATCAGCCAAATGATACTTACTGAAGCTGTTTTTGCGCCTTGAGGAATTCCTGATGCGCCAAAGGCCAGAAATCCAAACCCAATTGCAAGAAAAAATAGGCCGATGGCGTATTTATTGGCAGGTTTCGGATTGTATTTGCTTTCCCACCATTTGGAAAATAAAGGCGCAAAAGCGATGATAAACAACGAGTTTAAAATTAAAAACCAGGTGGCAGGAATTTGAATTTCATTGTCTTTTTTTCTTAAGACGGTCGCATCAATATTCGTGTTGATCAATTTGGCCTGTTCGGTGGTTAAATATTTATAATTTGTACCTTTTTTATCAATATCGATAATGGCTATTTGGTCGTTTTGCACAAAATCGTTGGCAGATCTTATCACCGTGGTATTGTCAACCAAAACCGCATTTTCAGGAATAATGGTTTCCGCAGTGATGGGAAAATCTTTTATGGATTCTTCACCCAGATCATTTGTTTCGGTAATTTGATAGGTTTTGTAACTTATTTCATAAGAGTAGGTGCTGAAATTGGTATTGACTTTCCAAATAATCAATCCCCAGATCAGGATAAAACTGAATCCCAACACCATATTTGCCCATAAATACTTTTTAAAGGTTTGTTTGAACAACAAAAAGAGCACCCAAGTAATAATTGCAATGGGCACAACGGTGATGATTACATCAACAATATTGAAAATCATTGCTGAATTTCCTGATAATATTCGGCTTGTATAATCTTTTGCAAAAATACTCATAGAACCTCCTGCCTGCTCAAATGAAGCCCAGAAGAAAATAATGAAAAAGGCAAAAATAACCACGGCAAGCATTTTATCTCTGGTAACCGGACTGTATCTTAAAATTCTTGAACCCAGCAGGTATAAAAATAACAAAAGCGTAATAATGATTGTGGTACTCGAATAATCGGTTCCGCCGAATTCCAAAAAGTTAACCGCCCCAATTTTGGACAATGGGTCGTTTATAACCCAGATTAAACCTGCAACTGCGATGATGATTATCAGAATCCTGTCTATTAAAGTAAATGGATTTAATTTGTCTTCAATTTCAGTTTTCTCATCTATTTTAATGGTTTTATCTTCTTTGTTCGGTTTTTTGCCGACTTCACCAAAAATACCTTGGGCCAACGTAAATTGAAGCAAGCCCAACAACATAAAAATCCCCGCCAAACCAAAACCCCAGCTCCAGCCAAGCATTTCACCCATATAGCCGCAAAGCATAATTCCCAAAAATGCCCCAGCATTTACGCCCATATAAAAAATAGTGTAAGCGCCATCTTTTTTCTCCGGGAAATCTTTGTAAAGTACAGAAATAAAGGAAGTCATATTTGGTTTAAAAAATCCGGTTCCAATAATTAACAAGCCCAAACCTGTATATAAAAAAAACGGATTGGATTCTACAGCCATACTTGCGTGACCTAACGTCATAATAACTGCGCCAATAATAATGGCACGCCTGTTTCCTAAATATTTGTCGGCTAAAATCCCTCCAATGATTGGCGTTAAATATAACAATGCAAGGTAAGTTCCATACAAGGCCAATGCATTTTCACGCGGCCAGTCCCATCCGCCAATTCCCAAAGCACTCACTAAAAATAATACCAATAAGGCGCGCATTCCATAAAATGAAAATCGTTCCCACATTTCAGTGAAAAATAAGACGAAAAGTCCGGCGGGATGCCCTAAAACCTGTGTTTTAAAAAAGTCGTTTCTTGATTTGTCCATATGTATTTTTATAAGCGCTTGATAAAGTATGCTATTTTTTCAAGTTGTTTGTTAATTATAAAAAAGCCCAGACAATTAATTACCTGAGCTCTAATATTAAAATAATTGATTTGTGATCATATTTTAGTGGATTCCTTTCATCGCTTTGTTTAAGAAAGGAGACAACAACAACAGGCAAACTCCCGAACCCAACATTAACATCATTATAAAAGGGTACAATTCAAAATCATATTTTTCCAAAATGCTTTCTAACATCCCTGCCAAATAATTACCTGCTGCAAAACTCGCCATCCACAATCCCATTACTACCGAAACCAATTTTTTCGGTGCCAATTTTGTGATCATTGACAGTCCGATTGGTGACAACATTAATTCTCCAAAAGTTAAAACAACATAAACAACTACCAACCACCAAGGTGAAACTAAATTTCCTCCTTCAGCGGCGTTACTTGCTTGTGTCATTATAAAAAAGGCCAAAGCACCTAAAAACAATCCGATGGCAAATTTCAACGGCGTTCTTGGGTTAAATTTCATTGCATCAAGTTTCAACCACATTACAGAAAAAATTGGGGCAAAAATTAAGATGGCAAGCGGATTGATATTTTGATACCAAGAAGCCGGAACTTCCCAGCCAAATAAAAGACGGTCGGTATTTTCTTTGGCAAATAAGTTCATTGTACCGCCGGCTTGTTCAAATCCTGCCCAAAAAGCAATGTTGAAAAAAGCAAGCACTAAAATCACAATCATACGTGTCCATTCTGCAGAGCCATTTGTGCCCTTTTTTATGGTGTATCCCAATCCAATCACCAATGTGGCAAAACCAACATAAGTAATAATGCTTGTAACGTTATCAGGCAACATTCTCCATAAGAAAATAACACCCAATGTGGCTATAACCAAGGCAATTGCATAAATTATAATATCGCGCCAGTCTTTGCCGTCTAAAACAAATTTGTCTGCCGGTGAATTTGGCGGAAGTCCTTTTTGTTCAAGATTGCGTTCATTAAATTTTAACCAAAGAACGCCAACAATCATACCTACCGAAGCCGATAAGTAACCGTAGCCCCAAGAAACGTTTTCGCCTAAAGCACCTGCGATAAATGGCCCTAAAATTGCGCCAAGGTTTATTCCCATATAGAAAATATTGAAAGCAGAGTCTTTTCTTGGATCGTTATCGTCATAAAATTCACCAACAATGGTTGAAATATTTGGTTTGAAAAATCCGTTACCTATAATAAGTACGCCCAAACCAAAGTTAAACATAAAAAGACGTGTTACTGGATCTACAGAATTAACCATAAATGCGCTGGCGGCCAATAAAGACTGACCAACAGCCATCACCAAACCTCCAATGTAAACTGTTTTTCGTTTACCTAAAAAACTATCGGCCACCCAACCGCCTAAAATTGGCGTTAAATAAACCAAACCTGTAAAGATGGCGTAAATTGCCAAGGATTCTTCTCTGTTTAATCCAAATCCTCCGTTTGCCAGTTCTGCGGTAAGATATAACGTCAATAACGCACGCATTCCATAGTAACTGAAACGTTCCCACATTTCAGTGGCAAATAGCGTGTAGAGCGCCTTAGGATGTCCTTCTTTTATTGTTTTGTCAGCCATAATAATTGTTTTAGGTTAAAATATTTAAAAATAGTTTTGGTTAATTAAAGTTCAGTATTTGTTGTTTTTCTGATTAAATTTTCTTCGATAAATCTAGTCATTTTTTCGTATAAATGCAGCCTTGTGTTTTTGCCGGTGTAAATTCCATGATTTCTGTCGGGATAAATGGCCATATCAAAGGGTTTATTTGCTTCAATTAAGGCATTTGTCAAACGCATGGAGTTTTGTACATGAACATTGTCGTCGCCGCTTCCGTGAACCAACAGGAAATTTCCTTTTAAAAAGTCGGCGAAATTCAGCGGTGAATTTTCATCGTAACCGCTTGCGTTTTCCTGCGGTGTTTGCATATAACGTTCGGTATAAATGGAATCGTAAAATCGCCAGCTGGTTACCGGTGCCACAGCAATGGCCATTTTAAAAACGTCATTTCCTTTAAACAAACAGTTGGCCGACATAAATCCGCCGTAACTCCATCCCCAAATTCCAATTTTGTTTGCATCAACATAAGGTCGTTTTCCAAGTTCTTTAGCCGATTCAATCTGGTCTTCAACTTCGTATTTCCCCAATTCTTTATAAGTGATTTTTTTGAAATCGGCGCCTTTAAAACCAGTGCCTCTTCCGTCAACACAAACAACGATATAGCCTTTTTCTGCCAAATGCCGGTACCAATAATCGTTGGAACTGTTCCATGTATTGCTCACCGATTGTGATCCCGGGCCGGAATATTGCGTCATAAACATCGGGTATTTTTTGGCACTGTCAAAATTGGTTGGTTTGATCATCCAGGCATTAAAATCGTCATTTTTGGTGCTCAACACAAAAAATTCTTTTTTGGGAGTGTTGTAGTTGGCTAATTTTTGGGAAAGTTTGTTGTTGTTTAAAATTTCTTTCAGCTGATTTCCATTGCTTTGGTGAAGCGTATAAACTGGCGGCGTATTGGCATCAGAAAAAGTATTTATGAAGTAATTTAAATTTTTGCTGAAGGATGCTTCGTTTGTTCCCGAAGCATTTGTCAATCGCTTTTTGGCGGTTCCGTTTAATTTGATGGAATAAATAGTTCTGTTGATGGAGCCATCTTCAACCGACTGATAATAAACGGTGCTGTTTTTTTCATTTATTCCGAAGAAATTGGTCACTTCCCAGTTTCCTTTGGTAACCTGATTGATCAATTTTCCTTCTTTTGAATAATGATAAATATGGTTAAAGCCGTCTTTTTCGCTGGTCCAGATAAAACTGTTGTCGGTTAAAAAAGTCAGATGATCCTGAATATCGACATACGCTTTGTCAGTTTCATTTAAAATCACTTTTGAAGTAAAATTAACAGCATTCACCGCAATTAATTTTAAATCATTTTGATGTCTGTTTAAGGTGATAACCGACAATATTTCTGGGTTGTTTGTCCATTTAATTCTTGGAATGTATTCATAATTGCCAAGTTCAATTTTTGCGATATTGGCGCTGGCTACATTGTAAATATTCAACGTTACAATTGAATTTTTTTCACCGGCTTTCGGGTATTTAAAAACTTGCTGGGTTGGATATAAATCGTCGCCAAAAATATCCATGGAAAAGGTTGGGACTTCTGTTTCGTCAAACCTTAAAAACCCAATATTTTTGCTGTCAGCGCTCCATTCAAAAGCCCTGACGAATGAAAATTCTTCTTCATAAACCCAGTCGCAAATACCATTGATGATCTCATTCTTTTTTCCGTCGGAAGTAACCTGGATAACTTCGTTGGTTTCTAAATTTTTAATAAAAATATTGTTGTTTTTTGCATAAGCCACTTTTTTGCTGTCGGGAGAAAAAGTTGGTTCCTGAATTTTTTCTTTGTCTATCAATTGCAATGATTTTGAAGCCAAATCGTACACATAAAAAAGGCCCAAACTCGAATGTCTGTAAATTGATTCCTCATCAACTCCCAACAATAATTTGGTTTCGTCATTGTTAAAAGCGTAGCTTTCAAACTCCTTTATTTCACTTAAATCTTTGCTGTTTACAATAGTTTCAACCTTTTCCAAGGTGGCATAACTGTATTTGTCAACCGTGGTGCTTTTGGTGTTTCTGTCAAAATTCAGCAAGGAATAAAAGTCGCCATTCATAGAGTTTAGGGAATTCATGCGCTCTGTTGAAAACGAGCCATTCCATATTTCATTGAGCGTAATGTCTTTTTTTTGCGCAGTTGCCATGGAAGTTATGGCAATAAAAATAATAAGGAGTTTTTTCATTAAATTGAGATTACTTAAAATAATTGTCAAGTTTAAGAAAATTTTAGCAAAGTGAATATGAAATATGTCATAAAAATTAACAATATGTGAATTTGCGGGAATTTATATTTATTAAATTATCTTTGTGGCGTTCATAAATTTTATTCAAAAATGTCAAAAAACGTTAATGGGTTTTCAAAATTGACCAAGCTTGAAAAAATAGATTGGCTGGTGTCGAATTTCTTTAATAATGACAAGAAGGCCAAACAGGTTTTAATGCAATATTGGAATCAGAATGAAATATTGCAGAATTTACACGACGATTTTATTGAAAATACCTTAACAAATTATTATTTGCCTTATGGAGTTGCCCCAAACTTTGTGATTAATGGAAAAAAATACGCCATTCCATTGGTTATTGAAGAAAGTTCGGTGGTTGCGGCAGCTTCTTTGGTGGCTAAATTTTGGGGCACGCGAGGCGGATTTAAAGCCAAAGTTATTTCCGCGACAAAAATCGGACAGGTACATTTTATGTACAAAGGGGATAAAAAAGCGCTTGAAAATTATTTCGATGCAAAAAAGACACGATTTTTTGAAGTTACCAAAGCCATCACCAAAAATATGCGCAAGCGTGGCGGTGGCATTTTGGACATAGATTTGCGTGATAAAACTGCGGAACTTGAAAATTATTATCAGTTGCATGTCACTTTTGAAACTGCCGACAGTATGGGCGCGAATTTTATAAATTCTTGTTTGGAAGTGATTGCAAAGGAATTTGAGAAAGAGGACATCCAAATTGTGATGAGTATTTTGTCCAATTACGTTCCGGAATGCTTGGTTCACGCCGAAGTAAGCTGTAATGTGGAAGATTTATATGCCGAAAATTCAGCCGCTTTGGCACAAAAGTTTGTGCAGGCCATACAAATTGCGAATGCGGAACCGCACAGGGCAGTTACGCATAACAAAGGAATTATGAACGGCGTTGACGCCGTTGTGATTGCCACAGGAAACGATTTTAGGGCGATTGAAGCCGGAGTTCACGCTTTTGCCGCGCGATCTGGAAAATATAAAAGCCTGACAAATGCCAGCATCGAAAACGGAATTTTTAAATTTTGGATTGATATTCCTTTGGCTGTGGGAACTATTGGCGGATTGACTTCCTTGCATCCTTTGTCGAAATTGTCCTTGCAATTGTTGGGAAATCCTTCCGCAAATGAACTGATGGAAATTATTGCCGTGGCCGGTTTGGCGCAAAATTTTGCTGCTTTGCGGGCATTGACAACCGCCGGAATCCAAAAAGGCCATATGAAAATGCACCTGACAAATATTATCAAACAATTGGGCGCAAGCAATAAGGAAAAGGCCTTTTTAATCGATTATTTTGAGCATAAAACCATTACGCACAACGCCGTGGTTGAAGCTTATAATAAATTAGTTCAGGATAAATAATGGAGTATTACAGCAGAGGGAAATTACTGATTACCGGTGAATATTTTGTGCTTGACGGCGCAAAATCTTTGGCGGTTCCAACCAAATACGGACAAGATTTAAGCGTTGAATCCATTCAGGAGCCGCAATTAATTTGGCAAAGTTTTGCTGAAAATGGGGAATGCTGGCTCGAAGCAATTTTCGATTTGCCCAAATTGCGGTTGGCAAACGCAACATTTGATGCGAATGAAGATGGCGGAAAAGACATGATTGCTGAAAATTTGAATAAAATTTTAAGAGAAACCCGAAAGTTAAATCCGGCATTTTTAGATTCGGAAAAGGGATTTTTAGTTAAAACAAAATTAGATTTTCCTAAAAACTGGGGATTGGGGTCTTCTTCAACCTTAATAAACAACGTCGCAAATTGGGCAAAGGTGAATCCTTACAAATTATTGGAAAACACTTTTGGCGGGAGCGGTTACGACATTGCCTGCGCACAACACAATTCACCAATTTTATTTACTAAAAATCCTTCAGAAATTATTGTTGAAGAAGTGAATTTCAATCCGAATTTTAGGAATCAATTGTATTTTGTGCATTTGAATAAAAAACAAAACAGCCGAGAAGGCATTGAACGATATAAAAAACTGAAGGGAAATCTGACTTCAGAAATCAAACAAATATCCGAATTGTCTGAAGCTTTTTTAAGTTGCGGAAATTTGTCTGATTTTGAAAAATTAATGAAAGAACATGAGCAAATCGTTTCAAAAACAATTCAATTAAAGGCAATTCAGTCTGAATTATTTTCCGATTATTTCGGGCAAACGAAAAGTTTGGGCGCATGGGGCGGCGATTTCATTTTGGCCACAGGAAATGTGGATAGTCCAAATTATTTTAATAAAAAAGGTTTTTCAACCGTGATTCCTTATCAAAAAATGGTTTTGTAAGCCCCCTAACCCCCGAAGGGGGAACTTATCACATTAAAAAATAGATTTAAGAATTTTATTAGTGAAGTTGTTATAAAAAAATATTTTATGCAAAAGAAATTTATCATTATTGGAGGAGGCGCAGCCGGCTATTTTGCTGCCATAAATGCTGCGGAATTGCACCCGGATTTGGAAGTTATTATTTTGGAAGGAAGCCCAAATGTGTTGCAAAAAGTAAAAGTTTCGGGTGGCGGACGCTGCAATGTGAGTCACGCTTGTTTTACCCCAAACGAATTGGTCGAATTTTATCCGCGCGGAAAAAAAGAATTGCTAGGGCCATTTCATCAATTTATGACCGGCGACACGATGGAATGGTTCGAAAACAGGGGCGTTCCATTAAAAATTGAAGACGACAATCGTATTTTTCCCGAATCCAATTCGTCACAAACAATTATAGATTGTTTTTTGGAAAGCGCAAAAAATGCAGGCGTTCAACTTAAAACCAGCACAAGGGTTGATGCCATTGAAAAAAATGGAGAGAAATACATCATAAAAACAAATGCTGAAACTTTTGAGGCCGATTTTTTGTTGGTTGCCGCCGGAAGCAATGCCAAGGTTTGGGCCATGTTGGAAGGTTTGGGTCACACAATCATAAAACCGGTTCCTTCTTTATTTACCTTTAATATTGCTGATGAAAGATTGAAGGATATTCCTGGAATTTCTGTTCCAAAAGCTTCCGTAAATGTTGTAAACTCAAAATTAGAAGCACAAGGGCCTTTGTTGATAACGCATTGGGGATTAAGCGGACCAGGAATTTTAAAACTTTCAGCTTGGGGCGCTTTGGAATTGCATCAAAAAGAGTATCAGTTTGACATTGAAGTCAATTGGCTGTCGAAATCCTTCGAAACTATTTTAAATGAATTGAAAGCTGCCAAAAAAGAGCAATCTAAAAAACAAGTGATTTTACGTTCTGTTTTTGAAGAAATCCCAAAACGATTGTGGGAAAAACTGGTGACTGCTGCGCAAATTTCTGCCGATTTCCAATGGGCGCAACTGAGCAACAAACAATTGGAAGAATTAGCGCTGCAACTTACAAAATGCACTTTTGAAGTAACCGGAAAAAGCACTTTTAAAGAGGAGTTTGTGACTGCCGGCGGCGTAGATTTAAAAGAAATCAACTTCAAACATTTTGAGAGCAAACTGCATAAAAATTTGTTTTTTGCGGGAGAAGTCCTGAATATTGATGCGGTTACGGGCGGATTTAATTTTCAAAATGCGTGGACCGGCGGTTGGATTGTGGCTGTTTCAGTTAATCGTTGAAAAGTTAAAAGTTATTTGTCTTTTTTCTCTATTCTCTATTCTCTATTCTCTATTCTCTATTCTTTTTAATTATTCATTAAAAACTTGTCCCCGATGAGGTTTCAAAGCATCTCGATAGGTTTTCATATCAGTTTCATCAACTACAATAAAAGCAATGCTGTGCATTTCTGAAATTACGGAAAAATTGATTTCATAAAAATGCAGTTTTTTAATTGCGGCAAATTCCTTTAAATGAATGCAATGATGTTCGGCAGTTTTTTCAGAAGTTTCCCCTCTAAAATCCCATATCAGTTTTAATTTTCTGTTCAAAATAATTGTTTTAAACATTGCTTACATAAACCAGCAATTCTCCGCCTTTAAAAGAAATTTGAACTTTATTGCTGTGCGCTATATTTCTTGTGCCAATCCGTTTTCCGAAGGTTAATGTTTCATTTACAATTGGGTAGGCCAAACCTTCCGTAAAAATTTCGTGGGCAACAGGAAAAGGAATTAGGGAAATGTTTCTTCCTTTAACATCGGTTAAGGTAATTTGTTCTTCAATAAAAAAGTAAGTCCCAAAATCATCGAAAAAGGATATTTTCAAACTATTTTTCCATTGCAGCGCCGTGCTGATATTTCCTAAAAAATGGTCGTGTTCCTTGCCGCTTCCGCCGTAAACATCAATGTAAATGTAACCTCGGTTTTTTAAAATGGCCAACGCTTTGTCGAAATCGGTAAAATTTTGATCGGGCGTATTAATGACTTCTATATTGCCCGGAATTGCAAGAATGGAATCGAAATCGCCCGTAACCAAATCGGGGAGTATGTTTTTCAATTTAAAATGATTGTAAGCACCGTCGATGGCGCAAACAAGATCGTAACCCGATAAATCCGGAAATATTTTAGGTTCCGCTCCGTTGAGCAGAATAAATGCCTTTTTAGTATTCATCATTGCAAAAATAACTAAAAACGAACATTAATATGTTTAGCCAAATCAATTATCTTTGACAAAATTTTTGTTTTGACTGAAACCGATTTTATTTTAAACGATTTTTCATTAGAAAATATAAGCAACGGAAGCATCACTTGGAAAACGCCAAGCAATATTGCGTTGGTAAAATATTGGGGAAAGCAGGAACCTCAAATCCCAGAAAACGCCTCCATCAGTTTTACGTTGGATGCTTGTTTTACCTTGACAACGTTGGAGTATAAATTAAAAGAAGAAAGTCAACCTGAACATGTTTCTGGATCTGCAGTTGAGATGCTGAAACAAGTTCAGCATGACCATAATTTTGAAATTTATTTTGAAGGCGAAAAAAAGGAAGACTTCAAACCGAAAATTGCCACGTTTTTCAAAAGAATAGAAAAGCATGTTCCGTTTTTAAATGCGTTTGAATTTGTGATAAAATCAGAAAATTCTTTTCCGCACAGCAGCGGCATTGCCTCATCCGCTAGCGGAATTGGCGCTTTGGCCTTGTGCGTAATGAGTTTGGAGAAAGCAATAAATCCTGCAATGACCGATGCATATTTCAACAAAAAAGCTTCTTTTTTGGCGCGATTGGGCTCGGGAAGTGCCTGCAGAAGCATTGAAGGTCCGCTGATAGTTTGGGGAAATCACCCTGAAATTGAAGGAAGTTCCGATTTATTTGGCGTGAAATTTCCTTATAAAATTCACGACAATTTTAAAAATTACCAAGACACCATTTTATTGGTAGACGAAGGCGAAAAACAGGTTTCGAGCACCGTTGGCCATCAATTGATGTACAACCATCCGTTTGCAAAACAACGTTTTAAACAGGCGAACAGCAATATTTCAAAGATTTCAAAAGTGTTGCAAAGCGGTGATTTATCGGCTTTTATTGCCATTGTGGAAAGCGAAGCCTTGAGTTTGCACGCGATGATGATGACCAGCAATCCATATTTTATCCTGATGAAGCCAAATACTTTAAAAATAATCAATGAAATATGGGATTTTAGGGCGCAATCGAATTCGAATATTTGTTTTACCTTAGATGCCGGAGCCAATGTTCATGTGCTGTTCCCGGCGAAGGAAAAGGAAACTGTTAACAATTTCATAAAAAGCAACTTAATGCAATTTTGTCAAGAAAATCATTATATTTGCGACAGCATTGGAAACGGCGCAATTTCAATTTTTAAATAAGCAAATGAAAGGACCACTTTTTTACGCAAAAATTTTACTTTTTGGAGAGTACGGAATCATTAAAGACTCCAAAGGTTTGGCTATTCCTTATAACGTATATCAGGGCGCTTTGAAAAAATCTAAAGTTTTATCTGAAGCCGCGAAAAAATCGAACGGCAACTTAGAAAAGTTTTATGGCTATTTGTCGAAGTTGGATATGTTAGATTTGGTAAATTTCAGATTGGATGAATTTAAAGCCGATATTGAAGACGGCATGTATTTCGACTCAAGTATTCCGCAAGGATACGGTGTAGGAAGTTCAGGCGCATTGGTGGCTTCGATTTACGACAAATATGCCAACGATAAAATTACGGTTTTAGACAATTTAACCAGAGAAAAATTATTGAAGCTGAAAAGCATTTTTTCATTGATGGAATCGTTTTTTCACGGCAAAAGTTCAGGATTAGATCCTTTAAACTCATATTTAAGCATTCCTATTTTAATCAATTCCAAAGACAATTTGGAAGCCACCGGAATTCCATCCCAAAGAGAAGGAAAAGGCGCTGTGTTTTTATTGGATTCGGAAATCATTGGGGAAACCGCACCGATGATCACCATTTTCATGAATAAAATGAAAAATGAAGGCTTCAGAAAAATGTTAAATGAAGATTTTGCAAAACATACCGATGACTGTATTGAAGATTTTTTAAACGGAAATGTGAAATCATTATTTGGAAACGTAAAACTGCTTTCAAAAGTTGTTTTGGACAATTTTAAACCGATGATTCCTAAAGCTTTTCATAAAATATGGAAAAACGGCATTGAGTCGAATGCGTATTATCTAAAATTATGCGGCTCCGGCGGAGGCGGTTATATATTGGGTTTTACAGAAGATTACGACAATACCAAAATCCTGCTAAAAGACTATAAACTGGAATTGGTTTATCGATTTTAACAAAATAATCACAAAAAAATAAAATTTAATAAATAATTTTATTGTTGAATTTTATTTCTTCTCACCATCATGGATTTACTCGAAATAGCCAAAAAAAACAGCAAAAAAAATGCACCGCTTTATATTAAATTGCTGAGTTTGTTTTCGGTTGTCAGAGGCTACAACATTGCGCTTATCGTAATCGCGCAATATCTGGCGTCCATATTTATTTTTTCTCCCGAAAAAGAATTAAGGCATATTTTGCTCGACATCAACCTGTATTTTATTGTGCTTTCTTCAATTTGTGTCATCGCTTCGGGCTATATCATCAATAATTTTTACGATTTTGAAGCCGATAAAATTAATAGGCCCGTAAAAGCAACCATAGATTCCATTGTTACCCAAAAAACAAAATTGCAGATCTACTTTTTGTTAAATTTTTTAGGGGTCATTTTTGCTTTTTTGGTATCGTGGCGAGCGGCATTATTTTTTTCGGTCTATATTTTTTTAATTTGGTTTTATTCGCATAAACTTAAAAAATATCCTTTAACTGGACTTTTTTCAGCCGCAATTTTGGCCATTTTACCATTTTTTGCCGTTTTTGTTTATTATAAAAACTTTTCGGAAATTATTTTTACGCACGCCGCTTTTCTGTTTTTTATCTTATTGATTCGGGAATTGGTCAAAGATTTGGAAGGAATAAAAGGCGATTTTATCCATAATTATCAAACGATAGCCGTAAAATATGGGGAACATTTCACTAAAATTCTCATCACCATCTTGGTGTTTTTAACATTGAATCCCATCTACTTTTTGCTGAAATACCCTGAAATTGGCGGGATGAAATACTATTTTTATGTAAGTGGCGCGGTGCTGTTTTTGTTTGTGCTTTTTTTATGGTTCAGCAAAAGCAAAAACAATTACACCTTGCTGCATTTTGTATTGAAATTAATGCTCCTTGCAGGCGTATTTAGCTTGGCCTTAATAGACTACTCGGTCATCATCAATAAAATTCTTTTAAAATAAAAACTATATTCTTCATAGTTAGAAGAATATAAATTATTTTTGCCAAAAATTAAAAAAAATGAATTCAAGTAAAAACTCGTCGGGAGGACGACACCAAGGTAAAAAAAAGCCTCAAACCAATACTGATAAAAAGTTTGAACCTAAAATGTTTGACGCCAAAAAGAAACCTCAAACCAATACAGATAAAAAGTCTGAACCTAAAAAGTTCGATGCCGGTAAGAAGCCTTCGGGCAACTTCAGGGACAAACCGGCCTTTAAAAGAGAAAGTCCATTTTCTAAAAAAGCAAGACCAATTTCAGGAGAAGAAAAACCTGCAGCAAAGCCAAAACAAGTTAAACGGGACGATGGCGTTGAAGGCATCCGTTTAAATAAATACATTTCAAATTCCGGCATTTGTTCAAGGCGTGAAGCCGATGTTTATATCAAAGCGGGAAGCGCCACCGTAAACGGAAAACTGGTGACCGAAATGGGACACATAGTAACCTTGGGAGATGAAGTTCGTTTTGACGGATCTTTAATAAATCAGGAGCAAAAAAGATATGTGTTGCTGAACAAGCCAAAGAATTACATCACCACCATGGAAGATGAGCGCGGACGAAAAACCGTGATGGAATTAATTGCAAACGCCACAAAAGAACGTATTTATCCTGTTGGACGATTGGACAGAAACACCACCGGACTGCTTCTTTTCACGAATGACGGCGAAATGGCGAAAAAACTGACGCATCCAAAGAGCAATATCCAAAAAATATACCACGCAACATTGGATAAAAAACTGGCGAACAGTGATTTAATTAAAATTTCTGAAGGTTTTATGCTTGATGAAAAACGCGTTATCGTTGATGATATTTCCTATGTTGTGAATCAGCCAAAAACGGAAGTTGGCGTTAAAATACATTCAGGAAGAAATCGGATTGTGCGCAGAATATTTGAACATTTTGATTACAGCGTGGTAAAATTGGACCGAGTAATTTTTGCCGGACTTACCAAAAAAGATTTGCCCCGTGGCCATTATAGGCATTTAACCGAAATGGAAATAAATACCTTAATGATGCTTTAAACTGCAAAACAAAAACCAAGAACGCTCTTGGTTTTTGTTTTTTAAAGATTTCTTTTCAATATTGAGTTAAATAATTTTTTCGTACTATTATTTTTTTATATTTGGCATTATCGAAAGAAGTAATCAAATACTATTTTATTTTTTTTAAGTCTAAAATACAACTAATTTGTTATGAAGAGAATAATCGTAGATTATAAAAAGCTGACCTCAGAAATTCTTAATTTATTGGTTGAGAAATTTCCGGACGGCTACGGCATTAGGGACATAATTAGGTTTACCAACCATAAAGGACATTATGTGGAAGCTGTTGAAGTAGCGACAGAAGACACTATTTACTTAGTTAAAATTAGTGATGAGTTGGTGGATAGTATGGAAAATTTTTATGAAGAGGAGGAAGAAGACATCATAGAAAGAGATTTGGAAATTGATCTGGATCTAAATTTAAAAGTGCCAATTGATGAAGATGAAAATGATGATTTAGACAATGATGATAATGACGATTTGGATAATGATGAGAATTTTGATTTAGACAATGATGATGAAGATAATGATGATTACAATGATAAGGATATTGATGATGAAGATGATAAATAAAGCATGCTATTGTCAGCCTATATTTCTTTTTAGAAGCTGAGATTTCTATTTTCCCGACACTTTAGCTGTAAAATCCGCTGTAAAAGAAAAAACCCTTAAAAATCTTTTGATTTTCGAGGGTTTTAATCTTCTTGTGTGGTGCCTCCAGGAATCGAACCAGGGACACAAGGATTTTCAGTCCTTTGCTCTACCAACTGAGCTAAGGCACCATCGCTTTAGCGGTTGCAAATATAAATTTATTTTTTAGACATATCAAAACAATTTAAAAAAATCTGTTGTATTTTTGAACTCTTTAAGAAATAAGAATGAACTTAATTATAGATGTAGGCAATACAAGAATTAAAATCGCTGTTTTTGATGACTGCAAAATGATTCATAATGAAAGCCTTACCAATAATTCATTTGTTTCTGAAGCAAAAAAGATTGTTAAAAAATACGAATGCACAAGTGCGATTATTTCTTCGGTTGGTTCCGTAAATAAATCCCAAATAGATGAATTGCGTGCTGAAATTAGCTTAATTGAGCTAGATTACGACACAAAAGTTCCGTTTTTGAACAAATATGCCACGCCAAAAACATTGGGTGTCGACAGAATTGCGCTGGTTTCTTCTGCAATTTCAAAATACCCAAATAAAAATGTTTTAATAATTGATGCAGGAACTTGTATCACTTACGATTTTGTGAATAACGAAGGAAATTATTATGGTGGCGCAATTTCACCGGGACTTCAAATGCGCTACAAAGCATTAAATGTTTTTACTGAAAATTTACCGTTGCTTGAGCCTTCCGAAATAGTTGAATTAATTGGAAACTCTACCGAAACAAGCATTCATTCAGGCATTATAAATGGTGTTATCAATGAAATTGATGGAGTTATTGAACAGTATAGAAAAAAAAATACCGATTTAACAATTGTTTTAACAGGAGGAGACATAAAATTCTTGTCAAATAGATTAAAAAATGGCATATTTGCCAATCCTAATTTTTTGTTAGAAGGATTGAACACAATTTTGACTTATAATATATAATAAATGATTAAAAAAATAATAGTAGTAATAACACTATTTGTATCTATTGTCAGTTTTTCTCAAAAGAACAATACATCAGCTTATTCTTTTTTCGGAATTGGAGATAAAAATAACTCAAGCACTGTTGAACAATTAAGCATGGGGGGCGTTGGAGTAAGTTTTACAGATAGTTATCATTTAAATCTTTTAAATCCTGCGGCAAATGCTTCATTGAGATTTACAACCTATGCAATGGCAATCGAAAATTTAAATAGTACCGTAAAAGACGGTAATGACGAACAAAGTGCAGCCGCAACCTATCTTTCTTATTTGGCTTTAGGGTTTCCTATTGGTGAAAAAGCAGGAATGACCATTGGATTGTTGCCAAATTCTTCAGTGGGCTATTCTTTAATTTCAAATGAATATGATGCAAACAATAATCTTTTAGAAGTTTCACAATACATTGGTGATGGCGGAACAAACAAAGTGTTTATAAGTGTAGGTTATCAGCCTTTTAAAAATTTAAGTGTTGGATTGCAGGGAAATTATATTTTTGGAAAAATTGAAAACAGCATCTTAAATCAGGCGAAAGATGCTTCTTTAGCAACAAAGTACCAAACAACTTCTAATATAGAAGGGTTAACTTTAAATGCAGGATTTCAATATAAGAGAAAGGTGAATGATAAAATGGATTTCCTCTTTGGAGGAAATTTTGATTTTAACAATGAAATTGAAGCTACCGGCAATGAGTATTTATATTCAGTTTCGTTGGGAACATTTGAAAGCCCACGTGATACCATTTTAAGCACAGAAAGCACAGGGTTTTTGAAATCCCCTTTAAAAACAACATTAGGCATTGGTTTAGGAAGAGAAAATAAATGGTACGCAGGTGTTGATTATAGTTTTCAAAACGCATTGGAATTAAGTGGCGGTGTTTTTAACAACTATTCAAAAATTGATTACGACAATTACAGTAAAATAGCAGCCGGTGGTTTTTATACACCAAAATTTAACTCGATTACCAGTTATTGGGAAAGGGTGACTTACAGGGCCGGAGTTAAATTTGAAAACACCGGATTGTTGGTTGATGCATCAGGGAATGGAAACGATTTTACTGCAATTGATGATTTTGGCATATCTTTTGGAGTAGGGTTACCAATGAGCAAGCAACTGTCTAATTTGAATATCGGATTTGAGATAGGAAAAAGAGGACAAACAGCCAAAGGCTTAGTGCAAGAAAATTACGTTAATTTTCGATTGGGTCTTTCATTAAATGACAAATGGTTTAAAAAATTAGAAATATTTTAATTAAAAGAATAAAACGATGAGACAAATGAGACAAATTTTAGCTGTATTATTTTTTATAGTGTCAGCCCCGGTTGTTTTTTCACAAGCGGATGAAGAGTGTGTTATAAAATACAACCTTTTTAAAGGCGATTACAGTGCAGGCAAATATGATGTTGCATACGAAAACTGGTTATGGACAATGGATCATTGCCCAACCTTAACTGTAAATATTTACAAATTAGGTATTAAAATTGCCGAAAGTCGATTGGAAGCCGCCACAACTGAAGCTGATAAAGCAGCTGCAATAAAACTTGTGGAAAGGGTTTATACCCAAAGATTGGAGCATTTCCCTCAAGATTTAGCGCGGGTTTATAGTGACTTTGCAACCTTTAAAGATACTCATGGTGCGTCAGAAGAAGAAGTATTTGTTTTATTGGAAAAATCTTTTAAAGCAGATCCAACCGATATTTCTGCAACTAATATGTACAGGTATTTTGATATTATCTTAAATAAATATAAAGACACAAATCCACAAATAGTATTTGATACTTATGATATTGTAGGTGAAGGCCTGGAATTAAAGAGAGATGATTATGCAAAACAATTAGCCGTTATCAGCGCGAAAGATTCAACTACTTTAAGCGATAAAGATAAAAAAAGCAGAATAGCCATTGACCAAACTTTAAGCAATTTAGAGCTTGTTGAAGCTGGATTAGATGCAAAATTATCTGCAATTTCAAATTGTGAGAATTTAATTCCTTTAAATAAAAAGAACTTTCCAGACAATAAAACAAATGCTGTTTGGTTAAAAAGAGCCGTTTCAAGATTGTACAATAAAGAATGTACAGAAGATCCTTTTTATGATGTATTGGTTGAAGCTTATGTAAAGGCAGATCCTTCTCCTCAGGCATCAGTATTTTATGCTGGTATCTTAATGAAAAATGGAGAAACCAATAAAGCAATGGAGTATTTCAAAAAAGCGATAGACCAGGAAACAGATTCTTACAGCAGAGCTAAATATGCATTAAGAGTTGCTGAAATATTGAGAAAAAAAGGAAGGTTGGAAGAAGCCAGAAGCTATGCTTACAAAGCAATAGACTATCAACCATCATTGGGTAAAGCCTATTTATTGATTGCAAGTATGTATGCTTCAAGCGCCAACTCTTGCGGAACGGATGTAGTTTCTAAAAGAATGGTTTATGTGGCCGCTTTAAACAAAGCTTTAAAAGCAAAAGCCGTTGATCCAAGTATCAGTTCATTGGCAAATAGATTTATTGCAAGTTATGCCGATAATGTGCCAAGCAAAAAAGATTTATTTGTGCAAGGTGTTCAATCAGGATCTAGACATAAAATTGGATGTTGGATTAACGAAACAGTAATAGTTCCGTAAATTAGATTTAAAATATTAAAATTGATATATTTGTTGAATGACAAAATCAGTTGTTAATAATATAAAAGGCATTGCTGTGATTTTAATCACAGCAATGTTTTTTTCATGTACCAACGACGTAAAAGAGGTGCGCGATTTTTTGGCCGATAAAAATTTACCAATTGGAGAAGCCTATAAAATTAGCCATAAACATACTGATTCCGGACGTGTTGACATTAAAATGAAAGCGCCCGTGATGCTCGATTTCAGCAACAGGGAAAATCATCCTTATAATGAATTTCCCAAAGGAATAAAAATCACCAGCATCGAAAAAAATGGAGATTCCGTTACCGTTGAGGGTGATTATGCCAAGAGTTTCAGGAAAACGCAAGTTTCCGAAATAAAAAACAATGTAGTGGTGTACAATTATGCCCAAAAAAATAAATTGGTCACTGAACAAATTTATTGG
The DNA here is from genome assembly GCA_036567345.1 of Lutibacter sp. Lineage (GTDB taxonomy): Bacteria > Bacteroidota > Bacteroidia > Flavobacteriales > Flavobacteriaceae > Lutibacter. Next base: position 45,903 of record DATCUQ010000013.1, read on the forward strand.
GATCAAAAAACACATTACTTTTTTACCGAAAAAAAATTCGCCTTTTACACCTTAACAGATACCATTTACGGAACCGGTTTTGAATCAACCGAAGATTTAAAAACGTGGTGGGTGAAAAATCAGAGTGGCGTTATAAACATTAAAGAATAAAGAAATGCAAAACCTTTGGAAAATATTTGAATATGGGTATTTAATTATCGCTGTTGTATTTAGTGCAGATGCAATAACGAGTTGGAATACTGAAAGAGAACACGCTTATTTGTCGGCTGGATTTTCCGTGTTGGCAGTTTTTATGTATTTTTTCAGAAGGCGTTTCAGAAAAAGGAGGGAAACCCCTAACATTAAATAGTGGAAGTACAAATCCTTGTCATATTAGTTTCAATACTGCTTTCCGGTTTTTTTTCCGGAATGGAAATCGCTTATATTACAGCCAATAAATTTCAAATTGAACTTCAAAAAAAGAAAGAGGGAATCACCTCAAAAATTGTTGGCAGGCTAACCGCAAATCCATCAAAATTTATTACCACCATGTTGGTTGGCAATAACATTACCTTAGTGATTTACAGTTTTTTTATGGCTGAAATCATTGTCAAAAATCTTCTCGGTTTTCAATTAAATGATTTTTCCACTTTAATAATCCAAACCTTAATTTCAACGTTGATTATTTTGGTTTCAGGCGAATTTTTGCCTAAAGCCATATTTCGAATTTATGCCAATGAAATGTTTTGGTTTTTTGCGCCGTTGGCTTACTTTTTTTACATCATACTTCATTTTATCACAGAATTTATCACATTGATTTCCGACTATTTGTTAAAAGCATTTTTTAACACCACCAAAGATGTGAAACAAACCGAATTCAGTAAAGAAGAGCTTGGGAATTATATCACCAAACAATTGGAAAACAGCGATGATTTTGAAGAAGTTGATTCTGAAATTCAAATTTTTCAAAATGCATTGGAGTTTGATACGGTGAAAGCGCGTGAAATAATGATTCCAAGAACCGAAATTGTCGCTGTGGACATCAATGAGAATATTGCAAATTTGAAACAATTATTCATAGAAACAGGGTATTCAAAAATTTTGGTTTATGACGGATCTTTAGACAATGTTTTGGGCTATGCAATTGCCTTTGAATTGTTTAAAAAACCAAAAGACATCAAATCCATTTTATTGCCAGTTGAATTTGTTCCTGAAAGTATGATGATTAATAATGTGCTAAACATTTTAATTAAAAAGAAGCGAAGCATATCAGTTGTGCTTGACGAATTTGGCGGAACCTCTGGAATTATCTCTATTGAAGATATTGTTGAAGAATTGTTTGGAGAAATAATTGATGAACATGATACCGTAGATTTGTTGGAAAACAAGATTAATGAAAGGGAATTTGAATTGTCGGCACGATTGGAAGTGGATTATTTAAATGAAACCTACGATTTAAACATCGAAGAAAATGAAGCTTATGAAACCTTGGGCGGATTCATAGTTTACCATAATGAAGACATCCCAAAAGAAAATGAAATCATTGAAATAAACAATTTACATTTTAAAATGTTGAAGGTAGATTCCTCCAAAATTTTGGAAGTTTATGTAAAAGTTTTAGATAAAGCTGATTAAAGTTTTTCAACTTCCCGAAATAATTTTTTTTGCAATTAATAATAATTGTTTCACTTTCATAATTAAATACTAAATTGTATTTTCGCACACTGTAATAAAAGAAAATAACTATAGAAATGGCAATTTTATCAAAAATTAGAGATCGTTCAATGTTCCTAATCCTAATTGTAGGTTTAGCACTTTTTGCATTTGTACTGGATCCAAGCTCAATTCAGCAATTTTTCAGTTCAACCAAAGCAAACTCAATAGGGGAAGTGAATGGTGAAAATATTGACAGAGAGGAATTTGCGAAACTGGTAGAAAACTATAAATCGCAAAGTGGAGGAAGAGTATCGCAAATGCAGGCGGTAAATGCCGTTTGGAATAATTTGGTTGGTGAAAAAATATTCCAAACTCAATTGGAAGAAGCCGGTATTGTAGTTGGTGAAAAAGATATTTGGGATGCTATGGTGGCATTGCCTGAAATTCAAAACTCTCCGCTTTTTCAAAATGAAGCAGGGCTTTTTAATGAAGAAAAATTAAAGGAATATATCGCCAATATGAAAGCCGATGCTGAAGCCGGTAACAATCAAGCTTGGTTAAATTGGTTAGAAACCGAAAAAAGCATTAAGCAAAATTTGGAACGTCAGGCTTACACCTCATTGGTGTCTGCAGGTTTGGGCGCTTCATTAAAAGAAGGCGAACGCGATTATTTATATCAAAACACTAAAATCGACGCACAATTTGTTTATGTTCCATACACAACAATTGACAACAATGCAGCAAAGGTTTCAAAAGAAGAAATTCAAGAATATTTGGAAAAAAATTCCAAACGATTTAAATCTGAAGCTACCCGTTCAATAGACTACGTAAAATTTGATATTGAGCCATCTAAAGAAGATGATGAAACTTCCAGAATGGAAGTGGCTAACTTTATTAATGACAGAGAGGAATTCAGCAGTGCCGCAAACGCCAAAGTTCAAATATCCGGATTAAAAAATGCCAGTAATTATGAAGCTTTTTTAAGCGATAACAGATCTGATTTGGCCCTTGATAACGGTTATTATTATAAAAATCAATTGCCTGCAGCAGTTGCCGACACCATTTTTGGCGGTTCTGTTGGTGATATCGTTGGTCCTTATAAAGACAATGGTTACTACAAAATTTCAAAAATTGTAGACTTCGCACAATTGCCCGACTCTGTCAAATCAAGCCATATTTTGGTTCCTTATGCAGGCGCTGTAAGATCTGCTTCATTAAAATCAAAAGAAGACGCCAAAAAAACGGCCGACAGTATTTTTGCATTGGTTAAAACCGATAAAACCAAATATGCTGAAATTGCAGATCAAATAAATACTGATGGCACAAAAGGAAAAGGCGGAGATATTGGTTGGATCAGAAAAGACCAAGCTTTTTCAGCTTCTTTCGATAAAGATTTCGCCAACTATATTTATAAAAATCCGGCAGGCAGTATGGCTGTTGTTGAAACTGCATTTGGATTTCATGTGATCAGGATAGATGAACAAAAAAAATTGGAAAAGGCGGTGAAACTGGCTTCTTTTGCACGTTTGATAAATCCTTCTGAGGTTACTGAAAATACAATTTTTGAAAAAGCGGAAACCCTTGCAGCGAATTTGGAAAATGGCCAAAAATTAGATGACTTGGCCAAGAAAGAAAATTACGCCATTCAAACTGCTCAAAATCTGAAAGTATTGGATGAAAATATTCCTGGTTTAAATGAGCAACGTCCAATAGTTCTTTGGGCATTTGCCAAAGAAAGAGAGCTTGGTGATTCTAAACGTTTTGATGTTGATATAGCCGGTAAAAGAGGTTATGTAGTGGTGGTGCTTAAAGCCAAAACCGAGAAAGACGGATTGGTGGTTAGTGCAGATATTTTGTCGAAAATTCAACCTGAATTAATCAACAAGAAAAAGGCGACTATGATTAAAGCAAAAATTAAAGGCACTACTTTAGAAGAAATTGCAAAAAACACCAGTACAACTGTTAATGCATCTTCAAATGTAACTTTGCAAAATCCGTTATTATCAGGTGTTGGAAACGAACCTTCTGTGGTTGGTGCAATGTCTACTGTTAAGTTAAACGAAGTTTCAAAACCAATAGATGGCGCTATGGGTGTGTTTGTGGTTAAAGTTGTTAAACGCGACACTCCTGTGAAATTGGACAATTATGAAATGTTTCGCAATAGAATAATAGACAATTTGAAAGCAAGATCGTTCCAGTTATTTCAAGTGTTGGAAGAAACTGCCGAAATAAAAGATTATAGAGGCGACTACTATTAATCATAAAATGGATAAAACAAAAAAGCGAGCTTTAAGCTCGTTTTTTTTTGCTTTTCACTTTATGCTTAATGATTCATTTTGATTAAAATAAGCACTATTTAAAAGCGGTTTGAATTTAACTTTTATTGAATTTAATGCATTTCCCGAATGGTATTTGTGATCCATAATGCAAAACATAAGACAACAAAAAAGCGAGCCAATGCTCGCTTTTTATAACTTTTAAGTTTTAATCTACAAACAGACAACTGATAACAGACAACTGATAACTTAAAACATTTCCCTATTTCCCAAAAAAAGCATTGGCCTTCAATAAAGGCTGAATCAGCTTCATCGTTTTCTCATGGTCTACCTTTTCCAGAAAATCCAAATGATGGTGTTTGTGCGTGTCAGTGCCGGCAAAATCAAAAAGTTTGCCTTTTAAAAGCGCCAATGCAGCGGCAGTTACGGATGATCCGTAATAATTTGACAAAGAAAGCAGGTTCAGCTGAAACAAACATCCTGCCGCTTTTAATTTTGTATAGGCCGAAAAGTCATTATGAAAATAGGAATACCGTTCGGGATGTGCCAAAACAGGTTTGTAACCCGCAATCTGGATGTTAAACAAAGTTTCATATAAATTAACCGGGGCATTGAGAAACGACAGTTCCACCAAGATATAATTGTCTTTTAGCGTCAGTAATTTTTCGGTTTTTAGCAGGTGGTCAAAATTCGCATCCAGCATATATTCAGCGGCGGCGCTGATGGTAATATCCGTAAAGTCAATGCTTTTTAAATGCTCCTGAAGGGCAACGAGTTTATGCTGAATGGTTTCGGACGAATTTTCCCAGACACTTTCCATCACATGCGGCGTGCAGATGATGTTTTTAATGCCATAGCCCTGCATTCTTCTTAACAAAGTCACCGATTCCTCCATACTTTTGGAACCGTCATCGATATTCGGCAAAAAATGCGAATGAATGTCCACAAAATCTGCAGGGAAAATAGTGGTCAGCGGCGTTTTTTTCTGAAAGAAGGAAAACATAAATAGCAAATTTTAGAATAAGCCGTAAAATTAAGGAATTTGTCGGGATGTTCAATTGTTTAATCTTTTAATTGTTTGACCTCTAAAAATTCACCACAATCAAAGGGGGCAGGGGTGTGTATTGAAAAATTTAATCGGACAACAATGAAAAAATTAATAAGATTTGTTTCACATCAATAATGGAATTGCATCTATCATCCATAATGAAGCATTTTTTAGTCATTCAAAGGAAATCTGACTTGTAAAAAGCCTCCAAAGTTATTGGGTAAAGCACTGCCAAAATCGGCTGCGGCTCCTAGCGAAATTTCGAAAGGAAATTTCTTTGGCTGAATGTAAATTTCAACAAGAGAAGAAAACTGTTCTTTATGTAGAGGGTTTTCAAACCAGCCGGCATAATGGATATAACTGAAGTAGGTTTTGTACAGCAAAGCCTCGCTCAAAAAGCCTTTAAGCCCTAAATGATATGCGGTAAACCTGCTGTAATTTCGATCAATTCCTCTTGTAATTCCGTCAATGGGTTCTTTAGCGCGAAAAAATGGGGAGCCAATAGTATGGCCAAAATAAGTCCAGCCAGAGTTGTAGACACCATTATTGAAATAACCGTCACGACCACTAAAACCCTTACTTCCGCTCATATTTTTCGTATAAGTAAACTCTGCTAAAACGTGGGTAATAAAATTTTCGGGTTTTTTCAGGTCGATAAAAAAGCCATACAAAGCATCCGGAAAATTGGACAATTCTCTTCCCGACCGATCTTCAAAAGGATGCGACCAATAAGCATTCCAATTTGTTTTTTCGCCTGTATAATTCAATTGAAACAAGTAAGCGCCCACAGTATTTCCCAAAGCATTTATTTGATCTGTTTCTAAAGCCTTTTCACCTCCTGAATACCCTGTGATCACTCTTAAATAATCCTTAAAACTGGAGGGCTGTTTTCCAAATTCATTCGAGGTGCCACCCCATTGCACATAATGGTCCATACCTGTAATCATGGAAAAATTTTCGCTTAAAATCGATTTAAAATACAAACTTTTATGGTGCAAATGAGCTCCGTCAACAACGCGTTTGTCGTTTAACAAATATTCAGCGTAATTGGCCTTTGCCCGCAACCATTTTTTGCTAAAAGGCAGTTTTAAATAACCGGTGGTTTTTAGATTGAAGCCAGGAAAAGCCCTTGCGTTGGTGGATTTAATGATATTGCCGTTGGAAGAGGACAACCCCTCCCATTTTATATCATCATTTCTGCTGCCCAAATCCAGCTGTACGCTTTTAAAATTAACACTTCCATAAAGTTCATTGATAAAAAAGTCCTTTTTTGAGGCCAAATATCCTGAAAAACTTGCTTTATAGGAAAACGAAAAGTTGCTTTCAGGGTATTTAAAGTCAGAAAATAATACCGCATAAACCGAACTGTGATGGCTGTTTGGAACGGCGCCAAATTTATTGGCTGTCATCCAAAAAGGCAGGGTGCGCTCCGATGAAACTGCTGAGTGTACGCTCACAGAATAATTTTGCAGGTTGTTTTGCGTAAATCCTTGAGTAAAATTCAGCCCATAAAGAATCGCCGGCAATAAAAATTTCAAACGCATCTTTTTCAAATTTCAAAATAAATGTATCCAAAGGTAAGTTAATTTATAGTCGTATTTATCCCGGTTTAATTTTGTAATTGTTTAACGAATTAGATTGTAATATATCAATTGCTTTTTGTTTTTAAACTTTTAACTTCTGAATTAGGGGACTTTTATTAAATAATTCCTACCAAAAAAAGCCATAAAACGCAGAATAAGCCTTTTTTTAAATAGTCAAATTATGAATATCACGTTTATTGATTAATTTTAATGCGATTTCAATAATTATAAATTTTTTTAGCCAAAAAAATAGTGGTCTTTTAGATTTATTAATTAGATTTGCGCATTACAAAACAACAATGATGACAAATAACACTTGGAACAGCTTTTATTTTTACTTTTATTTTAGCAATAAGAGATGAGGCTTCGTATGTGTTATTTTAACAAAAATAAATAATAAGGGTCTCGAAAAATTTCGAGGCTTTTTTTTTGACCAAAAATTATGAGGGTAGCAATACAAGGAATTAAAGGATCATTTCACCACATTGTGGCCGAGGAATATTTCGGAAAAAATATCGACATGGTCGAGTGTATGACCTTCAGTGAAATGCCCGGTTTGTTGTACAACAAAAAAGCGGAAGTGATCGTGATGGCCATTGAAAACTCCATTGCGGGAGCCATTTTGCCAAATTATGCGTTGATAGACGACCACAAGCTCACCATCTGCGGGGAGCATTATTTGCCCATTCACCACAATTTGATGGCTTTGGGCGGACAAAAAATAGAGGACATCAAAGAGGTGTATTCGCATCCTATGGCTTTGTTGCAATGCCATAAATTTTTTAACGACTTTCCGCACATAAAATTGATTGAAGACAAGGATACCGCGGCGGTGGCAAAAAGAATTCAGGACCAAAAACTGATGGGCGTTGGGGCAATCGCCGGCAGTTTGGCTGCGGAAATCTACCAACTGGAAATCCTGGCGCAGGAAATACAGACCATCAAAGACAACGCAACCCGGTTTTTTATCCTGACCAACGGCGAAAGTAAAAAAAGCGTTTCGGCAAACAAGGCATCCATAAAATTTATCACAAGCAACGACACCGGCAGTTTGGCGGAAGTGCTGACCATTTTGGCAAAGCACCACCTGAATCTTTCCAAAATACAATCGATGCCCGTGATTGAAACGCCATGGAAATATGCATTTTTTGCTGATTTTATTTTCGACAATTATGCCGACTATTACCATGCCATCAAAGAAGTGAAAGAAAAAACGGAAGCATTAAGCATCTTGGGCGAATACAGTAAAAGTAAAAGATAATGATACCAAAAGCAAACAGGTTAAAGGACGTAAAAGAATACTACTTTTCCACAAAATTGAGGGAAGTGGCCGCCTTGCGAAATGCAGGGAAACCAATTATCAATCTGGCCATCGGGAGCCCCGATTTAAATCCGCCCATTGGCGTGGTGGAGGCCATAAAAAACGCGATGGTAATGCCAACAGCGCACCAGTATCAAAGTTATCAGGGTATTCCCGAGCTTCGGGAAGGTATCGCAAATTTTTACAAAACCAATTTTAGGGTAACCTTAAATCCTGCCAATGAAATATTGCCGTTAATGGGATCGAAAGAAGGCGTTATGCACATATCGATGGCTTTTTTAAATGCAGGCGACCAGGTGCTGATTCCAAATCCCGGTTATCCAACCTACGAATCTGTCACAAGATTGTTGGAAGCCGAACCTGTTTTTTATGATTTGCGACAGGAAACAGACTGGTTGCCCGATTTTGCCGAAATGGAGAAGCTGGACTTATCCAGGGTAAAAATTATGTGGGTAAATTATCCGAATATGCCAACAGGGGCAGTGGCTTCCAAAGCCGATTTTGAACAACTGATTGCCTTTGGAAAAAAACACGATATTTTAATTGTGAACGACAATCCCTACTCTTTTGTGCTGAACGACAATCCGATAAGCATTTTGGAGGTTGAAGGCGCCAAAGAAGTGGCCATCGAACTGAATTCTTTGAGCAAAACATTCAATATGGCCGGATGGCGTGTTGGGTTGGTGGCAGGCGATGCCGAAATTATCAAAACAATTCTGGAAGTGAAAAGCAATATGGATTCGGGGATGTTTTTCGGGATTCAGAAAGGGGCGGTGGAAGCCTTAAAATTGTCGGAAGACTGGTTTGTGCAACAAAATGACATCTATAAAAAAAGACAGGCAGCCGTGCAGGAAATTTTCGATGCGCTGGGCTGTACCTATAATAAAAATTACGGCGGATTGTTTGTTTGGGCGAAATTGCCCGAAGGCAAAAATGCAGCAGCGTTTACCGACAAATTATTGTATGAAAACGACGTATTTATCACACCCGGAAATATTTTTGGCTCACAGGGTGAAGGCTATATCCGCGCTTCCTTGTGCGTTTCGGAAACCGTGTTGAAAGAAGTGTTAAACAGATTGTCAACTGTAGAAATTTAGGAAATGGAAAAATTAGTGGTGATTGGTTTGGGTTTGATAGGCGGTTCTTTGGCACTCGATTTAAAGAAAAGAGAAGGTTGTAAAGTCTATGGAATTGACCGGAATCCGGAACACATTAAAAAGGCGCTGGCGCTTGGCATCATTGATGCAGCAATTGATTTTTCACAATTGGCAGACGCCGATGTGGTGGTGATTGCCGTGCCGGTGGATAAAATTGCGGAGGTGACTTTGAAGGTATTGGATCTGGTTTCGGAAGATACCCTGGTTTTTGATGTGGGCTCGGTAAAAAATGAAATCTGTAAAGCGATTCAAAATCACCCCAAACGCAAAAACTTTGTGGCGGCGCACCCGCTGGCAGGGACGGAATTTTCCGGACCCGAAGCGGCAATTCTGGATTTGTTCGACCATAAAGTGGCCATCCTTTGTGAAACGGAAAAATGTGGCTGGCAACTATTGGACAAAGCGTTGAGCCTCTTTAAAAAACTGAATATGCGCATCAAAATGATGAATCCGGTGGAGCACGACAGGCACATTGCCTATGTGTCGCACTTGTCGCATGTGAGTTCGTTTATGCTGGGAAAAACCGTGCTGGAAATTGAAAAAAACGAGCAGTATATCTTTGATATGGCAAGCACCGGTTTTGCTTCAACTGTGCGTTTGGCAAAAAGTTCTTCGAGCACCTGGACGCCAATTTTTCTTCAGAATAAAGAAAATGTGGTGCGGTCATTGGAGGAATATATCAAAAACCTGAATGAATTTAAGGAAATGATTGAGCATGAGGATGAGGACGGATTGAACAGAACCATGAACAACACAAATTACATCAAAACAATATTGAACGGAATTAAATAGTTAAAACAGGAACGAAAATGGAAATTACAAAAGAAAACAGAAAGTGGTTGGATGATATGAATTTATCGCACCCAATTGTAATCGCTGGACCTTGCAGTGCAGAAACGGAAGATCAGGTGATGAAAACGGCGCACTTGCTTAAAAATACAGATGCAAACGTATATAGGGCCGGTATTTGGAAACCAAGAACGCGTCCGGGCGGCTTTGAAGGCGTTGGAGAAATAGGGTTGCCTTGGCTGAAACGTGTGAAAGAAGAAACAGGAATGTTGGTGACCACCGAAGTGGGAAATGCAAATCACGTGGAGTTGGCCTTAAAACATGGTATCGATATTTTGTGGATTGGCGCCAGAACAACGGTGAATCCTTTTGTGGTGCAGGAAATTGCCGATGCGTTGAAAGGGGTGGACATACCGGTATTGGTAAAAAATCCCGTAAATCCTGATTTGCCTTTGTGGTTGGGCGCCGTGGAACGTTTTCAGGCAGCCGGAATTTCACAGCTGGGCGTAATCCATCGTGGATTTTCAACCTACAATTCCTTGCATTACCGCAACAAACCGAAATGGCATTTGGCTATAGAACTGCAAAAAGAGTTCCCTAATTTGCCATTGATCATCGACCCGTCGCATATCTGCGGAAGAAGAGACACGCTGCTGGATGTATCACAAACAGCCCTCGATTTAAATTACGACGGATTTATGGTTGAAACCCATATTGATCCCGACAATGCCTGGAGTGATGCCAAACAACAAATCACGCCTGCACAATTGGCGCAAATGACCTCCGATTTAAAAATCCGTCTGAAAAGCAGCAGCAAAGAAGAATTCCAAAGAAAATTGATGATGTACCGAAAAGAATTGGATTTGCTCGACAGCAATTTAATTGATTTGTTGAAAGACAGAATGGGTATTTCTGAACAAATAGGAAGGTTAAAGCACAATGAGAATGTTGCCATTTTACAAAGCGGCAGATGGGCCGATATTTTGGCGACCATAGGAGAAGACGCTGAGGAAAAAGGACTAAGCAGAGAATTCATCGAAGAAATATTTAAAGCCATTCACGTGGAGTCCATCAATATTCAGCACAATGTGAAGTAGCCCCCTAACCCAAAAAGCCCCCTAACCCCCGAAGGGGGAATTATAGAAAACTGAAAGATGAATTTCACCACGATTAACTCCCCTCTTGAGAGGGGCTAGGGGTGTGTTTTTCATTGAACAATGAATTAAATTGATAAAAACAATTGAATACTAATCAGAAAGCGCGGATTTGTAATCCGTGCTTTCCTTTTTTTACTATTTCCTTATTCCTTTTTACTGAAAACTGTTAATGAATTATGAAAACTAAATACTGTTCTATTTCATTTTGCATCCTTCGCGTAAAACTTTGCGGCCTTTGCGTTTAAGTTTTTTAGGCACAAAACGGTATTCTTTTTTCTTACTGATAACTGCCACTTAATACTGAAAACTAAATGCCATACTTTCTAATTTGCGGCCTTTGCGTTTAAGTTTTTTGAGACTCAAACTTCTAATTTCAGTACGGATAGGTCGCTACCTGTCCCCTTTTTTCAACAAATAATTCCCAATGCAGTAAAATGATACAAATAAACCGTTATTTTTGTGCTGCACATGAAAATTATAGAACAAATAAAACAACCCATTCTTGAAGAAATGGAACTCTTTGAAAGCAAGTTCAAAGAATCCATGGCTACAAAAGTGCCATTATTAAACAGGATTACCCAATACATCGTACGGCGAAAAGGAAAGCAAATGCGCCCGATGTTTGTTTTTTTGGTGGCTAAAATGGTTTCGGGAGGCAGGTTTGAAGAACGCACCTACCGCGGCGCTTCCATTATTGAATTGATTCATACCGCAACGTTGGTGCATGATGATGTGGTGGATGAAAGCAACAAACGCAGAGGGTTTTTCTCGGTAAATGCCTTGTGGAAAAACAAAATAGCGGTGCTTGTCGGCGATTTTTTATTGTCCAAAGGCTTATTGCTCTCTATAGACAACAACGATTTTGACATTTTAAAACTGATTTCTGTGGCCGTTCGTGAAATGAGCGAAGGGGAACTGCTGCAAATTGAAAAAGCACGCAGATTAGATATTACCGAAGCAGTTTATTTCGAAATCATCCGTCAGAAAACAGCCACTTTAATCGCAGCCTGTTGCGGCATTGGCGCAGCTTCTGTGGGCAGTTCGGCTGAAGAAATAGAGAAAATGCGGCTGTTTGGGGAACGCATTGGCATCGCTTTTCAAATTAAAGACGATTTGTTTGATTATACCGATGAAAAAATCGGAAAACCTACCGGCATCGACATAAAAGAACAAAAAATGACCTTGCCGCTTATTTATGTATTGAATACATGCAGCAATGAGGAACGCGACTGGTTGATTAAATCGGTTAAAAAGTACCACAACGACAAGAAACGCGTGAAAGAAATCATTGCTTTCGTAAAAGCAAAAGGCGGTATTGAGTACGCTACGGAAAAAATGAAAGAATACCAGTCCAAAGCATTGGAATTGCTGAAAGCCTACCCACAATCCCCCTACAAGGACTCCCTTTTGGCTATGGTCAATTATGTCATCGAGCGTAAAATTTAATCGGTTGCCGCCAATTTAAGGAGTTCTTCCAAGTGTTTTCTTGAATTGGACAAACGGGGCACTTTATGCTGTCCGCCCAATTTCCCCTGCTGTTTCAGCCAGTCATAAAACAATCCTTTTCTGGCACAGTTGATAACGGGCATCGCCAAGGTCATATTGTGGTAGCGCTTGGCTTCATAATCCGAATTGGCCGATTTCAGCGCATTGTCCAGCAATTCCGTAAAATAATTCAGGTTTTCCGGTGGCGTTCTAAATTCAATCAGCCACTCGTGCCCGCCGCTTTTTTCATCAACCATAAAAATAGGGGCGACGGTAAATTCACAAACTTCGGCACCGGTTTTTAAGCAGGCTTGTTTTAAGGCAGTTTCTGCATTTTCAATAATCAGTTCTTCCCCAAAAACATTGATAAAATGCTTGGTTCTTCCCGTAATCCTGATCCGGAAAGGATACAAGGTGGTGAATTTCACGGTGTCACCAATCAAATAACGCCACAATCCGGCATTGGTGGTGATGACCATCGCGTAGTTGGTGTTGAGTTTTACTTCGGAAAGCGGTATGGCAATGGAGTTTTCACCTTCAAAATGATCCATCGGAATAAATTCGTAAAAAATCCCGTAATCGAGCATTAAAAGTAAGTCTAACGAATTATTGACATCCTGTATGGCAAAAAAACCTTCGGAAGCATTATAGGTTTCGTAATATTTAAAATCGGCTTTCGGTATCAATTTTTTGAACTGTTCCCGGTACGGATTGAAATTTACGCCGCCGTGAAAATAGACTTCCAGGTTTGGCCAAACTTCCAGAATGTTTGTTTTTCCGGTCCTTTCCAACACATAATTTAACAGCACCAGCATCCACGAAGGCACGCCAACCAAACTGGTAATGTCTTCATTAATGGTTTCGTTAACGATGGCCTTCATTTTGCTTTCCCATTCCCCCATTAATGCGGTTTCCTGCTTCGGGGCACTGCTGTAATCGGCCCAAAAGGGCAAGTTTTCTATAATAATGGCCGACAAATCGCCAAAATAAGAGTTGTTGTCTTCATAAACGGCACTGCTTCCGCCCAAACGCAAACTTTTTCCCGTAAAAAGCTGGGCGTTCTCATTGTTGTTGAAATAAAGGCAAAGCATGTCTTTTCCCGCTTTAAAATGGCAATCTTCCAAAGCTTCTTCGCTCACGGGAATAAATTTGCTTTTTGAATTGGTGGTGCCGCTCGATTTTGCAAACCATTTGATGGGCGTGGGCCAAAACACATTTTGTTCTCCTTTTCGGGTGCGCTCAACCAAGTGCTCAATGGATTCATATTGCTGGATGGGGACTTTTTTGGCAAATTCAGCATAAGTGCCAATAGCGGCGAATTGATATTTTTTCCCTATTTGGGTATCTTGGGCTTTCTCCACCAATTTACGCAACAATTCTTCCTGAACATCAATGGGATATTTTAAAAACAATTCCATTTGGTGTTTCCGCTTTTTCAAAAACCAGGAAATTATTGAATTAACTATTGGATATGGCATATTTTATTAAGTATCTTTAGGGATTAAATTTACTAAAAAATTACGATGCAATACCATACTGTTTTAAAAAAGATGATGACGGAATTAAATGAACCCGTAAACTATTATTTGGAAGTGGAAAATGATTTTCTGAATTTAAACCAGCTGCTGGGACGCAATATCGAAATACAATTTGAAGGCTATCAATGTTTATGTTGCGGAATGGAAAAGAAAATTTTCAGACAGGGGTTTTGTTATGATTGCTTTTATGAAAGTGCCCATGTGGGCGACTGGATAATGAAACCAGAATTGAGTACGGCACATTTGGGCATCAGCGACCGCAATTTGGACTACGAAGAAAAAGTGCAATTACAGCCGCACATTGTGTATTTGGCCTTGTCCAGCAACGTAAAAGTGGGTGTTACCCGCAAAACCCAGGTGCCGACAAGGTGGATAGATCAAGGCGCCTCAAAAGCCATAGAAATTGTGGAAGTGCCCAACCGCTATTTGGCAGGGATTACCGAAGTGGCCCTTAAAGACCATGTGGCCGATAAAACCAGTTGGCAAAAAATGCTGAAAAATGAAATCACGGACATAGATTTAATAGAAGAACGCGAAAAATTAAAACAATACATTCCTGCGGAAGCCTGGCCTTATTTTTTGCCGAACAACGGGAAAATCACCGACATCGAGTATCCTGTAATCAAATATCCCACAAAAATAAAAACGTTGAATCTGGATAATACCCCAGTTTTTTCCAGAAAGCTGATGGGCATCAAAGGCCAGTATTTGCTGTTTGAAGACGGCACCGTTTTCAACATCAGAAACAGTGAAGGGTACAAAGTGAAATTGACGATTTTTTGATTTACGATGTACGATTTACGATGTACGATTTATGAATTACGATTTTTGATTAAATAGTTATAGGTTAAAATTATTGAACCCGTCATCCTGAACTTGTTTCAGGATCTCATGAAATGAAGTTTCAATCAAAATGGCCGATGGAGCAACCCAAAGAGCCAAGCGCTTGATGAAGCGGATGATGGCGGAACGTTAAGAAAACAGCTGGTAGCTGTTTTTAGAGAACGAGCCAGACGGCGCGAGGGAGTCGCAAGGCAAAAAATTCAATTTATTTTACAGAAAAAGATCATCAGACTATATTTTTTGTTTAGCTCACTATTTTTATTGTTTTTTTGGAGTTCGTGAATCTCCTAAAGTCGATTTCTTTTTCAGCGATGGAAGAAGAAAAGAAACAGGCATTGCCAAATCCTTTCGTTTATGTACAATTATAGCTAATAATTTATTTTAAAAAGATATTAATTAAAAGTTCATATAGCATAAATTTAAAATTCTAAAATACCAACATACCAACAAAAAATAGCAAATTATGTTTATTTTTGCTTATTAATAGATAACACACAACAAATGAAAGCATATATTTTCCCGGGACAGGGTGCCCAATATACTGGAATGGGATTGGACTTATACAACACTTCTCCCTTGGCAAAAGACCTGTTTGAACAGGCAAATGAAATTTTAGGGTTTCGCATTACCGACATTATGTTTGAAGGCACGGCCGAAGAATTGCAGCAAACAAAAGTGACACAACCCGCCATATTTCTGCATTCGGTAATTATGGCCAAAATTTTGGGAAACGACTTTAAGCCTGAAATGGTGGCCGGACATTCTTTGGGCGAATTTTCGGCTTTGGTGGCCAACAGGGTTTTATCTTTTGAAGACGGACTTCAATTGGTGTCAAAAAGAGCCTTGGCGATGCAAAAAGCATGTGAAATGCAGGAATCTACCATGGCGGCAGTTTTGGGATTGGAGGATGTTGTTGTAGAAGAAGTTTGCGCGAGCATTGACGGTATCGTGGTTGCGGCAAACTATAACTGTCCGGGACAACTGGTTATTTCGGGAGAAATTGACGCAATCGACAAAGCCTGTGCGGCAATGATTGAAAAAGGGGCAAAGCGCGCCATAAAATTGTCTGTTGGCGGCGCATTTCATTCTCCTTTAATGGAACCTGCAAGGGAAGAACTGGCCGAAGCCATCAATAACACCATATTTCACAAACCTATTTGTCCGGTTTACCAAAATGTGGTGGCAGTAGCAGTCAAAGATTCCGTGGAAATTAAAGAAAATTTAATTCTGCAATTAACCGCCCCTGTGCGATGGACACAAACCGTACAACAAATGATTGCCGATGGCGCCACTGAATTTATTGAAGTGGGCCCGGGAAAAGTGTTGCAGGGCTTGGTTCGTAAAATTGACCGAACCGTTGCTGCCGGCAGCGCGAAATAGTTGCAGTTTTTAGTCTCAGTTGGCAGTAAAATAAAATCTCATTTTGAACTTAGATTCAAAATGAGATTTATGTTTTAAAATACTGAAAACTGAGACTAAAAACTGCCAGCTATTTTAATGTTAGCTGCCATTTCCAGGCAGAAAGCAAAGCTTCATCCAACGTAAGTTCAGCTTTCCATCCAAGTTCTTTGTTGGCGATGGAGGTGTCTGCATAAGCGGCAGTGATGTCGCCTTCCCGTGGGTCAACAAATTTATAGTTCAGCTTTTTGCCGGTCACTTTTTCAAAAGTCCGGATCACTTCCAACACAGAATTTCCTTTTCCGGTTCCCAAATTAAATACCTCAAATGCCGCTTTATTTTTATGGTCCAAAAGTCTTTTCAACGCAATGATATGGGCTTTCGCCAAATCCACCACATGAATATAATCCCTGACGGCGGTGCCGTCCGGGGTCGGATAGTCATTTCCGTAAACGGACAATTCTTCTCGAATTCCCGCTGCGGTTTGGGTGACAAACGGAATTAAATTTTGCGGAACGCCAATGGGCAATTCTCCAATTTTTGCCGATTCATGGGCGCCAATCGGATTGAAATACCGCAGGGCAATGGCTTTTAAATCGGAAACTTTCGTGGTGTCTTTTATGATTTCCTCCCCAATTTGTTTGGTGTTTCCATAAGGAGATTCCGCAGGTTTTATCGGCGCATTTTCGGTGATGGGAAGTTCATCTGCCTGTCCGTAAACAGTGCAGGAAGAACTGAAAATAAAATTGTTGATCTTGTTGGCCGTCATTTCCTGCAACAGATATATCAGGGAACTGATATTATTTTCATAATATTCCAAGGGCATTTGCACGCTTTCTCCCACCGCTTTTGAAGCCGCAAAATGAATGACACCATCAATGGCATTGTTGGCAAAAAAAGTTTTAACTGCCCTTTTATCCCGCAAATCGATGTTGTGATATTCGGGTTTCAAATGGGTAATCGATGTTATTTTGTCCAACACGTCAATGGTGGAATTTGAAAGGTTATCAATAATGACCACGTCAAATCCTTCCTGCTGCAATGCAACAACGGTATGGGATCCTATAAAACCCAATCCGCCGGTAACGAGTATTTTCATATTTTATTTATTTACAAATTCAATTACTTTTGAAGTGATAAATTCAATTTGGTCATCATCCAGTTCGGTATGCATCGGCAATGAAATCACTTCTTTCACCAACTGATTGGTGACAGGGAAATCGGCTTCATCATATCGTGTATCGGCATAGGCCTTTTGCGAGTGCAGCGGAATCGGATAATAAACACCGCAAGGAATGCCGTTTTCATTTAAATGATTCACCAAAGCGTCTCTGTCAGTATTTAGAACCTTTAAAGTATATTGATGAAATACATGGCAATCACAATCTTCGCAAATTACCGGGGTGATGATGTTTTTTTCATGGACAAAAGCCAGATTGTATTTTCTCGCTGCAGCTTGTCGCGCTTCATTGTAAGCGTCCAAATGAGGAAGTTTCACATTTAAAATGGCGGCCTGGATGCTGTCTAATCTAGAATTTACACCAACCACATCGTGGTGGTAACGCACATACATTCCGTGATTTACGATGCCCCTGATTTTATGGGCCAAGTCATCATCATTGGTGAAAATTGCCCCGCCGTCTCCGTAACAGCCTAAATTTTTTGAAGGGAAAAACGAGGTGGAAGCCGCATGGCCTATGGTACCCGCTTTCTTTTTGCTGCCGTTTTTAAAGGTATAAGTCGCACCTATGGCCTGGGCATTGTCTTCAATCACAAACAAATTGTGTTCTTTGGCAATTTCCATAATGGCTTCCATATTGGCCACTTTTCCAAACAAGTGGACAGGCACGATGGCTTTTGTTTTTGGCGTGATCGCTTTTTTGATGGCTTCTATGGAAATGTTGAAATCCACAGGATCCACATCAACCAACACCGGCGTTAATTGCAATAAGGCAATCACTTCCACGGTGGCGGCAAAGGTGAAATCGGCGGTAATAACCTCATCATCGGGTTTCAAACCCAATCCCATCATCGCGATTTGAAGCGCGTCGGTGCCGTTGGCGCAAGGAATTACATGTTTAACGTCCAGGTAATTTTCCAGTCCTTTTTGAAAGGAATGCACTTCGGGTCCGTTGATATAAGCTGCGGATTTTAAAACTTCCGCTATTTTTGAATCTATTTGATCTTGAATATTTGCGTATTGACTTTGCAAGTCAACCATTTGAATTTTTTTCATGCGTAGAAATTAGAGTTTTCTGAGGTGCAAAAATACAATAAAAGGCACTTACAAACAATCTCAACAAGGATTAAGTTACCTTGTTTATTCAAATAAATCGGACGACAAATAGCGGTCGCCGCGGTCGCAAATAATGGCCACAATAATGCCTTTTTTAAGGGTTTCAGCCAATTTTAGCGCTGCAGCTACCGATCCGCCGCTGCTCATTCCGGCAAAAACGCCTTCTTCTTTTGCCAGTCTTTTGGTCATCGTACGCGCTTCGGCCTCAGAAACTTCAATTACCTGATCCACTTTTTTGGCATCAAATATTTTTGGAACAAATGCCGGAGCCCATTTTCTGATGCCCGGAATTTTTGAATGGTCATCGGGTTGCGCGCCCACAATTTGGATGGCGGCATTTTTTTCTTTTAAAAAGGTGGAAGTGCCCATAATGGTGCCGGTTGTTCCCATGGCCGAAACAAAATGGGTGATTTTCCCTTCGGTATCACGCCAAATTTCCGGCCCGGTGGTTTTATAATGCGCTTTCCAATTGTCGGGATTCGCAAACTGGTCCAGCATATAATAGCCTTTTTCAACAACCTGTTTTTCGGCATAAATTCTGGATCCTTCAATGCCGTCTGCGGCAGGTGTTAAAGTTACTTTTGCGCCGAAGGCTTCCATGGTTTGCACGCGTTCTTTGGTCGAGTTTTCGGGCATCACCAATTCTATTTGCAGTTCAAATTGTTGCGCAATCATGGCCAGGGCAATACCGGTGTTTCCGCTGGTGGCTTCAATTAAATAATCCCCTTTTTTGATGTCGTTTCGATCAAAAGCAGCACGGATCATATTAAAGGCAGGACGGTCTTTTACACTTCCGCCCGGATTGTTTCCTTCCAGTTTAAGGTACAAAGAAACGCCTTCCTTTGTTGCTATTTTGTTCGCTTTTATGAGCGGCGTATTTCCTATAAAATCTAACAGACTTTGATTTTTCATTATTTTCTTTTTGGTTTTAGCCTCGTTTCGTGCGTTTCGTAAACAATGGAGTCTTTCGGAACAGATTCCGTAATCCACACGTTACCGCCAATGGTGCAGTTTTCGCCAATAACGGTATTGCCTCCCAATATGGTGGCGTTGGCATAAATAGTGACATTATTCTCAACGGTTGGATGCCGTTTTGTGTTTTTCATATTTTTATCGACTTGCAAAGCGCCCAGTGTAACGCCCTGATAAATTTTCACATGGTTTTTAATCACGCAGGTTTCGCCAATTACGGTTCCCGTGGCGTGGTCTATAAAAAAGCTTTTGCCAATTTGTGCGCCGGGATGAATGTCGGTGCCCGTTTTGCTGTGGGCATATTCGCTCATCAACCTTGGAATTAAAGGCGTTTTTAACAAGAAAAGTTCGTGGCTGAAGCGGTAAATGGCAATGGCGTAAAAACCTGGATAGGCCAAATAAATTTCTTCAAGATTATTAGAAGCCGGATCATTTTCATAGAGTTCCAGCGCATCTAAATTTAAATTTTCTAAAATTTCGGGCAATTTGGATAAGAAACTATTCCAAATTTCTTTGCAGGATCCATCTTGGACCAGACAAGCCAATTTATAGACTTCCCTAAAATCAATTTCCAGCTGTTCAATATTTTTTGAAACGCACGCCTCTGCATCAAACAAGGTATAAAACAGGTTGTCAGTGAATTTTTCGGTTTTCAGTTTTAGGCTGAAATTTAAAAGAGGCCTGTTTTTGTTTGAGATAATTTGTTGAATAATTTCTTCTGTTGTCATAGGTTGGTTTGACGGTTAATTTTAAACATACTTACCAATGTTTGTAAACTTCTTTAAGAGGAATCCGGAAACGTGCTCCGTAAACGCCCTCAGGTTTTCTGATACCTCAGGAAATTTCTCTGGATTCATCATAAACCCTGAATGAGCGTCAATAGTTTAGCACATCAATAAAGTTTTCATGTTTTTCCATAGGCGCAAAATTAAACAAAAACCCCCTAACCCCCGAAGGGGGAATTAAAGGAATAATGATAAAAAAATATAAGATTTACGATTTACGATTTTTGATTTACGATTAGTCAATTTAATTATTTAATCATTGATTATTAGATAACAGTTCCCCCTTGGGGGGTTAGGGGGCTAGATGATAGTCGATTGCCCCAAATCTATATTGTGTTTGTTGTAAAACGTGTTTTCGTCATCCAAAATAAAATCGTTGATAAAATTGCCGACACTGGTGGTCGAAAAATGGTTTGTGGCATTTAAATCGGGCGTTGAAATATTCAATTCAATAGATTTTTCAACGGCAACCCGAATATTTTCTGCTTCATCATACAGCTTAAAATGATCCAGTAACATGGCTGCCGATAAAATAGAGGCCAGCGGATTGGCGATATTTTTGCCTTTTTCCTGCGGATAATAGCCGTGAACGGGCTCAAACAATGCGTGATGTTCCCCAACGGATGCGGAAGCCAACAAGCCGACAGAACCCGAAATAACGCTGGCTTCATCGGTTAAAATGTCGCCGAACATATTTTCGGTTAAAATAACGTCAAATTGTCTTGGGTTTAAAATAAGCTGCGTTGCGGCGCGGTCAACAAACAAAAATTCCACTTTTACATCGGGATAAGTTTTTGAAATTTCAAGCACTCTTTTGCGCCACAGACGCGATGTTTCCAACACATTGGCCTTGTCAACCAAGGTCAGTTTTTTTCTTCTGATGTGTGCTGACTTAAAGGCCAAATGGGCGATTCTGTCAATTTCTTTTGAAGTATAAGTGCAATTGTCGGAAGCGGTATTTCCGTCTTCGCTTAATTTTTTCTCCCCATAATATATACCGCTGGTCAGTTCCCGATAAATCACAAAGTCGGCTCCCTTTATCACGTCTTTCTTCAAATTTGATCGGTGAATTAAGGAATTGTAGGTAATTAATGGGTGAATATTGGCGAACAATCCCAAGCTTTTTCTGAGTTTGATCAATCCCTGTTCCGGACGAATTTTTGCATTCGGATTGCTGTCGTATTTTGTGCCGCCAACGGTGCCGAATAAAATGGCGTCGGAATTCACGCAAATTTTTAAGGTTTCTTCCGGCAAAGGATCACCGCATTCCTCAATGGCTTTTGCGCCAACAAGGGCTTTTTCAAAATCGAACCTGTGGTCGTATTTTTCAGCTATCGCATTTAAAACTTTGATGGCTTGCTGGGTAACTTCAGGACCAACTCCATCTCCGGAAAGCACGGCTATTTTTAATTTCATGGGTCTTATTTCACTTTTAAGGCCTTAAGAAATGTAATTCCAAGGCCTGACAAATTAGCTTGTTAAAATAATAATTATTTTGTTACGGACAGTCGTTAAAGCGCTTTTTTTTAAGTTTTAAGCAAAAATTAACTGGCGATACTTGTTTTATGAATATGATTCAATTCCATCAAATGATGAAGGTCGTTGTCATTCACTTCTTTATGATGGTCCGCAAATTGCAGAAATTGCGGATAAATATCATCCAATTCAACTTTGGTAAGGTCATATCCCACATTTTTTGATCTGTAAGCCAAGGCAGCTCGGCCGCTTCTGGCGGTCAATATGATGGAAGATACATTGACGCCAACATCGGCAGGATTGATAATTTCGTAGGTTTCCCTGTTTTTGATCACGCCGTCCTGATGAATTCCCGAACTGTGCGCAAACGCGTTTTCGCCAATAATGGCTTTGTTTGGCTGTACTATCATACCCATGCTTTGTTGCACCAACTGACTGGTTTGATACAATAATTTTGTGTTGATATTGGTGTCTAAATTTAAATAGGGATGCTGTTTTAAAATCATGACAACTTCTTCCAAGGCTGTGTTTCCGGCACGTTCTCCAATTCCGTTAATGGTGCATTCAATTTGGCGCGCGCCATTTTGAATGCCGGCAATGGCATTTGCGGTGGCCAATCCCAAATCGTTGTGGCAATGGCAGGAAATAGTGACGTTATGGATTCCCTTCACATTTTCCTTCAAAAATTTAATTTTTGCGCCGTATTCATCGGGCAAACAATAGCCTGTGGTGTCGGGAATATTTAAAACGGTGGCGCCGGCCTTAATCACATGTTCGCATATTTTGGCCAAAAATTCATTGCCGGTTCTCCCCGCGTCTTCGGCATAAAACTCAACATCCTCCACATACTTTTTAGCGTAAGAAACCGCCTGAATGGCGCGTTCAATTATTTTATCCTGGGTGGAATTGAATTTGTATAAAATATGGGAATCGGAAGTCCCAATTCCGGTATGGATTCTCGGACGCTTGGCGTATTTTAAGGCCGCAGCGGCCACTTCAATATCTTTTTGGTTTGCACGGGTCAATGCGCAAACAGTGGCGTTTTTAATGATTTTTGAAATTTCCAAAACCGAATTGTAATCGCCCGGACTTGAAACAGGAAATCCGGCCTCAATCACGTCAACGCCTAAAATGTCAAGCCGGTTTGCAATAATCAGTTTTTGTTCAGTATTTAACTTACAGCCAGGCACTTGCTCCCCATCTCTTAAGGTTGTGTCAAAAATTTGAACGTTGTTTATACTCATTTTTATTTTTTTTATCACATTATAGAAGCTCAAAAATAGGGGTATGGATTTTTTATATACTTTTGTAAATGGGGTAGTTTACTATATTCAACCCTTAATTTGAATAGTTAAAATACTGCTATTCAATACAATAAAAATAATTTGTTTACAATGGCTATTGATCAAAAAGATGCGCTTTTTATGTTGGTGAAGTCGCTTTCCAAATCGGAAAAGCGGCAGTTTAAGCTGTATGCGGGCAGATTGGGCGGAAATGCGGAGGCCAATTTTATGGCCTTGTTTAATTTGTTGGACAAAGTAACGGAGTATGACGATGAATTGATTTTAAGCAAAACAAACATCAAAAAACAACAAATATCGAACACCAAAGCGCATTTGTACAAACAAATTTTGGTGAGTCTGCGTTTCAATCCGGTCCACCAAAACGTTCGCACCCACATTCGGGAGCAATTCGATTTTGCGGCGATTTT
The DNA here is from genome assembly GCA_036567345.1 of Lutibacter sp. GTDB lineage: Bacteria > Bacteroidota > Bacteroidia > Flavobacteriales > Flavobacteriaceae > Lutibacter. Next base: position 69,373 of record DATCUQ010000013.1, read on the forward strand.
ATACAATAAAGGACTGTATAAGCAAAGTTTAAAAATTTTGGACAAGGCAAAAGAGTTGGCGCTGAACAATGGCGAAAACAATTTGGCCTATGAAATTGTGGAGTTTGAAAAAGTGATTGAATCCCAGTATATCACCCGAAGCATGAGCAACAGGGCCGATGAATTGGCGATTCAGGCAAAAGAATTGAGTTTAAAAAATGTCCGCATCAGCAAATTGTCGAACCTTTCCCTTCAATTGTACAGTTTGTTCCTGAAAGAAGGTTATGTAAAGGACGATGAAGGATTAAAAAAAGTGACGGCCTATTTTGAAAAGCAAATGCCGAAATATAAATTTTCTGAATTGGGTTTCAGGGAAAAATTGTTTTTATATCAGGCCTATTTGTGGCACAGCTTTATTTTGCAGGATTTTGTGCTGAGTTATCGTTACTCCCAAAAATGGGTCGATTTGTTTGAGGAAAATCCGGAAATGAAAATACAGAATCCGGTATTCTATTTAAAAGGCGTCAATTATTTGTTGGAATCGCTGTATTTAATCAAGCACAAAACCAGATATAACAAGGTTCTTGAAAATTTAACGGCCGATATCAAAGACGAAAATATAACGCTCAACGAAAACACCAAGACCTTGGCTTTTTTATACTTCAACCAAAATAAATTGAATTATTATTTTTTGGAGGGAAGATTTACGGAAGGCTTAAGTTTTGTGACAACTTTATTAAATAAAATTCCCAAATATGAAAGCAATATTGATGCGCATCATATCATGGTTTTTTATTATAAAATTGCCTGTATGTATTTTGGCGCCGGCAAAAACGAGCAATGTATTTTTTACCTCGAAAAAATTATCGACAATAAAGAGCTGAAGATGCGTGAAGATCTTTTATGCTTTTCCCGCGTGCTAAATTTAGTGGCCCATTATGATGCCGGATTGGATGACAATATTGATAAATTAATCGTTTCGACTTACCAGTTTTTGATCAAAATGAACGATTTGCATGAGGTTCAGCGTAAAATGATCCAGTTCCTGAAAAACCTAAAAAATATTTATCCGCAGGAATTGCACAAGGCATTTGTCAATTTGTACGAAGAATTGCTTAAATATGAAAACCACCCTTATGAAAAACGCGCATTTTTATATTTGGATATTTTGTCGTGGCTGGAAAGTAAAATTCAGCATGTTTCCGTAGAAGAAATCATTCGTCAAAAGGCCGCAAAATTGGTGAAATAAAAAAATTGGTTTAATTACAACTAGCTGTTTATTGTTATTTTGGGCGTTACCCTGCGGGTCGGGCTTTGCGTTACAATCTTTTTAATGGTAAAAACCATTAAAAAGGATTTTCACTTCACTCCCTAACGCAAATTGATTTACGATTATTTTTACAAATTTTTAACGCTCTTTGCGTTTTTTCTTTGCGCCATTTGCGGTTAAATGCAAATTTTGAATGCATTGGTTTTTATCATAAGAACCAAAAAAATAAACATTTTATGCCTAATTTTTAATAATTAATGCCCATATTTGCGTCAGATGAAAAACATAATACTAAATATCATTTCTATTCGTGCCGCTGTGATTATTTCACAAGGTGATTAGGATGTCGTTTTAGTTTTATCAAAAAAAATCATAAAAAACCTTCCTAATCACCATTAGGAAGGTTTTTTTTATGGGATAATCATTGTAAAAACAATAACGTTAACTATATGAAAAACAGAAATATAACTAAAATTGGCGGCAAGTGGATACTGTAAAACAAGCAAATGCCAACGGCGCATAACAAATGACAGGTTTAAATTTGACCTTTATTTTAAAACGGTGATTAAAACGTAGGATTTTATCAATAAATTTTAACAGAAATAAATAATTACAAAGAATAATGCAATTAAATAAGTACAGCAAAAGAGTTACCCAAGATGAGACGCAGCCCGCTGCACAAGCCATGTTATACGGCGTTGGCTTGACGGATGAAGATATGAAAAAGCCACAAGTGGGCATTGCCAGCACCGGTTTCGACGGAAATCCCTGCAATATGCACCTGAACAATCTGGCCTATAAAATTAAAGAGGAAGTCAATAAAAAAAATCAGGTCGGACTCGTTTTTAACACCATTGGCGTAAGTGACGGGATTTCTATGGGAACCTCGGGAATGAATTATTCCCTGCCTTCGCGCGATATTATTGCCGATTCTATTGAGGTGGTGATGAATGCCCAAAGTTACGATGCTTTGGTGACCGTTGTGGGCTGCGATAAAAATATGCCCGGCGCCATTATGGCGATGTTGCGATTGAACCGTCCGTCGTTAATGGTTTATGGCGGAACGATTGCTTCAGGAAGATATCAGGGAAAAAAATTAAATATCGTTTCTGCTTTTGAGGCACTCGGACAAAAAATTGCCGGGGTGATTTCTGAAGAAGATTTTAGGGAAATTATAAAAAATGCCATTCCGGGCGCTGGTGCCTGCGGCGGAATGTATACGGCAAACACAATGTCATCTTCCATAGAAGCTTTGGGTTTTGCATTGCCATACAATTCTTCCATTCCTGCAGAAAATGAACAAAAAGAAACGGAAACTGAAAGAATCGCCGCGGCCATTAAAAATTTATTGGAACTCGATTTAAAACCCTTGGACATCATTACCAAAAAATCGCTGGAAAATGCGGTGGCTGTTGTCAATGCCTTGGGCGGATCAACCAATGCGGTTTTGCATTATTTGGCGATAGCGCATGCGGCGGATATCGAATTTACCTTGGAAGATTTTCAGCGAGTAAGCGACAGAACGCCGGTGATTGCCGATTTAAAACCGAGCGGTGAATATTTAATGGAAGATATTCACGGCGTTGGAGGAACGCCTGCCGTGATGAAATATTTGTTGGAAAAAGGCTTGTTGCACGGGGATTGTATGACCGTTACCGGAAAAACGATGGCTGAAAATCTGGCAAATGTGACCCCTTTAAGTTTTGAAGAAGACCAGCACGTCATTCATCCAACAGAAAAAGCATTGAAATCATCGGGGAACATTCAAATTTTATATGGAAACCTGGCCACGGAAGGATCTGTGGCTAAAATAAGCGGAAATGAGGGTGATTTATTTGAAGGAAAATCGGTGGTTTTTGATGGGGAACAAGAAGCAAATGATGGCATTCGTGCAGGAAAAGTCGCAAAAGGCGATGTGGTGGTGATTCGCTATGTTGGCCCGCGAGGCGGACCGGGAATGCCGGAAATGCTGAAGCCAACCTCCATGATTATGGGCGCAGGTTTGGGAAAATCGGTGGCGCTGGTGACGGACGGACGTTTTTCGGGCGGTACGCACGGATTTGTGGTGGGGCACATTACGCCTGAAGCACAATCTGGCGGCACAATTGCGTTGGTGAAAGACGGCGATGTGATTGTGATTGATGCCAAAAATAAAACCATCAATGTCAAATTATCCCAGGAGGAGCTGGCTTTAAGAAAAACACAATGGAAAGCGCCTGAGCCAAAACATAAAAAAGGAATATTGTATAAATATGCTAAAATCGTTTCAACAGCTTCTGAAGGTTGTGTAACGGATAAATTTTAAAGGATGGAAACATTAAAAAAGGAAGTTCAGGAAACAGCAGCGGTGAAATCGGTGAAAATGTCTGGTGCCGAGGCGGTTATCAGATGTTTGTTGGAGGAAGGTTCCACGTTGGCTTACGGTTATCCGGGCGGCGCCATTATGCCGGTTTATGATGAATTGTACAAATACAGAGCACAATTTCACCACGTATTGTCGCGCCACGAACAAGGCGCCATACATTCGGCACAGGGTTTTGCCCGCGTTACGGGAAATGTTGGGGTTGTTTTTGCCACTTCGGGTCCCGGAGCCACCAATTTGGTGACCGGGATTGCCGATGCACAAATTGATTCAACGCCCCTGATTTGTATCACCGGCCAGGTTGGTTCTCATTTGTTGGGTTCCGATGCATTTCAGGAAACGGACATTATCGGCATTTCTACGCCGGTGACCAAATGGAATTATCAAATTACCAAGGCCAGTGAAATTCCGGAGGTTTTTGCGAAAGCATTTTACATCGCAAAATCGGGCCGCCCGGGTCCGGTTTTGATTGACATTACCAAAGACGCCCAATTCGGGGAACTCGACTTTCTCTATAAAAAATGCGAAAAAGTAAGAAGTTATAAGGCAATACCAACAATAAACATAGAGAAAGTTAAAGAAGCCGCAACTTTAATAAACCAAGCCAAAAAGCCATTGATTGTTTTTGGGCAAGGCGTGATTCTTGGCAATGCCGAAAATGAATTCAAAAACTTTATGGAAAAAACCGGCATTCCTTCAGCCTGCACGGGCTTGGGCTTGTCGGCGCTGGAAACCGGCCATCCTTTGCATATGGGCATGGTGGGGATGCACGGAAATTATGCGCCAAATGTACTGACAAACGAATGCGATGTGCTGATTGCCATCGGAATGCGTTTTGATGACCGCGTAACCGGAAATTTGAATACCTACGCCAAGCAGGCAAAAATTATCCATTTTGAAATTGATCCTTCGGAAGTGGATAAAAATGTTAAAACAGATATCGCTGTTTTAGGAACCGTAAAGGAATCTTTGGTGGAAATTATGCAATTTGTGAACAAAGGAAACCATCAGGAATGGATGAAAGAATTTCATAAATTGTATGAAATTGAAAAGGAAACCGTGATTAACGACCAATTATATCCAACCAAAGAAGGCCTGACGATGAGTGAGGTTTTGGCAGGAATCAATAAAGAAACCAAAGGAGAAGCGGTGATTGTTTCCGATGTTGGCCAGCACCAGATGATTGCTTGGCGTTATGCAAAATTCACCAAAACCAGAAGCAATGTCACTTCCGGCGGACTGGGAACGATGGGATTTGCCTTGCCTGCTGCCATTGGCGCAAAAATGGGCGCTCCGGAGCGTGAAGTGATTGCCATTATTGGTGATGGCGGTTATCAAATGACCATTCAGGAATTGGGAACCATCCTTCAAACCAAAGCCGCAGTTAAAATTGTGTTGCTGAATAACAGTTTTTTGGGAATGGTGCGACAGTGGCAGGAATTATTTTTTGACCGACGTTATGCCTCAACGGTGATGACAAATCCCGATTTTGTGAAAATTGCCGAAGGATACAGCATTGAAGCCAACAGGGTTTCGAAACGTGAAGATTTGGCGGCTGCCATCAAAAAAATGACCGATTCAAAAGAGGCTTATTTTTTGGAAGTGGTGATTGAGCCGGAAAGCAATGTATTTCCAATGATACCTACAGGAGCAAGTGTTTCAGATATAAGATTGCGTTAGTTATGGAAGAAAAAAAAGTTTATACCGTATCGGTTTATACCGAAAATAATATAGGAATATTGAACCGGTTGTCGGCCATATTTTTAAAACGACATATCAATATCGAAAGCATGACGGTTTCCGAATCGGAAATTGACCACGTACACCGATTTACTTTTGTGGTGATTGTGCCGGAAACATTGATCAGGAAAGTGGTATTGCAACTGGAAAAGCAAATAGAAGTGATTGGCGCTTTTTTCCATACCGAAGATGAAATCATTTATCATGAAACGGCCTTGTTTAAAATTTCGTCGGAACATTTATATGATGAAAACATCCAAAATAAATTAAAATTCAGAAGAGCCCATATCATAGCAATTACCGAACGTTATTTTGTGATTGAAGCTTCCGGTTTGAAAGAAGATATCGACAATATGTACCAAAAATTAAAACCTTACGGATTGATGCAATTTGTCCGTTCCGGGCGCATCGCGATTTCAAGGCCAAGAATGGCAATATCAGAAGTATTGAAAGAAATTGCCCCGTAGGGACAGGTCGCGACCTGTACGTTCAAAAGTAGGGACAGGTCGTGACCTGTCCGTTTAAAAGTAGGGACAGGTCGCGACCTGTCCGTTCAAAAAGTTAAATTTCTTTATAAATTCATAACAAACACCTTTTCCTTAGGAAAAGCCTGTCCCGTTTTTATTACGGGAGGCTGGGGATAGGAAAAAAAGTGTAAAAATTAACATACTAACATATAACCAATAACAACATACAACTAAAATGGCAAATTATTTCAACACGCTTCCGTTGCGTTTAAAATTACAACAATTGGGGATCTGTGATTTTATGGATTCCTCTGAATTTGAAGAAGGCGTAAAAAAACTGGAAGGCAAAAAAATAGTGATCGTGGGCTGTGGCGCTCAAGGGCTCAACCAAGGATTGAATATGAGAGATTCCGGATTGGATGTTTCATATACTTTGAGGTCAGAAGCAATAAAAGAGCAACGCCAGTCCTACAAAAATACGGCCGATAACAAATTTAAGGCGGGAACTTATGAAGAAATGATTCCTACAGCCGATCTGGTGATCAACTTAACACCCGACAAACAGCATACAAGCGTGGTTTCGGCCATTATGCCTTTGATGAAAAAAGGAGCGATCCTCTCTTATTCCCACGGATTCAATATTGTGGAAGAAGGCATGCAAATCCGCAAAGACATTACGGTAATTATGGTGGCGCCAAAATCGCCCGGCTCTGAAGTTCGGGAAGAATACAAACGTGGATTCGGCGTACCGACATTGATTGCGGTGCATCCTGAAAACGACCCTAACGGCGACGGATTTGAATATGCAAAAGCGTATTGCGCAGCTACGGGCGGACATAAAGCAGGGGTGTTGCATTCTTCTTTTGTGGCTGAGGTAAAATCGGATTTGATGGGGGAACAAACCATTTTATGCGGATTGTTGCAAACAGGTTCTATTTTGTCCTTCAATAAAATGACTGAAAAAGGAATTGACGCTGGTTATGCTTCAAAACTGATTCAATACGGATGGGAAGTGATTACCGAAGCTTTGAAATACGGAGGTATCACCAATATGATGGACCGTTTGTCGAATCCGGCAAAAGTTAAAGCATTCAAACTCTCAGAAGCATTGAAAGAAATTATGCGTCCGCTGTTCCAAAAACATATGGATGACATTATGAGCGGCGAATTTTCTAAAACAATGATGGAAGATTGGGCCAATGACGATAAAAATTTATTGGCTTGGAGAGCCGCAACAGGGGAAACTGCATTCGAAAAAACGCCTGCAGGAACGATGAAAATAACCGAACAGGAATTTTTTGACAATGCCGTTTTAATGGTGGCATTTGTGAAATCGGGCGTGGAACTGGCTTTTGAAACCATGACCGAATCCGGTATCAAAGAAGAATCGGCCTATTACGAATCGCTTCACGAAACGCCTTTAATCGCCAATACCATCGCCCGCAAAAAATTGTTTGAAATGAACAGAATCATTTCAGACACTGCCGAATATGGATGCTATTTATTTGACCACGCCTGCAAACCTTTATTGGCCGATTTTATGAAGAAAATTGATACCGACGTGATTGGCAAAAAATACGGAGAAGGAAAAGACAAGGGCGTTGACAACAAGGAATTGATAGAAATTAATGAAGCCATCAGGTTTCATGCCATAGAATTGGTAGGTTATGATTTAAGGGAATCGATGACCGCTATGACTAAGATTATTGAGTAATAAATTATTTAGAAGCTGTCTAGAAATCATGAAATTCGTCATTCTGAATTTATTTCAGAATCCCGCGAAACTGATTTTCAATCATTATGAGAACCTGAAACAAGTTCAGGTTGACATGAGTTTTAATTTTTAGACAGCCTCTTTAAAATCAGTTTTTTGAATCGCGCAAAATTCAAACAACCCCAATTGTTAAATTTGAACCGTTTAAATCAAAGTTTTGTTAATTATATAACAAGTTTCAATTCGCATTTATTTTTTAGTTAATATTGCACCAATGAAAAGATACAATTCAAATATCACTGCAAGAATACCCAGTCGCCTTTCCGGCTTACGTCGCCGTACGCGCTAATTCTATCCAATAAAAAGCAGTTATTAATTTTCATTTTTCCTTTTACATTTTGCAAAACTTTTTTAACATAACATCATTTTTTAAACTGATTTCAGCAATTTCAGAAAGAATGCCTGTTCGTGTTATTTTGCGTATCCGCCCCTTGAGGGCATAAGACTTTTTGAAAATGACGCGTTCGTTTTCCCCTTTAGAAAAAACAGAATATTTCAATCCTAAATTTAACAATAAAGCCAATGAAAGTTGTCATCGCTAATGAATCGCATATTAAATATGCCGAATTAATTTGTGAAACCATAAAAGAATCAGCCAAAGTCCGGGGAACCGGTATTGCGGAGAGAACCCCTGAATATATCATCAAAAAAATTAGTACCGGTCATGCTGTAATTGCAACACATAATAATGAATTTGCCGGTTTTTGCTATATTGAGGTTTGGAGTGACAATGAATTTGTGGTGAATTCCGGACTCATTGTGCATCCCGATTTCAGAAATCAAGGTTTGGCGAAGGAAATTAAAAAGCGGATTTTGGCGCATTCAAAAGAACTGTATCCGAAAGCGAAAATTTTCGGAATTACCACCGGACTTGCCGTAATGAAAATTAATTATGAATTGGGCTACCAGCCGGTTACTTTTTCTGAACTGACAACAGATGAAGATTTTTGGAATGGCTGCAGAACCTGCAAAAATTTCGATATTTTAACAAGAACAGAACGAAAAATGTGTTTGTGCACCGGTATGTTATATGATCCAAATCATGAGAAAAACATCAAACAGCATGAGTATGATTCAAAAGTGTTATCACGATTGAAAAAAATTAAACAAGCATTGTTGCTAAAAAAAAAGTAGGGACAGGTCGCGACCTGTCCGTTTTAAAAGTTATTTGTTTGAAACATCTTTCTAATTTCAAATCAAACTCCCTTTCCTTAGGAAAGGGTTGGGGATAGGATTAATACAAAAAATATAAAATCATGGAAAAAGTAGTGCTGGCATACAGCGGAGGTTTAGACACTTCGTTTTGCGTAAAATATTTAAAAAATGAATTGCATCTGGAAGTGCACAGCGTGTTGGTAAATACGGGCGGATTTTCAGAAAATGAATTGGAAGCGGTAGAAAAACGCGCTTATGAATTGGGTGTTTTTTCACATGCCAATAAAAATATTCTGGAGGAATTTTACCAAAAAGCCATCAAATATATGGTTTTTGGAAATGTCCTTAAAAACAACACCTATCCGCTTTCTGTGAGTGCCGAAAGGGTTTTTCAGGCCATTGAAGTGGTGAAATACGCCAAACAGATTGGGGCAAAATATGTGGCTCACGGAAGTACGGGTGCAGGAAATGACCAGGTGCGATTTGATATGATTTTTCAAATTTTAGCGCCGGAAATTGAAATTATCACGCCCATAAGAGATTTAAAATTATCGCGACAGGAAGAAATAGAATTTCTGAAACAACAAGGCGTGGATTATTCTTGGGAAAAGGCAAAATATTCCATCAATAAAGGAATTTGGGGCACCAGCGTTGGCGGTGTGGAAACTTTAAGTTCCAACAAGGCATTGCCGGAAAGCGCTTATCCGAGCCAATTGGAAAAAACAGAACCGATTGAGGTGACACTTCATTTTGAAAAAGGGGAATTGGTTGGATTTAACAATGAATTTGATTCACCTGTAAATAATATTTTAAAACTGGAAGCCATCGCTTCAAAATACGCCATCGGCAGGGACATTCACGTGGGCGATACCATTATTGGCATTAAAGGAAGGGTCGGTTTTGAAGCCGCCGCCGCATTAATCATCATAAAAGCACATCACACGCTTGAAAAACATGTGTTGTCCAAATGGCAGCAATATTGGAAAGAACAATTGGGAAATTGGTACGGAATGTTGTTGCATGAAGGCCAATATTTTGATCCCGTGATGCGAAATATTGAAGCTTTTTTAACCGATTCGCAGCAAACCGTTTCGGGAGAAGTTTTCGTAACTTTAAAACCTTATCATTTCAATATCAACGGCATTGAATCCAAACACGATTTAATGAAATCAAAATTCGGGGTGTATGGAGAAATCAATAAAGACTGGACGGCAGATGATGCCAAAGGATTCATTAAAATAGTGGGAAATGCCACAAAAATTTATCACAGCGTAAATTCGGAATTATGATAAAAGCAGGAATTATTGGCGGCGCGGGTTATACCGCGGGGGAATTGATCAGGTTGTTGGTGAACCATTCCAACGTGGCACTGGATTTTGTGAACAGCACTTCAAATGCCGGCAATGCTGTTTATGCGGTTCATCAGGATTTATTGGGTTCGCTGGACATGAAATTTACGGACAAGGTCAACGAAAAAGTGGATGTCTTGTTTTTATGTTTGGGCCACGGAAATTCCAAAAAGTTTTTGGCCCAGCATCAGTTTTCCAAATACACCAAAATCATCGATTTAAGCAACGATTTCAGGCTGAAAAATGATGCTGTTTTTCAGGGAAATGAATTTGTTTACGGTTTGCCCGAACTTCAAAAAGACAAGATTAAATCGGCCAAATATATTGCAAATCCGGGCTGTTTTGCAACCGCCATTCAATTGGCATTATTGCCTTTGGCCAAGCATCATTTGCTGAACGATGCTGTGCATATCAACGCAACAACCGGTTCAACAGGCGCCGGAGTTTCGCAAAGTGAAACAACGCATTTCAGCTGGCGCGACAATAATTTTTCTGTTTATAAAGCCTTTACGCACCAGCATTTGGGCGAAATTGGAGAAAGCCTGCTGCAATTGCAGCCAAATTTTTCGGAAGAATTATTTTTTATTCCTAACCGGGGAAATTTCAGCAGGGGAATTTTTGCTTCTTTGTATTTAAAGTTTGAAGGAACTATTGAAAATGCCTTTGAATGGTATGAAGATTTCTATAAAGACGCGCCATTTACACATATTTCAAAAGTGCCCATTCATTTAAAACAAGCGGTAAACACCAACAATTGTTTTATTCATCTGGAAAAACACAACAACACCTTGTTAATCACTTCGGTGATCGACAATTTAGTAAAAGGGGCATCGGGACAGGCCATTCAAAATATGAATTTAATGCTTGGATTGAAAGAATCGGAAGGATTGAATTTAAAAGCATCCGCATTTTAAAAAACATTATTAGTATGAACTGAGCAAAGAAAAAATTTCTAAAGAGGAATCATAATTTGCGAATACATTTGACCTATTAAAAAAATAAAAAACACACACATGAAAATAGCAATTATTGGCGCTGGAAATTTGGGGTATTCAATTGCCATTGGGATTTTAACGCAAAAAGATTTCAAAGTGAAGAATTTGTATTTGACAAAAAGAGATACTTCTTCTTTAAGCTCATGGGAAAAACTGCCAAATATTAAAATTTCTACGGACAATAAAAAAGCCGTTCGTTCTTCAGATATCGTCATCATTGCGGTGCAGCCAAATCAGTTACAGACGGTTTTGGATGAGATAAAGGAAGTCGTGAATCCGAAAAAACAGACCATTATTTCAACGGTAACCGGCCGAAAAATTGCCGAACTGGAAAGTTTTTTGGGTTCAGAAACCGCAATCATCAGGGCGATGCCTAATACGGCAATTTCTGTTGGGAAATCTATGACTTGCATAAGTGCAAATCCTAAAGGAATGGAAAATATTGAATTGGCCAAAACCATTTTTAACTCACTGGGAAAAACGCTTTGCATTGAAGAAAAACTCATGCAATCGGCCACAGTGATCTGCGCCAGCGGCATCGCTTTTTGGATGCGGTTGATCAGGGCAACTTCGCAAGGCGCCATTCAATTGGGTTTTGACGCCAAAGAAGCGCAGGAACTGGCGATGCACACCTGTTTGGGAGCGGCGAGTTTGTTGATCCAATCGGGCAATCATCCCGAGCAGGAAATAGACAAAGTGACCACGCCAAGCGGCTGCACCATTGAGGGTTTGAATGAAATGGAGCATCAGGGATTAAGTTCTTCCTTGATAAAAGGTTTGATTACCTCGTTTGAAAAAATAAATCAGATTTAAAATATAAAAAATGGAATTATTTGAGGTTTATCCGCTCTACAACGTAACGCCAGTAAAGGCAAAAGGCGTTTATGTTTGGGATGAAAACGACACAAAATATCTGGATTTCTATGGCGGACACGGCGTTATTTCAATTGGCCATTCGCATCCCGATTATGTAAAATCCCTGAGCGAACAACTGACTAAAATTGGATTTTACTCTAATTCAATTGTCAATCCGCTCCAACAGGAATTGGCCCATAAACTGGGAAAATTGTCAGGTTGTGAAAATTACAACTTGTTTTTGTGCAATTCGGGTGCCGAAGCGAATGAAAATGCTTTAAAATTGGCTTCATTTGAAACCGGAAAAAGCAGGATTATTTCCTTTGATAATGCGTTTCACGGAAGAACATCGGCTGCGGTTGCGGTCACCGACAATCCGTCGATAAACGCGCCCATCAATTTGCAGCAAAAAGTGACTTTTTTGCCATTAAATGACATTGAATTGGTGATTCATGAAATTGGAAAAGGCGATGTGGCTGCGGTGATTATTGAAGGAATTCAGGGTGTTGGAGGTTTGGATGAAGGAACTGCGGAATTTTTTCAGGAATTTCAGAAAGAATGCAATGAAAATAACATTTTGTTGATTTTGGATGAAGTTCAGTCGGGTTACGGAAGAAGCGGAAAATTTTTCGCATTTCAATACCACAACATTCAGCCTGATATAATTACGATGGCAAAGGGAATGGGGAACGGATTTCCGATTGGCGGCGTGTTGATTGCCGATAAAATAAAAGCGAAATACGGCATGTTGGGAACCACGTTTGGCGGAAATCACTTGGCTTGTGCCGCTGGAATTTCTGTGCTTGACGTGATGGAAAAAGAGCATTTGATGCAAAATGTGCAGGAAGTTTATGGGTATTTTCTTCAGGAGATAAAAACAGTTCCGAAAATTAAAAAAGTAAAAGGAAAAGGATTGATGCTGGGTGTGGAATTCGATTTTGAAGTGGGCGACTTGCGAAAAAAACTCATTTTCGACCAACATATTTTTACCGGCGGTTCAAACAACAAAAATTTGTTGCGGATTCTGCCGCCTCTAAGCGCAAAAAAGGAGCACATCGACCTATTTATAAACGCATTGAAAGAAATTTTAGGATGAACATTTCACTGACTTCACAACAAAAAAATGCGGTTTTGCTTTCTGTGTCAAAATTGATTGCAGCTGGAAAATTGCCATTGCTGGCAGCCAATAAAATGGACGTCGAAAAATATCATGGCGATGATTTGGCGATGTTAGACCGTTTAAAAGTTGATGAAGAAAAAATTAAGGAAATGATTTTGTCCTTGGAGCAATTAATTGAGGATGTGGATCCGGTTGGGAAGGAATTGTACCATTTTACGCACGAAAACGGATTGAAAATTACCAATAAAACAGCGTCATTCGGAACCGTTTTAATCATTTATGAATCAAGGCCGGATGTTACGGTTGAAGCGGCCGGAATCGCTTTTAAATCGGGGAACAAAATATTGTTGAAAGGCGGAAAGGAATCGGTAAATTCAAACCTGAAAATTGTGGATTTGTGGCACAAAGCTTTGACTGAAAACAATATTTCGACAAACTGGGTGGAATATTTGAATTACAACAGAGCCGAAACGCAGGAATTTTTACAGCATCCCACACAAAAAGTGGATTTGATTGTGCCGCGCGGTGGTGAAAATTTGATCGCTTTTGTGAAGCAATATGCAACGTGTCCGGTCATCGTGAGCGGTCGCGGCAATAATTTTATTTATGTGGATGCGGAGGCCGACGCAGAAATGGCGCTAAAAGTAATTCTCAACGCAAAAACATCAAAAATATCTGCTTGCAATTCGGCCGACAAAGTGTTGATCAATTCAAATTTGCCAAATAGGGAAACATTCATTAAAAAGCTGATTGACAAATTAAAAGAATTCAGCGTCGAAATTTTAGGCGATGCCGCATTATCGACTTTTGAAAATGTAACCGCTTTTTCAGATGAATCTGTTTGGTTTGAAGAATTTTTGGACTTTAAAATTGTTATGGGTAGCGTAAATTCATCCGAAGAAGCCATCAAAAAAATTAATAAATATGGCGGCGGACATTCTGCGGTAATCATTACCAAAAACAATGAAACAGCCCAAATATTTATGGAATCGGTCGATTCGGCGGCGGTTTACCAAAATGCCTCAACTAGGTTTACCGATGGCGGCCAGTTTGGTTTGGGCGGGGAATTGGCGATAAGCACCGATAAATTGCATCACAGAGGTCCGATGGGACTGCAACATTTAGTGACTAACAAGTGGTATATATACGGAAATGGGCAAATCAGGTAAAAAAAGAATATTGTTAAAAATTGGCACAAATGTGCTGACCAAAGAGTCCGAAAACATCTCCAGGGGCAAAATTGAAGACATTGCGAAACAAATTGCCCGTTTAAAAGACGATTATGAGTTTGTGATTGTGAGTTCAGGCGCCATTGCCGTTGCCAAACAATTTGTGAAACTGGAAAGCAACGGAAAGAAAATCAATGTAAAACAAGCATTGGCATCCATCGGCCAGCCGCATTTAATGCGGATTTATCAGGAATGTTTCAGGGAATTGGGACTGTTGACTTCCCAGTGTTTGCTGTCGTATTCCGATTTTGAAAAAGAGCAGTCTACCGTAAACATCGTAAACACTATCAATGTGTTGGTTGAAAACAGTTACATTCCCATTATCAATGAAAATGACACAGTTGCCACCGATGAAATTAAATTTGGCGACAACGACAAATTATCGGCCTTGACAGCGGCGCTTTTGAATGTTGATTTATTGATCATAGCCACCAATACCAACGGGATTTATACCAAAGAATCCATGCACAACCACCAAGAAAAAACGATTTTGGAAACAGCGGATATTCAATCGCTGAAAAGCGAAGCTGAAAAAACCATTTCATCGGGAGGAACCGGCGGAATGATTTCCAAAATTGAGGCGGCGGAAATCGCCCAAAATGCAAATATTGAAACGTGGATTCTCAACGGATTGAACGATAATTTTATGGTTGACGCCATTCAACATAAATCAGTTTTCACTAAAATAACTCGAAAATGATACATTTTACCAACATAAATGATCTTGGAAACTTGCAAAATGCGGTTAAGGAAGCCATTGAAATCAAGAAAAATCCGCTTCAATACAAAAAGCTTGGTGAAGGAAAAACGATTTGTTTGTTGTTTTTCAACAACAGTTTGCGCACGCGTTTAAGCACCCAAAAAGCCGCCCAAAATTTGGGGATGAATGTGATTGTGATGAATTTTGGCAGTGAAGGCTGGGAATTGGAATATGAAGAGGGCGCCGTGATGAACGGCTCAAAATCGGAACACGTGAAAGAAGCCGCCAAAGTAATTGCGCAATATTGCGATATCGTGGCCATCAGGGCTTTTGCGTCGCTGACGGACAAGGAAAAAGACCAGGCTGAAATTGTGATGAACAGTTTTAAAAAATATGCCGGAATTCCGGTGGTGAATATGGAAAGTGCCACCGGACATCCTTTACAAGCTTTGGCAGATGCCATTACGATGGAAGAATTTAAAACGGCACACAAACCAAAAGTGGTCTTGTCCTGGGCGCCGCACCCAAAAGCGTTGCCGCAGGCCGTGGCGAATTCTTTTGCGGAAATGATGCAATTGCAGGACGCGGATTTTGTGATTACGCATCCCGAAGGTTATGGGCTGGACCCGGAAATCACCAAAAATTCAACCATAGAACACAATCAGGAAAAAGCATTTGAAAACGCCGATTTTGTGTATGTGAAAAACTGGAGTTCTTTTAAAAATTACGGTCGCGTGATGAATTCGGACAGTGCTTGGACGATTACAATGGAAAAAATGAGGCTCACGAATAATGCAAAATTTATGCATTGTTTGCCGGTGAGAAGAAATGTGATTGTTGAAGATGATGTGATAGATTCGGAAAATTCCATTGTGATTCAACAGGCGAATAATCGTACCTTTTCCGCTCAACTGGTGTTGAAGAAAATATTGGAAAGCAATGGCTAAACAACAATTGCATATCGTTAAAATCGGCGGAAACATCATCAATGATGAAGTTGCTTTGTACTCATTTTTAAAGGATTTTTCTGAAATGGATGAACCAAAGATATTGGTTCATGGCGGCGGCAAAAGAGCTACCGAAATTTCTGAAGCTATGGGTTTGCAACCTAAAATGATTGCTGGAAGACGAATAACAGATGAAGCAACTTTGGAAGTGGTGACGATGGTATATGCCGGATTGCTGAACAAAAAAATCACGGCGCAATTGCAAAAATTAAACTGCAACGCATTAGGCTTATCGGGTGCCGATGCCAATTGCATTTTGGCGCACAAACGAATCGTTGCGGAGGTTGATTACGGATTTGCAGGCGATGTGGATGCAATCAATGCCGAATTTATAACGGTGTTGCTGCAAAACAAAGTGACGCCTGTTTTTTGCGCGATAACGCACGACAAGCACGGACAATTGTTGAACACAAACGCCGATACCATTGCTTCGGAAATTGCGGTAGCCATGAGCGATTTTTATGACGTGGCGCTCAATTATGTTTTTGAATTGAAAGGTGTGCTGGAAAACATTGCCGATAAAAACTCCGTAATTCGGCATATTAATTTGAAGAAATATGAACAATTAATTGAAGACGGCGTTATTTCAGAAGGAATGATTCCCAAGCTTCACAATTGTTTCAATGCCCTTAAAAAAGGTGTTCAAAAAGTGAACATTGGGGATGCATCACTCCTTAAAAACACTAATAATTTACACACAACATTAACAATTGACAAATGAAATAAAACCTTTTTCTTAGGGTAACTCTGGGTCTCTTTGTGAGTCTTTGTGTAACAACAACGCTGTGCAAATGTTTTTATATTAAACTGAATTTAAAAAATTAAGAAAATAAAATAATGATCAACCAATTAACAAAGGAAGCGATTGCATTGCTTAAAAATTTAATTGCGACGCAATCTTTTTCGGGCGAGGAAAATGAAACAGCGCTGTTGATTATGCAATGGTTTTCCAATCACGACATTAAATTTGAAAGCGACAAGCACAATGTTTGGGCAAAAAATAAGTATTTTGACGCTGCCAAAAAAACGATCTTGTTAAACTCGCATCATGACACCGTAAAACCGAATAAAGGCTATACAAAAAATCCTTTCAATCCGGAAGTTTCCGACGGAAAATTATACGGTTTGGGAAGCAACGATGCCGGCGGAAGTCTGGTTTCTTTGCTGGCGACATTTACCTATTTTTATGACAGAATCGATTTAAATTACAATGTGGTGATAGTGGCTTCTGCCGAAGAGGAAAGTTCGGGGATGAACGGATTGAACAGTATGTTACAAATTATTCCTTCCATCGATTTTGCCATAATTGGAGAACCAACTTTAATGCAGTTGGCCATTGCCGAAAAAGGTTTGTTGGTGCTGGATTGCGAAGCGAAAGGGACTTCGGGCCACGCCGCTCACGGAATTGGCGACAACGCCATTTATAAGGCGATTGAGGACATTCATTGGTTTCAAAATTTTGAATTTCCTAAGGAATCGGAAATGTTGGGGAAAGTTAAAATGACCGTGACACAAATTAATGCCGGAAATCAGCACAATGTCATTCCGGCGACCTGCAATTTTGTTGTGGATGTTCGGGTTACCGATGCTTACAGCAATCAGGAAGTATTGGATATTGTGCAATCGAAAGTGAAATGCGAAGTGAAAGCAAGGTCGTTGCGGCTGAACTCCTCCTCAATTCCAAAAAATCATCCCATTGTTGAAGCCGGAATTAAATTGGGCAGAAAAACTTATGGTTCGCCAACACTTTCAGACCAAGCGGTTTTAAGTTGCCCTTCATTGAAATTAGGTCCGGGCGACAGTTTTCGTTCGCATACTGCCGACGAATTTATTTACGTGAATGAAATTGAAGAAGGGATAGATTTGTATGTTAAAATATTAAGTGAGGTTTTAGCCCCCTAACCCCCAAAGGGGGAATTAAAAGTTAAATCAATAATTCAATAGTTAAACGAATACACGATAAACGATACAAAAGCATTAAATTCCCCTCTTGAGAGGGGTAGGGGTGTGTTTTTTGAATGATGAATTTTAAATGTTACACTTACACAATTAAATAATAGAGACATGAAACTTTGGGATAAAGGATTTTCAACCGATAAAAAAATAGATTTGTTCACTGTTGGAAACGACAGGGAACTCGATTTAATTTTGGCAAAATATGATGTGATCGGGAATATTGCCCATGCAAAAATGTTGCATAAAATTGGATTGTTAACTGATTTGGAAATTGCTGATTTGGAGAAGGAACTGAAAAATATTCTGCAAATTATTGAAGAAGGAAAATTCATCATTGAAGATTCTTTTGAAGACGTTCATTCTAAAATTGAGTTTTTGCTGACTGAAAAATTGGGTGATACCGGTAAAAAAATTCATACGGCACGATCAAGAAACGACCAGGTTTTGGTAGATGTGCATTTGTTTGTGAAAGACGCTTTAAAGGAAATAAATGAAGGTGTCAACGAACTTTTCGACTTGTTAATTGCTTTGGCGGAACAGCACAAAAATGTGTTGTTGCCCGGTTACACGCATTTGCAAATTGCAATGCCTTCCTCATTTGGGTTGTGGTTTTCTGCCTATGCCGAAACATTGATAGATGATATTTATTTCTTGAAAGCGGCCTATAAAGTGGTCGACCAAAATCCGCTGGGTTCTGCTGCGGGTTACGGAAGTTCCTATCCGATAGACCGAGATTTTACCACAAAATTATTGAATTTTGAGACTTTGAAATTCAATTCTGTGGCTGCGCAAATGGGCAGGGGGAAACTGGAAAAATCGACGGCTTTTGCACTGAGTTCGGTGGCGGGAACCTTGTCGAAAATGAGCATGGACATTTGTTTGTATATGAACCAGAATTTTAATTTTATCGCTTTCCCCGATGAATTAACCACGGGTTCAAGCATTATGCCGCACAAAAAAAATCCGGATGTTTTTGAATTGATCCGAGGAAAATGCAACAAATTGCAAGCCTTGCCTTATGAGTTTACGCTCATCACCAACAATTTGCCAAGCGGATATCACCGTGATTTGCAATTGTTGAAAGAAGGCTTGATTCCGTCGTTTTCAACCTTAAAATCGTGTTTGGAAATGCTTACTTATTCCTTAAAAAACATTCAGGTAAAGCCGAATATTGTTGATGATGAAAAATACCGATATTTATTTAGTGTGGAGGAAGTCAATAAATTGGTTCAAAGCGGCGTGCCTTTTAGGGATGCCTATAAAATTGTCGGAAAAAGCATTGATGACGGCACTTTTAATCCCGATAAAAAATTGGCGCACACCCACAAAGGAAGTCTGGGGAATTTATGTTTGGATGAAATTGTAAACAAGAAAAACAAAGCTTAATTATTTTTCTTGTTTACTTGTCATTATTTATTCCATGACAAATTTAAATCCGGCAGAAATAATGCCGGCCGACAGTCCCGTATTTCTTTTGTAATTGCTGTATTTTAAATCCACATTTTTCAACCCTAATTTCCATATTTTTCCTTTGGTAAAAATATCGGTATAGGAAATTCCAAAACCAAATTGATTGGCATTGAATTTCGACAAATCGTAATCTGAGGTATAAAATTCATCCGTCGAGAAAAGTTGTTCATAAGGCGCAAAATAATCTGCCGCAGTCTGAATATAATACCGATATGTTGGATATAAAGTGAATTTATCCGAAATTTTTACAGGCAATTCAATACTTGCTGTGTGAGAAGTTACGCCCCAGTCATCAAAATAATACCTGTAATAAGTTCTTACGGTCACCAATTCATTGATATAATAATTAAATCGCAGTCCGACCGGAAGTTTAAATCGTGTTTGCGGCATTCTTTCAATGTCATCGGCCAATTGGAAAACATCCTTGTTGCTGCTTGAGGTATAATTGGGAATACTAGTTGGATTGCCAATGTAATAATTGTCTTTATCAGTAAAATAAACCCGCTGCATTGGGTTTGCCAGCCAGCCATTTTGCTGAACAAGATCTAAAAAGACAGAAAACTGTGCTCTTTTGCTTAATATTTGTGAAAAACCCAAGGAAAGTGAATAGGTATTTCGCGATTTTGTATCTATAAGTGACGATTTCAAAGGACTCCATACGGTTGCCCCGTTCTTGTCAATTGCAACGCCGTTTTGGTTGTATATGTTGATGCCGTTAAAAAAACCGGCATTTAGGTTTTGGTTTTTTTCAATGTAAGTTTTTAATTCTACAGGATAAATAGGTTGCCAGCTGTCGAGATATACATTTGCTTTCGCGGAAATTTCCGTATTTTTTTCATTAAAAAGTTTTGCGAAACTTCCTCCCAATCCAAAAGAAGTATAATCATATTCTTTTGCAAAATTAATATTTGCACCCACAACTGAATTTCTGTCATCTGAGGAATGGCTGTAACCAATATCGCCATTTACCCAAACATCCGATTTAGAGGCACCTGATGATTCAATCCAAGGACTCCCAAAACTAACCGCATTTGCTGAATAGTTGCCTTCATCGTCATCATCACCTCCAAAAGGATTTGTATTGCTTGAAGATGCAGAGGAATAGGCTGAAATGGTGCCGTCAAGCGTAAAAACATCATCGTCATTCAACGGGATGGAAATTGTGATGCTTGTGGCCAAGTCTGTAAGTTTTTCAGTTCCAATGCCGCCGGTTACCGCAGCATTATCGCCGTCTTGTGAATAATAGCTGGAAATAATGTCAACTTCTGCCGTTTCTAAAACACGTTTTTTATAGATTTTTGTGGTTTCTTGGCTTGCTTGTGAATAGCCAATATAAGTGAAAAGCAATACTGTAATCAGGGTTATTTTTTTCATGGTATTTTATTAATTACAGCCGCAGCCTCCGCCCGATTTTCCGCCATTTGCTCCTGCAGAACCTTCTCTATATACTTGAAAACTGGTTTCAAATTTATGGGCGTTTTTTGAGGATAAAACCATATCAGGATCATTAATATACACTTTTTCATATTCTTTAACCGCAACACAGGAGGTTAAGGAGCCAATTAGCACAAGTAAACTGAGTTTTTTTATCATATTTTATTGATATTTATATTTGTGGAGGTGTGAATTTTCCCTTCGGAATCGATGATGATGCATTCAATGTCTTTTAATTGATTGATTAAATTTAATCCGGCTTCTGTTCCCATAACAAAAACGGAAGTGGCTAATGCGTCAGACAATTCCGCTTTTGGGGCAAAAACAGAAACACTGATAATTTCATTGGTCGGATAGCCCGTTCTGGGGTCAATAATATGTGAAAAACGTTTGCCGTTAAAAGTTACAAATTTTTCATAATCACCCGAGGTTGCGACCGCACTTCCACTGATTGGAAATATTCCGAATGCATGGTTTTTGTTGAGTGGATTTGTGATGGCAACTTTCCAATCTTCGCCATTGGGTTGTTTTCCCCAAGTATTCATATCGCCTGAAGCGTTTATGATGCCGGCTTTAACCCCTTTTGAAATTAACAGGCTTTTGGCTTTATCTGCGGCATAACCTTTTCCTATGGCGCCAAAACCAATTTTCATTCCTTTTAATTTTAAAAATACGGTCAGATTTGTTTTATCGAGAATTATATTTTGATAACCAATTTTTGAAACGGCTGCTTTAATTTCTTCAACGCCGGGCATTACTTTCATGCTTCCGTCAAATTTCCAAATTTTGTCCATGGAGGCATAACTGATGTCAAATGCGCCATCGGTTAATTTTGAAATTACTATACACCTTTCAATAAGATCAAACAATTCCTTGTCCACTTTAATGGGCTTTTCGCCGGCATTTTTTATGATTTCGGAAGTTTGGGAATTGGAATCCCAGGAAGATATCAGTTTTTCGATTCTTGAAATTTCATCAATCGCCAATTTAATGGCGGTATTTGCCTGAATGCTGTCATCAGCCACGACGGAAATGTCAAAGCGGCTACCCATTAATTTAATTATTTTCTTATGAACTTGTTGGCTATGAAGAAAAGTTGTGAAGAAAATAATAAGAATAAAAAATAATTTTTTTAGCATTTGATTTTTTTATTAAAAAGAGTTAAGCAACTCAATATATGTTTTTGGGTCCGTTTTTTTATAGCCTGTATTCCCTAAAACTTTTCCTTTGTTATCAAGAACAACCACATAGGGAAAATAGCCGGGTTTGTTATATTTTTCCATCAATTTTATGTTTTCCTGTTGTTGTGTTGCCGATAATTTGTTTTTTTCTTTTCTTGGAAAATCGGCTTTAAGCATCACAAAGTGATTTTCGGCATAAGCAACAAATTCTGGAGTGCTCCAAATTTCTGTATTCAACTTTATGCAAGGCGCACACCAATCGGAACCTTGAAATACCAATATTATTTTTTCGTTTTTTTCGACGGCAACATTTTTTGCGGTTTCTAAATCCGCAAACCATTCTTGGGCGTTTATGGTATGTATTGAAAAAAACAACAGAATGGCTAAACCTATTTTAAACATTTTTTTTGAATTATTTTGTTTATCAAAGTAAGAACAATAAAAGCACAAAAAACCCTACCTTATCTGTTAATTTTTATAATTTTTTTATGGAATTAGACAATTAATATTGCTTCAAAGAAAACTTCCATCATCAATTTTTAATTATTCAATAATTACAGGCATCCCAAATGGGATCTTTTGGAGGATGGGCAACAACTGAAATCATTTCGTTGCTAACCGGGTGGATAAACTCAATTTTATGCGCATGCAAATTGATGCTTGCATCTTTATTGCTGCGGTCAAAACCATATTTTAAATCGCCTTTTATGGGCGAACCAATGGCGGAAAGCTGGCACCTGATCTGGTGATGTCGGCCTGTTTCCAAATCGATTTCCAATAAGTGGTAATTGTCCAAGGATTTCATTATTTTATAATGCAGAACCGCTTTTTTGCTGCCTTCAATTTCGGTATTGTAAGAAGTGGATTTGTTGTTTTTCGGATTTTTGATTAAGTAACTTGTAATGGTCTCGGCATCTTTTTCAGGTTTATTTTTAACGATTGCCCAATAGGTTTTGTTCACTTTTTTTTCGCGCAGCATTTTATTGAAACGTTCCAGCGCTTTTGAAGTTTTGGCGAAAACAACGATGCCGGTGGTTGGCCGGTCCAGGCGATGCACCGTTCCCAAAAAAACAGCGCCAGGTTTGTCGTATTTTTCCTTGATATATGATTTAACAATGTCACTTAAAGGCTCGTCTCCGGTTTTATCGCCCTGAACAATATCGCCCGATCGTTTGTTGACAATGATAAAGTGGTTGTCTTCAAAAAGAATTTGCAGCGTATTTTTGGTTGAAGCCATTTTTAAGATTGTGTGGCGACTTGCTGATTTAATTTGTCTATAAAATCAAGCAATTCTTCTTTTCCGGTGGTGTCCACTGCCGAAGTCACAAAATATGGCGGCATGCTTTCCCAATTGGATTTGGTCATCGTTTTGCTGTAAACCTTAATGTTTCGGTTCAATTCAGAAAGTTTCAGCTTGTCGGATTTGGTGAAAACAATATAAAAAGGAACGTTGTTTTCGCCCAGGAACTCCATAAATTCCAAATCTATTTTTTGGGGTTCCAGTCTCGAGTCAATCAACACAAAAGTGCAGATCAATTGTTGGCGCAGCAATAAATAATCTTTGATGAATTCCTGAAAAGTTTGTCGTTTCGATTTGGAAACCTGTGCGTAACCATAGCCCGGCAAATCGACCAAAAACCAATCTTCGTTAATTTTAAAGTGGTTGATAAGTTGCGTTTTTCCCGGTTTGCCCGATGTTTTTGCCAATTTGGTTCTGCCCGTAATCATATTGATCAACGAGGATTTTCCCACATTTGAGCGCCCAATAAAAGCATACTCCGGAATTTGCTCTTTTGGGCATTTTGAAACGTCGGTATTGCTGGTTACAAAATCAGCAGATTTAATTTTCATGGGTTATAGGTTCCTTTCTTTCAGCCAGTTTTCAAGAATTTTATTAAACTCGTCCGGGTGTTCCATCATAGGCGCGTGGCCGCATTTATCAATCCAGTATAAATCTGCATCAGGCAGTAATTTCTCAAAATCTATGGCAACTTCAGGCGGAGTCACCGAATCGTTTTTTCCCCAGATAATGCAGGCTGGGACGTGCATCAACGGCAAATCTTTTGCCATATTGTGTCGAATGGCACTTTTGGCAATGGCCAGGGTTTTAATCACCCTGACGCGGTCATTTACTGAAGCGAAAATTTCATCCACAACTTCTTTTGTGGCAATTTTCGGATCGTAAAAAACCTCTTGGGTTTTTGCCTCAATATATTCGTAATTCCCACGTTTCGGATAGGTGTCGCCCATAGATTTTTCGTACAAACCAGAGCTTCCCGCCAATATAAGTGCGGTAACCTTATTTGGATTTAACTTTGTGAAATACAGTCCAATATGGCCGCCTAAAGAGTTTCCAAGCAGTATGGCTTTGTCAATTTTCTTATAAGCCATAAAATCTTTTAAAAACTTCGATAAGTTTTTAACATTCGTTTTTAAAAGCGGCAATTTATAAATGGGCAATTCAGGTATAATTACTTTATATCCTTTTTCTGAAAAATAGTTCAAAACACCGTCAAAATTGCTTAAAGCCCCCATAAGTCCGTGAAGCACAATTATAGGCTGCCCTTCGCCGGCTTCAACGTAGCTATACTTGCCATCTTCGATAAGTTTACTGCTCATTTAAATATTCATTTTTATACCTTCTTGCAAAGGTAACTTTTTTTTCGAAAATACAGGTTTTTTTAGAGCCCTGCAATTAAAATAGTAAGCGCCTGAATTTCAAAATTTAAGCTGTTAAATTGTTAAAGTGGCAAAAGTTATCAACAAAGTGGATAATTGTGGTAAATTGTGGGAAAAAATTTATATTTTTGAATACACTCAAATTCATGATGGTAAATTTAATCGGAACATACGAAGCTAAGGCTGATGCGAAAGGGAGGTTGCTGCTTTCCAACGCATTAAAGAAACAGCTTATGCCTATGTTGCCGGAAGGTTTTGTGATAAAACGATCGGTTTTTCAGCCATGTTTAGAGTTGTATCCGATGTCTGAATGGAATGCGATGATGGCGAAAGTGAATACGTTGAACAGATTTGTGAAAAAGAACAATGATTTCATCAGGCGATTTACCGCAGGGGTAAAAATTGTTGAATTAGACAGTTTGGGAAGATTATTGATTCCAAAAGATTTACAGGTTTTTGCGGAAATCGACAAAAATGTAGTGCTATCTTCCGCAGTAAATATTATTGAAATTTGGGATAAAGACAAGTACGAAAAGGCGATTGACGATGCTTTGGTTGATTTTGCGGATTTGGCGGAAAATGTAATGGGTAACGTAAATGAAAATGAAGATGGAATATCATAATCCGGTATTGTTAAAAGAAAGTGTTGACGGTTTAAATATTAAGCCAGACGGCATTTATGTTGATGTGACGTTTGGCGGCGGAGGCCATTCAAGAGAGATATTGAGCAGGCTGAATGAACACGGAAAACTTTTTGCATTTGACCAGGATGCAGATGCGCAACGCAATGTGATTGACGATCCCAGATTTACGCTGATTCCGCAGAATTTTAGATTTATAAAAAGGTATTTGCGTTTTTACGGCATCAAAAAAGTGGATGGCATTTTGGCGGATTTGGGCGTGTCTTCTCATCAATTTGATGAAGCGGAACGCGGATTTTCAACGCGATTCGATGCCAATTTAGATATGAGAATGAACCAATCGGGCGCTTTGTCGGCTTTTGAAGTCATCAATAAATATGATGAGGAAAAATTGGCCAATGTGCTTTTTAATTATAGCGAATTACGCAACGCAAAGGATATTGCCAGAAGAATTGTTGAAAAGCGATCGGAAGAAAAAATAAAAACCAGTTTTCAGTTAAAAGAAGTATTGGCGGCATTTGTGCCAAAATCACAGGAGCATAAAGTATTGGCCCAAATTTTTCAGGGAATTAGAATAGAGGTAAATCAGGAAATTGAAGCATTAAAGGAATTTTTATTGCAAGTGCCCGAATTGCTGAATGAAGGAGGAAGATTGAGCGTGTTGTCGTACCATTCTTTGGAAGACAGGTTGGTTAAAAGGTTTATCAGAAACGGACTTTTTGAAGGAGAAACCGAGAAAGATTATTTTGGAAATGTAACGGTTCCTTTGAAAAAAGTGGGACAAATGGTGGTTCCGTCATTTCAGGAAATTAAGAAAAACAGTAGGGCGAGAAGCGCAAAACTAAGAATCGCAACTTTAGCATAAATGGCAAAAATTAAAAATAGCGTTTATGATTTGCTTAAAGGAAAATTTTTAATCGAAGAGGATTCCTTTAAAAACTGGCGGTTTATTTTTTTTATCGTGGGTTTGGTGATGTTGATGATTGCAAGCGGACACAATTCGGATAAAAAAGTAATGGAAATTGCAAAATTGAATAAAGAAATTAAAGAATTAAGAGCTGAATTTGTTGATACACGCTCAATTTCAATGAAAATGAAGTTAGAATCAACAATAAAAGCCAAGGTGGTTGAAATTGGATTATTGCCAAGTGAAACTCCGCCACAAGTAATTAGGGTAACCTCAAAAAAATTAAATTAACATTGGCTGCAACAAAAAAAGGCATATTAAATAAACTCTATTTTGTGTTTGTGTTTATCACACTTTTTTTGGCGGCTATTATATTGAAGCTAACCGATATTCAATTTGCCGACGGTGAAAAGTACAGAAATTTATCGGAGCATCTTACCTTAAAAAACGACACCATTTTTGCAAATCGCGGAAATGTTTTTTCTGCGGACGGCAGTTTGTTGGCAACATCCATGTCGCAGTTTGAAATCAGGATGGATGCCTATACCATTGAAGGTGAGGAATTTGAAAAAAACATCGGAAGCCTTTCGATGGAGCTGTCAAAAATGTTGGGAAACAGCCCGTCTGCCTGGGAAAATAAAATAAGAAAAGCACGAATTAATAAAAACAGGTACTTATTTATCACCAGAAAACTCGGGTATACCGAATACATGAAAATCAGAAGTTTTCCAATTTTTAAATTGGGAATGTACAAAGGCGGCTTTATTGCCGAGCAATCCACCGTTAGGGCGCATCCGCTTGGAAAAGTAGCGGAACGAACCATTGGTTATGATGATTATAGAGGCGCACCAGGTATTGAAGGTGCTTATCGGGATTATTTAAATGGAAAATTTGGCTGGCGTTTAAAGCAGAAAATAGCCAAAGGCCAATGGAAACCAATTAACGACAACAATGAAAAAGAACCGGTTGACGGAAAAGACATTGTAACCACCATTGATGTTAACATACAAGATATTGCACACCATTCTTTATTGAGACAATTGGAACTTTATGAAGCCGATCACGGTTGCGTGGTGGTTATGGAAACCAAAACCGGCGAAATTAAAGCAATTTCCAATTTGGGCAAAAATGCAAGCGGCACTTATTATGAACGATTGAATTATGCTGTTGGAGAATCTAATGAACCGGGATCTGCTTTTAAAGTGATGTCGATGGTGGTTGCTTTGGAGGAGAAAGCGATAGATACCGGGACCATAGTTGATACCGGAGGCGGGAGATTCATCATTCATGGCAGGGCAATAAATGATTCAAGAAAAGGCGGTTACGGAAGAATATCTGCGGCGCGCGCCCTTGAAGTTTCTTCAAATATTGGATTTGCAAGGTTGATTGATGAGAATTTCGGCCAAAATCCCGAAAAATTTATCAATTCTTTAAAAAGCATGCATTTAAATGACAAAATAGGATTGCCCATAAAAGGGGAAGGCACACCTGAAATTCCTGGTCCCGGCGATAAAAAATGGAGTAAAAACGCATTGCCTTCAATAGCTTATGGTTATAATATTAGTCTGACACCCTTACAAATATTGACATTTTACAATGCCATTGCAAATAACGGCGAAATGGTGAAACCAAAATTCATAAAAGAAATTCGTTCTTGGGACAAACAACATTTAGAATCATTTGAAAAAGAGGTGATCAATCCGGCAATTTGTTCAAAAGAAACCATTGATAAAATGCAGGAAATGCTTAAAAATGTGGTGGTTCACGGAACAGGAAAAAAATTATATGCCAAAAACTTTTCTATGGCCGGTAAAACAGGAACTGCACGAACGGAATATTGGAATGCAGACTGGGAAACAAACAGACGCTATATTTCATCATTTACCGGGTATTTCCCTGCCGAGAATCCAAAGTACTCTTGCATTGTGGTTATCCATAAACCAAAAGCGCAAATAGGGTATTATGGCGCAGATGTTTCCGGACCCGTTTTTAAAGATATCGCACAAAAAATTTATACATCAAAACCTGTAATTAATAAAATTGACCATATAAAACCAAAATTCAGAAGTGTTAAAAACAGTTTCGAAAAATATTATACCATTTCCAATAAGGAATATGATACAATCCCAAATGTAAAAGGAATGCCAGGGATGGACGCCATTTCTTTGCTTGAAAATTTAGGATTAAAAGTAAGTTATATAGGAAAGGGAAAAGTTACGGAGCAATCGCTTAGTGCAGGCGAAAAATTAATAAAAGGATCAACGATAATTCTAAATTAAATTCATTGAAATCAGTCAAAGACATATTAGATAAAGTTGTGGTAAATTCCATACACGGCAGCACCGACCTAAAGGTAAATGCCATTGTATTCGATTCAAGAAACGTGCAAAAAAATTGCCTTTTTGCGGCACAAAAAGGCTTGCTGTTTGACGGACATCAATTTATTGACAAGGCGATAGAACAGGGCGCCACTGTGATTCTTTGCGAAGAATTGCCTGAGAATTTAGCCAAAAACATCACCTATATTCAGGTTGAAGATTCAAATAGCGCTTTGGCATTGATCGCTTCAAACTTTTATGAGAATCCTTCTTCAAAATTAAAATTGATTGGAATTACGGGCACAAACGGCAAAACTACCGTTGCCACGTTGCTTTATAAATTATTTCAGAATGCCGGTTACAAAACCGGACTCTTATCAACCGTAAAAATCTTGGTCGATACCAAACAATACGAAGCAACGCATACCACCCCAAATTCTGTGGCCATAAATGCTTATTTGAATGAGATGGTTGAGTTGGGTGTAGATTATTGTTTTATGGAAGTGAGTTCTCACGGAATTCATCAAAAAAGAACGGAAGGATTGCAATTTGCAGGCGGCGTATTTACAAATTTAACCCATGACCATTTAGATTATCATAAAACATTTTCGGAATACAGGGATGTGAAAAAATTGTTTTTTGATCGGTTGCCGAAAACGGCTTTTGCCCTGGTAAATATTGATGATAAAAACGGACCGGTGATGTTTCAAAACACTGAGGCGAAAAAACAGTCGTATGCGCTAAAAACAATGGCCGATTTTAAGGCTAAAATAATTGAAAACCAGTTTTCGGGTTTGGTGCTGAATATCAATAATAATGAAGTTTACACAAAATTAATCGGGCGGTTTAATGCCTATAATTTGTTGGCGGTTTATGGCGTTTCTGTCCTTTTGGGCTTGGATTCGGCAGAAGCGTTGCAACATTTAAGCAAGTTGGAAAACGTAACAGGCAGGTTTCAATATTTTATTTCTAAAGGCGGCGTAACGGCTATTGTGGATTATGCCCACACGCCAGATGCCTTAAAAAATGTGCTGGAAACCATCAATGAAATAAGAACCGGAAACGAACAAGTAATTACCGTTGTGGGATGCGGTGGCAATAGAGACAAAGCGAAACGTCCTGTTATGGGACGAATCGCCTCTCAATTAAGCAATCAAGTATTGGTGACTTCCGACAATCCAAGAAATGAAGATCCGCAAACCATCATAGAAGAAATTGAAGCTGGCATTGAACCACAAAATCTAAAAAAATCAATTTCGATTTTAGATAGGGAACAGGCGATAAAGGCAGCTGCAAAACTGGCTAAAAAAGGCGATATCATTTTAATTGCGGGGAAAGGCCATGAAACGTATCAGGAAATACAAGGCAAAAGATCACATTTTGATGATTATGAGCAGATTACAAATCAGTTAAACCTCATAGAAAGCTAATATTATGTTATATTATTTATTCGAATATTTAGACAAACATTACGATCTGGTAGGCGCGGGCTTGTTTCGTTATATCTCGTTTCGTTCTGCGATTGCTTTCAGTATTTCTTTGCTGTTTTCAACCATTTACGGAAAAAAAATCATCAATTATCTTCAGAGAAAGCAAGTAGGCGAATCGGTTAGGGATTTGGGTTTAGAAGGCCAAGTTGAAAAAGCGGGCACGCCAACAATGGGAGGTGTCATCATTATTTTGGCAACACTTATTCCTGTTTTGTTGTTTGCGCAAATAGACAATGTGTATATCGTTTTGTTGGTGGTAACAACCTTGTGGATGGGAACAATTGGTTTTTTGGATGATTATATCAAAATATTCAAACAAAATAAAGCGGGTTTAAAAGGTCGATTTAAAATTTTAGGACAAATTACATTGGGAATTTTTGTGGGCGCGATGCTTTATTTTCATCCTAGCGTCACGATGAAAGAAAAACTGCCTACAAAGTTTCAATATATTACGGAAGCAGGAACACAGGTATTGTTTGCCGATGCCAAAAAGTCAACAAAAACAACCATTCCTTTTGTAAAAAATAACGAATTGGATTATGCATCAGCTTTGGCTTTTTTAGGAACTGGCTATAAAGAATATGCATGGCTAATTTTTATTCCAATTGTCATATTTATTATTACCGCAGTATCAAACGGCGCAAATTTAACCGATGGAATTGACGGATTGGCCGCGGGTTCGTCGGCCATAATAGTCCTGACCCTGGGGATTTTTGCATGGGTGTCCGGTAACATCATTTTTGCCAATTATTTGGACGTGATGTACATTCCGAACTCGGGCGAAATGACCATTTTTATCGCTGCATTTGTGGGTGCTTTAATAGGGTTTTTATGGTACAATACCTATCCGGCGCAAGTATTTATGGGTGATACGGGAAGTTTAACCATTGGTGCCATCATCGCAGTTTTGGCTATTGCCGTGCGCAAAGAATTGCTCATTCCTATTTTGGCAGGTATCTTTTTAGTGGAGAATTTATCGGTAGTGCTGCAGGTAAGTTATTTTAAATATACCAAAAAGAGATTTGGAGAAGGAAGGCGAATATTTAAAATGGCGCCTTTGCACCATCATTATCAAAAATCAGGTTACCATGAAAGCAAAATTGTGACCAGATTTTGGATTGTGGGAATCATGTTGGCGGTGTTGGTTATTGTAACTTTAAAGTTAAGGTAAATGAAGTTAGCAATATTAGGCGCAGGAGAAAGCGGCGTTGGAACCGCTATTTTGGGGAAACAAAAAGGATATGATGTTTTTGTTTCAGATCAGGGAATAATTGCTGAAATATATAAAGAAGTTCTTTTAAATAATGACATTTTATTTGAGGAAGGAAAACATACGGAATCTAAAATACTGGATGCTGATATTGTGATGAAAAGCCCTGGAATTCCTGAGAAAGTTCCATTGGTAAAACAATTGAAAAGCAACGGAATTCCTGTTATTTCTGAAATAGAGTTTGCTTCAAAATATACGGATGCAGTGATTGTTGGAATCACCGGTGCAAACGGTAAAACCACCACAACTATGTTGGTGAACCATATTTTAAAAAAGGCAAACCTAAATGTTGGAATGGGCGGCAATATCGGTGATAGTTTCGCGCGACAGGTGGCTGAAAAAAGGTATGATATCCATGTATTGGAGCTGAGCAGTTTTCAGTTGGACGGCATTGTAAATTTTGCGCCACACATTGCCATTATCACAAATATAACGCCTGATCATTTGGACAGATACGATTACAAGTTTGAAAATTATATCCATTCAAAGTTCAGAATAACAGAAAATCAGACAGAAAATGATTTTTTGATTTATGATTTTGACGATGCGGTGATTTCAAATTGGTTAAAAAACAACAAAACAAAAGCCACTTTACTGCCTTTTTCAATAGAAAAAGAATTGGGGCAAGGCGTCTATTTAAAAAACGACAACATAATAATCAACTATAAAACAGAAGATACACTAATGAACATTTCAACTTTAGCTTTAAAAGGAAAACACAATTTAAAAAATGCAATGGGCGCTTCAATGGCAACTTCATTGCTGAAAGTTAGAAAAGATATTATTCGTGAAAGTCTGGAAGATTTTGAAGGCGCAGAGCACCGATTGGAATTTGTGCTAAAAATTAATGGTGTGCAATATATCAACGATTCCAAAGCAACAAATGTTAACGCAACATTTTATGCATTGGACAGCGTAAAAGCGCCAATAGTATGGATTGTTGGGGGTGTTGATAAAGGAAACGATTATTTGGATTTAATGCCTTTTGTGAGAGAAAAAGTGAAAGCCATTATTTGTTTGGGACTCGACAATCAAAAAATAATACAAACATTTGGCAATGTGGTCGACTTAATTGTTGAAACTGCCGGAGCCGAAGAAGCCGTAAAAGTGGCCTACAAAATTGCCGAAAAAGGAGATACTGTATTACTGTCTCCGGCTTGTGCAAGTTTTGATTTATTTGAAAATTATCAAGACAGGGGAAATAAATTTAAAGAAGCTGTTAGGACATTGTAAATGAATAAAATTCTTAAAAATATAGAAGGAGATAAAGCCATATGGGCAATTGTGACCATCATGGCAATTTTGTCGTTTATGCCCGTTTACAGTGCCAGCACCAATTTGGTTTACGGCACCAATATAGGCACGCCTTTCTATTATTTATTTAAGCATGTTATTTTATTGTCTCTGGGATTTTTAATTATTTATGGCGTTCACAAAATTCCGTTCAGATATTTTAGCGGCGGTTCTGTATTAATGCTGCCACTGGTTATCCTATTGCTAATTTATACACTGTCACAGGGAACCACCATTGGAGGTTCAAACGCCAGCAGGTGGATTGAAATTCCTTTTATCGGTGTAGGTTTTCAAACATCTACCTTGGCTATTTTGGTATTAATGGTTTATGTGTCTCGATATTTGGCACGAAAAAAGGAAAGTGAAATTACTTTTAAGGATAGCATTTGGCAATTATGGCTGCCTATTGCAATCACCTTGGCATTAATTTTACCGGCTAATTTTTCAACTACGGCAATCGCATTTTCAATGATATTGATGCTGGCTTTTATTGGCGGTTACCCCATAAAATATTTATTGGCGATTATAGGGATGGGCGCCTTGGTTTTGGCCATATTCGTGCTAACAGCCAAAGCATTTCCGGGTGTTTTCCCAAATAGGGTGGATACTTGGATCAGCAGGGTTGAAAATTTTTCAAATCCGAGCGCTGAAGAAGGCTATCAGGTTGAAAAGGCTAAAATTGCCATTGCAACTGGCGGTTTGCAAGGACGTGGCCCGGGAAAAAGCATTCAAAAAAACTTTTTGCCTCAATCCACTTCCGATTTTATTTTCGCCATTATTGTTGAAGAATATGGATTGTGGGGCGCTTTAGTGGTGATGCTTATGTATTTCGTATTGTTGTTCCGCATCGTTATTGCGGCAAAAAAAGCAAGAAGTATTTTTGCAACGCTGCTCATTATTGGCGTTGGCTTGCCCATTATTTTTCAGGCAATCATAAATATGGCTGTAGCCGTTAATTTATTTCCGGTGACCGGACAAACATTGCCGTTAATCAGCAGTGGAGGTACTTCCATTTGGATGACCTGTTTTGCGATAGGAATTATTTTAAGCGTTACCGCTGAAAAAGAAATAGACCCGGATTTAGCGAATGAAGATAACCCTTTAACTGTGTTACATGAAGCAATCGATTAACATCATTTTAAGCGGAGGCGGCACCGGCGGGCATATTTACCCGGCAATTGCCATTGCCAATGAGTTAAAGTTGAAATATCCTGAAGCCAATTTTTTGTTTGTTGGCGCAAAGGATAAAATGGAGATGGAGAAAATTCCGGAAGCGGGATATGCCATAAAAGGGCTTTGGATTTCAGGAATTCAAAGAAAATATATTTTAAAAAATTTATCATTTCCATTTAAATTGATAAGCAGCTTGTCAAAAGCGTATCAAATTATTAAAGAATTTAAACCGGATATCGTAATTGGCACCGGCGGTTTTGCAAGCGGGCCAACCTTATACGTGGCAAGCAGCCGAAAAATAAAAACATTGATTCAGGAACAAAATTCCTATCCCGGAATCACCAATAAATTATTGGCAAAAAGAGTCGATAAAATTTGTGTGGCTTATGATGGGTTGGAACGTTTTTTTCCTTCAAACAAAATTGTTAAAACAGGAAATCCGGTGCGTCAGGATTTGCTTGAAATTGAAGGAAAAAGGGAAGAAGCCAAAAAGTTTTTCAATTTAAAAAACGATAAAAAAACCCTTTTAATTATCGGCGGAAGCTTGGGCGCCCGCGCATTGAATAATTTGATTGATAAAAATATTGAGTGGCTGGTTTCCAAAAATTTGCAGGTGATATGGCAAACAGGAAAGTTGTACTATGATGAATTTAAAAAACATGACAGTTTAGAAGGCGTTCAAACACACGCTTTTTTGAATAGGATGGACTTAACGTATGCAGCTGCCGATTTTATTATTAGCCGTGCCGGCGCTGGTTCAATTTCAGAATTGTGCATTGTTGGAAAACCGGTAATTTTTATTCCGTCTCCCAATGTTGCCGAAGACCATCAAACTAAAAATGCCTTGGCGGTGGTGAATAATAATGCGGCTTTGCTGTTAAAAGAATCTGAATTGGAGATGTTTCAGTCCAATATTGAAGCGTTGCTGGAGGACGAAGAATTACAGCAGATTTTAAGCAAAAACATTAAAAAATTGGCGTTGCCAAATGCCACAAAGGCTATTGTTGAAGAAATCGTAAAATTAATAAACAGGTAATTGATTTGAATTTAGAGCGTATACATAGTGTTTATTTTGTTGGTATCGGCGGTATCGGTATGAGTGCGATTGCAAATTATTTCAGAAGCAATGGCAAAAATGTTGCAGGGTATGATCGCGTTTCCACAAAAATTACCAAGTCGCTTGAGGATATGGGAATCGCCGTTCATTTTGAAGATTCCTTAGATTTAATTCCATCAGAATTTAAAGACAATCAGCACACCATTGTCGTTTATACGCCTGCAATTCCGAAGAATAATTTAGAATTAAATTACTTTTTGGAACATGATTTTACCGTGTTGAAGCGCTCGGAAATACTGGGTGAAATTACCAAAAACACTTTTTGTTTGGCGGTTGCCGGAACACATGGGAAAACAACAACATCAACTATTTTAGGACATATTTTAAAAGAAGCCGGCGTAAATGCCACGTCATTTTTAGGCGGAATTTCAGAAAATTACAACTCGAATTTAATTTTGGGCGGCGATGAAATTTCTGTGGTGGAAGCCGATGAATTTGACCGCTCATTTTTAAAATTATCGCCAAATATAGCCTGCATCACTTCTATGGATGCCGATCATTTGGACATTTATGGAGAAAAAGCGGAGTTGGAAAAATCATTTATGGATTTTGCCGATAAAGTTTCAGAAACATTGGTCATACGTAAAGGATTGCCTCTAAAAGGAAAAACATTCGGCATTGAAGAAGGAGCCGATTATGATGCAAAAAATTTAAAAGTTCAGGAAGGCGCTTACATTTTTGATGTAAAATCACCTTCAGAAATTATAGAAAATATTAAGATTAACCTACCGGGTAAACACAATGTGCTAAATGCGGTGGCGGCTTTGGCAATGGCAAATATTTTTGGGGTTTCACTCCAGGTCATTGCTGAAGCTTTACTAACTTTTAAGGGAATTGAAAGACGATTTTCTTATAAAATTAAAACAGAAAATTTGGTGTTAATTGATGATTATGCGCACCATCCAACAGAAATTAATGCGGTAGTTGATTCTGTTCGGGAAATGTATCCCACAAAAAAAATTGCGGGAATTTTTCAACCGCATTTATATAGCAGAACAAGGGATTTTATTGATGATTTTGCAGCAAGTTTATCGCGCTTTGATGAGTTGATTTTATTAGACATTTATCCGGCAAGGGAATTGCCGATTGATGGAGTGACTTCATCTTGGTTGTTGGATAAAATAACGATTGGCAAGAAACAGATTTCTTCAAAAGAGAATTTGGTAAAAAACGTATTAAACCTTGATTCACAAGTGATTGTGATGATTGGCGCGGGTGATATTGGTGAATTGGCGGAAATAATTAAAAATGCATTGAGCCATGAGAATTAACTGGGATTACATCATAGGAATTTTATTGGTGTCGTTGGTTGTGTTTTTATATGGTTTTTCAAATCTAAAAAACAGGACTCAAAAAGTGGCGGATATTTCCATTGAATTTGAGCAAGGAGACAACCTTTTTATGGACTGCCAAATGGTTAATAAATTGTTAATACAAAATGGCGGAACAGTTAAAAATCTAACAAAATCTGTTATAGATTTACATAATTTGGAAGCAAAAATACAATCACACCCCATGGTAGAAAGTGCTTCGGTTTTTTTAACAGTTGATGGTTTTCTTAAAGCTAAAATTAGACAGCGAACCCCCATTGCAAGAGTGGTGGTTAATAATGAAAGTTATTACATTGACAGACAGGCAAAATCGATGCCTTTGTCAGAGAATTTTTCGGCCAGGGTGCTGCTGATTTCGGGCTATGTTAAGGAGCAAAACAATGCGGAAATTCAACAATTGGTGACCGCAATTTTGGAGGATGAATTTTTAAAAGAACAAATTATTGGGGTAGAAATAAAGCCGAAAAATGAGTATGTTTTGGACACACGAGTTGGTGATCAGAAAATAATTTTAGGAAAAATTGATAATTTGGATCAGAAATTTAAAAATCTGGATTCGTTTTATATTAAAACAATGGCCGACAGTACAATTTATAAGTATGATTCGATCAATTTAAAATACAACAAGCAAGTTGTAGCCACAAATAAAGTAGATTATGGAACACGATGATATTTCGGTAGGATTGGATATAGGAACAACCAAAATTGTTGCTATGATCGGTCGCAGAAATGAGTATGGAAAAATTGAGTTGTTGGGGATCGGTAAAGCCAAAAGTTTGGGCGTACACCGTGGTGTGGTAAATAATATTACACAAACCATACAGTCTATTCAAAAGGCTGTGGATGAAGCGATTGCCGTTTCCGGAATTAAAATTACAGAAACTGTGGTGGGCATTGCCGGACAACATATCAGAAGTTTACAACACAGCGATTATATCACAAGGCCAAATTCTGAAGAGGTAATTAGCGAGGAGGATTTGGAAAAATTGGAAAAACAGGTCTATAAATTGGTGATGCTTCCGGGTGAAGAAATTATTCACGTGCTTCCTCAGGAATTCAAAGTTGACGGGCAAGGTGAAATTACACAGCCGGTTGGGATGTATGGTGGCAGGCTTGAAGCCAATTTTCATGTGGTTGTAGGGCAAATTTCTTCCATCAGAAATGTTGGAAGATGCATTAAAAGTGCCGGGTTGAATTTGGCAGGAATTACTTTGGAACCTTTGGCATCGGCAGAAGCCGTTTTAAGCGCAGAAGAAAAAGAAGCCGGTGTGGCATTGATTGACATTGGAGGCGGAACAACTGATTTGGCGATTTTTAAAAATGGCATTATTAGGCATACCGCAGTAATTCCTTATGGAGGAAATGTGATTACCGAAGATATTAAAGAAGGCTGCTCAATTATTGAAAAGCAGGCTGAATTGTTAAAAACAAAATTTGGATCGGCCTGGCCAGGAGAAAATAAAGACAACGAAATTGTTTCAATTCCGGGATTGCGCGGAAGAGATCCTAAAGAAATTACGCTAAAAAATCTGTCTAAAATTATTCATGCAAGGGTAGTTGAAATCATTGAACAGGTTTATTTGGAAATTAAAAATTACGGACACGAAGAACCTAAGAAAAAATTAATAGCCGGAATTGTTTTAACCGGAGGCGGAGCAGAATTAAAACATATAAAACAACTGGTTGAATACATTACCGGAATGGATACCAGAATTGGGTATCCAAATGAAAATTTGGCCGGGGATTCAGACGAAAGTTTATCAAGTCCGCAATATGCAACGGCGGTCGGACTTTTAATGAACGGATTGAATAAAATTGAGAAAGCGAAAAAAGCCAAAACTGTTCAGCAGCACGTTCAAGAAAAAACCAAAATCGAGGAGGCCAAAGCGGAAGCCAAAAAAGAAGCGCCGGTTATTGAAGAACCTAAAGAACCTAAAAAGTCCATTTTTGATAAATGGGGCGATAAATTCAGGGACTTTTTAGACAATGCCGAGTAAAAAAAAAATTAATTATAGAATAATCCAATAAATATATATTATGAGCAGTTCAGATTTTAGCAACATTTCATTTGATTTACCAAAAAATCAGTCCAACGTTATAAAAGTTATTGGAGTTGGCGGAGGCGGCAGCAATGCCGTAAACCATATGTATTTGCAAGGAATTGACGGCGTTGATTTCGTTATTTGCAATACAGATGCGCAGGCGTTGCAAAACAGTCCGATCCCAACAAAAATTCAATTGGGCGTTTCATTAACTGAAGGATTGGGCGCAGGCGCAAACCCGGAAGTTGGGGAACAGGCAGCCATGGAAAGCATTCAGGAAATTAAACAAATGCTGGCTTCCAATTCAAAAATGGTTTTTATCACTGTTGGAATGGGTGGCGGTACAGGAACCGGTGCAGCTCCGGTAATTGCAAGAGTTTCAAGGGAATTGGATTTATTAACCATTGGTATTGTGACTATTCCTTTTGGTTTTGAAGGTAAAATGCGAAATGACCAAGCTTATAAAGGGATTGAAAAATTACGTGAATATGTAGATTCTTTAGTGGTAATTAATAATAACAAACTTAGGGAAGTGTATGGAAATCTTGGTTTTAAAGCCGGATTTTCAAAAGCCGATGAAGTGCTGTCCACGGCAGCTCGCGGAATCGCGGAAGTAATTACGCACCACTACACCCAAAACATCGATTTAAGAGATGCGAAAACCGTGCTTTCAAACAGCGGAACTGCCATTATGGGTTCTGCAAGCGCCTCTGGTGAAAACAGATCTGAGATTGCAATTTCCCGAGCATTGGATTCCCCTTTGTTAAATGATAATAAAATTACTGGTGCCAAAAATGTATTGCTGTTAATTGTTTCGGGATCGGAAGAAATTACGATTGATGAAATTGGGGAAATCAACGATTATATTCAGGCTGAAGCCAAATCCAACGTAAATATTATTATGGGTGTTGGGGAAGATGAATCGTTAGGCGATGCCATTTCGGTGACTATTGTAGCCACGGGTTTTAACAAAGACCAACAACATGAAATCTCAAATACCGAAGCCAAAAAAATAATTCATACGCTTAATGATGATCAGGAAGCGACTTTCGATTTTGCTGAAAAAAGAATTGTAAAGGAACCTTCCATGAAACAAATCAGTCAGCCGGAGTTCAAAATTCCTTCACCAACACCAAAGGTTGAAGATAAAATAATATTTGATTTGGGCGATGAAATTGAAGTTGATTTTGAGCTCATTTCAACCACTGAATTTATAAAAAATATTGAGGTGGTTTATGAAGAAATTGCTTTTCAAACGGACAATGATTTTATAATTACTTCATTTATTCCTGAAAAAGAAGAAGTTGTTCCTATAGTTGAAGAAGAAAAACAAATCTCTTTTACGTTCGATTTGCCAATTTCAGAATTTAAAAATAAAACGCAGGTTGAAACGCCTAAAGTGAATATCAATGCCATTGACGTTTATGACTATCAACATGTTAAAACGATTAAAAAGGTTGATGAGGATGTTTATTTTACTTTGGAAGATTATACAGAATTGGAAGAAAGCCTCATAAATGCATCTAAACCTGTCGTTATTGAAGATAAATCAAGTGATGAGATGAACTTTACGCTTCGCTCAAAAGCCGAAATTGACATCAAAGAATATGAGGTTATTGATTATAAAGAGGTTTCTCCGTTAGATTTAACAATTGCCGAATTGCAGCAAAGAGCTGCAGACAGAAGAGAAAAAATGAAAAATTTTAATTATAAATTCATCAATAAATTAAATAAAAATATTGACGAAATAGAAAAAGAACCAGCGTATAAAAGAATGGGTGTTGAATTGGACCAAACCTCACATTCATCAGAATTTTATCAATCCAGGACAACTTTGGAAATTGATGACACTGATTCCATTCAATTTCGCTCAAACAATTCTTTTTTACATGACAATGTAGATTAAAAAGTAGCCCAAAGACAAAAAACTTAGCATTAAATCTAAGTTTTTAGCTCGAAAATCTTCTCATAATAATGAAGATTTTCGAGTTCTTTTTTTTTATCTTTGCCCAACAAAATTCTACGATTATGAGTTTACAGGAAAAGATCATGGACAAAATGAAAGAGGCGATGAAAACCAAAGACAAAGTGGCTTTGGAATCGTTAAGAGCCATTAAGTCTGAATTTTTGCTGATTCAAACAAAAAGTGCCGCTTCGGAGGAATTGACGGAAGATGATGAAATAAAATTGCTCCAAAAACTGGTTAAACAAAGAAAGGACAGTGCAGCCATTTATAAAGAACAAGGCCGAAATGATTTGGCAGAACCTGAATTGGCCCAAGTGGAAGTGATCTCTCAATTTTTGCCTGTGCAAATGAGTGATGAAGATGTTAAAAATGCCGTGGCTGAAATTATTAAAACATTGGGCGCCACTTCCATGAAAGATATGGGAACTGTGATGGCGGAAGCTTCAAAACAATTGGCAGGCAAAACCGACGGAAAATCAATTTCCATGGCAATAAAACAATTATTGGGATAAAAAATAAATAAAGGCCTCGTGGCGCAACTGAATAGCGCACTGGATTTCGGCTCCAGCGGTTGTAGGTTTGAATCCTACCGGGGTCACGAATAAATCAACAAAAAGTTGAAAACAAAGCAAGCTAAAAAAAATAGCCATTGCTTTTGTTTTTTTAAGATTGCGGCGTTTTCTTTTGTTGATTTTCAAAGCGGATCTTTGTTAGGATCATCGCAGATAATCCTTCAGAAAATAAAGCTTGCTTTTGTTTTTAATTGAATTTTTTCTTTAGCAGCGATTGAATGTCTTTATTTGAACCATAAACCACCAAAATATCATCTTTTTCAAGAATAAGATCGGGAGAGGCAACGCCTTGAACTTTATGCACTTTATTGCTGTAGCCGATACTGCTTTTAACCTGTGAGCTTTTAATGGTGGTTAAAACCAAAAGATTGTGTTTTTTTCTAATTCCAGTTTCAGATATTTTTTGACCAATGTATTCAGGAGGAAGATTTATTTCCACAATACTAAAATCATCACTTAGTTCAAAAGAATCCACAACGCCGCTTAAACACAATTTTTTTGCCCAACGTTCAGCTGTTTCCTCCTCAGGATGCACAATTTCATCTACACCAATAGCTTTTAATACCTTTTCGTGCAACGGATTAATGGCACGGCTAATCAATCTTTTTACCTCCAAATTTTTAAACAATGCGGTTACCATTACGTTTGCGCCTTGATCTTCTCCAATGGCAACTACCACAACATCAGTATCTTTTAAAGGCAATCCGGATACCGTAAATTCATCGGTGGCGTCCATACAAATGGTATGTGAAACTTTTTCCTTAAGGGCATCAACTTTATTCATACGCGTATCAATGCCAATAACTTCATTGCCTTGTGAGGTTAATTTTTCAGCAAGGGAAGCGCCAAAATTTCCAAGTCCTACTATTAAATATTTCATCTGTTTAAATTTTACTTTTTGGTGGGAACAGATGCTGTTCGCCATTAATCATTCCTTTGTATATCAAAATTTTACAGGCTCGTTTCATCTGTTTAAATTTTACTTTTTGGTGGGAACAGATGCTGCCTGCCTGCCTTCGGCAGGTAAATTCGCCATTAATCATTCCTTTGTATATCAAAATTTTACAGGCTCGTTTCATTTTAAGCCTTTTTTAATTAATTGATGGTTATCTCTTCTGTTGGATAACGATAATTTTTATGTTTAATTTTTTTGATAACGGCTATTAAAATGGAAAGCATACTCACCCTTCCAATAAACATGATCAAAATAATTACAAACTTGCTTGCTGCGCTTAAATTTGCCGTGATGCCAATACTTAAACCAACGGTACTGTAAGCTGAAAAACATTCAAAAGCGATGCTTTTCAAATCCTTGTCACTATCAAAAATAGAAATTGCAATGATGCCTGCTCCTATAACCATCAACGACAGTGAAATAACGGCAAATGCACGTCGAACCGAAATGTCGGAAATTTCTCTTCTGTACACTTCAATTCTGGTTTTTCCTCTGGCCAAACTCCAAAAATTAAGGGTAGCTATGGCAAAAGTGCTTGTTTTTATACCGCCGCCTGTTGATGCCGGCGAAGCGCCAATCCACATTAAAAGAAAAATCAACATTATGGTGGAAAAATTTAAAGCAGTCATATCTACGGTGTTAAATCCGGCTGTTCTTGGCGTAGTTGCTCCAAATAATGCCGTAATAATCTTACCAAAACCAGTGTGAGGCGCAAGCGAATTGTTGTATTCGCTTATATAAATTAAAATGGTTCCAATAATTATTAATGTGAATGTGGTAATTAATGTAATTCTGCTATTTATGCTAAATACCCAAGGTTTATGTTGCTTTTTACTTTTTGAAAAATTCAGAAAATTAGTTACGATCCAGTATTTTAAATATTTTAGAATGTTTACCACAATCGGAAAACCAAGACCGCCAATTACAAGCAATAGAATGATATAGGATTGTAATGCATAATTAAATCTATATCCACTTTCATACAGGCTATTGGGCAGCGTAGAAAAACCGGCATTGCAAAAAGCAGATACCGAATGAAATACGGAGAAAAAAGCACGTTCAAAAAAAGTGGGAAGCAAATCATTATTTAGACTCGAGTAAATCAACAATCCACCTACGAGTTCAATTGAAAAGGTAATCAGCAGAATTTTTTTAAGGGTTGAAAATACATCCCCTAACTTTTGGGAATTTGTTAAATCACTTAAAACCAACTGATTTTCATAATTTGATCCGCCTTTAAAGAAGTAGCTGAAATAGCTGGCAAAAGTAAGTATGCCAAGGCCGCCCACTTGAATAAGAAGCAAAATAATTATTTGGCCAAACATGGTAAAAAAACTTCCGGTATCTACAACTATCAGTCCTGTAACACAAACGGCACTTGTAGAAGTGAACAAGGCATCCAGATATGAAATTTCTGTATAAGTTGCATTTGGCAACATTAATAAAAATGTCCCTATTAATATGATGCCAATAAAACTGGCGATAAATAACTGTGCCGGATTTAATAAAGTTCGTTTATAGTTTATTTTCTGTTCGGCAAATTCTCTTATGAATGTTAAAAGAATGGCAAGTTTCACCCAATTGTCATTATATAAAATTGTCATTTGACGATCCGCTTCCAATGATAAAAAATGGATAAAAATGACGAATAAGATGATAAATAAACTGGCGGCATCAAAAATAAAAACTTTGTCGTGAATATTTTTTTTCAAGGTAAGGTACCTTATCGCAGTTACAATAACTCCCATTATTAAGACAATAAAGTAATAGCCGTTAATTAACGTTTGGGTCGAATCGGATTGGTTATAGCCAAAGTCGGAAATTAAAACAATGAAGCCTATAAAGCTTAATAGGAAGGCAATTTTGAATAGAATTTTAAAATTGAAAATTTGCTTTAGTATACTAATCACTTATAGAGTTTTTGAATAATTTTAACGCACAAAAAACATACAAAATTAGAACAAATTAACCAATGTTTCTTTTTATTTTGTTTTTTGTTTATGTTGCTGTTAATCACTAGTGTTTTGGTTAGCCATAAATTGTGTTTTTGTTGGATTGAAAACACATAAAATTACAGAGTCTCAAAAGTTTCCCATGCTTGGAATTTCCCCATGAATAATAAAAATTCTTGGAACTTTACAATGAAAAGATTCAGGGATTATCCTATCGCCAATTTTTTAAGATCGCTGATGGTTTTAGTGGGATTTTTACTTTTAAAAACAAAACTTCCTGCCACAAAAGCGTCAACGCCGGCATTTGAAAGTTTTTCTATGT
Source organism: Lutibacter sp. (assembly GCA_036567345.1). Classification (GTDB taxonomy): domain Bacteria; phylum Bacteroidota; class Bacteroidia; order Flavobacteriales; family Flavobacteriaceae; genus Lutibacter. Next base: position 113,444 of record DATCUQ010000013.1, read on the forward strand.
TTTCATCGGTTACGCCGCCATCAACTTCAATAAGTGCATTTGAACTGGAAAATTCAATTAACGATTTTAGCTGCTCCACTTTTTTGTAAGTATTTTCAATAAAACTTTGTCCGCCAAAACCCGGATTCACGCTCATAATCAGCACCAAATCCAAATCGGCGATAATATCTTCCAAAACTGCAATGGGCGTGTGCGGATTTAAAGAAACGCCGGCTTTCATTCCCAGCGCTTTTATGGCTTGCACAGTTCTGTGTAAATGTTTACAGGCTTCATAATGCACCGTTAAAATATCGGCGCCAACATTTTTAAAATTTTCAAGAAAACGATCCGGATCAACAATCATCAAATGCACATCCATCGTTTTTTTGGCGTGTTTTTTAATCGCTTTTATTACGGGCATTCCAAATGAAATGTTTGGAACAAAAACGCCGTCCATCACATCAATATGAAACCAGTCCGCTTCACTTTTGTTGATCATTTCAATATCGCGTTGTAAATTGCCAAAATCTGCGGCCAAAAGGGAAGGAGCAATAAATTTGTTCATTTTTTCGATTGTTGTTTGTGCAAAAATAGGATTTATAAAGTGAAAAAAGAAAAACGCTTCAAATTTTTGAAGCGTTTTTCTTTTTATTTAATCGAAATTAAAAAAAGAGCAACCAGTTTGTGCTCAAAGTATCTAAAAGCGCTTAATTAAAAAAAACAGCGGATTCTTAATATACAATACGCTTTTTATAAAGTTAAAACAGCCGTTTAAAAAAAACAGGCTGTTTTTAAGTCAGTTTTTTAAGCCCAAATTCAATTAACTTTAGGCACTCAAGGCACTCCAAACTTTAGGCACTGATGAGTTATAAAATGATTATCCCAAATATGTTTTTAAAATCTTGCTTCTTGAAGTATGTTTCAATCTTCTGATGGCTTTTTCTTTAATCTGGCGAACACGTTCGCGCGTTAAATCAAAAGTCTCGCCAATTTCTTCAAGTGTCATCGGGTGCGTATCGCCCAAACCGAAGTACAGTTGAACAACATCCGCTTCTCTTGGCGTTAAAGTTTCCAAAGCGCGTTCAATTTCTACTTTTAAAGATTCATGAAGCAACGCTTTATCCGGATTTGGAGATTCGCCTGTGTTCAATACATCATACAAGTTAGAATCTTCACCTTCAATTAAAGGCGCATCCATCGATACGTGACGGCCAGAATTTTTCATGGATTCTTTTACGTCATTAACCGTCATATCTAATTTCTTTGCAATTTCTTCGGCAGATGGCGGTCTTTCGTTTTCCTGCTCCAAAAATGCATACATTTTGTTAATTTTATTGATCGAGCCAATTTTGTTCAAAGGCAAACGCACAATACGCGATTGTTCCGCCAAAGCCTGTAAAATCGACTGGCGAATCCACCAAACGGCGTAAGAAATAAATTTGAATCCACGCGTTTCATCAAAACGTTTCGCCGCTTTAATCAATCCCAAGTTTCCTTCATTAATTAAATCGGGCAATGTCAATCCTTGATTTTGGTATTGTTTTGCCACCGAAACCACAAAACGCAAGTTGGCTTTTGTTAATTTTTCCAAGGCAGCTTGGTCTCCGGCTCTAATTTTCTGAGCCAATTCCACCTCTTGCTCGGCAGTAATCAAATCCACTTTTCCAATTTCCTGTAAGTACTTGTCTAATGATGCGGTTTCCCTGTTGGTAACCTGTTTCGTTATTTTAAGTTGTCTCATGTAATAGCTACTAATTTTTTTGTTAATATATAAGGTCTATAATATTATACGTTCAATTCTTAAAAATGTTACAAAATAAATCACAAAACAATTTTTTTAGTGCTAAAAACAAATAATAAAATTGGGTGTTTTTGGAAGTTTCCCGCCGGCTGGCGGGTCGGGCTTTCCGCTATAATCTTTTTTACTTCGCCAAAAAGGCGAAGAAAAAAAGTATTTCCGCTTCAATCCCTAACTCAAGTTGAATTACGAATTAAAACTTGAAACATTAATCTTGAAACTATTTCCCTTTCCCTTTTTCAAACAACTTCTGATAATAAAAAGCAGGCAATAAAATAAACACAAACAAAGGCTGAATTAAAAATCTTCGAACGTAAAATGTCAACAAATAATTTTGTGTCACATTAAATTTTAACAGGACAAAAAGCAGCAAACTCAATGCCAAAAAAGCAAAAACATAAAATTTTATCGAAAAATAAAGCGATTTTACATCATCAAAAACCAAATAAATAATGGCCAAAGAAATTAGTGAATTTAAAGCATATCTGTAAAAAATGTTCAAAAAATAAGCACCGAAATCAAGTTCGGGAATGGAAGCGTTTAAATAATCGTGCTTAAAATAATCCAAAAGCGGATCGTAAAAATATGGCTGCACCACTGCGCGAATTAAAATCAGCATCAGAAAAAGCGCAATAATTAAAAGTATCCGAACCGATTTTCTCATTTTCTTAGTTTTGAAAATTTCTGAATCCACACAAACCAAAGCAAAAAGGTAATTCCGTAAATAATGGAAGGAAACACAATTTCATGCAACACATTTTGGTATTGCGGATATTTATGCAACGCCACAGAAATTACGGCAATCCGAAGAATGTTTGTGAAATAAATAAGCAAACTGCCAAACAAAATATACAAAACAGTCGTTTTAAATTTCCCTGCAAACGCAACGATAAAAGCAATAAATAAAATAATGATGCTAATGGCATTGCAGCCTTCCACGATAAAAGCCGTGAATTTGCCGTTTACAAATAATTTCACGGCAAGCGTTTCGGTATCTTGTTCTATTTCGGTTGGATAGCCAAAAACATTTAACAAATAGTTGGTTTGCTTGGCAACAGTTTTGGTGATTGGTGCACAAGCGAACGGCGGAGTTTCATTTTGTGTTTTATCTAAATAATAGGAATAACCCAAAAACAACAGCAAATACGTACCAAAAAATTTAATTAAAAATAATACGACCGTTTTATTGCCTTTCACAAAAAAAGAATTTTAATTTTGCATAAAATTACAAATTAATATGAATATTCCTCAATTAAAAGAATCGGTAACCGCCATTGCAGATAGCAACCAATCGGTTTCGGAAAAGCGGCAGGCGATTTGCGATTATTTAAAACAAGAAATTGACTATTGCCATTGGGTGGGTTTTTATTTTAAAAACGGCGATAAAGCGGAATTAAAATTGGCCGAATTTGCCGGTGAACCAACCGAACACACCATTATTCCTTTCGGCAAAGGCATTTGCGGACAAGTGGCCATCAGCAATAAAAATTTCGTGGTTCCTGATGTAAACGCGCAAGACAATTATATTTCCTGCGGATTTAAAGTGAAAAGCGAAATTGTGATTCCCATTTTTGTGGATGGAGAAAATGTGGGACAAATCGACATTGATTCTCACATCACAAATCCTTTTTCTGAAGCCGATGAACTTTTGCTGGAATTTGTGTGCGAAAAAGTGGCGGAATTAAAATAAATAACTCCAATAAATATATTTTTTCAATGTTAAAAAAATCTCCAAAACACCCTTTCAAAAAAAAGCGTTTATTCGATAAAATTTCTTTTCTTAATAAACTTTTTGGAAAAAATTACCCGAAGAGCACTTCCCTGAACTATAACGAAATGGTCTCAAATTTTGAGCAAAAAATTAAAAATAATTAATCAAATTTTATGATTAATTTGTGTTGTTTAGCCTGTTGATAATTAGTAGCTTTGCCGAACATCAACAAAGAAAACTTATGGGCAATATAAAAAAAGCAAAATCGGCACTGATTTCAGTTTTTCACAAAGACGGTTTGGCTCCAATCATACAAAAGTTAAACGACCTTAATATTACAATTTATTCTACGGGAGGTACTGAAAAATTCATTAAAGAGTTGGGCGTTAATGCAATACCTGTGGAAGAATTGACTTCTTATCCTTCAATTTTAGGAGGAAGGGTTAAAACATTGCATCCAAAAGTTTTCGGAGGAATTTTATCAAGAAGGGATAATGAAACTGATATTTCGCAGTTGGAGCTCTATAAAATTCCCGAAATTGACATTGTAATTGTGGATTTGTATCCGTTTGAAAAAACCGTTGCAAGCAAGGTTCCAGAACAAGAAATTATTGAAAAAATTGATATAGGCGGAATTTCATTAATTAGGGCTGCGGCAAAAAATTTCAATGATGTAATTTGTGTCTCATCAATTAATCAATACGATGAATTTTTAGAAATATTGACTTCCGGAAATGGCGAAATATCGTTGGCGCAACGCAAAAGTTTTGCGGCAAAGGCATTTGCGGTTTCCAGTCATTACGACAGTGCAATTTTCAATTATTTGAATGAAGGTGAATTGGCATTCCGACAAAGTTATGACCAAGTTTCCGTTTTGCGTTACGGCGAAAATCCGCACCAAAAAGGTTATTTTTTTGGAAATCTGGAGGAACTTTTCGACATACTTCACGGAAAAGAACTTTCCTATAACAATTTATTGGATGTTGATGCGGCCATCAATTTAATGGACGAGTTTAAAAATGATGCACCAACTTTTGCCATTTTAAAACACAACAATGCTTGCGGCGTAGCGCAAAGAGCAACTTTAAAACAAGCTTATTTGGATGCGTTGGCTGCCGACCCAACTTCTGCGTTTGGCGGGGTATTAATTTCAAATAAAGTGATTGATTTAGACACTGCCGAAGAAATTCACCAACTTTTTTGTGAAGTTGTGATTGCGCCTGGCTACAGTAAAGAGGCTTTGGAACTTCTAAAAGGCAAGAAAAACAGAATTATTTTAGTTCAAAAGGATATTGAATTGCCGAACACGCAATACAGAACGGCATTAAACGGCGTTCTTTTTCAAGACAAAAACAACAAAACCGATTCGATTGACGTTGTAGCCTTTGTGACGTTGGAAAAACCAACAGACAGAGAACTGGAAGATTTACTTTTCGCCTCAAAAATTTGTAAACATACCAAGTCAAACACCATTGTATTTGCCAAAAACAAACAACTTTTTGCCAGCGGAACCGGACAAACAAGCCGTGTAGATGCTTTAGAACAAGCGATTGTAAAAGCCAAACATTTCAATTTTGATTTAAATGGCGCGGTGATGGCGAGCGATGCGTTTTTCCCGTTTCCAGATTGTGTGGAAATAGCTGACAAAGCAGGAATTACAGCGGTAATTCAGCCTGGAGGTTCAATTAAAGACCAATTGTCAATCGATTATTGCAATGAACATAAAATGTCGATGATATTTACGGGCACACGTCATTTCAAACACTAATTTAAGTAACTTTGCAACATTTCAAATTTAATAAACAATAAAAAATATGGGTTTTTTCGACTTTATGACCGAGGACATTGCAATTGATTTAGGCACTGCCAATACACTTATTATTCATGAGGGTAAAGTGGTTGTGGATGAACCTTCGATAGTTGCAAGAGACAGAAGCAGTGGGAAAATTATTGCAACCGGTAAAAAAGCCAGTTTAATGCAAGGGAAAACTCATGAAAACATTAAAACAATCCGTCCGTTAAAAGATGGCGTAATTGCCGACTTCGAAGCTTCTGAACAAATGATAAAAGAGTTTATCAGAAGCATTCCCAGCATCAAAAAGCGATTTTTCACCCCGTCATTGCGTATGGTGATTTGTATTCCTTCAGGAATTACCCAAGTTGAAAAACGTGCCGTAATTGATTCTTCGGAACATATGAATGCCAAAGAAATATATTTAATTCATGAGCCAATGGCCGCAGCTATTGGTATTGGCATTGACATTATGCAGCCTAAAGGAAATATGATTATTGACATAGGCGGCGGAACAACTGAAATTGCCGTAATTGCTTTGGGAGGTATTGTTTGCGATAAATCTATTAAAGTTGCCGGAGACGTTTTTACCAACGACATTGCCTATTATATGAGAACGCAGCATAATTTATATGTTGGAGAACGCACCGCCGAAAATATAAAAATTCAAGTTGGCGCCGCTACGGAAGATTTAGAAGTTCCGCCAGAAGATATGCTTGTTCAGGGACGCGATTTATTGAGCGGTAAACCAAAACAAGTTCAGGTTTCATATAGAGAAATTTCTAAAGCATTGGATAAATCCATTTTACGAATTGAAGATGCCGTTATGGAAACGCTTTCAAAAACTCCGCCTGAATTGGCAGCCGACATTTACAATACCGGAATTTATTTAGCCGGTGGCGGCTCTATGCTTCGCGGGTTAGACAAACGTTTATCAAGAAAAACAGATTTGCCCGTGTACATTGCTGAAGACCCTTTAAGAGCCGTAGTTAGGGGCACAGGAATTGCGTTAAAAGATCTGGAAAAATTTAAGAATGTATTAATGAAATAGGTTAATTTTCTATTGTTTATATGCGGCGAATCATTTATTTAATTAAAAAATTCAGATATTTTCTGCTGTTTATAATTTTAGAGATTTTAGCTTTTATTATTATAATTCAAGACCATTCTTACCATCAAAGTAAATTTGTGAATTCCGCCAATTTCTTTACCGGAGGTCTTTATGATAAAGCAAATTCCATAAATGAATTTTTTCATTTAAGAAAAGACAACCAGCTTTTGAGCGAAGAAAATGCACGTTTAAAAAACCTGTTGGAGAAAAGAGAAAACACCTATGCCATAGATAGTTTCACCGTCATTGACACTTCTCAATATTTTCAAAAATATGATTATTCTGTTGCGAAAATCATCAATAATAATTATACCAAAAGAAACAATTTTATAACGCTGAATAAAGGCGCTAAACATGGCTTAACGCCAGATTTGGGAGTTGTAAACAGCAAAGGAATAATAGGAGTCATTAAAAATGTATCCACAAATTACGCTACGGTACTTTCAATTTTAAACAGTAATTCAAATATCAATGTGCGCCTGAAAAATAGCAATCATTTCGGAACCTTGGTTTGGGACGGAAAAGATTACAACATAACCCAGGTTATTGACATTCCAAGACAAGCGGTGGTTAAAGCGGGAGATACCATTGTAACCGGAGGTAAATCAGCAATTTTTCCTGAAGGAATTGAGGTTGGTGTGGTAAAAGATTTTAGGTATGCACAGAACAAATATCAGATTATCAATATCTTGTTATTTAATGATATGAGTGCAATTGGTGAAGTTCAAATTGTTAAAAATCTTCATAAAGACGAACAAGTTACCCTTGAACAAAGTGTTGTAAATGAATAATTTAGTACTAAATAATACGATTCGTTTTATAGCCCTGTTATTTTTACAGGTTTTGATATTTAACCATATGAACATATTCGGGAACATCAATCCGATGGTTTATATCACCTGGGTATTTTTATTCCCTGTTCGAAAAAAGAGAAGTCTATTATTGATATTAAGTTTTTTATTGGGTATTTCAATAGATTTTTTCTCAGATTCGGGAGGAATTAATGCTTTTGCCATTACGTTTATTGCCTATTTCCGACTTCCTATATTAATGGCTATCCTTAGAAAACCGGATATTGATTATGGGCAATTCAATTTAAGAACCATTTCAACCAGCAAAGCATTTTTATTTATTGCTACCTTAACCCTAATTCACCATTTCATTGTTTTTGGACTGGAATATTTTAGTTTTGGCGCAATTTTGAACATTATTTCCAATACCATTTTAACAAGTATTTTTACAATACTTATTTGTACCTTGGGAATTGTACTGTTTACAAAAAAGAAATAGATGAAGAGGACTGGCTTATTATCTTTTTTAATTATTTTCGTCGGAATCCTATATATTGCGAGGTTATTTTATTTGCAGATATTAAGCAATTCATTTAACACCGGAACACTTAATAATTCTGCCGTAAAAGCTATGTACGACTATCCGGAAAGAGGTTATATATTCGACAGAAATGGGGTTTTGTTGGTTGCCAATCAATTGTCTTATGATGTGATGGTTGTTCCGGGAGAAGTTAAATCTATGGATACCATTGCGTTTTGTAACCTTCTTAAAATCACCAAAGAAGAATTTATTGAAAAAATTGCTAAGGCGGCAAACTATTCCCATAGAATTCCCTCTACATTTTTAGCGCAAGTTTCAAAAGACGATTTCGCATCGTTGCAGGAAGTATTGTATAAGTTCAAGGGATTTTATATTCAAAAACGTTCGTTAAGGCAATACCCAAATAATTCTGCCGCAAATGTGCTTGGCTATATTAGTGAGGTAAATGAAGCGATGATCAGTACCAATTCTAATTACCATTTGGGTGAATTAATTGGAACTGCCGGATTGGAAAAAACTTATGAGGAAATTTTAAGAGGAATTAAAGGCGTAAAATTTATTCAGCGCGATCGTTTTAACAGGGAAATAGGTTCCTTTAAAAACGGAATATATGATACCCTGCCGGTTTCCGGAAATGACATTACGTTGACCATAGATGCGGTACTGCAGCAATATGGAGAAGCTTTAATGATCAATAAACGAGGAGGAATAGTGGCGATAGAACCTTCAACAGGGGAAATTTTGGCAATGGTTTCCATGCCAACTTATGACCCAAATTTAATGGTTGGAAGAGACCGTTCAAAAAATTTCACAAAACTTTATCTCGACAGTATTAACAAACCTTTGTTGGATCGGGGTTTGCAGGCGCAATATCCGCCAGGTTCGCCGTTTAAAGTTATTTCGGCCTTGGTTGCTTTGCAGGAAAATGTTCTTACAACATCATCTTCCATTCAGTGTTTTGGAGGTTATAAATATGGATCGGGTAAAAGTTCTTTTATGCGATGCCATTGCGAAACCAATGGCAGTCCTGTTAATTTAAATACAGCAATTTACCGTTCCTGCAACAGTTATTTTGCGACTGCTTACAGAAGGGTTATAGACAAATATCCAACCCCAACTGAAGGCGTAAATGTTTGGAGCAAACATGCGAAAAGTTTTGGTTTGGGAAATTATTTGGACAATGATTTGTCAGTTGGCCAAAAAGGAAATATTCCGGATGGAAATTTGTACAATAAAATATATCCTAACGGACGCTGGAGGTCCACTGCAACAATTTCTAATTCAATTGGGCAAGGTGAGGTGTTAACCACCCCAATTCAGTTGGCAAATATGACTGCCGCAATTGCAAATGAAGGATTTTATTATGTTCCCCATATTGCAAAAAAAATAAAGGGGAAAGCTTTGGATAAAAAATTTACCACACCCGTTTATACAACCATTGATAAAAAGAATTTTAAGCCTGTAATTGAAGGTTTATTTGATGTTTTTGACAATCCTCGAGGCACCGCAAGAGGATCTATGGTGGAAGGCATCCAAATTTGTGGCAAAACTGGAACATCCGAAAACCCACATGGGCAAGACCACTCTATATTTATTGCTTTTGCCCCAAAAGACAATCCGAAAATTGCCATTGCAGTTTTTGTTGAAAATGGCTATTGGGGAGCCAGATGGGCAGGGCCAATTGCAACGTTAATGATTGAAAAATATTTAAACGGTAAAACTTCAAGGCCGTTGGTGGAAGAAAGAATGTTTGAAGGAAGCATTCAGGAGGAATATGACAAACAGTATCAAGAACTATTAAGAGGTGCGAAGTAGAAAAGACAATATATTTCACGGAATTGATTGGATTTTGGTCCTGTTTTATTTCGTTTTTATCTTTTTAGGATGGATTAATATCTATGCTGCAACAATTAGCGAAACTCAATTTGATTTATTGAATTTTTCAACTGAGTATGGAAAACAGCTTATATGGATAGGACTCAGTTTTCCCATTATCTTGCTAATTTTAATGTTTGAAGCCAAATTTTACGAAAAATACGCATCTATTATTTACGTAAGTTTTCTGGCGCTGCTCGCAGGACTTTTTGTTTTGGGCAAAAATATTAACGGATCAACCTCTTGGTACGCAATTGGAAACTTTAGCCTTCAGCCTTCGGAATTTGCAAAAGCGGCAACAGCATTGGCGATAGCCAAAATGGTGGGTGATAAACAGTTTAATTTAAAAAAGGTCAGCGTTCAGGTACAAGCATTGCTGGTCTTAATTTTCCCGGCATTTCTGATTATTTTGCAGCCTGATCCTGGTTCAGCACTTGTTTATAGTGCCTTTATTTTTGTATTGTACAGAGAGGGATTGCCTATTCATTACATTACAGTCGGATTTATTGCCTTATTTCTTTTTGTAATTACGCTGTTTTTAGGTTATTCCGTTACCCTTATAAGTTCCTTGGTATTGTTTGTTGGTATTGTTCTATTTTTTGTTTTTTACAGATTAAGGGCTTTTAAAAAAGGATGGATTAAAATATTGGGCATTTACCTTATTTCAGCATTGTTTATTTTTAGTGTTGATTTCGTTTTTAATCAGGTATTTGAACAACATCACCGAGATAGATTTAACATTATCCTTGGCAAAACGGTTGATATGAAAGGTGTAGGGTACAACACAAACCAATCGGTTACCACAATTGCTTCCGGAGGTTTTTTTGGCAAGGGATTTTTAGATGGCGAACGAACCCAGGGTGATTTTGTGCCGGAACAGAATACAGATTATATATTTACCACAGTTGGTGAAGAATGGGGGTTTCTGGGCAGCGCATTTGTAATACTGCTGTTTATAGCCTTTTTATTAAGAATAATCAGTAAGGCTGAGCAACAAAAATCTAAATTCAGCAGAATTTACGGCTACAGCATTGCTGCTATATTCTTTATGCATTTCCTTATAAATATAGGAATGGTAATTGGGCTGGTACCAACTATTGGAATTCCGTTGCCGTTTTTTAGTTACGGTGGATCTGCACTTTGGGGATTTACGATATTGCTGTTTATATTTATCAGGCTTGATGCCAACAAAACTTATGAGTGGTAGGTATTTTCTATAAAAAACTCAAATTATCCCAAATAAAAAAGCATCCATATTGTGGATGCTTTTTTAAATTGTAGATTAAAAATTTTATAAAGCAGCTACGTGCTTAGCCAATTTAGATTTTAAGTTACCCGCTTTATTTTTGTGGATAACATTCTTCTTAGCTAATTTATCTAGCATTGACACTACTTTTGGAAATAACGCTACAGCTTCTTCCTTTTCGGTCGCAGCACGTAAGTTTCTAACAGCATTACGAGTTGTTTTATGCTGATATTTATTTCTTAATTGCTTAGCGCGATTGCTTCTGATTCTCTTTAATGCTGACTTGTGATTTGCCATTTTTATTTTTTTTAACTTTTTTGTAGTCCGTAGGGGAATCGAACCCCTGTTACCAGGATGAAAACCTGGCGTCCTAACCCCTAGACGAACGGACCATTATGTAATTATTGACGATTCTATTTTGTCAATGCGGATGCAAAAATACAACTATTTTTAATACTGCAAAATATTTCTTCAGAAAATTAATAAGCTTTTGCAAATAATACTCTTTGAGTCGATTTTTCCCCAGTAAACAGGCACTTTCCTGCCTCAATTTTATTATTTAAAGGAATGCATCTAATCGTTGCTTTTGTTAAATCTTTAATTTTTTCTTCGGTTTCAGACGTGCCATCCCAATGTGCAGAAATAAATCCGCCTTTGGTATTTAGCACTTCTTTAAATTCCTCAAATGAATTAACTTCTGTAATATGTGTCTGTCTAAATTGAAGCGCTTTTTGATATAAATTATCCTGAATTTCTTTCAGTGTTTTTTCAACATATTCAACAACAGTATTTTGGGAAATATTTTGTTTTTCAAGGGTATCTCTCCTGGCAATTTCCAATGTGCCGTTTTCTAAATCTTTCGGGCCCATCGCAATTCTTAAAGGAACGCCTTTCAGTTCATATTCCGCAAATTTCCAACCTGGTTTATAGGCCGTTCTGTCGTCATATTTTACTGAAATTCCCTTTTGGCGCAATTCGGCAACAATTTCATTAATTCTGACAGAAATGGCGTCTAATTGCTCGTCTGTTTTATGAATTGGAATAATTACGACTTGAATTGGCGCAAGGTTTGGAGGAAGTACCAAGCCTAAGTCATCAGAATGTGTCATAATTAAAGCGCCTATCAAACGTGTGGAAACGCCCCAAGATGTAGCCCAAACGTATTCTTGTTTTCCTTCTTTTGAAGTAAATTTCACCTCAAATGCTTTGGCAAAATTTTGTCCTAAAAAGTGAGATGTTCCTGCTTGCAATGCTTTTCCGTCTTGCATTAATCCTTCAATGCAATAGGTTTCCAAAGCGCCGGCAAATCGTTCACTTTCTGTTTTTAAACCTTTTATCACTGGCATTGCCATAAAATTCTCGGCAAAATTGGCATAAACATCTAACATCAATTTTGCTTCCTGAATCGCTTCTGTTTCCAAAGCGTGTGCAGTATGGCCTTCTTGCCATAAAAACTCCGAAGTACGCAAAAATAAACGGGTGCGCATTTCCCAGCGAACCACATTCGCCCATTGGTTAATTAATAGCGGCAAATCGCGGTAAGATTGAATCCATCCTTTAAAAGTGCTCCAAATAATGGCTTCGCTTGTTGGTCGAACAATCAATTCCTCTTCCAATTTTGCATTTGGGTCAACCATCAATTTTCCTGGCTTGTCAGGATCGTTTTTTAATCGATAATGTGTTACAACGGCACATTCTTTGGCAAATCCTTCAGCATTCTTTTCTTCGGCCTCAAACATACTTTTAGGGACAAAAAGCGGAAAGTAAGCATTTTCGTGGCCAGTTTCTTTAAACATTCTATCCAGCGCTGCCTGCATTTTTTCCCAAATTGCATAACCGTAGGGCTTAATGACCATGCAGCCTCTAACCGCTGAGTTTTCTGCTAAATTTGCCTTAACCACAAGCTCATTATACCATTTGGAATAATCGGTTTCTCTCTTTGTTAAATTCTTGCTCATATTCAAAAGTTTGGCATAAATGTTGCGCCTATTTTAATGAAAATTATTAATTTCGACAAAATTAGTTTTTTTTAAATAGTTCAACAATAAAAACCGCAACTGATTATGAAAGCTTCAGAAATAATTAACCAAAAATACTTGCAAATTGGCCTTTTAATGGTGCTTTTTGTCAGTCTAAATTCTTGTGGAACCTACCAAAGTGCTTACAATGGTGACACTGACGGCATTTATGCTGCAAATAATCAAACCAGAAATGAAGTGGTAATTGTTGAAAATCAATCTAATTTTGATCAAAATTATTTTTCTCGACAACTGGAAGATTTACAAAATCTAAAAAAAGAGGATACGTTTACGGAGATTGATGATTATTATTATGATGATGCTACAGTTCAGGATGATGAATTGTACACAAATTATAATGAACCTTGGGGTTATGATGGTGATGTTGTAATCAACATCAACAGCGGTTACGGCTATATGAGTCCGAGTTATTACTGGTACAATCCATTTTACGAACCATATTACAATTATTACCCATATTATTACAATCCTTGGCAATTCAATTATTACAATCCTTATTATTCTTATGGATACAGCCCATATTATTACGGATATTATGGAAATTATTACAGTCCTTATCGTCCTTATTACTATAATTATTCCAACTATTATGACAGGTATGAAAGTTATGGAAAAAGAACAAGCCGAAATACTGGAATTAGGTCATATGACAACACAAATTCATCAACCTTAAGCAGAAGAAGTTCAGAAACCAATACAATCAGAAGAAATGTTAACACGGCAGCCAGAAGAGCTACGGATGGAAATTTAAACAGAAACAACAATATTAACAGAAATAATAATATTAACAGACAGCCTTCAAGATCAAACAATACAATACAAAGAAGTTCAAATTCTAATCAACGTTCTTCCTCAATCAGAAGAAATTCAGCTTATAATTTTTCACCAGATAATATGAGGTATTATTCCAATGAGCGCGCATCATCGAATAACAGGAACCCAAATTCAGTGATTCGGGTAAATCCAAACAATTATGGCAATCAGAATTCGAATGCCAGTTCAAATAACGTAAGAAGGGAAAGTAACACAAACACTGTTAGAAGAGAGAATAATATGAATACCAACAACGATTCATACAATACAAGAAGTTCTGGAAATGAAAATTCTTCTGCAAACAGAAGCTCAAATACCGAAAGCCGAAGCAGTTCATCCCAATCATCTTCTTCAAGTTCATCTTCAAGAAGCAATTCAAGAAGGAATAATTAAAAATATTTAGGTTTAATAAATTCGAAAAAGTATGAAAAAATTTTATTTTGCGGCAACATTGCTTTGCTTTGGTTATATTTTAAATGCGCAAACGTTAGGGTATAATGATGTTGGTGTATTATTTTCTAAAGAAAATATAAATGGTACCGCTCGTTATAATGCGATGAGCGGCGCTTTTGGCGCTTTGGGCGGCGATTTGTCTGCCATGGAAATAAATCCTGCCGGTGCGGCTGTGTTTTTGAAAAGTGAATTTGCCCTTTCATTAAACAACCGAAACACCAAAACAATGGCTGGTTTTTATGGAAATAACACCCAATTTGAAAATGATTTCACAAATTTATCGCAAGCAGGCGGTGTATTTGTTTTTAGGGGTTATGGCAATAACAGTGAATGGAGCAATATTGCATTAGGGTTTAACTACAGCATTGCCAACGATTTTGAAAACTTATGGATTGCTGAAGGAAACAGCGGTTATTCGCCATTAACAGATTTTTACGACCCTGAAGTTATTTATTTAAATGCTGAAAATCAGTATTTTGAGAATTTTACGGATGGTAAAAACAATAAATATTCATTTACGTTTGCCGCACAACACAATGATAACTTGTATATAGGTGCTGCCGTAAATATCTATGATGTTGAATATTTCCAACGTACATTAACAGAAGAATACAATAACGACGGAGAAGGAAATACCTTGGATGTGTCCTCGAAACAAGAATTATTAACGTATGGCGATGGGGTTTCATTTAATTTTGGCGCAATTTTAAAGCCTAATGAAAATATACGTCTGGGGTTGGCATATCAATCACCGGTTTGGTACAGCCTTTCTGAAGATTTTTTGGAATATGATGAGGATGTCTATAAAAACGATGTGCTATTTACCAATGAATATTCGGGTTTAAATGCATTTGATTATAAGTTAAGAACACCTAGCAAATTAACCGGAAGTTTGGCTTATATTTTTAACGATAACGGACTAATAAGTGTTGATTATAGCTATAAAAATTACAGCAACATCAAATTAAGCAACGCTGATTTTATTGAGGAAAATCAGGCTTTTGATACCGATTTGGAAAGTGTGGGCGAGTTGCGAATAGGAACAGAATGGCGATTTGATAATTTTTCTGTAAGAGGTGGCTATCATTTTGAAAACAGTCCGTATAAAAATTCTGTAAGTTCCGACAATTTAGAAGGATTTTCGTTAGGTGCCGGCTATAAATTCAGAGGCGGAAAATTGGATTTTGCCTACCAAAAATCGACCAATACCGCCCCTTATAATTTTTATCCGCAAAGCAATCAGGTAGATGCCGCGGAGCTGGATTTTGATCATTCAACATTTACCGCAACGCTGACGTTGAGCCTTTAAACAGCATCATAAAAAGCAATAAAAACGTCTCAGCCATGAGGCGTTTTTTTATTCTTAACCAAGTATATGAATTATGTTTTATGTATTTTTGCACAAACTATTAAAAAAATGAAAAACAGCAATCTTAAAATAGAAATAACAAATATACCGACGATAATAAAATTTACTTCAAGCGATATATTGGCAAGCGGAAGTCACCAATACAATAATATTGATGAAGCTAAAAATTCACCATTGGCACAGCAATTATTTCATTTGCCATTTGTAAAACGCGTCTATATTTCTGCAAATTTTATTGCGCTTGAAAGATTTTCAATTGTGGAATGGAGCGATGTGCAGGATGAAGTGAAAGAGGAAATTGAAAAATACCTGAACGCAGGCGGAGTGGTGGTTTCAGAAGAAAAGGCAGTGAAAAAAATTCCGGTTGAAGTGTATGCGGAATCAACGCCAAATCCTTCAGTATTAAAGTTTGTCACCAACTTAAAATTGGTGGATAACGATTTGGAATTCAAAAACTTGGAGGAAGCTAAAAATGCGCCTTTGGCTGTTGAATTATTCAATTTTCCCTTTGTAAAAGAAATATTTATTTCAGAAAATTATGTGTCAATCACCAAAAATGACACTGTTGAGTGGAATGAAATAACCGTTGAAATAAGAAGTTTTATCAGACAGTTTATTGCCGACGGAAAAACAATTGCTTTGGCTACCGAAGTTCCACAAAAAGTTTCAGAAGTTTATATGCCTGATATAGAACTTGATGATGTTTCCAAACAAATTATTGACATTTTAGAAGAATATATAAAACCTGCTGTTGCTGCAGATGGCGGTAACATTATGTTTCGATCTTATGTGGAATCTTCAAAAACAGTAAACGTTATATTGCAGGGCGCGTGCAGCGGTTGTCCATCATCAACAATTACCTTAAAAAACGGAATTGAAAATATGTTGAAGCAACTTATTCCCGGAAAAATTAACGAGGTTGTGGCGGTTAACTCCTAATTGGCTATGGCAGAAAAAGTTACTCCGTACAAAGATTCAGATCTCAGCAAAAAAGAGCAGGTCACCAAAATGTTTGATACCATTTCCAATGAATATGACGGTTTAAATCGTGTTATTTCTTTTGGAATTGATGTAAAATGGCGCAATAAAGTTGTTGACATTGTTGGAGAAACAAATCCGGATTCAGTTTTAGACATTGCCACAGGAACAGGCGATTTGGCCATTAATTTAGCCAAAACAAAAGCTTCCAAAATTGTTGGTTTGGATATTTCTGACGGAATGCTTGAAGTAGGCCGAAAAAAGATTAAAAATCTTCATCTAAACAATACCATTGAAATGTTGCTTGCTGATTCTGAAAATATGCCTTTTGAAGACAATTCATTTGATGCCATAACAGTTGCTTTTGGCGTTCGGAATTTTGAAAACCTTGAAAAAGGATTGGCTGAAATATACAGAGTTTTAAATAAAGGCGGCATTTTTGTGGTTTTGGAAACATCAATACCAACCAAAACGCCTTTCAAACAAGGTTATCAGTTTTATGCCAAAAACATTCTGCCATTGATAGGAAAATTGTTCTCAAAAGATAAAGTTGCCTATCAATATTTATCGGATTCTGCAGCTTCCTTTCCGTACGGACAGGCTTTCAACAATATTTTGCATAAAATTGGGTTTATAGGTATAGAAAATAAACCGCAAACGTTTGGTGTTGCTTCAATTTATATTGCAAAAAAATAATTTATGAAACGAGCCATAACAAATTTTGATACAAACAGAAATGATTAATGGCGAACCTTCCTGCCGGCAGGCTGCATCTGTACCAATAAAAAAATAAAATTTAAACAGATGAAAAAAGTATTTGTTGTGATTTTTTTGGTCATCTTTTCAATAAATAATTTGAAGGCCCAAAAAAGAGATATTGTGCAATACCGGCAAAATTGGGACAAACAGCGAATATTTTGGGGATATTTTTTAGGGTTAAATAAAAAGGATTATAAAATATCGTACAAAATAAATGATGTTTTTATTGTTTCAACCCCAAGTATCGGTTTTGAAGTTGGACTTATTGGCGATTTGCGTTTGCACAATAATATTAGTTTGCGATTAGAACCTGGACTGTCAAGCAATACAAAAGAATTGGCGTTTACCCATATTTATGGAGGCCCAAAAGACAGCATCAGAGAAGTGAATTCAACCTATTTTAGAGTTCCTTTATTGCTGAAATTTAACACGAACAGGTTAGATAATATGCGGCCTTATGCCATTGCCGGTGTTTCTTATGATTATAATTTTTCCAGCAATCAGGACAATCCAGATGACAATTCCGATGGTGAATTCAGAACTAAAAAGAATAATTTTTCCTATGAACTGGGTATAGGCGTAGATTTATATTTGCCTTACTTTATTTTTTCACCTTCCATTAGAGGCGTTTTTGCCATAAATGACGAGTTGGTCAGGGACAATAATCCCAATAGTCAGTGGACCGGGCCAGTTGATTATTTTGGAACAAGGGGCGTTTTTATCAAATTGGCTTTTCATTAAACCATTAAGTCAATCGCTTAAATTCACTTAATAAAATAGCCGTAGCCGTTGCTGCATTTAAACTTTCGGTCTGCTTTAAGGCGCCAAACCTTGGTATTGAAATGGTTTTTGATATCAATTTTAAAATTGATTCCCGAATGCCGTTTGCTTCATTTCCCATAACCAGCACCGCACTATCGGGCAAATTACTTTTATATACATTTTCTCCGTCCATCACCGCGGCATATTTTGGCAAAGGGGAATTTTGTAAATAAGTTTCCAAATCCGTATAAATTAACGATACTCTGGCCAAAGAACCCATAGAGGACTGCACCACTTTTTGGTTGTAGCAATCAACCGTGTTGGTTGAGCAAATCAATTGATCCACCCCAAACCAATCACACAATCTAATAATCGCGCCTAAATTTCCCGGGTCATTAATTTCATCCAAAGCAACAATTAAACCCGATTTTATGGAAGGCGTTGTTGAAGGAATCTTAAAAAGCGCCAAAACATTGTTAGGTGTCACCAGCGTGCTTATTTTTTTTAATTCGATTTCAGAAATTTCAGTAACTTTCTTTAAATTTTTATAAATGGTATTGTCAACACAAAATAACTGTTCCAATTCAAAATTTGAATTTAAAAATTCAGCCACAATTTTAGTGCCTTCAGCAACAAATAAATGATATGCGGTTCGGTACTTTTTTTGATTTAGGCTCGTTATTGTTTTTAATTGATTTTTGCTTAAACTCATTAATTTATTTTTAAAAAATAGTAATTTTTTAAACCGTTGAAAAGTTATACTTTTGAAACAAATTTAAACGCTTATTTATTGAAAACCAATTTTAAAATATTATTAATTTTCGCAGGTATAATTTTTGGTTTTTCATCGTGTAATTCAGTGAAGTATGTTGCTGAAAATGAATTTTTGCTTGTAAAAAACAAAGTTATTGTTAACGATAAAAAAAATGTTAGCGACGAAATAAACGATTATATTGTACAACGTCCCAATACATTGGTTCTTGGCGTTGCCTTGCCGCTGCATTTTTATAATTTAGGAAACAAAAATTTTGAAGCCGATTTTGACGTTTGGAAATTAGACAATCCGGGCTGGTATAATTTTACAACCGGTGTATTTTCTGAAAAACAAACGCGCGGTGTTCGAAATTTTAAATATAAAATGCATCAGTGGATACTAAAAAATGGCGAACCTCCCGTTATTTTCGATTCAAAAAAAGCCTCCCAAACGGTTAAGAACTTTACGCAACATTATTACAATGAAGGTTATTTTAATGCTAAGGCAGAATTTGAAGAGCATCCTTTGAAAAACAAGAAAATTGCCATTGATTATAAGGTAATCACAGACAAGCCCAATCATTTAGACAGCATTACAACCAACATACAATCGGCAGTTTTAGACTCTATTTATGAGATTCATAAAGCAAAATCCTTTATTAAAGAGGGAAACCAATTTAGACTTTCATCATTTGTTAATGAGCAAAACAGGTTAACCAATTTATATAGAAATTCAGGAGTTTACCGGTTTTATAAAAATGCAATCACATTTGAAGTTGATACTTCAGCCACCGATTATAAATCGGATGTTGTGCTGCTTATCGACGGCAATACAGGTTCTGTTCCATTTAAAGTCCAAAAAATTCAAAAAGTTAATATTTATACCGACTATACCTTTAACAGCACTGGCGATAATTCAATAAAAGACAGTTTAAATTACAACGGATTTTCATTTTATGCACAGGAAAAATTAAGATACAATCCGAAATATTTATTGAATTCAATTTTTATTGAGCCAAATGATATTTATAGAGACGACACTCGAGAGCTAACACGCAAAAATATAAGAGGACTTCAAAATTTTAGGACAGTTGACATCAAATACGAAGAATTGGAAAATGATATGTTGGAAGCTTCCATCTATTTAACGCCTCTTAAAAAATATTCCGTAGGGATTAACACAGAACTGACGCATTCAAATATCAGGCAATTGGGAATTTCAGGAAAACTTTCATTTTTGGACAGAAATATTTTTAAAGGAGCTGAATTATTGAAATTTTCTATACAAGGTTCATTTTTAGATTCAAAAGATGCTGCCGATGATGCGAAATTATTGAATGCATGGGAAATTGGAGGCGATATTTCATTGGAACTTCCAAGATTTGTGTTTCCGGTTAAATTTGAAAAATTAATTCCGAAAAGCATGGCGCCAAAAACAATTTTTACTTTGGGTACAAGTTTGCAGAAAAATATTGGGCTGGATAAGCAAATATTTACAGGAATTGTGGATTATACTTGGGTGTCATCAAAAACAAAAAATCACAGTTTTCAGTTGCTAAATGCACAATTTATTAAAAATTTAAATATTGATTCTTACTTTAATATTTACAAATCTGAATTTAATGAAATTCAGTTTATCGCCAATACCTATTTTAATGATACATTAACAACCAATGATGTTATAGGGTTTATTGACACCAAAATTGATGCAAATTTTGAGGAAAGCAATCCGACAGAATATAAAATCATAAGAAACATCAGAAACCGTTACAATATTATTACTGAAGATGTTTTGGTTCCTTTAATGGCCTATACTTTTACCTATAACAATAGCGAGAATTATAAAGACACCGATTTTTCATTTTTTAGATCACGCATTGGTGCATCAGGGAATCTAACAACGCTTTTGGCTAAAAATAGAGACGCCAACAATAAAAAAACGCTGTTTGGAATACCAATTGCCCAATATGTCAGGGTCGATTTGGAATACAAAAAATTCTGGGATGTGTCCGAAAAAACGGTGTTGGTTTTAAGAAGTTTTTTGGGCGTGGCGGTACCTTACGGAAATTCAAATACAATCCCTTTTAGCAGAAGCTATTTTATTGGCGGACCGAACGATTTAAGAGCTTGGAAAATTTATGATTTAGGTCCTGGATCAACAAAAAGCGGATTAGAGTTCAACGTAGGAAACCTTAAATTCATTAACAGTTTAGAGTATAGATTTAATGTGATTAACAGTATAAATGGCGCTTTATTTGTTGATGCAGGTAATATTTGGGACATTTCAAATGCATCAATAACGGCATCGGAAGCCAAATTTAGAGGAATCAACTCAATAAAAGATATTGCAATCGGCACAGGAGTTGGACTTAGATATGATTTAAGTTTTATTTTATTGCGTCTGGATTTAGGATTCAAAACGTACGAGCCCTATATTCCGGAAGGAAATAAATGGTTTAAAAATTACAATTTAGGACATGCAGTTTATAATTTTGGGATAAGTTATCCGTTTTAAATCTGAGGTTTAAAACTATTTCGATTTCGTTTTTTTTCTGTTCATAAGTTTATTTAAAAGGGATAATTCATTAATTTTGCTTTAATAATTCACAATAACTACATATAATATTATGGGTCAAACAATTAAACCAGGAGTTGCTACAGGAAAAACGGTACAAGATCTTTTTAAGTTGGCGAAAGCCAAAAATTTCGCAATACCGGCGATAAATGTTACAGGATCGAACACCATTAACGCTGTTTTAGAAACGGCAAAAGAGTTGAATTCACCTGTAATTATTCAGTTTTCAAATGGTGGCGCGCAATTTAACGCAGGAAAGGGATTGTCTAACCTTAACCAAAAAGCAGCCATAGCAGGAGCCATTGCAGGCGCAAAACACATACATTTATTAGCGGCTGCCTATGAAATTCCTGTCATTTTACATACAGATCATTGCGCAAAATCATTATTGCTTTGGATTGATGGATTGTTAGATGCCGGAGAACAGTTTTTTAAAGAAAATGGTGTGCCGCTATTTAGTTCACATATGTTGGATCTATCTGAAGAGCCAATTGAAGAAAACATTGAAATTTGTAAAACATATCTTCAACGTATGAGCAAAATGGGAATGACTTTGGAAATTGAACTTGGAATAACTGGTGGAGAAGAAGATGGCGTTGACAATTCTGATATTGACTCTTCAAAATTATATACGCAACCTGTAGAAGTTGCCTACGCTTATGAAGAACTTAAAAAAGTGAGCGATTGTTTTACCATTGCAGCTTCTTTTGGAAATGTTCACGGGGTTTATAAACCGGGGAATGTGAAGTTAACACCAAAAATATTAGACAATTCCCAAAAATTTATTCAGAATAAATATAAAACAGGCGTAAATCCGGTAGATTTCGTATTTCACGGCGGTTCAGGGTCAACGCTTGAAGAAATTAGGGAAGCGATTGGTTACGGCGTAGTTAAAATGAATATTGATACCGATCTTCAATTTGCTTTTACGGAAGGAATTAGAGATTATATGGTTAACAATATCGATTATTTAAAAACGCAAATAGGAAATCCAGACGGTGCTGACCAGCCAAATAAAAAGTATTATGATCCAAGAAAATGGTTGCGTGAAGGTGAAGTCACTTTTAAAAAGCGCCTAATACAGGCTTTTAAAGATTTAAACAACGTTAACACATTATAGATCTTTGCCTTACCTCTAAAATTTCATAAAGAGAGCATATTTTTATATGTTCTCTTTATTTTTTTTAGTAATTTGCACCTCATATTTTCACTAAAACAACATAGTTATGTCATCTTGGTTTAAAAGAAAAGATAAAGGAATTCAAACGCCTACGGAAGATAAAAAAGATGTGCCGAAAGGTTTGTGGTATAAAACGCCAAGCGGCAAAATTGTTGATTCATCAGAATTGAAACAAAACTATTATGTGAGTCCGGAAGACGGCTATCATGTAAGAATAGGAAGTGCTGAATATTTTGAAATTCTTTTTGACAATAATACGTTTAACGAATTTGATAAAGACATGGTTTCCAAGGATCCGTTAAAATTTTCTGACAGCAGAAAATATGTTGACAGGCTTGAAGAAGCTTACGAGAAAACAAAACTAAAAGATGCGGTACGGACAGCAGTAGGGAAATCGTATGGCAAGGATTTGGTGGTTGCTGCCATGGATTTTGCTTTTATTGGCGGATCAATGGGAAGTGTGGTTGGAGAAAAAATTTCGAGAGCCATTGATTATTGCATAAATAATAAAGTACCTTTTTTGATGATCTCAAAATCTGGCGGCGCAAGAATGCAGGAAGCATCATTGTCTTTAATGCAACTGGTGAAAACATCTGCTAAATTGGCACAACTTGCTGCGGTAAACATTCCTTATATTTCGTTGTGCACAGATCCAACAACGGGCGGCACAACGGCATCATACGCAATGCTTGGCGATATAAACATTGCCGAACCTAATGCTTTGATCGCTTTTGCCGGACCAAGGGTTGTTAAAGACACCACCGGAAAAGATTTGCCGGAAGGATTTCAACGTTCGGAATTTGTTTTGGAACATGGTTTTCTTGATAAAATTGTGGAACGAAAACACCTGAAAAAGCAAATTAATTTATACATTGATTTAATTCAGAATTTACCAATTAGAAAATAAAAAAAGTGAGTTTTAAAAGCTCACTTTTTTTATTAACATTTTAATTAGCTATTCTGCTATTCTACACCCTAAAGTAAATTCAGAAACTACACCATCTTCATCTGTAAAAGTAGCAATATCATCACAACTTCCATCTCCAAAATCTATTGTGCCACTCATATCTAATTTTTGTACTTCAACAATGCCGCTTACAATAAATCTACAAGCCATCTCTCGTCTCAAAGATTCAATTATGCTAGATGAATATACAATTCCATCATTAAAAGTTAATGTCCAACTTCCTGTAAATAAAAACACATTATCAGCCCAATATCTTGTGTCATAACCCTCAGTCCATTCTCTAACTTTAAATCCTTCTCTTGTTGCAGATACACCATCTGGCCAAGTTACAGTAGTTCCAAAAGTCACTGTTGACTGCGGGTTTCCATTCTCATTTTCTCTAATTCTTACAATTGTATTTCCTCCTTCAATACTTATGTCATTAAAATAAAAATTTTCATAAGTCTGTGCAATAGTTAAGATATTCACATCTGTGTCAATAACATAATTCATTATAATTTTACCGCTTAATACATTACCGTTTGGCAATTCACAACCTTCCCCAAAATCTAAAGTTACTGTTTTAGTTGTATTTGTTAAAACAAAAGTTTTAACAACGCAAGGTAATAAGTCTTCCGTTTTACTTTCAATTTCTGAAGTTTTGGAAAAATCTTCACTTTCAGCAAAATAATCATCAATTATATTATTCACATCATCTGAAATATCATCTACTTCAGTTAAAGCAACAGTTTCATCTGCTGATAAAGGTTCACTTAAATCAACCGTGTCATTAGTTTCACAGCTTGTAATTAATAAACTACCTACAACTATAAATGTTAATAGTCTTAAATTTAAATTTCTCATAATAAAAGGATATTTTAAAGATTAAACAAATAAAATTATTATTAATACTACTATGACCCCCAAAATCACAAAAAGTTTAATTAATTAAACTAAATAAGTTGTTTTGTAATTAATTGTAAATCAATAATAATAATAGTATATTTGCCGACTGCAAGCCATAAGGTTTAGCAATACATAAAAATTATTAATAAAAATTAATGTTAGCATGTACTTAACTAAAGAGAAAAAAGAAGAAATTTTCGCAAAACACGGTGAATCAGCCACCAACACAGGTTCGTCTGAGGGGCAAATTGCCTTATTTACTTTTAGAATTAATCACTTAACTGAACACTTAAAAAGAAATCGTAAAGATTTTAACACAGAGCGTTCATTGGTAAGATTGGTAGGTAAAAGAAGAAATTTACTTGATTATTTAATAAAAACAGATATTGTAAGATATCGTGAGGTAATTAAAGAATTAGGCATAAGAAAATAATTCAAAAAAAAAGAGGCTTATTTTGCCTCTTTTTTTTTAATGTATTCGAAGATAAAAAAGCAACAAATTAAACTTTTCATTGGGCAACACACACAACACATCGACTCAAACTAATTGTTTAATTAAATAAAAAATTATTTATGATACCTAAGGTATTTACACAAATTATTGATTTAGGCGATGGAAGAACCATCTCTATCGAAACTGGAAAATTAGCTAAACAAGCTCATGGTTCAGTTGTTGTAAGAATGGGCGATGCTATGTTATTGGGTACAGTTGTATCTAATTACGATGCAAGTCCGGTAGATTTCTTGCCATTGACTGTAGATTACAGAGAAAAATTTGCCGCTGCAGGACGTTATCCTGGAGGTTTCTTCAAAAGAGAAGCAAGACCAAGTGACAATGAAGTGTTAACAATGCGTTTGGTGGACCGTGTTTTACGTCCGCTTTTCCCAAAAGATTATCATGCAGAAACACAGGTGATGGTGCAATTAATGTCCCATGACGAAAGCGTAATGCCCGATGCTTTGGCTGGTTTAGCCGCTTCGGCAGCAATACAATTAAGTGATATTCCGTTTGAAACACCAATTTCTGAAGTTCGTGTTGGAAGAGTGAATGGAAAATTCATTATAAATCCAAGCAGAGCGCAATTATTGGAAGCTGATATTGATATGATGATTGGCGCTTCAGCAGATTCTGTGATGATGGTTGAAGGAGAAATGGATGAATGCAGTGAAGAAGAAATGGCAGAAGCCATTAAATTTGCGCACGAAGCCATTAAAATTCAATGTGCTGCTCAAGTACGTTTAGCGGAAGCCTTTGGTAAAAAGGTAACACGTGAATATGAAATGGGAAAAGATGATAAGGAAATGGAGAAAAAAGCCCACGATTTTTCTTACCAAAAAGTATATGACATCGCTAGAGCAGGAAGTGCAAAACATGAACGCAGTGATGCATTTGCAAAAATAAAAGAGGAATTTAAAGCAACTTTTTCTGAAGAGGAATTGAAAGAAAAAGGAGAATTAATTTCTAAATATTATGATAAAGCTGAAAAAAGTGCGGTTCGTAATTTAACTTTAAATGAAGGTTTGCGTTTAGACGGACGTAAAACTACTGATATTCGCCCAATTTGGTGTGAAGTAAATTATTTGCCTTCAACACACGGTTCCGCAATTTTTACAAGAGGTGAAACTCAAGCATTGGCGACAGTTACTTTAGGAACTTCAAGAGAAGCAAACCAAATTGACATGCCAACGCACCAAGGTGAAGAAAGATTTTATTTACATTATAATTTTCCTCCCTTTTCTACAGGTGAAGCGCGTCCGTTAAGAGGAACTTCCCGTCGTGAAGTAGGTCATGGAAACTTGGCGCAACGTGCATTAAAAGGCATGATTCCTGATGAATGTCCTTATACCGTAAGAGTTGTATCAGAAGTATTGGAAAGCAATGGTTCGTCTTCAATGGCAACTGTTTGCGCCGGTACTATGGCCTTGATGGATGCAGGTATTCAAATGAAAAAACCAGTTTCAGGTATCGCGATGGGATTGATTTCCGATGGTGAAAAATATGCTGTTTTATCTGATATCTTAGGCGATGAAGATCATTTAGGTGATATGGACTTTAAAGTTACGGGTACGGCTGATGGCATTACCGCCTGTCAAATGGATATCAAAATAAAAGGACTTTCTTATGAGATTTTGGTAAGTGCTTTAAAACAGGCTCGTGAAGGCCGTTTACATATTTTGGGTAAAATAACTGAAGCGATTGCAGTTCCAAATGCAGATGTGAAACCTTACGCTCCAAAAATGATCACCAGAACAATCCCTAACGATTTTATTGGTGCATTAATTGGACCCGGAGGAAAGGTGATCCAGGAATTGCAAAAAGCAACTGGTTGTACCATTGTTATCAATGAAGATCCTTTAACAGGAGAAGGCATTGTTGAAATTTTAGGGACAAAACAAGCGGGCATTGATGCTGTTTTAGCAAAAATTGATTCTTTGATGTTTAAACCGGAAGTTGGTGGTGTTTATAAAGTTAAAGTGATCAAAATGCTTGATTTTGGTGCCGTTGTTGAATATCTTGATGCTCCCGGAAATGAAGTGTTATTGCATATTTCTGAATTGGCTTGGGAACGCACAGACAATGTTACCGATGTTGTAAATATGGGCGATGTTTTTGACGTGAAATATTTTGGAAAAGATCCAAAAACGCGTAAAGATAAAGTGTCCAGAAAAGCGCTTTTGCCAAAACCTGAAGGATTTGTGGAAAGACCGCCACGTGACAGCAGCAGAGACAGCAGAGGTGGAAACAGAGACAGTCGCGGTGGTGACCGAGACAGAAAACCTAGAGAAAGAAGAGATTAATTACCCTCTTTTTTGAACTAAATACTTAAAAAAGGCTTCCCTATTTGGGAAGTCTTTTTATTTTGTTTAATAATTTTGAGCCAGTTATTAAAAAATAAAAATTTTACTGCTCAACATTAAAAAGACTGCCAATTTTTATTAATTTAGGCGCCTGTTAAATGAATTGGATTCGTAACCACAATTATTTAAGCAAATTATAATTATAAAAAAAAACCAATAATAAAATAAATGAAAAAATCACTTTTTGTATTTGTCGCAATATTTTCTTTCGCCGTATTATTTACTGCTTGTAAGGAAACTAAAAAAGAAGAAGTAAAGGAAGAAGTAAAGATAGAGAGCAATGAAGGCCATGACCATGAAGAAGGTGAAATGGTTTCAAATGTTTTTCAATGCCCTATGGATTGCGAAAAAGGAAAAACCTATGATGTGGCAGGATCTTGTCCGGTTTGTAAAATGGATTTAAAAGAAATAGCTAAGGAAACTGCACATGTTGTTGGATGTAAATGTATCGCAAGTGGAGAATGTAAGTGTGAAGCCGGTAAATGCACATGTAAAACAGACATGGCTTCAAAAGAGTGCACAAAATGTGAGCCGGGGAAATGCACCTGTAAAGCGGAAGTTGTTTCAAATGTAAAAACAACCGCTAAGTGTGAACCAGGAAAATGCGTTTGTAAAGCATAACTTTACCACAACCTTAAAGTATAAAAAAGCCGCTTAATCAAAATTAAGCGGCTTTTTATTTGCATTTATAAATTTTACATCATTCCGCCCATTCCGCCACCCATTGGCGGCATTCCACCGGCTGATTCTTCTTTTATTTCTACCAATGTGCAAGCTGTTGTTAAGATCATACCAGCAACTGAAGCTGCATTTTCCAACGCAATTCTTGTAACTTTGGTAGGATCTATAATACCAGCTTTAAACATTTTTGTGTATTCATCGGTTTTGGCATTGTAGCCAAAGTCTCCTTTTCCTTCAATAACTTTTGCAACTACCACAGAACCTTCACCACCTGCATTTTCTACTATTTGACGCAATGGTTCTTCAATTGCTCTGTCTAAAATTCTGATTCCTGTTAATTCATCTAAATTTTCGGTTGTCAATGATTTCAGCACTTCTTTGGTTCTCACTAAAGCAACGCCACCACCGGCAACAATGCCTTCTTCAACAGCGGCACGTGTTGCGTGTAACGCATCATCAACCCTGTCTTTCTTTTCTTTCATTTCAACTTCACTGGCAGCACCAACATAAAGTACTGCAACACCGCCAGCTAATTTAGCCAAACGTTCTTGCAGTTTCTCTTTGTCGTAATCTGATGTTGTAGTTTCAATTTGTGCTTTAATTTGGGCAACTCTTGATTTAATGTCATTTGCGTCCCCAGATCCGTTTACAATGGTAGTATTGTCTTTGTCAATGGTAATTCTTTCCGCAGTTCCTAACATATCAATGGTTGTATTGTCTAAAGTCAATCCTCTTTCTTCAGATATTACAGTACCACCGGTTAAAATTGCGATATCTTCTAACATTGCTTTTCTTCTGTCACCAAAACCTGGCGCTTTAACGGCCGCTATTTTTAAGGCGCCGCGTAATTTGTTCATTACCAAAGTTGCCAATGCTTCACCTTCCACATCTTCAGCAATAATTAATAAGGGTTTACCGCTTTGGGCAACCGGTTCTAATATTGGCAATAAATCTTTAAGGTTAGTTATTTTCTTTTCATATAAAAGAATGTACGGATTTTCTAAATCTGCCAGCATTTTATCGGCATTTGTGACAAAATAAGGTGAAAGGTATCCTCTGTCAAATTGCATTCCTTCAACAATATCAACATAAGTCGAAGTACCTTTTGCTTCTTCAACAGTGATAACACCTTCTTTACCAACTTTTTTAAATGCTTGAGCTATTAATTCACCAATCGTTTCATCGTTGTTTGCCGAAATTGAAGCGACTTGTTTAATTTTATCTGAATTGTTGCCAACTTCTTGAGATTGTTTTTTCAAATCTTCAACAATTGCTTTTACAGCTTTGTCGATTCCGCGTTTTAAATCTAACGGATTTGCGCCTGCAGCCACATTTTTCAACCCTTCTTTTACAATTGCTTGAGCCAAAACAGTTGCGGTTGTAGTTCCGTCACCGGCCAAATCACTGGTTCTTGAAGCAACTTCTTTCACCATTTGAGCGCCCATGTTTTCTAAAGGATCTTCTAACTCAATTTCTTTTGCGACAGACACACCATCTTTAGTAATTACTGGTCCGCCAAATGATTTTCCTATTACTACATTTCTTCCTTTTGGACCCAAAGTCACTTTTACAGCATTTGCCAATGCATCAACACCACGTTTTAATCCGTCGCGCGCTTCTATATCAAAAATTATACGTTTTGCCATTTTTATTATTTTTTAGTTTAAGTTTTTGCTTAAATCTTTAAGAATTATTTTTCAAGTTTTTTTAAACAATTGCTAAAATATCGCTTTCTCTCATGATCAAATATTCTGTGCTGTCCACAACAAGTTCAGTGCCTGCATATTTGCCAAATAAAACGGTGTCTCCAACCTTAACGGTCATTGGCTCGTCTTTTAATCCTTTGCCAATTGCAATCACAGTTCCTTTTTGTTGTTTTTCTTTAGCTGAATCTGGAATAATAAGTCCTGAAGCAGTAGTTTTTTCAGCCTGCAGCGGTTTTACCAAAACTCTATCTGCTAATGGTTTAATATTAATTTCACTCATTTTTTTATGATTTAAAAAATTATTAATTCTTCTAATTGAGGTTCCAAAATTGTGCCAATTCTATAAAACTGACAAATGTGTTTTTAATGGAATAAGTATAAATATAAAAATGCCAACGTGTCATTTACATTGGCATTTTTAGGAATATATTTTCTTGACTATTATTGAACAGTATCTTGTGCTGGTGTTGATGTCACAGGTGCAGTTTGCACTGGCGCATCCTGAACTTCACGGTTTTCAATAGTGTTTTCGATTTCTGAACTTGTGCCAACGGCATTTACTTTAGGTGCAGCAAAATTTGACAGTAAAATTAAGGCAAGCAATACAATTGAAAGTGTCCAAGTACTTTTGTCTAAAAAGTTGGTTGTATTTTGAACGCCTCCTAAAGATTGTGTTCCGCCTCCGCCAAAAGAAGATGATAATCCTCCGCCTTTTGGATTTTGAACCATAATGATTAATATGAGCAAAAATGCTACGATCATAATCAGAATTAAAAATATTGTATACGTCATGACTATTTTTTTTGTAAATTTTTTATTGCTTTAATTCGGTCTGCAAAGAAACCACTTTTTTCTGGATATTTCAAAATTAAAATGCGATAAGCTTTAATGGCATTTTCATATTTTTTTTGTTCAAGATAAACCTTCGCCAGTGTCTCTGTCATCAAACTTTCATTTTCCGTGGAACCTTCCAAAGTAAGATCCATATTAATAGCGTTTTTGTCCACCGGTTTTATTTTAGGGTTTAGTTCAATAAATCGGTCTATAAGGTTAAATTTTTTCTCAATTTTTTCAATTTTCCGAACCTGGCTTTCTTCTCTTACAATCGGTTTTGGGGCAATCAACTGCATCCATTCATTAAATGAATGTGGTTCAGAACTTACAAATTGCAGCGGTTTTCCTAATTCTAAAACATCTGGAGTTTTTTCTTCTTCTGTTAAGGTTTCTTGTTGATGAAAAGAATCAGCAACAGTTTCTGCATTTATATTGGAAAAGGATTCAGTAATTTTTTTATGAAGCGCTTTAACATCTTCAGCGTCAATTACTTCAATTTCTTCCAGTATTTCGGCTTCTTTTTTTGAATTGCTTATAAATATAGGAGAAGTAATAAAATCAAAAAGTACTTTTCTGTCTATGGTATAGGCAGCCGTTTTTTTTAAGGTTTGGTTGTATTTAAAGCTGTTTGTTTTATTGAGTCCTTTTAGCTGAATTGCCCTGGCCGACTGAAAATAAGGAAATTCGGTGATAACTTCATTTAATAGTTGCGTTTTTATAGCATCAATATTTTCGGGATGTTGTAATAAATAGGAGAATTCAGCGCTGTTCATAATTTACCATTTTGCTACTGAAGCATTAAAAATATCTTGCGTGATACGTTCAATAATTTCATTAAAAGCATCATCTAAAATACCGCCGGTTAATTGTGCATTCGCATCATAATCATAATAATGAGAAAAGGACCGTTCAAAATTGTCTTCTTCAAGTTTGTTGTTGAAAAAACGCACATTTACCGTTATGGTAAGTCGGTTTTGGGCCGCAGTTTGCTCAGCTGTTGCGGTCATTGGGTTAATTTTATACCCTGTAATTTCACCTTCAAATTGTAAATCTCCTCCATCTTTCACCAAACTTAAGTTGGTTTGCTGTAAAAACAAGTCCTGTAAACGAGTTGTAAATGCCTGACTTAATGAAGGTTCAACCAAAATAGCATTGTTTGGAAAATAATCTATTTGAATCGTTTTTACGTCAGATTGTATATTGGTTCCCGTAAATGAATAAATGCCACAGCTTTGTGTGGTGAAAACTAAAAGCAATAAGATAAGGTAACTAATTTTTTTCATTTTACTGTTTTGATGTTGTATACGGTGCTTAAAATTAAGTTCAAAGTTAATATTTTAATTATAGATCGTAATGTTTTATTTTGCGATATAAAGTTCTTTCAGAAATACCCAATTCTTTTGCAGCCAGTTTTCGTTTGCCCTTGTTGCGTTCTAATGATTTTTTGATCAATTCAATTTCTTTATCTTGAATGGACAAGCTTTCATCGGCATCAATGGTTTCTTCAAAGTCGTAATTGTCAGATTCTTTGTATTTTTCGTTAATTCTTACCACTTCAACCTGATTTTCAGTTTCAGCATCTGAAACATCTTCTTTGTAGATTTTCTGAATTAATTTTTTGTTTTCCTCTTTAACTTTTTCAACGCTGCCGCTTTGCATCAAATCGAGCGTTAATTTTTTCAAATCGTTAATGTCGTTTCGCATATCGAACAAAATCTTGTACATAATTTCTCTTTCTGTGGAAAACTCGCTACTCGATTTTTTGTTCTCAATTACTGTTGGCAAATTGGTGCCTTTGGCTGGTAAATATTGTAACAATCGTTCGGAAGAAATCAATCTGTTTTCTTCAACTACCGAAATTTCTTCAGCAATATTGCGTAATTGGCGAATATTTCCGGGGAAACCATAATTTTCCAAAACCTTAACGGCATTTTCAGAAAGTTTAACAGGCGGCATTTTATATTTTTGGGCAAAATCAGCCGCAAATTTTCTGAATAACAAATGAATATCACCAATACGTTCCCGCAAAGGCGGTAAATTTATTTCAATGGTGCTTAAACGATAATATAAATCTTCCCGAAACTTTCCTTTATTTATGGCTTCTTGCATATTTAAATTGGTGGCGGCAACAATGCGAACATTGGTTTTTTGCACCTGTGACGAACCCACTTTAATAAATTCGCCATTTTCTAGAACACGCAACAATCTGACCTGAGTTGTTAATGGCAATTCGCCAACTTCATCCAAAAAAATAGTGCCGCCATCGGCAACTTCAAAATAACCGCTGCGAGCAGCAGTAGCACCGGTAAAAGATCCTTTTTCATGGCCAAATAATTCACTGTCGATAGTTCCTTCAGGAATTGCGCCACAGTTAACAGCGATATATTTTGCGTGTTTTCGGTGTGATAAATGATGAATTATTTTTGGAATATTCTCTTTACCAACACCACTTTCGCCAGTAACCAATACCGAAATATCAGTTGGCGCAACCCGAATTGCTTTTTCAATTGCCCGGTTTAGGTGAGGGTCGTTTCCAATAATTTCAAAACGTTGTTTTATGGCTTGTAATGATTCCATGAATTAAATTCTTTTTCCTATTAGCGTGGCAGAAGTGCAATCTTCGATATAAACATTTACAAGATCTCCCATTTTTTCATCTCCTTTAGGAAAAACGACCACCGCATTTTGTGAATTTCTGCCTTTCCAATGGGAATTTGATTTTTT
Source organism: Lutibacter sp. (assembly GCA_036567345.1). Taxonomy (GTDB): domain Bacteria; phylum Bacteroidota; class Bacteroidia; order Flavobacteriales; family Flavobacteriaceae; genus Lutibacter. The sequence goes on from DATCUQ010000013.1 coordinate 146,625, forward strand.
TGAAGCTCCTTCGATCAATACTTCAACAGTTTTTCCGACAAATTGCTCGGTATGGTACAAACTGTGTTTTTGTTGCAGCAATATAATTTCAGCAAGTCGTCTTTTTTTAACTTCAAAAGGAACATCATCTTCCATTTTTTTCTCTGCCAATGTTCCCGGACGTTCAGAATAGGCGAACATAAATCCGAAATCATATTTCACATATTCCAGTAAACTCAAGGTTTCTTGATGTTCTTCTTCTGTTTCTCCGCAAAAACCGGTCATCATATCTTGCGACAAACCACAATCTGGAATAATTTTTCGGATGTTGTCAATCAAGGCCAAATATTCTTCACGCGTATGCTGGCGGTTCATTCTTTTCAAAACCGAAGTGCTGCCCGATTGTATTGGCAAATGAACATAATTGCAAATATTTTCGTGTTTTGCCATTGTATAAATGACCTCCAAATTCATGTCTTGCGGATTTGAGGTAGAAAAACGAATCCTCATTTTAGGAAAGGCCGTTGCCACCATATCCAACAATTGTGAAAAGTTTACCGCGGTTGCCTGAGCGATTTCGGAAGCATTTTTAAAATCTTTTTTCAATCCGCCGCCGTACCAAAGATAACTGTCCACATTTTGGCCTAAAAGCGTTATTTCTTTATAGTTTTTATCGCTTAATTCCCTTATTTCTTCTAAAATACTTTTTGGTTCGCGGCTTCTTTCACGACCGCGAGTGAATGGAACCACGCAAAAAGTGCACATATTGTCGCAGCCTCTTGTGATGGAAACAAAAGCAGAAACGCCGTTGCTGTTTAAGCGAACCGGCGAAACATCGCCATAAGTTTCTTCTTTTGATAAAATTACATTTACGGCATCGCGACCGGCATTCACTTCTTCCAATAAATTTGGCAAATCTCTGTAAGAATCTGGCCCAACAACCAAATCAACAATTTTTTCTTCTTCTAAAAATTTGGCTTTTAAACGTTCGGCCATACAGCCCAAAACGCCCACTTTCATAGACGGATTTATCTTTTTTATCGCATTGTATTTTTCAAGGCGTTTGCGAACAGTTTGCTCGGCTTTTTCTCTAATTGAGCAAGTATTTACCAAAACCAAGTCGGCTTCTTCCAATAAATGCGTGGTGTTATATCCTTGTTTTGAAAGAATGGACGCAACAATTTCACTGTCGTTTAGGTTCATGGAACAACCATAACTTTCTATATATAATTTTTTGGAATTTCCTTCAATTTGTTCCGTTAACAGCGGTTGTCCCTGATTTTTTTCTATGATAATTTTTTCGTTCCCCATATGTTTTTATTGGACGGCAAAGATATAACCATTTTTTTAAAAATATGACAGATTGGCAGAATTTTAACAACGAATTAAAGCTCAAAATTTAGCGTTTTTTAAGGTTATTATTCATATTAAAAAAATTCTATATACTTTTGCAATCCAAAACCCGAATTATATAAAGTGTTTTATCAGAAGCTGAAAATGAAATAAGGAAGGTTTTTAAATTATAATTAAAAAATATGGCGAAAAATTTAGTAATCGTAGAATCACCGGCAAAAGCAAAAACCATTGAAAAATTTTTAGGAAAAGATTTTCAGGTTGAATCCAGTTTTGGACACATTGCCGATTTGCCTTCCAAAGAAATAGGCATTGATGTTGAAGGAAATTTTAGCCCTAAATATGTTGTTCCTACTGATAAAAAGGCATTGGTAAAAAGGTTGAAAGATTTGGCCAAAAATGCCGATATGGTTTGGCTGGCTTCGGATGAGGATCGAGAAGGAGAAGCAATTGCCTGGCATTTATATGAGCAATTAAAACTAAAGGAAGCAAACACAAAACGCATTGTTTTTCACGAAATTACCAAAAAAGCCATTTTAAAAGCAGTAGAAAATCCGAGAAGTATCGATTACAATTTGGTAAATGCCCAACAGGCACGACGTGTTTTGGACAGGTTGGTTGGTTATGAATTATCGCCAGTTCTTTGGCGAAAAGTTAAAGGAGGATTATCAGCAGGGAGAGTACAATCTGTGGCTGTTCGATTGATCGTAGAAAGAGAACGCGAAATTAAAAGTTTTGTTCCGCAGGCTTCCTATAAAGTGATGGCACAGTTTATTACAGAGGAAGAGAAAAAATTTAAAGCGTATTTGCCTAAAAATTTCGACACCAAAGAAGAAGCAAATTCATTTTTAAATTCTTGCATTAACGCCAAATTTAAAATTGACGATTTACAGAAAAAACCTGCAACAAAATCCCCCGCAGCACCATTCACCACTTCAACTTTGCAACAAGAAGCTTCCAGAAAATTATATTTTCCTGTGGCCAAAACAATGATGATTGCGCAACGTTTGTATGAAGCCGGATTGATCACTTATATGAGAACCGACAGTCTTAATTTATCGGAAGATGCAAAAATTGAGGCACAAGAAGAAATTATTTCCTCTTTTGGAAAAGAATACAGCAAACCAAGAACTTTTCATACCACCGCAAAAGGCGCCCAGGAAGCTCACGAGGCAATCAGGCCAACAAGCATGAGCCTGCAATCTGTTTCTGTTGATTACGACCAAGACAGGTTGTACGATTTAATTTGGAAAAGAACCATTGCATCACAAATGAGTGACGCGCAATTGGAACGCACCAACGTAAGAATTACAAACACCAATAATAAAGAGGTTTTTACCGCAAATGGCGAGGTTATTAAGTTTGAAGGTTTTCTAAAAGTTTATTTGGAAGGCACAGACAATGAAGATGAAGAACAGGAAGGAATGTTGCCAAAATTATCGAAAGGTGAAGTTTTAGCCAATAAATCCATTACGGCAACCGAGCGTTACACAAGAGCGCCATACCGTTACACGGAAGCTGCACTTGTGAAAAGATTGGAAGAATTGGGAATCGGGCGTCCGTCAACCTACGCGCCAACAATTTCAACCATTCAAAAAAGAGAATATGTTGAAAAAGGGACCATTGAAGGCGAAGACAGGAGTTATACCGAGTTGAAATTAAAAGGCGGTGAAGTAATTGCCAAAACTTTAGTAGAAAAAGTTGGATCCGACAAAGGAAAATTAGTGCCCACCGATATAGGAAATATTGTAAATGACTTTTTGGTGGAGAATTTCTCAAATATTTTAGATTTTGGTTTTACTGCAAAAGTGGAATCGGAATTTGATGATATTGCTGAGGGAAAAGAGGATTGGATTAAAATGATTAAAGATTTTTACAAATCTTTTCATCCTATGGTTGAAGATGTTGCCGAAAATGCGGACAGGGCTAAAGGGGAACGTTTATTGGGCGTTGATCCGGAAAGCGGCAAAAACGTGTATGCACGTTTGGGAAGATTTGGCGTTATGGTTCAAATAGGTGAAGCTACTGATGAAGAAAAACCAAAATTTGCAAGTTTGCAGGGAGACCAAACACTGACTTCCATCACTTTTGAAGAAGCGATGGATTTGTTTAAACTTCCAAGAACAATTGGCGGTTTTGAAGGAAAAGAAGTGGTAGTTGCAGTTGGGCGTTTTGGTCCGTATATAAAATATGATGAAATGTTTGTGGCAATTCCAAAGGATGAAAATCCGATGTCGGTTGACATTAACCGCGCCATTGAATTAATTCAGGAAAAACAAAAAGCAGATGCCCCAATTTGTGACTATGAGAATATTCCTGTTCAAAAAGGTGTTGGAAGATTCGGGCCGTTTTTGAAATGGGATGGGCTTTACATCAACGTAAATAAAAAATACGATTTCGATAATCTGACTGAAAAGGATGTTATTGAATTGATTGAAGAAAAGAAACGGAAAGATATTGAGAAAGTGATTCATCATTGGCCTGAAGAAGGAATTTCTGTTGAAAAAGCACGTTGGGGAAGATCAAATATTATTAAAGGAAAAACAAAGATTGAATTGTCCAAAACTGTTGATCCAAGTAAATTAACGCTGGCAGATGTTAAGGAGATAATAGAGAAAAATGCCCCAAAAAGGAAAACTACCAAAGGAAAAACGACGAAAAAATAAATTTTTTATTATATTGCCGTCGGAAAAGAAATCTTACAACCCCTAAAAAATGAATTTCGATTACCTTGAACCTATTGATGATGCGTTATTGGAATATGCAAAAATGCAATCCGATCAATCTTTTGGCCGTTGTATCGAAATTTATTCCGCACAAAATGGTTTTCCCGATCTGGCAAATAAAAAAATAGCCATTGTTGGCGTTGAAGAAGGCCGTTCGGCTATAGGGAATCATGAAACTGGTTCCAATTTAAATGAAATCAGAAAAGAACTTTACAAACTATTTCCCGGAAATTGGCCAATTAGCGTTGTCGATTTAGGGAATATTCCTCAAGGAAATTCCATAGAAGATACCTATTTTGCGCTGGGAGCATTATTGACCTACCTTATTAAAAATAAAATTATTCCCATAATTATTGGTGGCGGACAAGATTTAATCTACTCAAATTACCGAGCTTATGACAAGTTGGAGCAAACCGTAAATATTGTTTCGGTAGACAACAAATTTGATTTAGGTGATATGGAAGGTGATTTAACTTCTCAATCTTATTTAAGTAAGATTGTAATGAATCCGCCAAATAATTTATTTAATTACAGCAATATTGGCTATCAAACCTACCTTAATTCTCAAAATGAAATTGATTTATTGGATGGTTTGTTTTTCGAAACCTATAGATTGGGCGAAGTTACAAGCGCAATTCAACTGGTTGAACCCGTTTTACGCGATGCGGATATAGTTAGCATAGATTTATCTGCAGTTAAAAATGCTGATGCTCCCGCCAATAATAACGCAACACCTAACGGTTTTACGGGTGCTGAAATTTGCGCCATTTCCAGATATGCCGGCATCAGCGATAAAGTGACTTCTTTTGGCATTTATGAATACAATTCGAAATTTGACGTTAAAAATCAAACAGCACAATTAATTTCTCAAATGATATGGTATTTTATTGAAGGCGTTAATTATAGAGCAAATGATTATCCTTTCGGACTAAAAGACGATTACCAAAAATATATAGTTCCCATTGAAAATGAAGTGTTGAATTTTTATAAAAGCAATAAAAGTGGTCGATGGTGGATGGAAATTAATTTAAATGAAAGTAATAAATTTAAAAGACATGCGTTAATACCTTGTGCGTACCAAGATTATATTAGCGCCACCAATCAGGAAATCCCAGATAGGTGGTTAAAAACGCTAAAAAAATTGGTGTAAAAAAAAAGTTGCGCAGTATACTAAAACACATTTTTTTTTGTTTTAAACAGAAAAAAAAAGATTGTTTTTTAACATAATTAGTAATACGTTTGCCTTAAAGGATTAAGAAAAAAAATATGAAGAAAATATCGTTGTATATTTTACTGCTCTTAGTTATATATAGTTGTGGATCTAGCGATCAAGGAGAATTAGTCGGCGTGAGATCAGGAAGTAAATGGCATTCTCAAAAACCTTTAGGTATGACTTTAATACCTGGGGGATCATTTACCATGGGTAAACAAAGCGAAGATGTTGCCGGCGCCTTAAATTCACCAACCAGAACCGTAACGGTGCGTCCTTATTATATGGATGAAACGGAAATCACCAATAGCGAATATAAAGAGTTTGTATTTTGGGTAAGGGATTCTATCGTAAGAACTGAGCTGGCCCTATTTTCTGAATTGATGTCTTCTGAAGGAGATATTGTTTTGGAAGATTATCAGTTTCTGGATATTGACACGACTGATATGTCTCCGTATCAAAAATACATGATGAAAACTTATGGCAGCCTAGGAGACATAAATTCTCCTACACAAGGAAAAATGCTGAATTGGGAAGAAGACATTGTTTGGAATGTTAATGAATTTCCAAGCGAAGAATATGCCGAAGTGATGATTGATTCTATTTTAATGCCTATTGAAGACAGTTTTGAAGGCCGAAGAATGGTAAATCCAGCAAAATTAAAGTTTAAATATTCTTGGCTAGATCAAGAAGGTGCAGGAAGAAACAAAGGAAATAGAAGAGATTTCATTAAAACCGATATTGTATCTGTTTATCCTGATACAACAGTTTGGATTAAAGACTACAATTACTCTTACAATGATCCAATGCATCAGGATTATTTTTATCACCAAGCCTATAATGATTATCCTGTAGTTGGGGTATCTTGGATGCAGGCAAAAGCTTTTTGCCGATGGAGAACCAAAAAGAAAAACGATTATTTAAGCACCAAGAAAAATCCAACCGTAATTCCTCAATTTAGATTGGCTACGGAAGCGGAGTGGGAATATGCTGCCCGTGGAGGTCTTGAAAACGCCACCTATCCTTGGGGAGGGCCATATACCACAAGTGATAGAGGTTGTTTTTTAGCAAACTTTAAACCGGCAAGGGGTAATTATGCGGTAGATGGCGCTTTATACACTATGGAAGCGAAATCATATTTTCCAAATGACTATGGATTGTACAATATGGCCGGTAATGTTTCAGAATGGACAAATACAGCCTATAGTGAAGCATCCTATTATATAGGTTCTACTATGAATCCTAATGTTGAAATTGATGAAAATAAACGAAAAGTAATACGTGGAGGGTCTTGGAAAGATGTAGCGTATTTCTTGGAAGTAAGCACTCGAGATTTTGAGTATGCAGACTCAGCAAGAAGTTATATTGGTTTTAGGACTGTACAAGATTTTCTCGGAACAAATATAAATGGAGAATAAATTCAATCATAAAAGAAACTAACAAACTAAAAAACTTTAATTATGGCACAATCTAAAAACAGAAAAAAATTATTTAATTACGCTTATGGCATTGGAGCAGCTATTGTAATATTAGGGGCATTGTTTAAAATTCAACACTGGCCGTTAGGCAGTGAAATGTTAAGTATTGGTATGGTTGTGGAAGCCCTTGTATTTTTTATTTCAGCCTTTGATTCTGTTGAAGAAGATTTGGATTGGACCTTAATTTATCCTGAATTGGCAAAAGGTGACAAACGTGAGAAAGAAGTCGGACAAGCTAAAGAAGCCCAAGGATTGCTTTCACAAAAATTAGATGATATGCTTAGAGATGCAAAACTTGATTCAGGTTTAATGCAAAGTTTAAGCGAAAGCATTCAAAATTTTAAAGGAGCTGCCGAAAATATTGCTCCGGCAGTTAATTCAATTGCCGCAACCAATAAATATAGCGAACAAATGTTTTTGGCCGCAGCACAAATGGAATCTTTAAATAGCTTATACAAAGTTCAGGTGGAAAGCACCAGCAAACAAGCTGAAATTAATTTAGAGGTAACTGAAAATGCAAGCAGATTAAAAGAGCAAATGGAATCTTTGGCAACAAACCTATCTTCACTTAATGGAGTTTATGGCGGTATGTTATCTGCAATGAAAATTAAAAACTAATTAGTTGAGAAAAAAATTATTAACTAAAAAAACTAATTGGTATGGCTTCAGGTAAATTATCACCAAGGCAGAAAATGATTAACATTATGTACTTAGTTTTCATTGCAATGCTTGCAATGCAAATGTCTAAGGAAGTACTTTCTGCATTTGGATATATGAATGAAAAACTTACAGATAACAATACAACGGCATCTGTTAAAAATAAGTCAACCCTTGAAAATTTAGCGACAAAAGCAAAGGAGCAACCTGAAAAATACAGCGAGCTTTATGTGAAAGCTACGGAAGTTGACAAACTATCTTCAAAATTCAATGATTATTTGGAAGGGAAAAAGCAATTTTTTCTTGCAGGTTTTGATGATTTGAAAGACTATGAGTCAATGGATCCAACAGGCATTGTTGATGAACACTTTTTTAAAGGAGATAAATTAACAACTGAAGGCCAGGAATTTTTGGACTATGTAAACGGCTATAGAGACGCAATAATTAAAATTGTTGGAGAAAAAAGCCAATTGGCAGCAAATATTAAAAACAGATTTGATACTTCTGACCAGGATACGGAAGATGGAAAACAGGGTTGGGTGCAAAACAGGTATGAAGGATTTCCTTTGATTTCAACCGTTACCAATTTAACCTCTATGCAAACCGATATCAGAACAACACAATCTGAAATTTTCGGCAACTTATTGGGCGGACAATTAGAAAGCGATGTTTCTATGTCCAATTATAAAACAATATTAATTCCAGAAAAATCTGCATTTTTTCAAGGTGAGAACTTTAAAGGAAAAATAGTTTTAGGTCGTTATGATGCGTCTTTAAAACCATCGGAAGTGGTGGTTAACGGAAACAAAATCACAACGATTATAGACGGAGGGGCAATTTTAGATTTTCCTGCCGGTGCAGTTGGGGAACGTGATATAAAAGGGAAATTCGTTTTTATTGAAAACGGAAAACCTGTTGAAATTGAAATTAGCAGTTCTTATGCAGTTATTCCAAAACCAAACAGTGCAGTGATTTCTGCAGATAAGATGAATGTTGTTTATAGGGGCGTAGCCAATCCGATGACAATTTCAATTCCTGGAATACCTGATAATTTAGTGAATGCATCAGGTGCCGGATTGTCAAAAGCAAGCGGTTCAGGTAAATATATTATGACACCAAGTGCAGGGAGGGAAGTTAAAATAAATGTTACGGGAAAACTTCCTAACGGACAGTCGGTTAGTTCATCACAGGCCTTTAGGATTAAGGACATTCCTTCACCACAAGGTTCTATCAGAAAACAATCGGGTTATGTTAAAATGCCTGGAGCAAGTTTGGAAAATTCGACCGTTGGGGCAGAATTGCCTGATTTTGATTTTGACTTGGTGCTTAATACATCAGGATTTACGTTAAAAGTGCCTGGACAATCGGCCGTGGTTGTTAGCGGAAATAAAATGAATGATGCCGCCCGAAAAGCAATTGCCAAAGCAAAAAGAGGAGATGTTGTTACAATATTCGACATAAAATCGTCGTTAGGTGGTAATACTTCCTATAAAATAAAAGACGCTTCGGCAGTGAGTATAGAAATACAATAAAATAAATTTTAAATGATGAATAAGAAAAATATTGGAATTTTTATTTTGGCATTTGTGCTGTTCAACTCAATGTATGCACAGTCAAATCTATTGAATGCCAAAAAACCTTCTGATATTGGTAAAAAAACTGCAGAGCAGAAAGCCGTAGACAATGATAAACCGTTAGAATATGGATATGTTGATGACAGGGATATTCTATGGTCTAAGGTAGTTTGGGAATTTGTAGATTTAAATGAGCGACTTAACTTGCCTTTTTATTATCCTGTTGATACGATGAATGTATCTTCTGACAGAAGATCGCTGTTTGACACTTTGTTAAAAGGCATCAAAAATGGGGATATCACGGAAGTTTATGACGATTCCTATTTCACGGCTAAAATGACCAAAGCTGAAATAAACAGCAAGCTTTTTAGAGTTGACACTACAGCTGCTGGTTTTGATGAGATAAATGCCGGAAATACAAATATTGATGAATATGTCGATAAAATTAATTTAACCTCCCAAGATATTGAAGGATTTAAAATTAAAGGACTTTGGTATTTTGACAAACGCCAGGGTGAATTAAAATATCGATTGATTGCATTGGCTCCTATTGCGCCGGATGTTCAAATAATGGGCAGGGAAGATATTGATGTAAACCCGGAGCAATTGGCATTATTTTGGGTTTATTTTCCCGATGCACGCCAAGTGCTTCATAACGCAAAAGTTTTTAATCAAAAAAATTCGGCATACCCAATTTCTTTTGATCATTTGTTAAATGCACGTAGATTCAGTTCCATTATTTATAAAGAAGAAAATATTTATGGAGACAGGGATGTGGATCAATATGTAAAAGGAAATGCTTTATTCCAGGTAATTGAATCCGATAAAATTAAAGAGGATATCAGGAGCAAAGAACTTAATATGTGGAATTATTAATAGATAAAGACAAAATATAAAAACTCCTGCAATTTGCGGGAGTTTTTGTTTTATAAAGTAACTTTACACCATGCAAGTAGATTATATAATTGTTGGATTGGGATTGGCAGGATTGGCCTTTACCAAAGAATTGGAAAAAAACAAAAAATCATACTTGGTTTTTGAGAATCATTCTCAAAATTCTTCAATCGTTGCTGGAGGAATTTACAATCCTGTAGTGTTAAAACGCTTCACGCCAGTTTGGAATGCAACCGAACAATTGACTATCGCTTTGCCGTTTTATGAAGATTTAGAAATTCAATTCCACAAGAAATACCATTTTAAATTCGACATTTATCGAATATTCAAATCGGTGGAGGAGCAAAATAATTGGTTTATGGCCTGTGACAATCCGGTGCTTTCCAATTATATGTCCACAAAATTAATCCTTGAAAAACATGAAGGTATTTTGGCCGATTTCGGTTATGGAAAATTAATCAATACGGGCAGAATTGACACAAAAACCTTGTTGGAAGATTATCGCGATTATTTATTGAAGAGAGATTTGATTAAGTATGAAAGTTTTCAATATTCAGAATTAAAAATTACTGAAAACGGCGTTGAATATAAAGGGTTAAAAGCTTCCAAAATTGTTTTTTGTGAAGGCTTCGGTTTAAAAAATAATCCATTTTTTAATGAGTTGCCCATGCAGGAAGCAAAAGGGGAGTTAATTACCATTCACGCAGCCAATTTAAACATCGATTTTTTAATTAAATCTGCATTGTTTGTGCTTCCGTTAGGTGATCATCTTTACAAAGTTGGCGCTACATTTAATTGGAAAGACAAAACGCAGCTTCCAACGGAAGAAGGAAAAAATGAACTGACGACAAAATTGGAATCATTTATCACGGTACCATATAAAATTGTGGAACATATTGCGGGGATTCGACCAACGGTTAAAGACAGAAGGCCTTTGGTTGGAAAACACCCAAAGCATCCAAATTTGGCAGTTTTAAACGGACTGGGAACTCGCGGCGTTATGATTGCGCCAACAGTTGCAAAAGCACTTTATGATCATTTAGAAAATGAAATTGCGTTGGATAAAGAAATTTCTATTGCTCGTTTTCTTTAGATTTAATCGCATTTGGATCGTATTTTACAAAAATATTAATCCATCCTATTCTTGAAAACCTGATGGTAACCGGCGCTGTTAAAACCAATGCAATAACAATAGGAATAAAACTTTCCACCAAACTAAAGTCAAAAAACAGGGTAACAATTACAAAAGTTGCTATTGAAATAGCCACAGTAAGGGCGTAATTAACATACATGGCTCCATAATAAAAAGAAGGCTCCATCATGTATTTCAAACCGCATTTATTGCAATGTTCATGCATCTCAAAAGCCCTGTTCAATTTAAACATATTTTTTTCTTTCATGAAATCGCCTTCATGGCATCGCGGACATTTATTGAATAAAATGCTGTAAAGCTTGCTCCCTTTTCTAAACATTTATTATTGTATTTGATTGAAATTCAGATAAATATTAAATTTAAAACTTTAATTGAGTGCCAAATTTATTTGTAGTACTTTTGTACGGTTTTTAAAAAACACACAAATTTACATTAAATAATAAACTATTAATGCTTAACGTACATAATTTATCGGTTTCTTTTGCCGGTTCCGATTTGTTTTCAGGAGTTACTTTTAAACTAAATAAAGGTGACAGAATTGGATTAATTGGGAAAAATGGAGCTGGGAAATCGACCCTGTTAAAAGTGCTTTCAAAAGATATTGAAACTACTGGCGGAACTATGGCTTTTGACAAAGAGGTGCGTATCGGATTTTTGCGTCAGGATATTGATTTTGTTGAAGGAAGAACAATTTTGGAAGAAGCTTACCAGGCTTTTGAAGAAATTAAACAGTTGGAGGGTAAATTGGAAATTATCAATCACGAATTGGTGGAAAGAACAGATTATGAAAGTGAATACTATCATGATTTAATGGTTAATTTAAATGAGTTTTCGCACCGATATGAATTGTTGGGTGGCTATAACTATCAAGGAAATACAGAAAAAATATTGCAGGGTCTCGGATTTCAAAGAGAAGATTTTGACAAACTGACGGATACTTTTTCGGGAGGTTGGAGAATGCGTATTGAGCTGGCGAAATTGCTTTTGCAGGAGAATGATATTTTATTGTTGGATGAGCCAACAAACCATTTGGATATAGAATCCATTATTTGGCTGGAAAATTTTCTGAAAGTGTATTCCGGCGCCATTGTTTTGGTTTCTCATGATAAAATGTTTTTGGACAATGTCACCAACAGAACCATAGAAATTTCCTTGGGCAAAATTTATGATTACAAAAAACCATATTCCCAGTTCTTGTTATTGCGCGGTGAAATAAAAGAAAAACAATTACAGGCGCAAAAAAATCAGGAGAAAGAAATTAAGGCCACACAGGTTTTAATAGATAAATTTAGGGCAAAAGCCAACAAGGCAACGATGGCGCAATCTTTAATAAAAAGATTGGATAAAGTGGAGCGCATAGAAGTTGATGATGATGACAATGCGGTGATGAATGTGAAATTTCAGATTTCTAAAGAACCGGGCAAAATTGTTATTGAAGCTGAAAATTTATCGAAGAGTTACGGCAAAAAACATGTGTTAGAAGATGTTGATTTGCTTATTGAAAGAAACAGTAAAATAGCTTTTGTTGGTCAAAACGGACAAGGGAAATCGACTTTGGCAAAAATAATGGTGGGGGAAATTCCGCACGGCGGCCATTTAAAATTGGGACATAATGTGGAAATCGGCTATTTTGCACAAAACCAGTCGGAATATTTGGATGCGGAAAAAACCGTATTGGAAATTATGGAAGATGCCGCAACAGACACCAACCGATCTCGCGTAAGAGATATGCTGGGTTCGTTTTTGTTTAGTGGTGATACCGTGGACAAAAAAGCAAAAATGTTGTCGGGTGGCGAAAGAAACAGACTGGCATTGTGCAAGTTACTGTTGTCTCCATTTAATGTTTTAATTATGGATGAGCCCACAAACCACTTGGATATCGCTTCAAAAAATGTGTTGAAAATGGCGCTCAAAAAATTTGAAGGAACATTAATATTGGTGTCTCACGACAGGGATTTTTTACAGGGTTTGGCCACAACAGTTTATGGTTTTAAAGACAAGGTAATTAAAGAATATTTGGGTGATATCGACTTTTTCCTGGAACAACATCAGATAGAAAATTTGCGTGAAGCTGAAAAAAGAACCGTGGTTGCGAAAAAAACGGATACTTCCAAAAAAGAGGTTCCTAATTTGTCAAGAGAAGATGACAAAGAACTTAAAAAGTTGAAAAATCAATTGTCAAAAATCGAAACCCAAATTGATAATTTGGAAAAAGAAATTTCGGAAATGGATGAAGCTTTAGTGAATGATTATGAGGCAACCTCAACCAAACCCAATTTTTTTGAAAACTATAAAGCAAAAAAGAGCAAAGTGGAAAAGTTGATGGATGAATGGGCTGAAATTGAAGAAAAAACGGAAAATTGTTCATAGAAAATAAAAATAGCCGCACACAACAAATTCACTTTTCCGAAATTGAAAATAGTGGCGTCTCTCTTTTTATAAAACGCGAAGATGAATTGCATCCGTTTATTTCAGGAAATAAATACCGAAAATTAAAATACAATTTGGCGGAAGCCGCCAAACAACAAAAAAACACCCTGCTTACTTTTGGCGGCGCTTTTTCCAACCATATCGCGGCCACAGCCGCGGCCGGATTTGCCTATAACCTTAAAACCATCGGAATTATAAGAGGCGATGAATTGGCCAATAATGTGGCTGAAACAATTCAAAATAACCCAACCTTAAAATTTGCTTCAGAACACAATATGCAGTTTGAATTTGTTTCCAGGGCAGTTTACAAAGACAAAACTTCACCTGAATTTATTGCTTTGCTTAAAGAAAAATTTGGCGACTTTTATTTGGTTCCCGAGGGTGGCACAAATAATTTTGCCGTAAAAGGTTGTGAAGAAATCCTGAGTGAAGAAGATGCCAAATACGATGTTATTTGTTGCGCTGTTGGAACAGGAGGAACCATATCCGGAATTATAAATTCACTGAAAAGCCATCAAAAAGCAATCGGTTTTCCTGCTTTAAAAGGTGATTTTTTGCAACACGAAATCAATAAATACATACTAAAAAAGGATAATTGGAGTTTATGTAGTAATTATCATTTTGGGGGTTATGCAAAAGTTTCAGAAGAATTAATTATATTTATCAACAAATTCAAAAGTGAAACAAAAATTCCTTTAGATCCTGTTTATACCGGAAAAATGATGTTTGGCATCGTGGATTTGGTCAAAAATAATTTTTTTGAAAAAGGAACTAAAATTTTGGCGATTCACACCGGCGGTTTACAAGGAATTGAAGGGATGAATTTGTTATTAAAAAGGAAAAATTCTGTACAAATAGTATAAATATGAAGTTAAAAATTGTTTTAATTTGTTTGTTAACCATAGGTTTTTTATCTAGTTGTAACTCGAAAAAGCAGGTTGTTCACTCAAAGCACAAAATTCAACCAACGGAAAAGAAAGTGGTGGCTGCAAAAGAAAAACATAAGCCAGCAGAGAAAATAATTGAAACAAAACCAACCATTGCAACGTCAACTGTTGAGTATATAAACACTTATAAAGATATTGCTATGAAAGAAATGCAGGAATTTAAAATTCCAGCCAGCATTACTTTGGCACAGGGAATTATAGAATCCACAAGCGGCAACAGCGAGCTTACCAAAAGATCGAATAACCATTTCGGCATAAAATGCCACAAAGGCTGGGAAGGCGACCATACTTTCCATGATGATGATGAAAAAGGAGAATGTTTCAGGGTGTATAAAGATCCTTTAATTTCATACAGAGACCACTCGTTATTTTTAACCAAAAGAAGCCGTTATGCTAATTTATTTACATTGAAAGATGGCGATTATGTTGGTTGGGCTCAGGGTTTAAGCGAAGCCGGTTACGCAACCGACAGGCGTTATCCCGCAAAATTAATCGGGTTAATAGAAAAATATGATTTGCATAAATATGATGCGGAAGTTTTGGGAATTCCTTTCAAAAAAGTGGAGAATATGAGTATGGTTCAACATATTGTCATTAAAGGCGATACTTTATATAACATTTCGAAAAGGTATGGTTTAACGGTTGAAGAACTTAAAAAAATCAATGAATTGGGTTCCAGCGATATCAGTATCGGACAGGCGTTGAGTATTACAAAATAAATTACTGAAAATGCATTATTGCTTTTCCGTTTTTACCTTCTTCAATTCTGAAAATTAAATAGCAGTTAAAGTTAATCTACCAAATTAAAAATTGCAATCGCGTACAAATAGAATCTCACAAAACGCAGCAATCCAAAAAGCAATACGCCTTTTAACGGATATTTAATAATACCGGCCGCCAATGTGGTAATGGAATAGGGTATTGGCAACAGTGCGCCTACAACAATTAAAAAGCCGCCCCATTTTCTGATGTTTCTGATATGTTTGTCCATTTTCACTTCAAGATATACGTGTACAGACGGTATTTTTGTGATGGCTACCCCAATAAAATAGGCAATGATTCCTCCAACATAAGATATTAATGCCAAAATTGATAAATAAAATAGGGGAAAAGCTGACTTACTTGCCCAGGCGATAAAAAGTTCGGGCGGAATTAATCCTAAAATTGATTCGGAAATTAAAAATACACCCAAAACGCCCAAAGTAGGAAACGTATCTGTGATGATATTTAAAAGTGTATTAACATCAATTACAAAAAAGTGAATGGCTAAAATACCGCCAATAAATAACAATATTAAAGGAATGGCCTTTAACATGCTGCTTCCCAAAAAACTATAAAAACCAGTATAGCCGTAGTATTGATGCATCAACTTTAGTCGTGATTTTTTTTGTTTTCCTTGAGTGATACTCATATTTGTGTTTTTGATATTTTTTAATTGTTTGCAAATGTACTCTTTGTTGTTCAAAATTTGAGACCTCAAAATGTTATTGTTAACTTAAAGTTTTTCATAAAGAATAAACTTTATTTGATAAATTGAGTTTGCAATCTTAGTTGTAAAACTGATTGTATTTTAATAAAAAAAGCACGAGTTTATGCTGATAACCAGTAAATTGCATCAACTTAGGTAAAACATAAACTTTAATAAATTTATACCTTAAAAAAAGAATTAATTTTGAATTATTATTTTTAACGTATTTTTGCAAAATATGATGAATAAACTTTCAGATTGGTTGCCTACCACAAACAAAGAGGTGAAACTCAGAGGTTGGGATGAACTTGACGTAATATTATTTACAGGCGATGCCTATGTGGACCATCCCGCGTTTGGCGCAGCCGTGATTGGCCGTCTATTGGAAAGTTATGGTTTACGGGTGGCCATTGTGCCGCAACCGAGTGTGCACGACAATTTACAGGATTTTACCAAATTGGGCACACCAAAATTATTTTTTGCCGTTACCGGCGGTTGCATGGATCCTATGGTGAGCAATTACACCGCAAGCAAAAAAAAACGTGACAATGATGCCTATACGCCCAACGGCGATAAAGGTTTCAGACCCGATTATGCGACCACGGTTTATTCAACTATTTTAAAGGAAAAATTCCCTGAAGTTCCCATTTTAATTGGGGGAATTGAAGCTTCGCTTAGGCGAGTCACCCATTATGATTATTGGAGCGACAACTTAAAACCAACCATATTAATAGATTCAAAAGCCGATTTGCTGGTTTATGGAATGGGCGAACAGCCCTTGCATGAAATTGTGAATCTGTTAAAAAAAGGCGTTCCTTTTTCAAGCATCAGAACCGTGAAACAAACCGCTTTTTTGGTTGATAAAAGCGATGAAATCCCTAAAAATAAAAATTGGAAAGATGTAACCATCAATTCTCATGAAGTTTGCTTGAAGGACAAAAAATCCTATGCATCAAACTTTAAAGTGATTGAACAGGAATCCAATAAACTGCATGCCAATAGGATTTTACAGGAGGTTAAAGATTATACTCTGATCATAAATCCGCCTTATGAAACAATGACTGAAGCTGAAATTGACGCTTCTTTTGATTTGCCATACACCCGTTTACCGCATCCAAAATACAATTTGCGCGGACCTATTCCTGCGTTTGAAATGATTAAATTTTCCATAAACATCCACAGAGGTTGTTTTGGAGGTTGCAGTTTTTGCACCATCTCCGCGCATCAGGGAAAATTTATTGCCAGCAGAAGTCAGGAGTCCATTTTAAAAGAAGTGGATAAAGTGGCGAACATGCCCGATTTTAAAGGGTATTTGTCGGATATTGGCGGTCCGTCGGCAAATATGTACAAAATGAAAGGAAAAGTGCAGGAAATTTGCGACAGATGTGTTTCGCCTTCTTGTATTTCTCCAGTGATTTGCCATAATTTAGACACTTCACACAAACCTTTAACCGAACTTTACAAAGCAGTTGACAAACATCCGAAAGTAAAAAAGTCATTTATTGGAAGTGGTATTCGACACGATTTATTGGTGCCCGAATTCAACAAATTAGCCGATCCAAAAGAACTGGACGCTTATACGGAAGAAGTGATGACCAACCATGTTTCGGGCCGATTGAAAGTGGCGCCGGAGCACACTTCAGACAATGTGTTGAAACTGATGCGGAAACCTTCTTTTACCTATTTCCACAAGTTTAAAGAGCGTTTTGATGCCATAAATATGCGTAAAAAACTTAATCTGCAATTGATTCCATATTTTATTTCAAGCCATCCGGCCTGCGAATTGGAAGATATGGCGAATTTGGCTGCGGAAACCAAAGACATGGGATTTCAATTGGAACAGGTTCAGGGTTTTACGCCTACACCAATGACCGTTGCCACGGTTATTTATTACAGTGGTTACCATCCTTATACGCTAAAACCTACCAAAACGCCGAGAACAAAACAAGAAAAAGACGAACAACACAAATTTTTCTTTTGGTACAAAAAGGAAAACCAGCAATGGATCAGAAACACGTTGACAAAAGTTGGCCGAACAGATTTGTTGCAGCGATTGCTTCCCGAAAATAACAGTTGGCGTAAAAACAAAAATGCACCGGCAAAAAACACTTTTAATGATACCATTCCTTTTAAGCCATCAGCCAAAGGAAAATTTTTCAAAAAAAACAAATCAAAATAATTTAGCTTAAAATAAATTTAGGACTTTAATTTAAAGTCCTAAATTTGTTTTTACATTAAACAAATAAATAATGAAAAAATTATTCCTATTTTTTTTATTGTTTTCAGCTTCTTTAATTGCCCAAAATAAAGTTAAAGTTGATTTAAGCAATCCAAACGGAACTATTTACACCCACCTATATTTTTTAAATTCCAATTCCTATGCGCCTCAAAAAGCAGCCGCCACAATTTATGGTTATGATGGCATTGAAGCACAGGAAATTGCAATCAAATTAAAGACAATTATGGATGCTAAAGGGCTTAAAGTCGATTTTAGCAAGGTGCCAACCGATAGCATATATTCAGATACAACAATTACCAAAAGTGGAAATCAATACCTTTTATTTCCAAAAAAGATGCCTGAGATATATTTGGAAAAAATTGGAAAAAATTGGTATTATTCCAAAGAAACTTCCGGTAAAGTTTTAGAACTTTATGATTTGATGTATCCTTGGTATTCTGAAAAATTACAGGAAATAATCCCTGAAGCAGGGCACAGAAAACTTTTTAATGTTGAACTTTGGCAGTACTTCGGATTGCTTATTTTACTGATTATCAGTGTAGGATTGTTTTATGTGTTGCGGAAAATTGTTTATTTTATTTTGAATAAAATTCAGCATTTAATCATCAACATATCAAATGACAAGATTAAATCCTCCTTGAAAAAACTGACGCACCCGGTTGTTTTATTAATTTTAATGGCGTTTGTCAAAAACACTTTGCCATCTTTGGTGCTGCATATTGATGTTTACAATTTTTTGGTTTTGGCAATTAATATGATGGTGGTTGTTTTTTGGATTTATGTATTCCTAAAACTTGTGAATTCAATAATGAGCATTTATGCCGATTTTGCCGAATCAACGGCTTCTAAACTAGATGATCAATTGGTGCCTGTGTTAAGAAATTTTTTAAAGGGACTCGTTATATTTCTTGGGATACTTAAATTTTTAACACTTTTTGGCGTTGATCCGGTTACGGTTCTTGCCGGTGCTTCCATTGGCGGTATCGCGGTGGCGTTGGCTTCACAGGATACAGTTAAAAACTTTATAGGAACCATCATGATTTTTGTTGACAAACCTTTTCATATAGGCGATTGGATTGAAGCAGGAACCGTCATTGGAACCGTTGAAACGGTTGGTTTTAGATCAACTACTGTGCGTGCTGCCGATACCACAATTTTCCAAATTCCCAACAGCCAGCTTTCGGAAATGGTGGTAAATAACAAGGGTTTGAGATCTTTTCGCCGATATACCACAAATTTGGGAATTCGCTATGATACGCCTCCCGAACTTATTGAGGCTTTTGTTTTGGGAATCAGAAGAATTATTGAATTGGAACCTTCAACAAGAACAGAAGAATTTAATGTTGAATTTGCTGGTTTTGCGGAATCTTCCTTATCGATACTTTTAAATGTTTATTTTGTAAATTTAGATTGGGCAAATGAGCAATCCTCTAAACACATATTGCATATGAAGATTTTGAAATTGGCCAATAGTTTGGGCGTTGGGTTTGCATTCCCGTCATCGACTTTAATGATAGAACAAATTCTCGATAAAAAAAGTGTTGACAGTAATTATGACGTCGATGAAAAAAGGATTCAAGAAATATTGGATTCCATTAATTTAAATCAGTAATATGAAAAAAATTGTCATAGCGCTCGTCTTAACCATATTTTTTTCGTGTAAGGAAAACGGCAGTGCACGCAAACCAATTAAACAAGTTACCGTTGAACAAAACTGGACAGAAATGCAAAAGAAACTAAGTAAATATGTCACTTTTAAGCTGACATCAGACATTAATGTTTTAACAGAAAATGAACGTAAAATGTTGCCAATTCTGATAAAAGCGGCAGCAATAATGGATGAACTGTTTTGGTATGAAGCCTATGGAGACAAAAATCAACTTTTAGACAGTATTTCAAATGAAGAAACCAAAAAATTTGTTGAAATTAATTACGGTCCGTGGGACAGGCTTGATGGAAATATTCCTTTTATTGATGGTGTTGGAAATAAACCCGCAGGCGCAAATTTTTATCCGACAGATATGACAAAATTGGAATTTGATGCCTTTGCGGATGAAAACAAATCGAGTTTATACACTTTCGTAAGAAGAAATAAGGATGGAAATTTGTTTACAATTCCTTACCACATTCAATTTAAAAACGAGGTTAAAGAGGTGGCAAATTTATTGCTGGAAGCTTCAAAATTGGCTGATGACCCAGGACTCAAATACTATTTAGAGCTGCGTGCACAGGCATTTTTAGACGATAAATACCAAGCCAGCGATTTGGCCTGGATGGATATGAAAACCAATACGCTTGATATTGTGATTGGCCCAATTGAAACTTATGAAGACCAGCTTTATGGAAACAAAGCTTCGCATGAAGCCTATGTGCTTATAAAAGACCAAGTTTGGAGTGAAAAATTGGCGCATTTTGCCGGTTTTTTGCCCGAATTACAAAGCGAACTTCCGGTTTCGGAAGTTTATAAAGCGGAAATTCCCGGAACCGATTCCGATTTAAACGCCTATGATGTAGTTTATTATGCAGGCGATTGCAATGCAGGCAGTAAAACTATCGCCATTAATTTACCTAATGATGAGACAGTTCAATTGCAAAAAGGCACAAGAAGATTGCAGTTAAAAAATGCGATGCGCGCCAAATTCGATATTATTTTAAAGCCCATTTCTGAAGTTTTAATTGATTCAAGCCAAAGAAAATATATAACGTTCAATGCTTTTTTCGCCAATACCATGTTTCATGAAGTGGCGCACGGATTGGGAATAAAAAATACGATAAATAACAAAGGAACCGTTAGAAATGCTTTAAAAGAACAGGCTTCTGCTTTGGAAGAAGGAAAAGCCGATATTTTAGGATTGTATATGGTGCAGCAATTACATAATAAAGGGGAATTGGAGGGTGATATGAAAGATTATATGACTACTTTTATGGCAAGTATTTTTCGTTCTGTACGTTTTGGAGCTTCAAGCGCGCACGGAAAAGCCAATATGATTCGGTTTAATTTTTTTAAGGAAAAAGGCGCTTTCACAAAAAATGCAGATGGCACTTATAAAGTTAATTACGATAAAATGGAGGAAGCGATGCGGCAGTTGTCATTCTTAATTTTGACCTTGCAGGGCAACGGTGATTATGATGGCGTTGTTAAATTGGTTGAAGAAAAAGGAATAATTTCTCCTGATTTACAACGTGATTTAGACAAGTTAAGCAAAGCCAATATTCCTGTAGATGTTATTTTTGAGCAAGGAATCTAAGTTTGAAAGTTAAAAGCAAAAACAATTAAACGATTAAACATTTCAACAAATAAATAAACCAAAAAAGCTTCCTGAAAATGTGATTTTCAGGAAGCTTTTTTTTGACTTTTTAAATAACCAAGCCTGCAACAGGGCTACGCTACCATAGACCAGTTAAATTTTGAAGCATTCAATGAAGGAATTTATCTGAAGGAACAAGTCGAAAATTACAAAAAAGGCAACGGATATTACCCTGAACTTGTGCAGACGGATGAAATTTACATGAATCGGGAAAACCGGAAATACCTCAAAGAAAGAAATATACGGCACACGGGCAAACCCTTGGGAAGAAAGCCAAAAGAAGATTTAAGCCGATATGAAAAAGACAAACTAAAAAAAGAACGGGGAGAACGAAACCACATAGAAGGCAAGTTTGGACAAGGAAAATCAAAATACAAACTCAATAAAATTCTGGCAAGATTGGAGCAAACAAGCGAATCTTGGATAGCGGCCATCTTCTTTGTGATGAATATTCTAAAGCTATGCAAGGAATATTTTTGGCTCGTTTTAAATCGCCTTTTTTTCAAGCTATTTTTGAAAAATACCCTTTACAAAAATCAATTTCTTACAAAATTAAATCTCAATATGGCTTAAAATCAATACAGTTTATCAGCAAGCCCTAATTAATGTTTAAAAATAATGTTCTAATATATTAAAGTGAACTGCAATTATTCTTAAAGATTTGTTGCGTTGGTTATTTAAATAACTCCTTAACTTCGTTGATGTTAAACGATTTTTTATCTTCATCAATTGAAATAATACCTGTGGCAACCGCTTTTTTTCTAAGTTGCAATGAAACTATTTTTTCTTCTATGGTATCTTTGCAAATCATTCTGTAAGCCAAAACATTTTTGGTTTGCCCAATACGATAGCACCTGTCTATAGCTTGGTTTTCAACGGCAGGATTCCACCATGGGTCAATAATAAAAACGTAATCGGCTTCTGTTAAATTCAATCCCGTGCCTCCGGCTTTTAGGCTGATCAGAAAAACCCTTATTTTTTCATTTGATTGAAAATTATTGACATTATCTTGTCGGTTTTTAGTTTTTCCGTCAAGATATTCATAAGAAATATTTTCTTCATCAAGTCTTTCTTTCACAATTTGGAGCATTTTCACAAATTGTGAAAAAACCAAAATTTTATGGTTTCCCGTTTTTTCTTTGATATTTTCAATCAAAATTTCAAGTTTGGCCGAATAATTTCCATAATCTTCTTCATCATTTGTTAAAGCAGTTGAGTTGCAAATCTGCCGCAATTTAGTCAAGCCTTCCAAAATGTACATTTGCGATTTTTCTGCCCCATTCTCATCAATTTTGTTTAACAGATAATCGCGATATTTATTTTTGTAAGCTTCGTAAACTTTACGTTGTTCAGGCTCCATTTCGCAATAAATAATGCTTTCTGTTTTCTCGGGAAGTTCTTTTGCCACATTTTCCTTGGTTCTGCGAAGCAGAAAGGGGGAAATAATTTTACCCAGCAAAACAGAGGTTTCCACGTTTTTTTCTTTGTCGATTGCATCAGAAAAATTGTTTTTAAAATGGCTGATATTTCCCAATAACCCCGGATTTAGAAAATTGAGTTGCGCATACAAATCGAAGGTGTTATTTTCAATTGGCGTTCCGGTAAGCACCAACCGATTATATGAATTGAGCAGCCTCACAGCTTTGTATCGTTTTGAATTTGGGTTTTTTATGGCCTGGCTTTCATCTAAAATTACATAGTTAAATTTAAAATCTTTCAAGAATTCGATATCATTTAGCAGCGAGCCATAGGTGGATATAATGATGTCAAATTTGCCGAAATCGGCCGTGTTGCCAGCCCTTGAATTTCCCACAAAAGGATGAATTTTTAAGGTTGGGCAAAATTTCTCAACCTCGGCCATCCAATTAAAAATTAATGATGTGGGCGCAATAATGAGCGAGGGAACTTTATTTTTTTCAACAGATTTTAAATATTGTAAAAATGTGATGGTTTGCAGGGTTTTTCCTAGCCCCATATCATCTGCCAAGCAACCTCCCAATTTGTTTTTGTGCAAAAAAACCAGCCAATTTAAGCCATGATGCTGGTAATCCCTTAACGAGGCATTGATGTCTTTTGGAATGGAAATGTTTTCAATTCCTAAAATGTTCTGCAAGCGTTTTTTCTTTTGGTATAAATCTTCCAGAAAAGAGGGCTTGCTTTCCATTTCATTGTACAGTTCGTCTATAATTCCAAATTGATAATTCGAAATTTGAATGCTGTTTTTCTTTACTTCACCTGTTTTAAAATAGGTTGAAAATTTTCGCATCCAGTTTTCGGGCAAAATTCCAAGTGAACCATCGTCAAGGGAAACGAAATTGGATTTTTTTAAAAACGCTTTTTGCAATTCTTTTAGATTCACTTTTTGATTGCCGAAACTAATATCGATTTCCATATCAAACCAATCTATTTCCGATTTTAAATTGACACTAATCACCGGTTTGTGAATGTTAAATTTGAATGATTTTAGCTCTTTGGCACCAAAAACTTTGATGCCTAAATTTTTCATTCTTTCTATGGCATGAAGCATCCAGTAGTTTTCAAAAAGTTGTTCCGGCAATAGGTAAAAAAGGTTTTTTTGGTCTTTAAAAGAGGGATGTAGCGCTCTTATTTCTTCAATAAAATTATCTTCAAACGACTGGTTCCGCTCCTGAAAGTTTATTTTTTTGGTGTCATTTTCATCATCATTAAGGATTAATTCATTTGAAAAAACCGAGACCATGTTTTTATTTTCATACTGCACAATTGCGTCAAAAACAATGTAAGAACCTTCCAAATCTTTTAAATAGACGTGTTTTTCCAGCTGTGATTCTTGGTATTGGGCTTTATTTTTTTTGAAAATATTTTGCTGAATTTCATATTTCTTCGCCAATGGCACTAGGATGTTTTGATTGAAATTTTTGAAATCCCTTTTGAGATAGTTCGTGTCCTTATGATGGCTGTAATATTCTAATGACAACCGCAAATCGGTAGTGGTTATTGGATAAAGTACGTTATCCTCTATAATAAAAAAAGGGGTAATTAATAATTTTTGAGCATCTATATTGTGGTTTTTGCCATTGATGGCTATTTTAGGTTTTAGGTTGTAAAAAAGATCAGTTTCCGACAAAACAAAATATAGTTTTATTTCCGCTTCTGCAATTGTCAAGGGTTGTAGATTTTTCCTGGTCAATGAATTTTTTGGGTTGTGGGCATAAATGAATTTTGAATGCAGTTCGGGAAGAATTTCATTGAAAAGATGCGTTATTTTTTGTTGTTCCTGTAAATCGGCTTTATTCTTTTTTGAAAAGATCGCTTTTTTGATTTGCAGCAATTTAAAAACAAAATTCCGGTCATTGTCATTTTCAAAAACGTCAATATGGTATTCTAAATTGGAAAAATAAATTTCGTCGAAAGAGGATGAAAAATCTGTTTTTGCTTTGTTGAATTTTGCTTTAACAGGAAAAATATCCTGAAATTTTGATTTGGTCATTTCAATACAAACCCCAACGCCAAAACTTCTATTTTCGGCAACCTCAGCATAAGGCAATTGCGCCAATAAATTGCCATCTTCAGTTTTATGTAAGGAAATATTGGTGAGTGGCGCAATATTTTGGAATTTTGATGTTTGGTAAATTCCATCGGGTTTAAGTGTAAATTCAAAATATTTTTGGTAATCGTCATTTAATGTCAGTCCGTATGGTTTTAAAAATTCGGAAATCTGATTTTCTAAATAATTTTCCGTAAAAAAATCATTCCCAAAAGTACTGATCACCAATTTTAAGGCACTCAAGCGATGTTCGCAAAATTTATCTGTTTTGGTGCAGGTGCATTTTGTTGACAAAATGCCCGTTTCTTTGTCGAAATTAAAAACTTGTCGACTGCCATTCCATCCAATTACTGAAGTTTCTATTTTTTTGAAGTTCACCGCGTCTATAGTTACTTGAGGTGAATAAAAAAGTTGATTGGGCAACTTTTTTGATAACTCTTCAAAATTCAGAAGGGCATTAGTCAGCAAAATCTGATTTTCCTTAAAATTTATTGAACTTTGAATTTCCTTCGCTGGCTTTAATTCTTCACCATAAAGCATTAAAATTTCACCGGATTTTATTCCTTCCGCAATTTTATTTAATGAAGCGACCGTATGTTTGCAAATGCCGCCATAATCATAAGGACAATTGCAAGAAGTTGCATTTACTTTGTTGTTTTTTAATTCTATCGTTATTTTATAAGGCTTATTGGCGGAGCCTTTGCAGGTGAATTCAAAAAAATCATTGGAATTTGAAACCAACTTAGGATAAAGATAGTTGGATTTTCCTTTGGTGGCTGCAGTGCTGTTTGCTTTTATAAAGTCTTTTATTAATTTTGCGTACATATATATATTACAACATTATTTGAAGATTCCAAAAATAATGAATTAATATAAAAATGGTGCTATTTACTTTTATTTGTATTTATTTTTTCATTGCCTTATGTTTGTTTGTTTGTTTTCAGCTTTCAAATAACTTAAGACCGCATATTTTTTATTTTTTCTAAATTGCCGGTTTTTTGAGATCGTTAAAACTGTTTTGCTTTGAAAATGCTGCTTTTTTAATTTAAATGATTGAATAGTGCCAATTGTATTCATCTAAATTAATTTCTTTTCAATTGTCTTTGAATTTTTTCAATGGCAGATTCAATGGGTTTATCCGGTTCGATGACATTGTAGGCGCCCCAAAATTCAGGATCTTTAAATCCGGATGTATTGTCGCTCATAATTACGGATGGCCTTAAACGGTCTTTAGGTTTGGGAAGTTGGCTTGCGTCGCTTTTTTCCCAATCGGTAACCGCCATTTCAATGGTGGTGTAATAGATGGTATTGAACCATTTTTTAGCCCAGTCAATTTTAAATCCGAGTTCAACCCGGCTGTAGCCATAATACCATTTGCCGTCTTTTTCTCTATATTCCACCTGATAATAAGCTTCAATTGGAAGAACATCGGCATCTTTAGGCTTTTTAATGATAAAAATCCTGCTGGCTTTTTGTTTGTTTTCAAGATTTAAGTAAAATTTTGCATTGGTTAAGGCCAATGTTTGCGCATCAATATATAATTTTCCGTAAAAAAGTGGATCATTGATGTGTCTTTTTTGTTTAAAATTTACGACATAAATAGGTCTGTTATCAATTTTTGTGGTGTTGTCAAAAGTAAAATCATAAATATCAACCATATCTTCAGCGAATATCATGTCGGTATTTTTCATAATATCAAGATATATGGTGTTAAACGGGCCGCCCCTAAGTTTAAAAGCCACAGTATCCAGTTTGTTGTAATCGGTGCTTTTTCGCGCTTTGTATATTTTTAAAATATCGCTTCTGTCGGCCGTGTAAGGTTGTTTATAAATTTCAACAACGGCTTCTGAAAGTGACACGTAAGTTCTTCTTTTTTTGATGGTTTCTCTATAAAATGAAGTCATTTTAAGGTCGTCATTATCATAATTTTTACCTTTTCTTTTCAGCATTTCCTGCACCAAAGAAGTGGCGTCTTTCACATTAATTTTAACCTCCGAAAGTTCTTCTATATATGTTTCGAGTTTAATGATTGTATTGCCCTTATCAAAATCAGACAAGCTGATTACTTTACTGGTGTAACCCATAAATGAAACAGTGACCCTGCGGTCGGCATAATTATCAGGAACCTTTAACAGAAAATTTCCTTGAGAATTTGTAATGGTACTGATATTTGTTCCATTAACCAGCAATGTCGCAAATTCCAACGGTTTTTTTGTTTTGCTGTCTATAACCCTTCCTCGATATTCATTAAATCCAATGGTATCGTTTGGAATTCTGTTGGTTGCATAACTGGCATTTTGAAATCCGACAATGATTAAGATGAATAAAAATGAGGTGAATAATGATTTTTCGGCTGAAAATGAAACCTGTTTTATCATGGCGCACAAGTTTAAGTTAAAAGGTAAATTTGACTACACAAGATACTAATTTTTAAGCAAATAAAAAAGACTAAATTTTAAAAACAGCAGTTGTAAAATGCAAAGCATATTTTGGGCCTGCCTGCCTTTTCGGTTGGCGTTCCCGCTGAAAAAGCGGTCGGGCTTTTTGCTGCAAGTCCTCGTTGCGCCCAAAAGCGCAACTGTGGGCTTTCCGCTTCAATCCCTAACCAAATAGTTTTTAAAACAAAAATCAATTTCAAAAGTTTATAAATATTGTAATTTTAATGATTCAGCAAAAAAAAAGGAACTGCATTACTGCAATTCCTTTTTAAGTTTTTTGTGTTATAGGGTCTTTTTAGGAACCGGGAAACCACGATCCCGCAACAAGGCGTCTATTTTGGCGTCTCGTCCCCTAAATTGTCTGAATGCTTCTGCAGGATCAACGGAATTTCTTGGTGCAAATAAATATTTTACCATTTTTGCCGCCAATTCTTTGTCGTAAAATCCGCCCGGTGCTTCTTCAAAAGCTTCTGCAGCATCTGCGGTAAGCACATCGGCCCACATATAACCATAATAGGCAGTTGCGTAGCCTTCACCAGAAAAAACATGGCCAAAATGAGGCGTGCGATGGCGCATAACCAATTCTTTGGGCATATTCATGGCGGTTAAAGTTTCTTTTTCAAAAGCGGCGACATCAATATTTGTTGGATCAGCCAAATGAAATTTCATATCCATTATGGCAGAAGCCAAATATTCCGTGGTGGAGAATCCCTGATTAAAAGTGGCGGATTTTTTAATTTTTGCCACCAAAGCGGCAGGAATTGCCTCTCCGGTTTTATAATGAACCAAAAATTGGCTGATCACTTTATCTGTTGAAAGCCAACGCTCCAAAACTTGTGACTGAAATTCGGTATAATCCCTCACGCCGCTGTTAAGTGTAGGATATTTTACGTTTGCAGAAAAGAAATGCAAGGCATGGCCAAACTCGTGCAAAAATGTTGTGGCGTCATCCCAAGAGACCAAAACGGCTTCACCCGGACCCGGTTTTACAAAATTTGAATTGTTTGATCCCAAAACGGTTTTTTTGCCGTCAAATGTTGAAAAATCTCTATAAGTTGTTGCCCAGGCGCCAGATCTTTTTCCTTGACGCGCAAAAGGATCCAAATACCACAATCCGATATGTTCGCCAGTTGATTTGTTGGTAACTTCCCAAACTTTTACGTCTTCATGAAATACCGGAACAGTTCCTTCCGGCACGGGCGTAAACTTGAAATTAAACACTTCATCGGCCACAAAAAACAACGCTTGGGTCAATTTGTCCAATTGCAAGTATTGTTTCACTTCATCAGAATCCAAATCGTATTTTTCTTTTCTTACTTTTTCTGAATAATACTGATAATCCCAAGGTTCAATGGTGATATTATCATTATTTTTGTTTGCAATAGCCTGCATATCAGCAACTTCTTCGTTAACTCTTGCAATGGCTGCAGGCCAAACGGCATTCATAAGCGCCATAGCATTTTCGGGCGTTTTGGCCATTCTGTTTTGCAGGCGCCATTCGGCAAAATTATCAAAACCTAAAAGCCCCACACGTTCTTTTCTGAGCTTCAGGATTTTGGCCACATTTTCTTTATTGTCGAATTGGTCGTTATTGTCGCAGCGAGAATAGTAGTTTTTCCATACTTTTTCTCGCAAGGTTCTTTCATCCGAATAGGTTAAGAAAGGCGTCATGGAAGATCTTGTGTTGGTAATGGCATATTCACCTTCTCGACCTTTGTCTTTTGCTGCTTTTTCAGCCGCTTTAATCATCGATTCCGGCAATCCGCTTAATTGGTCTTTTGTTAAGTAAACCACATAATTTTCTTCGTCGGCTAAAATATTGTTGGAGAAATTGGTGTAAATTGAAGAAAGTTCTTTGTTAATGGCGGCATAACGCGCTTTTTTAACGTCATCCAATTCCGCTCCGTCCATGGCGAATCTTTCATAAATAAGTTTTATAACTCTTTCTTGGTCGGCTTCTAACGGATTTTTCAAAGAATTTTCGTAAACCGCTTTAATTCTGTCGAATAATTTTTTGTTTTGGGAAATTTTTGAGCTAAACTCCGACAATATTGGCGCCATTTCTCCTTGAATTTTTCTGAACTCCGGCGAAGATAAATTGGCGCTCCAAATTCCGTAGTATTTAAAAATGCGATCGAGCACATCTCCCGATTTTTCCATCATCACTATGGTGTTTTCAAAAGTTGGCGCTGCCGGATTGTTGGTGATGGCATCAATTTCTTCCAAATTTAAAGCCATGCCTTTTTCCAAAGCCGGTTTAATGTCGTTGAGGTTCATTTTGTCAAAAGAAGGAACACCACCGTAAGGACCAGTCCATTTTTCCAATAACACATTGTTGTTTTGCATAGTTGACTCTTTTTCTTTGTTTTGCGCAAAAGTGGCGGAAACTATTAAAGTGCAAAAAATAACCGACTTTAATGTTCTTGTCAAAAGATATTTATTCATAATTGGGATAAGTTTGGGAAGCTTATTTTGCAATAAAGCTTGTTTGTTTATAGGTTCAAATTTAATTATTTATAAGCAATAATTTTCAATCGAGATGTAGTTTATATTCGTTTTAAAGAACAGGTAAAATTTTCATTTTTTGTGAATTAAAAATGGTGATATTTTGGGTTGAATCAGTTATTAAAAATGAATTTGCGATGTTTTCACAAAAATCATATAAAATTTTGTGCCTTTTCCTATCACACTGTCATTTTTAATGATAACCGGTGTGCACTCCGACCTTGAAACAATGCCGTCTTGATTTTTAGGCGTTGAGAAATACCATAAAATGCTAATTTCCTTTTTGTTTTTGTCATTGGCCTTTGAAATAAACTCAGGCTGTTTGAATAATTGGCTCAAAGCTTTTATTTTTCCTGTTTTTGGAACTTTTACAATAATAGGTGAACCCATAATTTCTTTCACTTCAGTAAGACTGTGGCCATTTTCAACCGCAGCAATTTTGGTGTTTTGTTCGGTTAGAAATGCGCTAAAAGCAGGATAGTTTTTTTCTATGGCTTCTTGCGCATGCAAAACGCCTGAAAATATGGATAAAATAAAAATAGCGGGGATAAAAGTTCTTTTCATCTGTTTATTATTTATTTTTTATTGGTACAGCTGCAGTTCGCTATTAATCATTTCTTGTGTATCAAAATTTGTTATGCTCGTTTCATAAGACCAATATACAAAAAAACCTTAAAAACAATGAGATTCAATTATTTTGAAAAATTTTGAAAATTAAAAATCAATATTGATGAATTTTTTAGCTTGAAATATGTCTGAATCTGCTATCTATTTCAGCAAAAAAAGGAACTGCAATTAAGCAATTCCTTTTTTATTTATGTTGAAATGATCAATTAAATCAAGTCGATTTCTTATTTCCCCAGCTCAACAAACAAACCTTCTTCTGTGTTGTTTATTTTTGCTAAGTGCTTTTTAGTCAAATCTTTAATGGTTTTGTCCCATTTTTTATTGCTGAAGCCCGATTGTGTTTTTAAGTCGTTCAATAATATAGGGGAATTCGCTTTTAAAATGTTGAAAATTGCTTTTTCGTCCTCGCTCATTTCCACCGCTTTTTTCTCCGGTCTCATTTGCGGAAAAAACAAAACTTCCTGAATGGAACTGTTGTTGGTCATAAACATCACCAACCGGTCGATTCCAATGCCAATTCCCGAGGTTGGCGGCATTCCGTATTCCAGTGCACGTAAAAAGTCCTGATCAATAAACATCGCTTCGTCATCGCCTTTTTCGGTCAATTTTAACTGCTCTTCAAAACGTTCGCGTTGTTCAATGGGATCATTTAATTCTGAATAGGCATTCGCCAATTCTTTGCCGTTCACCATCAATTCGAAACGCTCGGTTAAGGCCGGATTTGAACGGTGTTCTTTGGTGAGCGGACTCATTTCTTTTGGATAATCGGTAATAAATGTTGGCTGAATATAGTGGTGTTCGCACATTTCGCCGAACAATTCATCAATCAATTTACCAACGCCCATGGTTTCATCAACCGCAACGCCCACTTTTTTGCAGACTTCTTTCAATTCATTTTCATCCATTCCCGCAACATCAAAACCGGTATGTATTTTTATGGCTTCCAAAATGGGCACTCTTGGATAAGGCGCTTTAAAACTCACTATATTTTGTCCTATTTGTACTTCAGTGGTTCCGTTTGAATCTATGGCGACTTTTTCCAGCAATTCCTCGGTCATTTTCATCATCCAGAGGTAATCTTTGTAAGCCACATATAATTCCATCACGGTAAATTCGGGATTGTGGGTTCTGTCCATTCCTTCATTTCTGAAATCTTTGGAGAACTCATAAACGGCATCAAATCCGCCAACAATCAGTCTTTTTAAGTACAATTCGTTCGCAATTCGCAAATACAAAGGCATATCCAAGGCATTGTGATGCGTTTTAAAAGGACGTGCGGCTGCGCCACCAGGAATTGGCTGTAATATTGGCGTTTCCACTTCCAAATAATCTCGTTTGTTGAAAAAATCTCGAATGGAATTCGTAATTTTTGTTCTTTTTATAAAGGTTTCTTTTACGTGATCGTTTACAATTAAATCAACATATCTTTGGCGATATCTTAACTCGGCATCAGAAAAAGCATCGTGCACTTTTCCGTCGGCATCCGTTTTAACCACAGGAAGCGGACGCAGACTTTTTGACAACACCGTAAGCTCCTTTACATTTATAGATTCCTCACCAACTTTCGTTTTAAAAATTTCGCCTTTAATGCCAATAATATCGCCCATATCCAATAATTTTTTGAATACGGTGTTGTACATGGTTCCTTCAGCATCAGATGAAATTTCATCACGGTTGATGTAAATTTGCATTCTTCCGCTGGCATCTTTTAACTCGGCAAAAGAGGCTTTTCCCATAATTCTTCTGCTCATCATTCTTCCCGCCAAAACAACTTCTTTGCCTTCAAAACCGTCAAAATTTGTCAAGATTTCCTTTATGGTTGTGGTGGTTTTAAATTCTTCGGCAGGATATGGGTTTATGCCCAATTCACGTAACTTTTGCAAGGATTCTCTTCTTATTATTTCGAGTGGCGATAATTGCATTTCTAGGTGTTTTAAAATTACTTTTTATTGATCGGGAGCAAAGATACAATCAATTCAGAAAAATAGGCAATTTAGAAAGAAAAAGTGTTTGGAATTTGAAATCAAAAAAAAATTAATATATTTGCGTATCGCTGTGTTGGCGATTTAGTTGTGTTGTTTTGGCGTTTTTAACGCCAGGTTTTTTAAACCAATGGAAAGCTTCCCGAAATCCGGGACGCTTTTTTTATTCCCCATTGTCTGCTTTGGCGGACATTTCCCCGAAGGGGAAAACTTGAGGCCATTTATCTTTTCAGTAAAAAATCAATCTTTTTATCTCTTAATTAACTCCAAAAAAAGCATCTTTATATTCCCAAAAAGTCGCAATATACATTCCGGCAAACACCAGACAAACCGCCAATTTAAGCAAGGTTGAAGATAAAAATCCGATAAACGAACCAACAGCCGCTTTTAAAGCTTTCTTGGAATCTTTATGATCTTTTAGGAGTTCGCCAAAAAAAGCACCCAAAAACGGACCAGCAATAATTCCCAACGGACCGAAAAAAATCCCGAATATAAGTCCGATCATTGCGCCATTTACGCCATAATTGCTGCCGCCGAATTTTTTTGTTCCAAGTATTGGCAGCACATAATCTATGACAGAAACCAATATGGCAACGCCCAAAGTAATTCCTAAAACTGTCCAGTCAATTGGTATTGCTTCTGTCAAATAGAGCAGGAGCAGTCCAACCCAACTGGCAAGCGGTCCGGGCAAAACTGGTAAAACTGAACCTAAAATGCCTGTTAGCACAATTAAAAATCCGACGATGAGCAGAAAAATATCCATACGCTAAGGTAATAATTCAATTTAGAATTTAAAGTGGCGAAAAACAATACTTTTAATTTTTAACTAAAAAATTAGTTTAAACTAAATATTTAGTTATATTTGTATTGTTGAACTAAAAACTTAGTTAAAAAATGGACAAACAATTGACAAAAGCAGAAGAGCAATTTATGCGGATTTTATGGGAGTTGGAAGAAGCATCTGTGCAAGAGATTATAGACCAATTGCCTGAACCTAAACCGGCCTACAATACTGTTTCCACCATCATTAGAATACTGGAAACCAAGGATTTTGTCGCACACAAAGCAAAGGGAAGAGGGTATATTTATTTTCCGTTGGTTTCAAAAACAATTTATACCAACCAAAGTCTGCAAAAAATGGTGGACGGTTATTTTGGAGGTTCTTTTAAAAGTATGGTCTCGTTTTTTGTAGATAAAAACGAGGTGGATTATAAAGAATTGGACACCATATTGAAAATTATTAACGATAAAAAAACTGAACGATGATCAATTACATAATTCAAATGTTGCTTTTTCAAACCTTGTTTTTAGCGGTTTACGATTTGTTTTTGCAAAAGGAAACCTTCTTTAAATGGAACAGAATTTATTTGTTGGCAACACCACTTTTGTCTTTTATCATTCCGTTGCTGAAGCTTGAAAGTTTTAGGAAAACGGTTCCGCAGGATTATAGGGTGTATTTACCGGAAGTTGTTATAAATCCGCAAGTATATGTCGAAAATAACACGCCTTTTGAAACGTTTCTTGGAATTTCAACCTTTATTTTTTATGTGGGAATGGGCTTATTTTTTATCTTATTTTTAGTTAGGCTGACCAAAATAGTAAAGCTAATCCAGACAAGTAAAAGCTTAAAAAAAGACAATTACACGTTAATTGTTCTTGATGAAAAACAAGCAGCTTTTTCCTTTTTCAACTATATTTTTATCAACAGTCATTTATTGAAAAATCCGGATTTGCAAATAATACAACACGAGTTGATTCATTGCAAACAAAAACACACCTTGGATTTGCTTTATTTCGAATTATTAAAAATTGTATTGTGGTTTAATCCGTTGGTTTATGTTTATCAAAAGCGAATTACCTTGTTGCATGAATACATTTCGGATGCCGAAGTGGTTAAAGAAACCGATAAAAAAACGTATTTCAATAAGTTGTTGGCAGAAACTTTTAATGTGGAAAACATTTCATTTATCAATCAATTTTTTAAACATTCATTAATCAAAAAAAGAATTATTATGATCACAAAAGAAAAATCACAAAAAATGAAACAGTTAAAGTATTTATTAATAGCGCCTTTATTGTTGGCGATGTTGTTGTTAAGTTCCTTTGAATACAAATCCAAAGAAGCATTGGAACAAGTTCCTTTACTGATAAATGAAATTTTAAATGAAGACGCATTGATATCAGAAATAAAAACAAAAGAAAATGAAACTGTTTTAAAAACTACCGACACCATTAATCCAATTGAAATTGAAGAGGTTTCTTTTGCCGAAATTGATAATGTGCCGGTTTATCCTGGTTGTGAAGGAACTGAGGAAGAATTAGAAGATTGTTTGCAAGGAAAAATTGCAACTTATGTAAATGCTAATTTTAATGCGAAATTGGGAAAAGAGCTCAGCTTAAAGACAGGACTTAATAAAGTTTTTGTGATGTTTAAAATAGATAAAGAAGGAAATATATCTGAAGCAAAGGCTAGAGCCCCGCACAAGAAGTTGGAAGAAGAAGCAATACGGGTAATTACAAGTTTACCGAAAATGACGCCAGGAAAACACAAGGGCAAAACTGTTGGCGTAAAATATTCCTTGCCCATTGCTTTTATGGTTGAAGGTAAAGAACAAAATGCCGAAAATACAGAACTCCCAACGCTAAATTCAAGTGAAAGACCGATATTTATTTTAGATGACGTGGAAATTTCTTATGAAGAAATGCAAAAAATTGATCCTAACACCATAAAAAGCATTCATGTTTTTAAGGATAAAAATGCCATGGAAAAATATGGGGAAAAAGGCAAAAATGGCGTGGTGGTAATTACAATAAAGGAATAATTCAAAACAGAATTTCGTAGGATAATAATTTTTCACATTAAATATGTTTAAACCGAAGAGAAATCCTCGGTTTTTTTTTGCTTGTAATTGTTGACTAACAGAAAATGTTGTATTTTCACTTTTTGAAATAAACAGTGATGTTAAAACAACTTTTTACCCTATTAACTTGTTCAATTTTAGTGTTGTCCTGTTCTTATATTGAGCAGCATACAAAACGCGAACCCATACAAAAAATTGATACCATTGTAGATTTTAATTCGGTAGATTCTTATCCGCTTTTTCCAAATTGTGCTGATATTCCTTCCAAAAAAAAGCAGCAGATTTGCTTCCAAATGGAAATGTCCCAACATATTTATGCTTCTTTAAAAGAATTTGAATTAAGTGTTAAGGATAGCATTAATGACACTGTTTTGGTGAAATTAAAAATAGATACTTCTGGAAAAACAACCTTGTCGAATATTCAAAAATCAGCTAAAATTAACCAGTTAATACCTGAATTTGACAGCATTGTAAAAGTGAGCCTTCAAAATTTACCAACCTTGCAGCCGGCAATAAAAAGAGCGATTCCGGTTTCAACGGAGTTTACTTTGCCAATTGTATTAAAAAACTAAATATTTTATAAATATCAAATCAAACTCCCTTTCCTTAGGAAAGGGCTGGGGATAGGAGACTGGGGATAGGAAATTAATAACCATATTTCCCCTTCCACAATTTCTTCAAAAAATCCCTGATGGTATTTTCACGCGCATTGTTGCCGGGATCGTATATTTTAGTGTTTTTCAGTTCATCGGGCAAAAATTCCTGCTCGGCAAAATTGTTTTCAAAACTGTGGGCATATTTGTAGTTTTTGCCGTAATCCAATTCTTTCATCAGCTTGGTTGGCGCATTTCTTAAATGCAGCGGCACCGATAAATCTCCGGTTTCTTTTACCATGCTTTGCGCTTTTCCAATGGCTTCGTACGAGGCGTTGCTTTTTGCCGAGCTCGCCAGATAAATGGCGCACTGGCTCAAAATAATCCGTGATTCCGGAAAACCGATAATATTCACCGCCTGAAACGTGTTGTTGGCCAAAATCAAAGCGGTCGGATTCGCATTTCCTATGTCTTCCGAAGCCAAAATCAGCATTCTTCTCGCAATGAATTTTGCGTCCTCGCCGCCTTCAATCATGCGCGCCAACCAGTAAACAGCAGCATTTGGATCGCTTCCTCGGATAGATTTTATAAAAGCCGAAACAATGTCGTAATGCTGTTCGCCGGTTTTATCATACAACACGGTGTTTTTTTGAATTTTTGAAAGCACCAGTTCGTTGGTGATTCTTATGGGCTCTTTTTCGGTGTTCACCACCAATTCAAAAATATTCAATAATTTTCGCGCGTCGCCTCCAGAAACCCGCAACAAAGCTTCGGTTTCTTCAACAATAATATTTTTTTTGGAAATATAAGCGTCTTCTTTTAAAGCGCGTTGCAGCAAATCTTCCAAATCTTTTTTGCTGAAGGAATTCAACACATAAACCTGGCAGCGCGACAACAAAGCGGGAATCACTTCAAAACTCGGATTTTCTGTGGTTGCGCCAATCAATGTTACCCAGCCTTTTTCAACCGCGCCCAGCAACGAATCCTGTTGCGATTTGCTGAAACGGTGAATCTCATCAATAAATAAAATCGGGTTTTTTTCGGTGAACAATCCACCGCTTTGCTTGGCTTTTTCAATAATTTCACGCACATCTTTAACGCCAGAACTTATGGCGCTCAGCGTATAAAAAGGCCGCTTTGATTCCTTTGCGATGATGTTGGCAAGCGTGGTTTTCCCAATTCCCGGCGGCCCCCAAAAAATCAGGGACGGAATAATGCCACGCTTAATATGCTCGGTCAACGCACCGTTTTTCCCCACCAAATGCTGCTGGCTAATGTAATCATCTAAGGTTTTCGGACGTATGCGTTCGGCTAATGGCTCATTCATAGCGTAAAAATAAGCATAAAAATTTGTTGGGCATTACACTGCATTACATTTGTGTCGGGCTATTCGCTAAATCTTTTTTATGAAAAATAAAAAAGGATATCGCTGCTATCCCTAATGCAGTTAGAATTAAAAATGAAAACTGATTAATTTTTATCGTCTATCTGTAAATTGACAGAAAATTTTAATAAATTCAACCATTCAAAATTCAATTTTTTCAGTGCCAAAAAGTAAATCCATATTTTCCCATAATTTTGTCATTATTCCTATTATTGCCGTTTTTTCAATTTGGCTGGTTTATTTTCTTGAAATAAAATTTGGAAAGAATTTTAATGAGTACGGAATTTATCCGCAAACATTAACGGGTTTGCGCGGCATCATTTTTTCGCCGTTTTTGCACAGCAGCATAGAACATTTATTCAGCAATTCCATTCCTTTATTGGTGATGCTGGCAAGTTTGTACTATTTTTATGAAGGCATTGCCACAAAAGTTTTGTTGTGGGGAATTTTTTTAACCGGACTCTTAACCTGGTCTTTTGCGCGTCCGTCCTATCATATTGGCGCCAGCGGCGTTGTTTATTTTTTGGTGAGTTTTATTTTTTTTAGCGGCATTTTCCGAAAATATTATCGCTTGGCGGCAGTTTCTTTAATTGTGGTTTTTTTATACGGAAGCACCGTTTGGTACATTTTCCCGATAAAAGAAGAAATTTCTTGGGAAGGCCACTCATCTGGTTTTTTGGTTGGATTTATTTTTGCTTTCATCTTCAAAAAAACTGGGCCCCAACCCGAAAAATTTGAGTTTTCCCACAATCCGGAGTTTGAAGAACTGTTTGATGAACACGGAAATTTTGCGCCACCAACTGAAATTGAAAACCCGAAAATAAACGAAGAGCCAAAAAATCCTGAATCATAATTTAGCTTGATTGTTATTAAAATACGTGAATTTGTGTATATATTTTCCGTAGCTTTAACATATAGCCCAAATTTGCAATTAGCCATATTCAGTATAATCTAAAAAACTCACAATACAACTTATCCATAAAAAATGAAAGACGAAATCAAACTTTTTAACGAAAAAAATTAAGAACCCATTGGGATTAAAAATTGGAGAAATGGTATTTTGCCATTGTAGATGTAATTGCCATTTTAACTGAAAGCAATAACCCACAAGTTTATTGGCGTGTGATGAAAAAACGTTTACTGGCAGAAGGAAATGAAACCGTTACAAATTGTAACGCTTTGAAAATGGAAGCTGTGGACGGTAAGATGAGGGCAAAAGACGTAGTTTGGCATAAATTTTTTGAGACCATTAACTCAAAATCGACAATTTACAATTTTTGACAATCAGGAAATTAAACAAAAAAGCTATGCCAAAAAACACTAAAATAAGTATTGACGGGAAAGAAATAACCATTGTTTCCAATGCTAAAGACGATTTTATTTCACTGACCGATATGGCAAAAAGCCAAATGCAAGAAGTCATTATTATCAAATGGCTCAGTTTGAAAAGCACCATTAAATATCTTGGGGAATGGGAAGCATTGTACAATCCCAATTTTAATTATACCGATTTCGGTACAATTAAAAATAATGCAGGCAGCAATAATTTTGTTTTGTCTGTAAAACAATGGATTTGCAACATTAAAAAGTGATTTCTAAATTTATAATCCGTAGAACCTTAAACGCAAAAATTTCATCAAGTAAAAACATAAATCCAATGAACACATCCTTAAAAAATTGGCACACATTTTTATACACCAAAAATCCTAAAATATTGGATGAACTTTTGTCAGATGAGGTGATTTTTTATTCACCTATTGTTTGGGAGCCGCAAGAAGGAAAGCAAATCACCAAAATCTATTTAATGGCGGCACTGGAAGTGTTTGGTGGCGAAAATTCCAATTTTAAGTATGTGAATCAAATCATTGACAACAACCAACTTATCTTGGAATTTATCACGCTGATTGATGGCGTAACCGTAAACGGCGTAGATATGATTGAGGTTAATGATGAAGGTAAAATCATCAGTTTCAAAGTGATGGTTCGCCCGTTGAAAGCAATCAATAAAGTGCACGAAAAAATGGGAGAAATGCTTGAGAAGTTAAAACATCAAATGGGAAAACCCTAAATTTCTTACTACTATTGTTAAAGTTTTAAAAAATCAAATTCGACTAATCGTCCATCAAAAATCGTAATTCGTAAACTTAAAATTTTATGGCAAAGGTTCTATGCGTATAAAAATTCTTAGCATTTAAAAAATCAAAACGGCATTGTGTACACGGCATATCCCAATAAACTCCAGCCAATAATCAACAGCAAACCGCCAAGTGGCGTAATTGGGCCCAGAAATGTTAGTTTTTTGTTTTTTGCCGATGAAATGACCAATCCGTAAATGCTGAACGAAAACAAAAGTATGCCCGCCATAAAACTGTAAACCATATATTTTTCTGATGCGGTTTCTAACTTGAAGTTGAAACCAATAACCAGCAAAACAATGGCGTGGTACATTTGGTATTTAACGCCGGTTTCAAAGCTTTTTAATTGTTCCTCCGACAATATTTTTTTTAAAGCGTGTGCGCCAAACGCGCCAAATATAACCGCCAAACCGCCTAAAATACTGGCAAAAAGCAAGGTGAATTGAGTCATAATAATAAGTTTATTAAAGGTTATGATTTCCTTTTGCGTATCAAATCCAAAATGCCATTGATAAAAGTCAGCGGATGAATCGGGTTTCCCGGAACGTATAAATCTATATGGTGCGTTTTCAAAAAACTTCTGTCCAGCGCCGGACTGTCGATAAAAATTCCTCCGCTGATGGCATCGGTTCCGGCCAGAATAATAATTTTTGGTTCAGGCATGGCATCATAGCAAATTTGCAAAGGCGCTGCCATATTTTTTGTGATTGGACCGGTAATTACAATGCCGTCGGCATGACGAGGCGATGCCACAAATTCAATTCCAAAACGTCCCATATCAAAGTTCACATTTCCGGTTGCGCCAAGTTCCAATTCGCAACTTCCGTCTCCTCCGGCACAAACCTGACGCAATTTTAGGGAACCGCTAAAATAGTCGCTGATTTCTTTTCTGATTAAATCTGGGTTAAGAACAATGAGACTTTCTTCCCCTTCTTTTACCACCAATCGTTCTCTGCTGTTGGTTGCGATTTTGTAGGCTGTGGTAAATTTTATTTTGTTGGGAAAAGCAACAGCGCACTCTCCGCAAAAAGTGCATTTTCCCAAATCAAGTTGCACTGGGTTTATGGAAATGGCTTGGGTAGGACAGATGGCTTCAAGTGCTTTTTCATCCACTTTTTCATTGCTTATTACAGGTATTCCCCTAAAAATCCCAGGGATTTCAGCATTGGTAACATCAGGAATATATTGTTTTCCTTGGTGGACGAGTATTTTTAAATTGTTAATCATAATTGCTATTTTGCTTGAAATTATAAATCGTGTCCGGAGTAAGAAAAATCGAAACTTTTGTTGCTGATCGGGAAATCTGAAATTTCATTGTTTCGAACTGCCAAAGCCAAAGCCAACCAATTGTGAAAGGAAGGATCTTTAATTTTATAGTGCAACAATTCGCCATTAGCGTCTGTAATAGCACAATGGCAAATTTCTCCGCGCCAACCTTCGGTCAACGACAGTGCAAATGAATTGGGAGTTGGTTGGGAGAGCGGTTTTCTGTTTAAATTTTCAGAAGGAATCGCAGCAATTAAATCCCTGATATAAGCAATGGATTGTTTCACTTCTTCTCTTCTGATTTGGGCACGGGAATAAACGTCTCCGTGGTGTTTTAGAATGGGTTGGTGGGCTAAAGTTGCATAAAAATTGTAAGGATGTGAAGTTCTGATATCACGATTTATGTTGGTCATTCGGGCCGACATTCCTACAAGTCCAATGCTTTTTCCCAGTTCGTTGGTTACCATTCCTGTTTTCTCAAACCTTCCCATAACAGTTGGAGATCCGAAAGTTTCGTCACACATCTCATCAAAATCCGGTTCAAATTTATCCAAGATGTTTTTAAGGATTTCTCCCAATTCCGCAGAAAAATGGAAATTGGTTTTTCCGGCACGGATTAAGCTTTTTGCCAGTCGATTTCCGCACCATTGCTGAAAAAAGTTTATGATTGGGGTTCTTAATCTGCCAAAAACAGCACTGCCCAATTGGTAGGCAACATCGGTGCACATGCCACTTAAATCGCCGGTATGTATCGCAATGCGTTCCAATTCAGCGGCAAGCGTTCTTGCAAAATGCAAATCCTCATCGGTTTTATGTTCGCATAAAGTTTCCCATAAATTCACAAAAGCCGTGGTGTGTTCCACCACAGAATCTCCCGAAATATTTTCGGCCAATGTATGAAGTTCAATTAATTTTTTCTTCTGTAAAAACAAGTTTTCAATGCCTCGATGCTGATAGCCCAGCTGAATTTCGAGATGAAGAATTTGTTCTCCATTACAAATAAATCGAAAATGTCCCGGCTCAATAATGCCTGCATGAATGGGTCCAACGCCAACTTCGTGCAGTTCTTCGCTTTCAATCTTAAAAAATGGATAGTTTGCAATTGTGCTGTTTTTATCAGCCAGATTAACGGGATAACGAACGGGCTTTAACCAAGGATGATTGATAAAATGAATGCCAAAATTTTCGTGAATTTCCCTTTCGAATTTTTCAAAAGCGAGATGGTGCTGGCTAAAAGATTCAAGCGGTTTTTGAAGTTCAACAAGGCACGAAGAAATGTTTATAAGTCCAACTTTATCGTTAGCAATGCAACAAATGAGTTTTATGTTGCCCTGAAACGGAATGCCGTAATAATTTACGCAATGATTGTCATCAAGATGCAACAATGAAGTATTGTAGTCCAAAAATTGTTCATATTCCAAAACAGGAATTGAATCAAAAGGAATTTGCTGGTTATTTTTAATTGAAATTGCGTTCATAATTATAGCGGTAAATTTTTAACGGCTTCCTTGATCAATTCAACCATTTGAAGCGGCGGATTCATTCCGAGATA
This sequence comes from Lutibacter sp., assembly GCA_036567345.1. Classification (GTDB taxonomy): domain Bacteria; phylum Bacteroidota; class Bacteroidia; order Flavobacteriales; family Flavobacteriaceae; genus Lutibacter. The sequence continues at coordinate 188,910 of DATCUQ010000013.1, forward strand.
AACAACCAATCCCAACAAAATAAATTGCGAAATGGATTCATACGGTTTTATGTGTTCTACATTTTCGTCCTTAAAACCAACTGCCGGCGTAAATAACAGTTTAAATATATTTTTTCCGAAAGCCCAAATAATGATGGTGAGCAACAGTAAAACAAAAATAAGGACAAAAAGATAATGGGCTTCAAACAAGGATCTGAAAATCAAAAATTCGCTGACAAACAATCCGGAAGGCGGCATTGCCGTTGCGGAGATAAATCCAAAAAGAACAACCATAGCGCCGGTAAGGTTGTATTTAAAGTAATTTCCCACATCATAAATGCTTTTGCTGTTGTAAACCCTGTAAATTTGCCCCATTTGAAAAAACAATCCCGATTTCACAAAAGAATGAAATATAATATGCAGGATGGCAGCATAATAACCAATGCCTCCGGCTGCCATTCCGAGCATCACAATTCCCATGTGTTCAATACTTGAATAGGCGAACATCCTTTTGATATTTTTCACTTTAATCATATAAACCGTTGCGATAAATATGGAAAGTACGGCAGAAATCATAATGATATTATTTGCCCAGGAATGAAGCGAAGTTTGCGCGATAATTTCATAAAAACGGAAAATTCCGACAAATCCTACATTCATTAAAACGCTCGACAATAATGCGCCGGCGGGTGAAGGCGCTTTGTCTTTTGCGTCAATTCCGGCTGTGTACATTGGAACCAATCCTATTTTGGCGGTGTATCCGGTAAAAATGAAGATAAATGCCAATCGCAACCAAAAAATATCCAATTCCGCAGCCCTTTTTATGAGTGAAGTAAAAGTTAGGTCGCTTATTCCAAGTTGCTGAACAGCAATACTCAGAAATAAAATGCCAATAAAAACAAAAGTGATGCTGATGGAACAAACAAAAATATATTTCCAGGTACCTTCTAAAGTGCGTACATTTCTTCGGTGGTAAATTAATGCGGAAGCAGAAAGTGTTGTCATTTCCACAAAAATCCACGTTACCGCAATATGGTTGGAAAGATAGGCCATACTTAATGCGAAAATCAGGACAACCATAGAAGCATAATACATCGCCCTATTTCTTGGATTGTCTTCATTTTTTGTAAAGAAAACATAACTGTGGTAGAATGCCGGGACCGCAATAATGCTGATGGTAAATAGCAATAAAATAGCAAGTGCATCAGGCAGAAAATAGTCAAATTCAACGATGTTTTGGTGGTTGTATTCGTTGATGGTAAATGCCCACTGAAGAATCAGAAAAATAGCCACCAGAATATAATTCATTTTTTTATTCCTGTTAAAAAACAAGGAGATTGCAATTGCAATTGCTCCGATGAGATAAGGTATGGCCATGTTTTAAATGATATTTTTATTAAATAGTTACCAACTATGTTTGTTTTATTTTTTAAACTTCAAAAATCGTAAATCAAAAATCGTAAATCAAAAATCGTATATCGTAAATCTAATTGTTAATCTTTTAGTTTTCTTAATTGATCTACATCTACATCTTTTAAAACATCGCCAATTTTGTTTACAAAAATTCCGAGCAGCAATACCGTGATAAAAAGATCGAGCAATATTCCCGTGTTTAACAGCATCGGCATTTCGTTACCCACTGCAAGCGATAAAATAAAAACGCCATTTTCAATCACCAAAAATCCCATCACGTGCGTCAGGATTTTTTTTCTGGTGCCAATAAGGTACAATCCCGTAAATAATGCCGACAATGCCGCCACAAAATAGACTTTGTTTAGTTGGACATTTACAATGGTATTTGACAGTAAAAAGGTGGCAACCACAATGGTGGTAACCACAATCAATGATATAAAATGTGGCACATAAGGTTCTGCTTCCCGGGTAATTTCATTATGCTTGATCACATAATTGAGAAATAAGGGAACAGCGATGGTTTTAAAAACGATGGTTTCCAATAAGATAAAGGTAAGGTTGAGCGGACTCATTTCGCCCAACTCAATAAAACTCACGCCAAACAGCAAGATTCCTTGAAAAGCAAGAATCTTAACGTAACTCATCAGTCGGTTGGCGATGCTTAAGTAGATCAGCGACATGGCAAATATGATTAATAATACGTTGGTCATTTCTTTAATTTTTAAAAATTACATCAAGTTTATATTTCAAATATTTTATATTTCCGCTACACAAATTTCCCCATAATCAGCAATACCCCGAAAAATATCAATATTGAAATTGAGGTAAGGGTAAATATGAATTGTGCGTTGTTCCCCATTCTAAATCGTGCCGAAAATGATTCTAAAATTCCAACCAAAATGGCAAACATTATTTGAACGCCTAAAAATATTAGGATAGAAATTAAAATCGAAAACGAACCGGTAAAAAAATTGGCAATTAGCGCACCATACATCGCAAATTTCAAATTTGTGCCGTACAAAATCAATCCCAAATCGAAGCCGCTGTTATCCAAAATCATAACCTCATGCACCATCGTTAATTCCAAGTGAGTTTTTGGATCATCAACCGGCATCCGGCTATTTTCTATCATCGCAATCATCACCAAAACAAAAGTTGCCAAAGCGCCAAGTCCGTAAGAAATATAAGAACCAAAATGGAGGGAAGTAAATATTTCGTGAAATGAAGTATGTCCCGTATAAAGTGCAAAAGAGCCCATTAAAATAAAGAAAGCGGGTTCTGCCAGCATCGAATACAGCGCTTCCCTGCTTGCGCCCATTCCTTCAAAACTGCTTCCGGTATCTAAAGCTCCAATTATGCTGAAGAATTTTCCAAGCGCCAGCACGTAGGCAAAAAACACAAAATCGCCATCAAAGGAAATAATTCCTTTATAATGACCAAACGGAATCACCAAAATGGCCATGAGGATGGAGGCGAAATAAATGCTTGGCGCAATTTGAAATATAAAACTCGTGGTATTGCTGTAAACAGCGCCTTTTTTCCATAAACGGATGATGTCTTTCATAGGTTGAAACAACCCTGGCCCTTTTCTTCCTGAAGCAATGCTTTTGGTTCTTATTACAAGTCCCATAAAAAACAAACTTGTGAGCACTATCAATACAAGACTTATCATATTATATCTGATTTAAGAAATAAATTATTTTTTTTATGATGTCATTAATTAGCGGAACACCTATAATCAATGCAATAAAAGCAGCTCCGTAGAGCACATAAAACTGCGGATTTCCATTTTGCAGAAATCTGAATTTTCCGAAGAAAACTTTCATTAAGTTCCAAGGTTTATCAATAAACCATTCTTCAATTTTGTCATGAGGATGGGTTTCATGCCTGCCCGAAATTGGAAAAACACCTTCTATCTCTATTTTATTTTTTTGGATGGATAACATAGGTTCAGCAAGTTTTCGATAAGATCTAATAAATGAACTCGCCGTATATTGCATTTTTTCGGTTTCGCCAACATAGCCACAACCCCAAGTTGTTAAAACAGGACTTGGCATTTTGGCTGTAATTTTTCTTCTGATAAAAAAAATAAGCAATCCTAAAACAATAAATCCCGCTGCGCTAAAGCCAATAGTTTGCATGGTTTCGGTAATGGAAACTGCTGTTGAAACCGATTCCGTAAAATTTATTTTGTCCAAGTACAACTTAAGTGGTTCGCTTAACAGCGAAAAGAAAAATTTCGGAAACAGTCCAATGGCAACAATGAATGCCATCACCATATACATAGGAATTAGTTTTCCACTGCCAGATTCTTTTGGTTCTGTCTGAAAATGATGTCTTGGGTTTCCTAAAAACATGGAGCCAAATGCTTTTGTAAAACAAAGCAGGGCAAGTCCGCCAATAAGAACCATCCCAAAAACTGAAAACAGCAATACCACAAGGTTGAGCATTTCTTTGCTCGCCATGCCATCAAACAAACCTGAGTAAATAAGAAATTCTGAAACAAAACCGTTAAAAGGCGGAAGTCCGCTTATGGCAAGTGCGGCAATCAGAAATAAAATCGAAGTATGCGGCATTTGCTTCACCAAACCTCCAAAATGTTCAATATTCATAGTATGCGTGGTTTGATACACATTTCCGGCACTGTAAAAAAGCAAGGATTTAAACAGGGAATGATTAAGCACATGAAGCAGCGCCCCGCCAAATCCAAGTAAAATTAAGGTACTGTTTTGTTGCCCCAATCCCAATGTTCCCAGCCCAATGCCAATACCGATAATGCCAATATTTTCAATGCTGTGGTAGGCGAGGAGTTTCTTTAAATTGTGTTGCAATATGGCGAGCATTACACCGTATATTCCTGAAATTGCGGAAAAAACAAGTATAATATAGCCCAATACTATATAATCGGTTTGAATGAGCTGCAGCATTCGCAAAATTCCAAAGATTCCAATTTTGATAATTACGCCCGACATCACTCCAGAAATATGTGAAGGAGCCGCAGGATGTGCATAAGGAAGCCAGGTATGAAAAGGCACAAATCCGGCTTTAACAGCAAAACCTATGAAAAAGAAGAAAAATAAGGCCAAACTTGTCACAGGCGGAAAGTTGGTTGAAAATTGACTTATCGCCCTAAAATCATAAGATCCTGTTTGATAATATACCCAAATAAAACCCAATGTCAGAAATAAAACGCCTGCATGCGACTGAATTAGAAAATTGATTCCCGCTTTTAAGGTGTTTTGTTTGTAATATTCAAAAATGACGAGCATAAAAGTTGAAATGGTCATGATTTCCCAGGCAAATAGAAAAACCAGAGAATTTTGAATCACACAAATGGCTGTAAGCGCCGTTTGAGCCAAGAGATAGGCAAGGCAATGTAAAGTTAGGTTGGATGTCTGTTTTCTGTAAGCTTTCATATAATGCAATCCATACAGCGCTCCGGTAATCATAGTAAAGTTGATCAGCAGCATAAACCATGCAGACAAAGCATCAATCCTGATGGGAATTTCACCCGTAACAATTGATCCCTGAAATATAAACTCCAATTTTTCTCCCAACAATGCTGGCAATGCAAGATATCCACTCAATATAGCATTAAAAATAACCAGGGAAAGTGTCATAATTCCCTTCCACTTCACTTTTAGAAACGGTATCACCAGAAGTGACAAGGCCAAAATTGCTATATATGTTTGAATATAAGCCATCAGATTAGGTTAAATATAGTGCCAAAAAATATCAAAAGAATGAAGAACAAACCGTAAATCACATACATTTGAACTTTTCCGTTTTGTATAAATTGAAAATAATTCAAAAATTTGAGCAATTGTTTTGTAACTCTGTCAATTATGGTATTTTCAAAGAAATCAACAAAATGCGAGTTGTGATTTCTTGTTTGCGGAAAAATTTCCCCTGCTTCTATTTCAGTATATTTTTTCTTTTCCTTTACCACCATATCCATAAGTTTTCCTAAACTTTTAGAAAAAGATTTTCCGGTGTATTGCATCTGCACATTTGGAGCCACATAGCCACAACCCCAGGTGGCGGTTTTTTGCAATGGATGATGGCTTACAAAATAATTTCTCAGAAGAAAAATGGCAACAAGCAGCGCCAAAAATAACATGGAATATAAACCAACATTGCCCATAAGCACCATCATTGGGGTGAAAGTTTCTAAATTAACCATACTTGAAGCCGGCAACACCGATTGAATAAGTTGCAGGGTTACCGAAAAATAAAATTGGGGAAACAATCCGATACTCAACATAATGGCAACAATAAAATATTGCGGCGCACGCATCCATAAAGAAACTTCGGAAGGCACATTGTGCAATTGCTGGCGCGGATTTCCTAAAAATATGGTTCCAAAGGTTTTGGTAAACGTTAACAATGAAAGTCCGCCAATAAAAGCCAAACTGGCAAGCGAAAGAATCATTAAGGTAGAATGGGTAAGTCCAATGGTATTTATTCCGTTCAAAAAGCCGTTGTAAATTAAAAATTCTGAAATAAAACCGTTCAAAGGCGGCAATCCGCCAATGGCAACGGAACCAATAAGAAACAAGATGGCTGTTTGCGGCATTTGCTTTATCAATCCGCCCAATTTTTCCATATCTCTTGTGTGGGTTTGTTGATATACGGAACCCACGGAGAAAAACAGCAACGATTTAAATAAGGAATGGTTTAAGGTATGCAACAAAGCGCCACTCAATCCGATGACCATAAGCATATTATTGTGATATGCGGTTCCAATAAGAAACAATCCAATTCCGGCGCCAATAATGCCTATGTTTTCTATGGTGCAATAGGCCAGCATTTTTTTAAAATCCCGATGCACACTTGCGTTTAGAATCCCAAATATACCCGTAAGTATGGAAATGGTGAGCACCGTTTCCCCAATGAGCAGCAATTCGCTTTTCAGCATTAATGCCACCCGAATAATTCCGTAGATTCCTAATTTTACGATCACGCCCGACATGACTCCTGAAATATGGGAAGGTGCGGCAGGATGTGCGTGCGGAAGCCATGAATGCAATGGCATAAAACCTGCTTTTATTCCGAATCCGATAAAAAAGAGCAAGAACAGCCACGCGTTGTAATTTGTTCCAAAATAGTCGCTTATGGCCAAAAAATCAAACGAACCCTGGGCGAAATATACGCCTATAAAAGCCACGGTTAAAAAAGCGACGCCTATATGCATTTGCACCATATAATTAATGCCCGCTTTTAAAGTTTCCTTTTTTTCGTGTTCAAAAATTACCAAAAATAATGAGGATAAGGACATCATTTCCCATGCAATCAGAAAGGCCAAACTATGCTGTAACACACAAACCCAAAGCATGGAGGTTTGAAAAATAAGAAAAAGCGTCCAGTGCAGGGAAAGATTTGCTTTTCGCTCTTTGTAAGGTTTCATATAACCAATGCCATAAAAAGCGCCGTTGATACAAGTTAAGTTGATAATCAATATAAACCAGGCCGACAAGGCGTCTATTCGTATGGGAATTTCACCAAAAAATGCAGATCCGGACAATAAAATATCCGTTGGATTTCCCAAAAGCGCATTTATGGCCGGAATTGAAGTGGCTATTGCCACCAATAACACAAAAAGAAAATGACTAAAAGCTTTTATTTTTGAAGGCAATAATGGAATGCTGATGATCCCAATACCCGCTATAATTGCTGATGACACAATCAGCCAAAAATTATCCATACTAATGATATGTCTTAATTCTAAAATTCTGTTAGGATATCTTTTACAGATGAAAATATCCTTCAATATTATCAAATTTACGCAAACATTTCCTCCATTGACGGAAGTATTTTATTGAAGTTGTATTAAAATTGGAAAAGAGGAAATTTGATTCCACGAAATTAATGTTTTTTTTCCGAAAAAGGCAGTAATACCGCTATTTTTATGTCAAAGCAATAATTAAAATTTGAAAGGCAATAAGTAAAAGACCAAAATTCAACAATTCTTAAACCCAAAATTCCAAAATAGTTACTGATAAATATTTCAAATGAAAATACAATTCAAATAATTAGTTAATTATACTTACATAAATTACTAAATATTAAATTTTAAATTATAATTAACAATCAATATAAATAATTCAGTTTGTCAATATAAACTAATATACCACATTTGCATTATAATTAAAACTAAAATAAAATATCATGTGTGGAATAGTTTGTGCGTTTGACTTAAAAGAAAAAGCAGCGTTGTTGAGACCTCAAATTTTGGAGATGTCTAAAAAAATCCGTCACCGCGGTCCGGATTGGAGTGGAATTTATGCAGATGATAAAGCAATATTGGCTCACGAACGTTTGTCAATTGTTGACCCAATTTCCGGAAAACAACCTTTATTTAGCGAAGATAAAAAATTGGTGTTGGCCGCAAATGGCGAAATTTATAACCATAGAGCCTTACGCAAACAATTTGAAGGTAAATATAATTTTCAGACAGCATCGGATTGCGAAGTGATTTTGGCCTTGTATAAAGAAAAAGGAACCGGTTTTATTGATGAAATGAACGGTATTTTTGCTTTTGCTTTATATGATGCGGATAAAGATGAATATTTTGTGGCGCGTGATCATATGGGAATTATCCCGTTATATATGGGCTGGGACGCAAACGGAACTTTTTATGTGGCCTCAGAATTAAAAGCCTTGGAAGGTGTTTGCACCAAAATTGAGTTATTTCCTCCCGGACATTTTTTATCGAGCAGAGATGGCGAATTGACCAAATGGTACAGCAGAGATTGGTCAGAATTTGATGCCGTAAAAGACAACCAAACCAGCATTGACGCAATTCACGATGCTTTGGAAGCTGCAGTTCACCGGCAGTTAATGTCCGACGTGCCTTATGGCGTGTTGCTTTCCGGCGGACTGGATTCCTCGGTAACTTCAGCCATCGCAAAAAAATATGCGGAAAAAAGAATAGAATCCAATGATACGCAAGCGGCTTGGTGGCCACAATTGCACTCTTTTTCTGTAGGATTGGAAGGTTCGCCCGATTTGGCGGCAGCGCAATTGGTGGCAGACCATATTGGCACCGTTCACCACGAAATAAAATTTACCATTCAGGAAGGATTGGATGCCATCCGCGATGTGGTTTACAACCTGGAAACTTACGACATTACCACCATTCGCGCTTCAACGCCTATGTATTTAATGGCGAGGGTCATCAAGTCTATGGGTGTAAAAATGGTACTTTCCGGTGAAGGCGCCGATGAGTTGTTCGGTGGCTATCTGTATTTTCACAAAGCGCCAAACGCCAAAGAATTTCACGAAGAAACTGTTCGTAAATTAAGCAAACTGCATATGTACGATTGTTTGAGGGCCAACAAAAGTTTGGCGGCTTGGGGAATTGAAGGCCGTGTGCCGTTTTTGGACAAAGAATTTATGGATGTGGCGATGCGCATCAATCCGCAGGATAAAATGATTAACGGCGAACGTATGGAAAAATGGGTGCTTCGTAAAGCTTTTGAAAGTTATTTGCCTGCAAGTGTGGCCTGGAGACAAAAAGAGCAATTTTCTGACGGTGTTGGTTACAGTTGGATTGATACCTTGAAAAAAGTGGTGGCAGAAAAAGTTACCGATGAACAGTTGGCCAATGCCAAATACAAATTCCCTTTGCAAACACCCACAAACAAGGAAGAATTTTATTACCGTTCTATTTTTCAGGAACATTTTCCTTCAGATGCCGCGGCACTTTGCGTTCCTCAGGAAGCATCGGTTGCTTGCAGCACTAAAATTGCGTTAGAATGGGATGCAAGTTTTAAAAACATGAATGATCCATCCGGTCGGGCAGTGGCGAATGTGCATTCTGATGCCTATAAAAAATAACTGCAGTAATATTTGTTTGAATCAAGAATCCGGCGTTAGCCGGATTTTTTTGTTTTAAATTTGCAAAGAATGTTCTTTCCAAAAATCTTACTTTTGTGCAGAAGATTACATTAACTAAACTTTGTCATTCTGAATTAGTTTCAGAATCTTATCACGCAAGTTTATAATTATTATGAGAACCTGAAACAAGTTCAGGTTGACGGATTTAAATATCACAAAAAAAATGCTATCAAAAGAAACCCAATCAACACTAATTCCAACCTTAAAAAAATATTTTGGTTACGACAGTTTTCGTGACCAACAACAAGCAATCATTGAATCGGTGCTTTCCAAAAATGACAATTTGGTGATTATGCCAACCGGTGGCGGAAAATCGGTTTGTTTTCAGTTGCCGGCCTTGTTATTCGATGGAATTACGCTGGTGATTTCGCCATTGATTGCCTTGATGAAAGATCAGGTTGACGGATTGACCGCAAACGGAATTCCGGCGGCATTTTTTAACAGCAGCCAGTTAAGTTCCGCCCAAAACAGGATTTTTGAAAAAGTGATTAATTCGGAAATAAAATTGTTGTATGTGGCGCCCGAGAGTTTGGGGTTGTTGTCAAATATTCTGAATGAAAAATACATAAGTTGCGTTGCCATTGATGAAGCGCATTGCATTTCATCTTGGGGACACGATTTTCGTCCGTCTTATCAGCAACTGGGATTTTTAAAGCAAACCTTGCCCAATACGCCCATTATTGCATTGACCGCCACGGCTGATAAAGCAACAAGGCAAGATATTGTGGATCAATTGAAGATCCCGAATGCCATACAATTTTTAACTTCTTTTGATCGAAAAAATATTGAATTGGAAGTGCGTCCGGCAAATGACCGTGTTACGCAAATTATTAAATTCATTCATAAAAAACCCAATGAAGCCGGCATTATCTATTGTTTAAGCCGAAAATCGACAGAGCAACTGGCCTCAAAATTAACGCAAAACGGCATTAAAGCGATGCCTTACCACGCAGGATTGAGTTTTGAGGAAAGGACCAAAACACAAGAGGATTTTCTGTTCGACAAAACACAAATAATTTGCGCCACCATCGCTTTTGGAATGGGCATAGACAAGTCGAATGTGCGCTGGGTAATCCATTATAACATGCCCAAAAACATTGAAGGTTATTATCAGGAAATCGGGCGTTGCGGACGCGATGGCGTAAAAGCGAATGCCTTGTTGTTTCACAGTTATGCTGATGTGATTCAGCTGCGGAATTTTGCCGCAGGCGCTCCAAACGAAGAGGTTCAGTTGGCCAAATTGGAACGGATGCAGCAATTTTCTGAAGCAACCACTTGCCGAAGAAAAATATTGCTGAGTTACTTTGGGGAATTGCTGTCAGAAAATTGCGGAAACTGCGATGTATGTAAAAATCCGCCCCAGTTTTTTGACGGAACCATCATCGCCCAAAAAGCACTTTCGGTCATTACACGTTTAAATGAATCGGAAGCCACCGGCATTATCATTGATGTTTTAAGGGGCGCAAAAAATGCAATTATTGTTGATAAGGGATATGACAAGCTGAAATCGCACGGCGTGGGGAAGGAAATTTCCTGGCACGATTGGCAGCAATATATCATTCAGTTAATCAATCAGGGATTTTGTGAAATTGCTTTTCATAAAAACAATGCCTTGCAGCTTACGTCTTTTTCAAAAAAAGTATTGTTTGAGAAAAAAATGGTTTATTTAACAAAACCAATCGCATTTAAAGAACCAGCAGTTGTTAAAAAAGAAATTAAAGAAAAAAAATTACCAAAAGACACCTTGTTTGAGCGTTTGCGAAAGCTTCGCTATAAAATTTCTTTGGAAGAAAACATTCCTGCTTATCTGGTTTTTAGTGATGCGGCCTTAAAAGAAATGGAAAGGGCAAGACCAATGAGTGCGTCTGAATTTTTGGAGATAAGCGGTGTTGGGCAAAGGAAACTGGAAGTTTACGGCGATGAATTTATCGCGGAAATCATTTCATTTATGGAGGATAAAACACCAAAGAAAAAAAAGGGGGATACGTATAAAGTAACTTATGAATTCTATAAAGAAGGTTTAACGATTGATGAAATTGCCGGAAAGCGAAATCTGAGTCCAACCACTATTTTTTCCCATTTGGCGAAATTATATGCCGACGGAAAAGATATCAATATTCACGATTTTGTGACTTCAGAAGAAGTCGAACAGGTTAGAAAAGCAAAAGAAGCCTTGGAAAGTCCGGTAACTTTAAAACCCTATTTTGACTATTTTAATGCCGAAGTTGACTATTTTAAAATTCGTTTGGCTTTGACGATTCTAAACAGGGCCCCCTAACCCCCGAAGGGGGAATTAAAAAAGTTAAAAGTTATAAGTTCATGTGCAGTCCAGGTTCGAAGTTAAATGAATCAAATTCCCCTCTTGAGAGGGGCTAGGGGTGTGTAAAAAACGTGAAATGGAATAAAAAAGTTAATTAAAACGACCAATGTTAATCAGGGAAGTTCAACCTATAACTTTTCATCAAAGATGCGCCGATTTCAAAATAGGTTTGTTCTCAACCACATTTGACAATACAATGTGTGTTGTGGTTTCACCATAGGTAATTAATTGATCTATAAATTTTCCCAAATGTTGTTGGTTTTTTAGGACAACTTCCATCACAATATTTTCGTTTCCCGTGATTCTGTGACAATTTACCACTTCATTAAAGTCTTTTACTTTTTCAATAAAAGGTTTTAATCTTCCCATAAAGGCACGCAACATAATAATGGCTTTGAGCTGATTTCCTGTTTCTATATAGGAAACTTTTGCATGATAGCCTTCAATAACGCCAATATCTTCCATTTTATGGATACGTTCAGCAACGGCAGGTGAAGAAATGCCAACTTTACGCGCTATTTCAGTATTTGATTGTCGGGCATTTTGCTGTAAACAATCCAGGATTTTCCAATTAATGGCATCTATATTCATTTCTTAAAGTTTTAGCCTATAAAAATATTAATTAATAAACTAAATTAATACAATTACTTTAATTATTAAATATAAAAATTTATTTTCTGAAGTAAATTTGCATGCTAATTACAACAACCAATGTTTAATACTGAAGAGCAAAATCTAAATCAGCTGGTGATTTATCAAAAATCACTTGATATCTTCAAATTGTCTCGACATATTGCTTCCTATATAAGCAATGACAAAAGTGTGTTGGCTATGTATTTGTCTATGAATAAAATAGACAAATATGCGGATAATTTGGTGATGAATGCTTTTGGATTGGTTCCTAAAATTGTGGAGACTGAGTGCCAGGAAAACCCATATTTAAAATTAAAATACGCAAAATCACTTCGGTATTTTATTGATGGTCTGTATCAAAATTGTTTGCAGTTGGAAAGCACAAAAATTCAAGGCAAGGATTTTGTAAAATTACTTCGAAAGGAGCTTAAAAATCTTCGTCAAATTCATAAAAATTACGTTAAGTCGCTTTTGTAGAATTCTGTTGAAATGTTATATGTTGATGTGTTATATGTTGATGTGTTATATGTTGATGTGTTTAGATGTTTAATCTTTAAATAAATATTTGGAACTTGAAACCAGAAACCAGAAACCAGAAACGAGAAACCAGAAACTTGAAACCAATTACCCACAACCAATAACCAATAACTTATAACTATTTAACCAACCTTTGTCTGATTGTTTCATACAAAAAAGCGCCACAAGCCACAGAAACATTGAGCGAATCAATTTCTCCAAGCATTGGCAATTTTGCCTTGTGGGTTACAATTTTTAAAATAGACGGATTGATGCCTCGATCTTCGGATCCCATAATAATGGCTGTCGGCAGCTTTAAATTGATGTCGTAAATTAAGGTATCTGTTTTTTCGGTGGCAGCTACCAGTTGAATATCAGCCGCCTGAAATTGGAAAATAGCGTCTTTAATATGGTCAACTTTACAAATGGGAATTTTAAATGCCGCACCTGCCGAAGTTTTTATGGTATCGGCACTGATGGGCGCGTTCCCTTGTTTTTGAATTACAATTCCCTGAACGCCTGCACATTCTGCGGTTCTGATGATGGCCCCAAAATTACGGACATCAGAAATTTGATCCAACAACAAAAATAGGGGTGTGGTGGTTTTTTCAAAAGCGGCAGCAATTAATTCCTCTAAATCTGAAAATTCAATAGGGGAAATTTGCGCGGCAACACCTTGATGGTTTCCGTTTTTTGAAATGCGGTTCAGTTTTTCAACCGGCACATGGCTTGTTGCAATGTTATGTTGCTTAATAAGGCTGTTTAATTCAGAAAATAAGTGACCGCTTAAGTCCTTTTGAAGATACACTTTGCTGATGGTTTTACCAGCGTTAATGGCTTCTATAACCGTACGGATGCCAAATATTTTTGAAGTTTCATTTTCCATGATGCAAATGTAAGGATATTTGTTTTGATTGCTGTAATGGGCGTTTAAATGTGTACGTTATTTTTAAAAGGTAATAGTTTAAATAAGTTGGGCTACTTTTTTAAAAAGATGGGCATCTTATTAAATTATTAAGGCATCTTATTAAATTATTAAGGCATCTTTTAAAATTATTAAGGCATCTTTTAAAATTATTAAGGCATCTTTTAAAATTATTAAGGCATCTTTTGAAATTATTAAGGCATCTTATAAAATTATTAAGGCATCTTATAAAATTATTAAGGCATCTTTTGAAATTATTAAGGCATCTTATAAAATTATTAAGGCATCTTTTGAAATTATTAAGGCATCTTATGAAATTATTAAGGCATCTTTTAAATTTATTAAGGCATCTTTTAAATTTATTAAGGCATCTTATTTTAAAGTTTCAGCATCTTTGTGGATATATTGATAAATGGGTTTATAAGAATTTTATATTTTTTTTAATCCAGCTACGAAAAAATATTTGAAGATTTTGATTAATTCTGGATTATTGCCATAAAAAAACCACCCGTAAAATTACGGATGGTTATATTAAATAAATTCTGAATAACAATAATTATTACCAGCCAGGGTTTTGTTGTCCTTCTAATCCTGGATTTGCATTTAGTTCTATTTGTGGTATAGGCCACAAAAATCTTGGATCCGATCCTGGTATTGCACTTACACCGTATGGTCCAGTATAAGGTGTGCCTAAGTTAAATAAGTCTGCATTTGGATTGCCATTGGCAACTTTTGCAGGGATGCCATCTATTGGATGCATATCGTCATTTTGCAATCTGTGAATATCAGACCATCTTCTGCCTTCCATTAAGAACTCGATTCTTCTTTCTTTTAAAATGGCGCCTACCAATGCACTGGCATTTGCAAAATTAGATGCTTGATATGCTTGGGTCGCAACATTAGCCAAAGCCCTGTTTCTAACGCTGTTAAGCAATGTTAGTGATGCAGCCAAATCCGGTGAAGGCTTTCTTGCATAAGCTTCTGCCATATTTAATACAACTTCTGCATATCTTATCACTGGTGCGGCATCTGTATAATTAACACCATCTTTATACTTTAAAGTAAATTTCCTGCCACTAGAAGTGAACACCATTCCAGTTCCTCTATTTGCGCCAACTGAATTGTCTTCTCTACGTTTATCATCAACCAACCAACTTGGATCCCTCCATATAATTGGGCTAATAGTAACAAGCACTCTGGTATTGTATTGAGATGCTAAAGCAGCATTCACGCCTGGGTTTGCTGTTGCATCATGAAGAATTGAAAAAATAGATTCCGTATTTCCATAACTGTTAGCAAAAGGACCATTTGGAGATGCAGTCAATGTATATTTCCCAGTTAACTTATTTCCTTCAGTGATCACTTTATCCCAGTCTCTCATATGCAAATACACTCTAGTTTTAAAAGCAGCGGCAGCATTTTTAGATGCTTTGGTCAAAGTAGTGTTCGTAATTAAGGTTTCTGCATCATTTAAATCAGCGATTACTTTTTGATAACATTCAGCTACAGTGTTTCTGCCTTTTAAAATTTCAGAATCAATTTCACCTTGTGTGTCAACGCCAATTTCTCTGTAAGGAATTCCAGGATGCGAAGCACCTGCAGTAAAATTATAAGGTCGTGCAAAATAAGTTAACAACTCAAAATGCGTGATGGCTCTTAAAAATTTTGCTTGCCCAATATAGTCGTCGCCAACAGCCTGGGTGATAATTCCATTTGCAACTGCATTAGTAACGCCTTCAATAACCAAGTTACATCTGTTAATTAATCTGTAACCATCAACCCAATAATAGACATTATTTGCTGTACCGGCATCATAAGTGGCTGTATAGGTGATTTGGTAAAATGCGGCGGTGTTTACCACATCTTCACCTCTGTTATCTCCTTGTTGCACAAAAGCAGCACCCCAAATAAAACCTCTCCCTCCATTTGGATTTGTAGAATTGTACTGTCCAATAGCAGCGGCATTGTACATACCATTGAGAGAGCTTTCAATTAGCGAAGGTGATGAATAGGCATCATCAATCGAGATGTTATTAATTGGACTAAGATCCAAAAGATTCTCTTCTGTACATGAAATCATCCCGATTCCAAAAACAGAAATAATTAAATAATTTAATATTTTTTTCATTTTTAACAAATTACAAATTAACATTAACACCTATTGACAGGACTTTTGATCGAGGTGTTCCATTTAAATCAACTCCTCCAGATTCCATTTCAGGGTTTAGTCCTTTATAGTCTGTAATTATCAACATATTTTGGCCTTGAATGAAGAATCTGATCAAATCTACCTTTATTTTTTCAGTTAATAATTTTGGAAGCTTATAACCCAATGTAATATTATCTAAACTAATAAAATCGCCATCTTCAACAAATCTTGATGTTGCATTACTTGTTTGATTGATGAAAGTATTTTTAGCTCCATCAAGTTTTGGTGTTATACCATCTCCGGGATTTTCCGCACTTTGCCATCTTCCTAAGATTTCAGTTCCATTGTTGCTAAAGCTTTGTGTTAAAAGATCTCTACGTGTGGCATTAAAAATTTTATTTCCGCCACTAAACCTAAACATAAAGTTAAAGTCAAAATCTTTATAACTCATTCTGTTAATGAAAGATCCATAGTAAGTTGGAAGTGTGTTTCCTAAAATAGTTCTGTCTGTAGCAGCACTTAACGAGGATGCCTGAGATATGTCAGTTGGGTTTGCAGGGTCAAAAACTTTATAGTTAGAAGTTGCTATGTTCCCTTGCACCAAAGACCCATCCTCTTTGTAATATACAGGATTTCCATTTGCTGGATTTACGCCCCAATATCTATAACCAAACAATGAGTTAATTGACTCACCTTCTCTTATAATTAAGTTAGCTGCATAGTTGGCGTCTGTAAAGGTACCTCCTAACATATCCTGGCCATCAGGTATGCTTGTAACTTCATTTTCATCGAAAGTAATATTGGCGGCAATGTTCCAATTAAAATCTTTATTTGAAATGATATTATAATCAACTGAGAATTCATAACCTTTGTTACTCATAGCACCAATGTTTTTTCTCACCCTATTGTCTGGAACGCCTAATGAAGGAGCCACAGGAACGGATAGGATTAAACCGTCGATTTCATTATTGTAGTAATCAAAAGTAAATTTTAGGTTGTTGTTTAACATCGCTAAATCAACACCAAAATCAGTTTTTTTACTTGTTTCCCATCTCAATTGGTCATTACCGAACTGCGTAAAAGCTATTCCATTTGCACTACCGTATTTAGACGCAGACGTTAATCCTAAATAAGGATAACTTCCAATTTCAGTATTTCCTACTTCAGAATAAGATCCTCTTATTTTGAAATTAGAGATGCCTGAATTTAAGTCTTTAAAGAATTCTTCATTGGCAATATTCCAAGCTGCAGAATAACCAGTAAAATTATTCCATCTATTGTCTTCATTTAATTTTGAAATTCCGTCTCTTCTTAATGAACCTTGAAGGAAATATTTTTGTTTGTAATTATAACTTATTCTTCCTATATAAGACATAATGCCATTTTCAGTTATGCTTCCTCCAGATTCTTGGTTAGCATAAGCACCAGTAACTAAATTTTGATTGTAGAATTCATTGAGCAGGTTGGTACCAACTCCAAAAAATGATTGATTTTTCTCTTTTTGATATTCTACGGCACCAGTAACATCAACGTTGTGAGCCTCTAAAAAAGTAGTATTATACGCCAAAATATTTTGAACGTTCCATCTTAACAAATCGGTACTGTTATTTTGTAACCTACCATTTGAACCTTTACCGTCACCATGCACAGGATTGTAATATAAGAATCCAGTCGTTAACGGATTGTCAACACTTGCTTGAAATCTGTATGTTAAACCATCGACTATTTTTGCAGAAGCGAATGCACCGGCAATGGTTCTGTTAATTTTAGATTGAAATTTATTTTTTGATAAAACGTAAGCAATATTTGAGATTTTATCTGTTTGGCCAGCAGGATTGTCCCATTGTCCAACCGTTTGATTGTCATCAGATAAATTATAACCTGTTGGGTGTTCAGGGTTTAAAATTGGCGTGTTTGGAAATTGTCTGATGGCATTAAAAATATTACCAGACAGTGAACTACCTCCAGTATTTAAACCGTTATATTCGGTTCTTGTTACAGCAATATTCCCTCCAATGGTTAACCATTTATTTAAATCATGTTCTACACTTGACCTAATGTTATAACGCTTCATATTATTGGAAACAGCAACACCGTCTTGATCGGTATATCCAAAAGACATGAAATATTTAGTGCTTTCACTTCCTCCGTTCAACGAAAGGTTGTGATCTACTTGAAGTGCGTTATCATTAAGCACGGCATCTTGCCAATCTGTATTGAATGTATTGTCGGCAGCCCAAGGACCCGTCGCTCCAGAATTTGTAGCTTTCTCGTTAGAAATCACTAAAAAGTCGGGTGTTTCTAACAAATCGAAGGTTTTAATTGCAGAAGCAAATCCAGTCACATTATTGTAACTTACTTTCATCGTACCTTTTTTACCTTTTTTTGTAGTAATTAAAATAACGCCATTTGCAGCACGTGAACCATAAATTGCGGTTGCAGCACCATCTTTAAGAATCTCAAATGATTCAATGTCGTTTGGATTGATATCACCCAAACCATTGGCAGAAGCATATCCTCCAATATCTCCAGAATATACAGGCATTCCATCCACAACAATAAGTGGGGAAGTTCCTGATCCAATAGATGCAACACCTCTAATTCTAATTCTAGGTGCTTCTCCAATAATACCGGTATTTGAAGTTACTTGTATCCCGGCAGATCGTCCTGCCAATTGGCCTTCAAAACTAGGCGTAACCAAACCTTGAATTGAAGATCCGGATATACTGGATATTGCTCCTGTTACCTCACTTCTTTTTTGAGTTCCATAACCAACAACCACAATTTCTTCAAGCGCCTCAGCACTTTCTTTCATAGTAACGTTAATTATGTTGGATGCACCTACAGTTCTCTCGGTTGATTCCATACCAACAAAGCTAAAAACAAGAACATTTCCTGTATTGGCTTTAATTGAGTAATTTCCGTCAAAATCAGTTTGGGAACCGGTTTTGGTGCCTTTAATAAGTACTGTTACACCAGGTAATGGCCCGCTTGCGTCGGAGACTTTCCCAGTAACAGTTTTTTCTTGTGCAAATGTCACTTGCACAAGCAACGCCAGTAGCAGCGTTAAAAATCCATTAAACTTTGTTTTCATATTATAATTGTTTGAATTAATTGAAATCAAAAATCTTAATTATTTATTAATATTCCTAATGTTTTATTAAAGTATTGTGAATATATTAAAATATTAAGCTTTATGATATATTATTATAGATGCCTACTTTTTTATTTAGTTGCGTGTGGTTCCTTTTTTGGTATATTTTTCATCAAAATAGGTTTATTTTTTTAAAAAGATATTTAGTATTTTTAATGTTTTATATGTGTTTTAGCTTAAATAATGTAGATTATTTGATAAAATATTCTAAAAATGATTTTTTTGGCTATTATTTATAAAAATTCAAAGGACATTTGGATGATGTTTTTTTAACATATTTGTGGTTTTAATTTAATTATTTGTAATTTACACAACTAAAATTATTTGTGATGAGACGTTTTACTTATGTTTTTTATGTATGTTTTTTCTTGACTGTTCCTTCAATATTTTCTCAAAATGGTGACAATCTTGTGAAAGAAGATCGTGGGAATATTATTATCAAACAAAATAGGGAGATTAAAGGAAAAGATTATTTATATGAGGAATGGAGCAAAGGGATGCTTGTGCTTAATGATAGTATTTTTTCTATGCAAGATTATTTAAAATATGATGCGCTGAAAGATCGTGTTTTAATTAAAAATATGAGTAACATTGAAGAAGTTATTGAAATTAATGATAAATCACTTACCGGTTTTTCTATTTTAGAGAAGGACAGAAATATAAAACATGATTTTGTAAAACTTCAAAAGAAATATTTCACTGAGGTTTCTGAAATGGGTTTTTATGAAGTGGTCTTTAATTTGCAGAACACCAATTATTTTATTAAAAGAACTACTAAAATATTGTATGACCCAAATAGGAGTGAAGGAACCCAAACCATTAATAATTATCCTTTGGAATATAGAGACAAACAAACTTATTATATTAAAAACAAAGACGGAATGTATGCAGCCATTAGGCTTAATAAAAAGGAGATTAATACCGTTTTAAACCAGCATCCGAATGAAATTTCTGCATTTGTAAAAAGGAACAAGATTAATTATAGTAAAGAAAGTGATGTAATGAAATTGGTAAA
The DNA here is from genome assembly GCA_036567345.1 of Lutibacter sp. Classification (GTDB taxonomy): domain Bacteria; phylum Bacteroidota; class Bacteroidia; order Flavobacteriales; family Flavobacteriaceae; genus Lutibacter. The sequence goes on from DATCUQ010000013.1 coordinate 208,913, forward strand.
TTACTATTATTCCTTGTAAAATTAGTTTTTAAAGTTACCAACTATTTTTTAGTACATTACCATTTATTACATTTTATGACTATAGTTAAAAGTGTCCGCATACTTTGCCTAAAGTATCAGCATGCTTTTCTTGAAGTGTCAGCATACTTTTACTAAAGTGTCCGCATACTTTTCTTGCAGTGTCCGCATACTTTTCTGTTATATTTTGATCCTTCGTTTTGGATGTGTTTTTTATTGTTGAAATGATCTAAGTTTACCATCCTGTAAATAGTTTTTCTGCAGTATCTTAATGTTTATTAAACTGTTGGAATATTGAAGAGCAGGCGAAAAAACTTTGCTAGTCGTAGAATTTTAGTTAAGAAAATCCAAAGGCTTTATTTTATAATCTTTACAAATTAGCAATTCTTTTGTTATATTGGCTTTTATTTTCCTTAAATAAATAATTAGCCTTGTGGAACGTAGGATATTATTTCTGATTGCAAAGCTAAATTCTAAAAAAACATAAGCGAAGTTACTAAATTAAAAAACCTCAAAAGTTAACTTTTGAGGTTTTTTCAATTTTGTAAAAGTTTCTTAAAATAGACTAATCTATTGTTAAAGTAGCTTCAAAATAAGGGGTAGGCCAACCATAAGCCATTATTGCTGTGGCTAAAGAGCTTGTGCTACCTTGTGCTAAATCATATTTTATGTATAATTTACCAGTTGCTTTGTCATAAGTTCCACTTCCATAAACAGAATAGTTAGGCTGAATAGCACCATTATAAGTTGTAGTGTACAAAAACTGTTTTGCGATAGTAACTTTACCATCAGCATCTATTGAAGCAAAAACATCTTTTTGATCAACAACAACTTCTCCCCACCAATCTAACATCCACTCTGCATTTAAACCTTTAATGTAAAGCCCATCACAAATTTCTTTTGTTGATACTTGGCTATCGTAATCTGCATCAGCCCCAATCCATGGTGTGTATGTAGAATACGTATAACTTTGTCTTCTTACATCCTCAAAAGTATAGGTATTACCAGTTTTCGTAATTTTTGTCATTACGTAAAAGTTTAGATCACAAATACCCAAATTGCTTATAGCAGCCGGGAATTCATAACTGTCACCATTAATAACACCAGCTTGGTTTAATTCCAGATTTAAATCTAAGTCTCTAACAATATCAGAGTTTGCATCATAAAAGTCTGCAACCACATAATATACACCATTAGGAGTATTTGCAGGCAACACTAGGCTTTCAAAACTGCCGCCATCTGCTTCAGCGATATTTCCTGAATTATCCGGGGTGCTTGAAACAAGCAAACGCATATCAGCAAAATCTGTTGGACTGATTACATTTCCTGAATTATCAGTGGTTGCCGTAGCCATAGCCCAACTAAGGTCAATTGCTAAGTCTCCTTCTGTATAGTTCAAAATTGTAAATTCCATAAAAACAGGGGTAATTGTAGAATTGGCTGTTCGGTTGTCTCCAATTTGGATTTTTACCGTTTCAGTTGTTTCAATAAGCTCGTCAGAAAGTATGGTAATTTTTCCTTTTGCACTTGTTGATCCTGCAGGAATAACTACACTTCCATCAACCGTATAGTCATCACCATTAGAAGCATCACCATCAACTTGAGTTACAAATAATTTCACATCCACCAATTGTACAGTGCTTAAGGTTGCAGTAAATTCATATACTGAATCATCCTCTATCAAGCTTTTGCTGCTAACAGATGTTGTTACCGAAAGTGTTGGCGAAGTAGGTTCTAATGTACTAAATCCAGTATTGTCTTCTTGGTCGCAACCAAACACAAATAATGCCGTGGTTATTGCTGCCAAATAAGAAAAAATACTTTTATAATTTTTTGTTATCATTTTTATAATTTTTAATTTAGTTAAACTAATCTACAATTTTTTGTAGTTTCTCATAGAATTCCCTTGATCCTGAATCACCGGCATTATAATATCCAACTGTGATTTGAAGGATGTCTTCTCCAGTAACATCATTCTTTGTTGCCATATTGGACGTGGCACAAGGAGCTGTCGTGAAATTAAAATTTTCACAAGTTATTATTGGAAGGTCATTTAGAAGAACAGCATTGCCTTCAGGGTCAGTTTCCAACACTGTAATTTTTCCAGTATCTGAATTTACCGTGAAATAGAAAGTATTATCTGGCCAAGCCGCAATTCCAATATGTTTGTATATTGAGGCATCTATTGATTCAATAACAATTGTAGGATCAAAATAATTTGGATAATACACGCCAATTCTCCAATAATCTCCTTGAATAAGATTATATGTACCGGCAAATCTTGTAGACACGGTTGCTTTTGTGCTTGAATAATTAAGGTGTTCACCTTCAGTTGTTGTTACATAATAGTCAAATTTCCAATAATCACCTATCAGGTAATCTCCATCTGAAGTTGAAAGAGGGGTACCTTCGGTAGATAAACCTGCAACCATTTCTGAAAAGTTGAAAGTATAATTTACCATACTGTTTTGATCAGTATCTGTAATTGCTATAGTTTTAAAATTATCTATTGTATTTGAAACAACAACTACTTTATCGTCCTTACCGGTAGTGGTATTAGGAACTAACTTTGTTGTATAAAAAGTCTTTGCTATTCTTATACTTGTTGTTTTAACTTCACCTTGGTATACGCGAATGTTAGTTGTATAAGGCCCAGGATTACCAACTACATAGTTGATAGCAGTGTTCTTAACATCCAACAAACCACCTTCTGTGATGTTTCCGTCGGGATTGTCAACATTTAAATCTGCATCATTACAAGAAGAAAATGTAATTAATGATAGAAATAAGATGCTTAATATTTTTATTGCTTTCATATTTTTATTTTATATGGTTATAATTAATTCATCCACCAAATTGGTGTTGTCAATAAATCAGCTCCTTGCGCGGCAACTGCTGCATCATAATTTGCTTTATTAACTGAACTTTCAGTTGTTGGATAATTATATCGAGATGGTATTTCATTAATAGCACCATCTACTGCAGGTGTTAACACAGGAAATCCTGTTCTTCTGTATTCATTCCAAGATTCAACACCTTGCGAGAATAATGCAATCCAATTTTGTGTCGCAATTTGTTCTAAGGCTAAAGCTGGAGTTGTTGCCAATGCTTTGTTTGCCATAAAAGCTGAAATTGCTGGTCCTGCCACTTCATTATATTCCAAAGAAGCAGTCATTCCTCCAAGATAATGGGCATTTGCATCACCAGAAATAAGTCCTTTAAACGCCGCTTCTGCCATTAAAAACTTTAACTCAGGGTATGACATAAAGAAACCAGGAAGTTCAGGACGTAAATAAAACTCACCCAATGCAGATACATTTGTATAGTTATAGTTGTCACTAGGAACGTCATTATAACCTGAAGGTTTTCCTCTATAAACACCATCTGCATTTTTTTGAGCATAAACGGCCAAACGAGGATCATTAGCACCTGCTAAAACATCTACCATTTTAGAGTTAATTTTCCATTCACCCCTTGTTCCAAACACAATTGATTCATACAATGGATTCGCACTTGGATCGGCACCTAAATAAACCAGTTTAGCATCATCTGAGTTGCTTGAGAACAAATTACCTGCATTTACCAATGCCTGTAAATCTGCGGCAACAGTCATTTTTCCTGAAGCCCTCATTAACACTCTGAATTTTAAAGAACTTGCGAATTTTTTCCACAAATTGGCATTACCGCCATATAAAATATCGTTTGTGCCATCAATTGCACCACTAGTTCCCAGTAAAGAAATAGCCTCATCAAGCATTGCTAAAACACCGGTATATACCACTTCTTGGCTGTCATAAGCAGGAGCAATATTTCCTTCTGTTGCAGCTTTCATGGCGTCTGTAAATGGTATATCACCATAAACATCAGTTAAAAAAGCATATCCATAGGCTTGAAGCGTTAAAGCAACTCCCTGCATATTATTGTTTTCTTCTGCTACAGCAATAGTATGCATCGCATCTGAATCTGCAATTACAACGGCATACCAAGTATCCCAAACGTTAGTTATAACAGATTGACGGGGAATGTATCTTTCTTCGTCGTTGTATTGCACTTTAGCAAATTGTTGTGACCAACAAGCTCCCATATCACCTCCGATAAAGGTGCTATATGAGTTGTTTTGAGCGGCTCTAACAACTCCTGGAATCAACAGGCTTGAAGGCACTGCTGTTGGATTGTTAGGATCTGTGTTTATTTCTTCAAAATCACTATCACAACCCACTGAAACCAGTAAGCCAAATAATAATAATGTTATAATTTTAAATCGTTTCATATGTTTAAATATTATTTTTATTAATAGGTTATAGTTTTAGTTGAATGTTAAAACCAATACTTCTTGCAGATGGCAATTGACCAAATTCCTGACCTTGGTTAGAGTTTTCATCACTAAAAGATGATTCAGGATCAATATGAGGAGCATTTTTGTGCAATATTGCCAAGTTACGTCCCACTAAAGAAAAACTGATGTCGGTAAATAGTGTATTTCCGATAAGGTTTTTTGGCAATTTGTATGAAATCATAACCTGTCTAAGTTTAACGTAAGAAGCATCAAACACTGAACTTTCAACAATACTGTTTGAGTAAGCTCTTTTGTTATAATCCTCAGAAGTTACCACTACATTGTTAGGAACATAGGCACCATCAACTAACATAACACCATCTCCAACAACACCTGTTTCTCTACCAAGAAGCGTTTCATACAATACCCCCGCATATCTACCCCAAGTATTTGTCATCGTATAAATATCGCCGCCAATTTTAGCGTCAACCAATGCGTTTAAACTGAAGTTTTTGTAGCTGAATGTAAAGTTGGCACCACCAGTCCAATCAGGTGTGATATTTCCCAAAACTTTAGTACCGGTAGCAATTTTAGGCAAACCATTTTCATAAACTACTTCACCAGAAGGGCTTCTTTGAAAATAAGTACCAACAATAGAGCCATAAGATTCGCCTTCTCTAGCCTCTAAAGTCATATTCCATTGACCTCCAAGAACCAATGATTCCAATCCGCCTAAAGAAACTACTTCGTTGGTATTTTTTGCAAAGTTTAAGTCTAAGTCAAATTTAAAGTCACCGCTTTCAATAATAGTTGTTCCCAATTGTAACTCAATTCCTTTGTTGTTCATTTCACCAACATTTTGCACCGCACTTGTATATCCTGAAGCAGCAGTAACTTGGACCGGCACAATTAAATCAGAACTTGTTTGGTCATAGTAGGTTGCATTAAAACGAATTTTACTGTTAAATAGACGAACATCCATTCCAAATTCTGTACCTGTTGTTGATTCAGATTTAATGTTAGGATTGTTTAATTGGCCTGGCAAAAAAGCCACAGAATTTCCACCCCATGTTTCTGTAGAAAGCGCATAGGTTGGTTGTAAACTATAAGGGTTCAATGCTCCAATACCTCCAACTTCAGACCATCCGCCTCTTACTTTTAAGAAAGATAAAACTTCAGATTTTGCATCAATCATATCTGTAATAACCGCACTGGCAGTAACCGATGGATAAAAGAATGAATTTTCGCTAATTGGCAATAAACTTGACCAGTCATTTCTTCCTGAAAATTCTAAAAATAAATAATCTTTGTATGAGAATTTACCAAAACCAAATAAGCTGTTGATTTTTTGCTCTGAGAATGAATTACTTACTTCCCAGCTACTTCCTGCTTTTAAGTTGGCTACATTGTAATAGCCTGGCAATTGAAGTTGAGGAACAGCAGTGTAAGCCAATTCAGATTTTCTGTACATGGAGTTTCCTCCTACACTCATTTCAAAAGCTAAGTCTTCAGTTATTTTTGCAGTATAAGCAGCAATTACTTCAGAATTTGTTTCAGAGTAGCTACGTGCAGTTTCCTCATAATAGCCATTAGGAGCACTATTGCTTCCAAAAGCCTGTCTGTAATTTTGTCTTGTATTCCAGAAGTTTGTTCCTACTTTACCAGAAATAGAGAAATTATCATTAAATGCATAATTTAAAGCAATGTTACCAACGATTCGGTCTCTGTTATATTCTCTCGTATTTGTATCCAATACCCAGTATGGGTTATTTTGGAAAACATTATTCCAGTTTAAGGGAGTTCCTTCAGCTGCAGTTCCTACAGGTGCCAATGGCAAATTTCTCCAATCTTTTAATTTACTGAAATCAACCTGTCTTTGAGACCAAATCATTTGTTGTACAGGATTTTCGTTGTTGTATCCTTGCGTAACAAAGTTGTCACTTTTAGAACGCGTATAATTGAAATCAACAGAGGTCGTTAATTTTTCAGACATTGTGTAAGAAGATGAACCACCAACAGAAAATCTTCTTAGATCAGTATTTGGAACCATACCAGTCTGGTCCATTGATGCTACAGACAATCGGTATCCAATATTCTCAGCTCCACCCGTAAAGGAAATACTATTGTTTAAAGTGATTCCATTTTCATAGAAATCTTTAATGTTATTAGGTTTTGAAACCCAAGGTAATGGAGCTCCACCTACAGTGTAAGAATCCCATTGAACGAATTCTAAACCTCTGTCTAAAGGAGGACCCCAACTTTCATCAACACCACCATCTCCTGTTTGGCCATCTACCCATTGGTAAAAATCTTGATTACCGCCACCACCATAAGAATTTTGGAAATTTGGCAATACCAAAGGAGATTCAACAGACATTGTGCTGTTAAATGAAATTCCTAAACCTGATTTTTTTGAGCCTGATTTGGTTTTAATTTGAATAACACCATTTGAAGCTCTTACGCCATAAAGCGCAGCAGCAGCTGGGCCTTTAAGTACGGAAATAGACTCTATATCATCTGGATTGATATCTGACACACCATTTGGTAAATCAGCACCACCGCCGTCACCTGCATTTCCAAAATTTCCACTTTCTAAAGGAACACCATTTACCACATATAATGGTTGATTGTTACCAGTTATAGAACTTGCGCCCCTTAAAACAACTCTTGATGAAGCACCAACCGCACCAGAACTGTTTGTAATTTGTATCCCGGCCACTTTTCCTGACAAAGAGTTTACAATATTAGTTTCTCTGGCCTGGCTCATCTCTTCACCTCCAACTTGTTGTACAGCATAAGTTGCAGATCGTCTTTCAACTTTTCTGCCAAATCCTGTAACCACGACTTCTTCTAATGCCTCAGCACTTTCTTTCATGGTAACGTCAATAATGTTTGACGCCCCAACGGTTCTCTCAGCTGTTTGCAACCCTATGAAACTGTATTGTAATACAGCCCCTGTGGCAGCTTTAATTGAGTATTTCCCATCAAAATCAGTTTGTGTACCTGTTTTGGTACCTTTAATAATAACTGTTACACCAGGTAATGGTCCGCTCATGTCGGAAACGTTACCCGTAACAGTTTTTTCTTGGGCAAATGATATTTGCACCATAAACGCTATCAAAAGCGTTAAAAAACCATTAAACTTTGTTTTCATTATATAATTATTTGAATTAATTAGGTCAAAAATCTTAATAATTTGTTAATAAACCAAATATTTTAGTGTTAAAGTCTTAAAATATGTTAATAATCCCCGAATATGAGATTGAAAAAATCATGGAGCATTGTGAATAATAAAAATAAACAGACTTTTAATTATTAAATTCATAATTGATAAATCATTAAAATTTTTTTTCATTTTTTCAATCATTGCATATTTTACTAGATAAAGAAGAGAAAATAAAAGTTTAATAATTTAATTAAAAAATATCAATATTACATTTAATAGTGAATTTTCTCAAATGCAATTTTTTGTCTTTTTAATATTCTAAAGTATAAATGAAGTTCAATAAATTTAGATTATTCTTCAAATTTTGGAAAATCAAATTTAATAAGAACTTTGACTAGGAAATTTAATTAATTATTATTATAAAAATGGAGAATTACTTTTTCAGAAGAAAAGGGCAATATAAATATGCTTTTAGGTTATCAAAAAGCTAACGAAAACCAATTTCATATACTTTATATCTTTATATGTTCACATTGATTTGTTTTTAATTCAATTCGTATTTGTTAAACATTTTTTTCAAATCAGAAAAAATATGTTATTTTATACCTATTATATATATTGTTAATTTAATTAGAAAAAATAAAATATATTCATATTTGATTAAGAAGAAAATAATTGTACATTTGCAAACTCTTTGAAAAGAGCATAATATATTTAAAAGTAATTTATAACAAAATTTCAGTATGCCAACAATTTCGCAATTAGTACGAAAAGGAAGAACCAAAATAACTAAGAAGAGTAAATCGGCTGCTTTAAATTCATGTCCTCAACGTAGAGGAGTGTGTACACGTGTTTACACCACAACACCAAAAAAACCAAACTCAGCGATGCGTAAAGTAGCAAGGGTTAGGTTAACAAATGGTAATGAGGTGAACGCTTACATTCCTGGAGAAGGACATAATTTACAAGAGCACTCGATAGTATTAGTTAGAGGTGGAAGGGTTAAAGATTTGCCAGGAGTTAGGTATCATATTGTACGTGGTGCATTAGATACTGCAGGTGTTGACGGCAGAACGCAACGTCGCTCTAAATATGGTACAAAAGCCCCTAAAAAGTAATTTAAAAACTTTAATGTAAAGACATGAGAAAAAGAGCAGCGAAAAAAAGAGTGCTTTTACCAGATCCAAAGTTTAACGATCAGTTAGTGACACGTTTTGTGAATAACTTAATGTGGGACGGTAAAAAATCTACAGCTTTCAAAGTGTTTTACGATGCATTAGACATTGTAGAGACAAAAAAATTAGACCAAGAAAAATCATCATTAGAAATTTGGAAAGACGCGTTAAGCAATGTGATGCCACAAGTTGAGGTTCGCAGCCGTAGGGTTGGTGGAGCTACTTTTCAAATTCCATCGCAAATCAGACCAGACCGCAAGGTGTCTATTGCAATTAAATGGTTGATTTTATATGCAAGAAAACGTAATGAAAAATCAATGGCTCAACGCTTAGCCGGTGAGGTTTTAGCTGCTGCAAAAGAAGAAGGCGCCGCAGTTAAGAAAAGAGTGGATGTTCACAAAATGGCTGATGCTAATAAAGCATTCTCTCACCTTAGATTTTAATAATTAGAAATGGCAAGAGATTTAAAATATACAAGAAATATTGGAATTGCGGCTCATATTGATGCGGGTAAAACAACCTGTACTGAGCGAATTCTTTATTATACGGGTGTGTCTCATAAAATAGGTGAAGTGCATGATGGCGCTGCAACTATGGACTGGATGGAGCAAGAGCAAGAAAGAGGTATTACAATTACTTCTGCCGCTACAACTTGTGAATGGAAATTCCCTACAGAAAATGGTGAGCCTACTGCTGATGCAATGGGTTATCACTTTAATATTATTGACACTCCCGGTCACGTTGATTTTACTGTTGAAGTAAATCGTTCTTTGAGAGTATTAGATGGTTTGGTTTTCTTATTTAGTGCAGTGGATGGTGTTGAACCACAATCTGAAACTAACTGGAGATTGGCCGATAACTACAAAGTGCCAAGAATTGGTTTCGTTAATAAAATGGACCGTCAAGGTGCCAACTTTTTAAGTGTTTGTCAGCAAGTTAGAGAAATGTTAGGTTCTAATGCAGTGCCTATCGTTATTAATATTGGTGATGAAGAAAACTTTAGAGGGATTGTTGATTTGATAAAAAACCGTGCGATTATTTTTCATGACCACACAATGGGAGCAACTTTTGATGTTGTTGAAATTCCGGATGAATTAAAAGAAGAAGCAAAATTATTGCGTGGTAAACTTATTGAAGAAGTTGCTGCTTATGATGAACATCTTTTGGAAAAATATATGGAAGATGAAGATTCTATTACTGAAGATGAAGTGCATGCTGCGCTTCGTGCTGCTGTAATGGATATGTCAATCATTCCTATGGTATGCGGTTCTGCGTTTAAAAATAAAGGCGTGCAGTTTTTATTGGATGCAGTTTGTCGTTATTTACCTGCACCAATTGACAAAGAAGGTGTTATTGGTATTAACCCAAATACAGAAAAAGAAGAATTGCGTAAGCCAAGTGTAAAAGAACCATTTGCTGCGCTTGCATTTAAAATTGCAACTGATCCTTTTGTTGGTCGTTTGGCATTTTTTAGAGCATATTCCGGGCGTTTAGATGCCGGTTCTTATATATTGAACAGTCGTTCCGGTAAAAAGGAACGTATTTCACGTATTTACCAAATGCACGCCAACAAACAAAACGCTATTGATTATATAGAAGCTGGAGATATAGGTGCTGGTGTTGGATTTAAAGACATCAAAACTGGGGATACTATGTGTGATGAAAAGTTTCCAATTGTGTTGGAATCAATGAACTTTCCTGATCCAGTTATTGGTATTGCCGTTGAGCCTAAAACAAAAGCTGATGTTGATAAATTAGGAATGGCTTTAAGCAAATTGGCCGAAGAAGATCCAACATTTACTGTAAAAACTGATGAAGCTTCTGGTCAAACAATTATTTCTGGAATGGGTGAGTTACACTTAGAAATTATTGTTGACCGTTTAAAGCGTGAGTTTAAAGTTGAAGTAAACGAAGGTCAACCACAAGTTGAATATAAAGAAGCTATTACCGCCAAAGCGGATCACCGTGAAGTTTATAAAAAACAATCTGGTGGACGCGGTAAATTTGCTGATATTAAATTTGTTATGGAACCTGCTGAGGCCGGTGAAACAGGATTGTTATTTGTTAACGCCATTAAAGGTGGTAACGTACCAAAAGAGTTTGTTCCTTCCATTGAAAAAGGATTTAAAATGGCTATGAAAAACGGTCCTTTAGCAGGATACGAAATGGATAGCATGAAGATTACTTTATACGACGGATCTTTCCACGCAGTGGATTCAGATGCATTGTCATTCGAATTGGCAGCTAAAATGGGATATAAAGTTGCCGCAAGAGCTGCAAAAGCTGTAATTCTTGAGCCAATTATGAAAATTGACGTAGTTACTCCAGAAGCTAACATGGGAGATATTGTAGGTGATTTAAACAGAAGAAGAGGTCAAGTAACTGCGATGGATGACAGAGCTGGCGCAAAAGTTGTAAAAGCAACAGTGCCATTGTCAGAAATGTTTGGTTATGTAACCACTTTAAGAACATTGTCATCAGGTAGAGCAACGTCATCAATGGAGTTTTCACATTATGCTGAAACACCAAATAACATTGCAGAAGAAGTAATAGCAAAAGCCAAAGGATAATCTCTAAATTATTAAACGATGAGTCAAAAAATTAGAATAAAATTAAAATCATACGATTACAATTTGGTAGATAAATCTGCTGAGAAAATCGTTAAAACGGTAAAAAGCACTGGTGCTGTTGTAAACGGACCAATTCCTTTGCCTACACATAAAAAGATTTTTACAGTGTTGCGTTCTCCGCACGTAAATAAAAAATCCAGAGAGCAATTCCAATTGAGTTCTTACAAACGTTTGTTAGACATCTATAGTTCTTCATCAAAAACTATTGATGCTCTAATGAAGTTAGAGCTGCCAAGCGGCGTTGAAGTAGAGATTAAAGTGTAATGAAACTTTATTTTCTTGCGAAGCAAGAAAATAATTAGTTGAATACATTCCGAACTTGTTTCGGAATCTCAACAAAATCAATTCGAGATATAATTCTCGAAGACATGTCCGGAGCGATTGACGAAGGAAAAACGAAAAAAATACATCAGGGTTGAAGTATTTTAACCCTGTTTTTTTGAATAAAAGTAGAATAATAATTAATAATTAAATTAGAATGTCTGGGTTAATAGGTAGAAAAATCGGAATGACCAGCTTATTCGACGAAAACGGGAAGAACATTCCTTGTACAGTAATCGAAGCAGGTCCATGCGTAGTCACCCAAGTCAGAACCTTAGAGGTAGACGGGTACAAAGCCCTTCAACTTGGTTTCGATGACAAAACGGCAAAAAGCTCTAATAAAGCTTTAGATGGTCACTTTAAAAAAGCTGGCACAATTGCTAAAAAGAAAGTCATTGAATTTCAAGAATTTGAAGATGCGCACAAATTAGGAGATCAACTGACAGTTGAACTTTTTGTAGAAGGAGAATTTGTTGATATTTCAGCAACTTCAAAAGGTAAAGGTTTTCAAGGTGTTGTAAAACGTCACGGTTTCGCCGGGGTTGGACAAGCAACACACGGTCAACATAACCGTTTAAGAGCTCCTGGATCATTAGGTGCATCATCTTATCCGGCCAGAGTATTCAAAGGAATGCGTATGGGCGGAAGAATGGGAGGAAATAAAGTTACAGTTCAAAATTTAAGAGTTTTAAAAGTGGTTCCTGAAAAGAATTTACTTGTGGTTAAAGGATGTGTTCCTGGCCATAAAAACGCTTATGTAATTATTCAGAAATAATGGAAGTATCAGTTTTAGACATACAAGGAAAAGATACAGGAAGAAAAGTGGAACTTTCTGATGCTGTATATGGAATTGAGCCAAATAATCATGCGGTATATTTAGATGTAAAGCAATTTTTGGCCAATAAGAGACAAGGAACCCACAAAGCTAAAGAAAGAGCTGAAGTTTCTGGAAGTACTCGTAAAATTAAAAAACAAAAGGGTACTGGTACCGCTCGTGCAGGTAGTATAAAATCTCCTGTATTTAGAGGTGGTGGACGTGTTTTTGGACCGAGACCAAAAGATTATTCTTTTAAATTGAATAAAAATTTAAAGAAATTAGCTCGTAAATCAGCATTGAGTATTCAAGCAAAAGAGAACAATATTATCGTTGTTGAAGACTTTAATTTTGAAACTCCAAGAACTAAAAGTTTTACTGCAGTTTTAGGAGCTCTAGGCATTGAAAACAAAAAATGTTTATTTGTGTTGGCTGAGTCAAATAATAATGTATATTTGTCATCGCGTAATTTAAAAAGATCTAAAACTGTAATCAACTCAGGATTAAGTACTTACGAATTATTAAATGCAAATAAAATAGTCCTTTCAGAAAGTTCTTTAGAAGGGATAGAAATTAATTTAAGTAAATAGGTAACAGATATGAATATTTTAATTAAACCTATTATAACGGAAAAGGCGACAAGTCAAAGCGAATTATTAAACAGATACGCATTTGTTGTAAATAAAAGAGCTAATAAACTTGAAATTAAAAATGCTGTAGAGAAAGCTTACAGTGTTGCAATTTCAAGTATTAAAACAATGAACTACCCAGTTAAACGCAATACCAAATTCACAAAAAGTGGCATGGTTCAAGCAAAATCTGGAGCTTATAAAAAAGCAATAGTTCAGTTAGCAGAGGGAGAAACTATTGATTTTTACAGCAATATCTAAGAAACATAAAAAATGTCAGTTAGAAAATTAAAACCAATAACACCAGGTCAGCGTTTTAGAGTAGTAAACGGGTTCGACACCATTACTGCTGATAAGCCGGAAAAAAGCTTAACAGCACCGAATAAAAGATCTGGAGGTCGAAACAACAATGGAAAAATGACTATGCGCTACATTGGCGGCGGTCATAAAAAGCAATACCGTATTATCGATTTTAAAAGAGATAAAAATGGTGTTCCTGCAATTGTAAAAACTATTGAGTATGATCCAAACAGAACAGCTTTTATAGCTTTGTTGTTTTATGCAGATGGAGAAAAGAGATATATAATTGCTCAAAATGGTTTAAAAGTTGATCAAAAAGTAATGGCTGGCGAAGGAGCGACTCCTGATGTTGGAAATGCTTTATTGCTTAGCAAAATTCCGTTAGGAACTACTATTTCTTGTATAGAATTACATCCTGGCCAAGGAGCTGTTTTAGCTCGTAGTGCAGGTGCTTTTGCCCAATTAATGGCAAGAGACGGTAAATATGCAACTGTGAAAATGCCTTCAGGAGAAACTAGAATGATTCTTTTAACTTGTATGGCTACCATAGGCGCAGTTTCAAATAGTGACCATCAATTATTGGTTTCCGGTAAAGCCGGCAGATCTCGTTGGTTAGGAAGAAGACCAAGAACAAGACCAGTGGTGATGAACCCTGTCGATCACCCAATGGGTGGTGGTGAAGGTAAATCTTCAGGAGGGCACCCTAGATCAAGAAATGGAATACCTGCTAAAGGTTACAAAACCAGATCTAAGACCAAAGCGAGTAATAAATATATTATAGAACGTAGAAAAAAATAATTGATATATGGCACGTTCATTAAAAAAAGGACCTTACGTTTTTCGTAAACTAGAAAAGAAAGTTCAAGGAAACTTGGAATCAGGAAGTAAATCAGTAATCAAAACATGGTCTAGAGCCTCAACGATTACACCGGAATTTGTAGGGCAAACAATTGCTGTACATAACGGTCGTCAGTTTGTGCCGGTTTATGTAACTGAAAATATGGTAGGTCATAAATTAGGAGAGTTTTCGCCAACACGTTCTTACAGAGGACATGGTGGAGCAAAAAATAAAGGTAAAAAATAAGTAGGTATCATGGGAGTTCGAAAAAAAATAAGAGCACAGCAGATAAAAGATGATAAGAAGCAATTAGGTTTTGCTAAGCTTACAGGTTGTCCTACATCACCTAGAAAAATGCGTTTAGTTGCGGATTTGGTTAGAGGTGTTGAAGTTGAAAAAGCACTTCAAATCTTGAAATTCAATTCTAAAGAAGCTTCAATAAATCTTGAAAAATTATTATCAAGCGCTATTTCAAACTGGCAAGCCAAAAATGAAACAGCAAGTATTGAAGATGCAGGTCTTTTCGTTAAGGAAATATTTGTAGACGGCGCAGGAATGTTAAAAAGATTAAGACCGGCACCTCAAGGTCGTGCACACAGAATTAGAAAACGTTCTAATCATGTGACATTAGTCTTAGGAAGTAAAAATTTAAGCAATCAATCATAAGTAGAAATGGGACAAAAAACAAATCCAATAGGAAATCGTTTAGGAATTATCAGAGGATGGGATTCTAACTGGTATGGTGGCAGAGACTACGGAGATAAAATTGCTGAAGATGATAAGATAAGAAAGTATGTAAATGCTCGATTGTCTAAAGCAAGTGTTTCAACAGTAATTATTGAGCGTACACTTAAACTTGTAACCGTTACTATCACTACTGCAAGACCAGGTATTATTATCGGGAAAGGCGGACAAGAGGTAGACAAGTTAAAAGAAGAACTTAAAAAGATTACTGGGAAAGATTTTCAAATCAATATTTTTGAAATTAAACGTCCAGAATTAGACGCTCGTTTGGTAGGATCTAGTATCGCTCGCCAAATTGAGAACAGAATTTCATACCGTAGAGCAATAAAAATGGCAATTGCTGCAACTATGCGTATGAATGCTGAGGGAATCAAAGTTCAGATTTCAGGCCGTTTAAATGGTGCTGAAATGGCACGTTCAGAAAACTACAAAGAAGGAAGAATTCCTCTTTCAACCTTTAGGGCTGATATTGATTATGCACTTGTTGAAGCACATACTACCTACGGCCGATTAGGTGTAAAAGTATGGATTATGAAAGGCGAAGTTTATGGTAAAAGAGAATTATCTCCACTAGTTGGACTGTCTAAAAAACCGACAGGAAAACCAGAAAGAGGAGATGCTCCGAAAAAATCACAACCTCGCAGAAGAAAATAAATTTTTAAAATTTAGAAGGTAAAATGTTACAGCCAAAGAGAGTAAAATATCGTAAAGTACAGAAGGGCAAGGGAAATATGAGCGGGAATTCACAAAGAGGACATGAACTTTCAAATGGAATGTTCGGAATCAAATCTTTGGAACAAACCTTTCTTACATCACGTCAAATTGAAGCAGCTCGTATTGCAGCAACACGTCATATGAAAAGGGAAGGTCAATTATGGATTAAAGTATTTCCAGATAAGCCAATTACCAAAAAACCATTAGAAGTACGTATGGGTAAAGGTAAAGGAGCTCCTGAATATTTTGTATGTGTAATTAAACCAGGCAGAATTATGTTTGAAGTAGGAGGAGTTCCAATGAATATAGCAAAAGAAGCTTTACGTTTAGCGGCTCAAAAACTTCCTGTGAAAACAAAGTTTATGGTGGCTAGAGATTTTGATAACGCTTAATAACCGATTAGAAAAAATGAAACAATCAGAAATTATAGAATTATCAACTGACGAGTTGCAAGACAGACTTGAAAGTTCAAAGAAGAGTTATATAGATCTAAAAATGGCTCACGCAATTACACCATTGGAAATTCCAATGCAATTGAGAGCAATTAGAAGAGATGTGGCACGTTTGGCTACAGAATTAACTAAAAGAGAATTACAATCATTGTAGCCAGAAGTAAAGATGGAAAAAAGAAATCTTAGAAAAGAGAGAATAGGTGTAGTTTCAAGTAACAAAATGGAGAAATCTATTGTTGTGGCTGAAGTTAAAAAAGTGAAACACCCTATGTACGGAAAATTCGTGTTAAGCACTAAAAAATATGTGGCTCACGATGAGAAAAATGATTGCAATATTGGAGATACTGTTAAAATAATGGAAACTCGTCCAATGAGTAAATCTAAACGTTGGAGGTTAGTAGAAATCCTAGAAAGAGCTAAATAATTATGTTACAGACAGAATCAAGATTAAGAGTAGCAGATAACACTGGAGCAAAAGAAGTTTTAGTTATCCGCGTTTTAGGAGGAACCAGAAAACGATATGCATCTATTGGTGATAAAATTGTTGTGGCTATTAAAGATGCTACTCCAAATGGATCAGTAAAGAAAGGTCAAGTTGCAAAAGCTGTGGTTGTTAGAACGAAGAAAGAAATCAGAAGAAAAGACGGGTCTTATATTAGATTCGACGACAATGCCTGTGTATTGTTAGACGCTGCTGAACAAATGAAAGGGACTCGCGTTTTTGGTCCTGTTGCAAGGGAACTTCGTGAAAAACAATTTATGAAAATTGTATCATTAGCACCTGAAGTGCTTTAATAAACTTATACGATTATGAAGTTAAAGATAAAATCAGGAGATACTGTTCAAGTTACGGCAGGTGATCATAGAGGTGAAGAAGGGAAAATTATTAAAATATTTCCGGTAAAATACAGAGCAATTGTTGAAGGTGTCAATATGATATCTAAACATGCAAAACCTAGCGCACAAAACCCACAAGGAGGTATTGTGAAAAAAGAAGCTTCAATTCATATCTCTAATTTAATGTTGCTTGAGAATGGAAAAGCAACCAAAGTTGGTTATAGAACTGAAGGAGACAAAAAAGTTAGGTTTTCAAAAAAATCTGATAAAGCAATTTAGTGATGGCAAATAATACACCAAGACTTAAAGAAGATTACAACAGTAGAGTAATAGAAGCTCTTACTGGAGAATTCGGTTACAAAAATGTAATGCAAGTTCCTAAATTACAAAAAATTGTAATTAATAAAGGAGTAGGCGCTGCAGTAGCCGACAAGAAATTAATTGATTATGCTGTTGAAGAGTTGGCTAAAATTTCTGGTCAAAAAGCATTGGCTACCATATCTAAAAAAGATATCGCATTTTTTAAATTACGTAAAGGGATGCCAATTGGCGCAAAAGTAACTTTACGCGGCAATAAAATGTATGAATTTTTGGACAGGTTGGTAACAACTGCTTTACCTCGTGTAAGAGATTTTAACGGAATTAAAGCCACTGGTTTTGACGGTAGAGGAAATTACAATTTAGGTATTACCGAGCAAATTATTTTCCCTGAAATTGATATTGATAAAGTTAATAAAATTAGCGGAATGGATATTACCTTTGTAACATCTGCTCCAACTGATAAAGAAGCAAAATCATTATTAACTGAACTAGGTTTACCTTTTAAAAAGAATTAGGAAATGGCAAAAGAATCGATGAAAGCCCGTGAGGTTAAAAGAAGAAAGATAGTTGCTAAGTATGCTGATAAACGCAAAGCTTTGAAAGAAGCCGGTGATTATGAAGCATTACAAAAACTGCCAAAAAATGCATCTCCAGTACGTTTGCACAATCGTTGTAAATTAACAGGAAGACCAAAAGGATATATCAGACAATTTGGATTATCACGTGTAACATTTCGTGAAATGGCAAATCAAGGATTAATCCCAGGTGTCAGAAAAGCAAGCTGGTAAAATTATAAATTGGTTTTAGGTTCAATAATAATATTGAAAACCAAAACCGCAAAATTAATAAAAATGATTACAGATCCAATCGCAGATTATCTAACCAGAGTTAGAAATGCAATTATGGCAGGCCACAGAGTTGTTGAGATTCCGGCTTCAAAAATTAAAAAAGAAATAACCAAGATTTTATTTGATCAAGGTTACATCTTAAGCTACAAGTTTGAGGATAACATCGTTCAGGGAACTATTAAAATAGCCTTAAAGTACGATAAAGCCACTAAAGCTTCCGTGATAAAAAAGTTACAACGTGTAAGTACTCCAGGGGTGCGTAAATATGTTGGAGCAGAAGAAATGCCACGTGTATTGAACGGATTAGGTATTGCAATAATATCTACATCAAAAGGTGTAATGACCGGTAAAAATGCACGTATAGAGCATGTTGGTGGGGAAGTTTTATGTTACGTATATTAATCAAGAACTAAACAAAGATGTCAAGAATAGGAAAGAATCCGATTACCTTACCAGAAGGAGTTACATTTGAAATTAAAGACGATGTAATTACTGTAAAAGGAAAATTGGGAGAGTTATCTCAGAAAATTACTGATGGTATTACAGTTAAGGTTGAAGATGGAATTATCACTTTTGATCGCCCGTCTGAAAGTAAAGTCCATAAAGCAAAACATGGATTGTACAGAGCTTTAATTAACAATATGATTGAAGGTGTTTCAAAAGGATGGACTAAAGAATTAGAACTTGTTGGTGTAGGATATAGAGCCACAAGCCAAGGGCAAGTATTGGACTTAGCTTTAGGTTTTTCTCACAATATAGTTATAGAAGTAGCTCCAGAAGTTACGGTAGAGACAGTTTTAGAAAAAGGAAAAAATTCAATTATCAAGTTAACTTCTTATGATAAACAACTTGTAGGTGCCGTTGCAGCAAAGATTCGTTCATTGCGTAAACCAGAGCCTTACAAAGGAAAAGGAGTTAAGTTTGTAGGAGAATTATTAAGAAAAAAAGCAGGTAAATCTGCATAATCATTAGAGTATTATGGCATTATCAAAGCTTGAAAGACGGGTAAGAATTAAGCATAGAATCAGAAAAATTTTAGTTGGTACAGCTGCTAGACCAAGATTATCAGTGTTTAGAAGTAACAAAGAAATTTATGCTCAATTAATAGATGATACTTTAGGTACCACTTTGGTATCAGTTTCATCAAGAGATAAAGAAATTGAATCAACAGGAACCAAAACAGACATCGCAAAATTAGTAGGCAAAAATATTGCTGAAAAAGCTATAAGCGCTGGAGTTGAGGCAGTTGCATTTGACAGAAACGGATTTTTGTATCACGGTAGGGTTAAAGCCTTAGCAGACGCTGCAAGAGAAGCAGGTTTAAAATTTTAGTATTATGTATCAAAATTACAATAACGTAGAAAGGGTTAAACCTAGCGGGTTAGAACTAAAAGATCATTTAGTTGGTGTTAACAGGGTTACGAAAGTAACAAAAGGAGGAAGAGCATTTGGTTTTTCGGCTATCGTTGTAGTTGGGGACGGAAATGGTGTTGTTGGACACGGATTGGGTAAATCTAAAGATGTAGCTTCAGCGATTGCAAAAGCAATTGAAGATGCAAAGAAAAATTTAATTAGAATTCCAATTTTAAAACAAACATTGCCTCATGAACAAAAAGGTAAGTTTGGCGGAGCTAAAGTATTTTTAAAACCGGCTTCACACGGTACCGGAGTTATTGCTGGTGGTGCAGTACGTGCAGTACTTGAATCAGTTGGTGTGCACGATGTGCTTTCAA
Organism: Lutibacter sp.; assembly: GCA_036567345.1. GTDB lineage: Bacteria > Bacteroidota > Bacteroidia > Flavobacteriales > Flavobacteriaceae > Lutibacter. The sequence goes on from DATCUQ010000013.1 coordinate 228,729, forward strand.
AATCACAAGGTTCATCTAATGCACACAATGTTGTAAAAGCAACGTTTGACGCATTATTGCAACTTCGTAGCGCCAGTATGATTGCTAAAGAAAGAGGAATTTCTTTAGAAAAAGTATTTAACGGATAAAACAAGAAGCACGATGGCAAAAATAAAAGTAACGCAAGTTAGAAGTAAAATTAGACGTCCTCAAAGACAAAAAAGAACGCTTGAGGCGCTTGGTTTGAAAAAGATGAATCAGGTAGTTGAACATGATGCTACCCCGGCTATTCTTGGAATGGTACATAAAGTTAAACACTTAGTTTCTGTTGAAGAAATTAAATAATATCTATAAAGTGATGACATTAAATAACTTAAAACCTGCTGAAGGGTCAGTTAAAAATCAAGGTAAACGTATTGGTAGAGGCCAAGGTTCCGGTAAAGGTGGTACAGCTACCAGAGGTAACAAGGGTGCTAAATCTCGTTCAGGATATTCTAGAAAAGTAGGTTTTGAAGGTGGTCAAATGCCTTTGCAAAGACGTGTTCCTAAATTCGGTTTTAAAAATATAAACCGCAAGGAATATGTAGGCGTAAACTTGCACAAGTTACAAGAATTGGTTGATAACAATAAAATCACTGATGCTGTAACAATGGATGTTTTAGTTGAAAATCGTTTGGCCCGTAAAAATGACCTGGTAAAAATATTGGGTAATGGCGAGTTAAAAGCGAAATTAAATGTAACTGTTCATAAATTTACTGCCACCGCAAAAGCTGCAATTGAAAATGCGGGTGGTTCAGTAGAAACGCTATAAAAGGATATAGATGAAAAAGTTTATTCAAACCATTAAAGACATCTGGATCATAGAAGAACTTAGAAATAAGATTCTATTGACACTTGGATTTATGGCAATTTATCGTTTTGCAGCTCAAGTGCCACTTCCGGGTATTGATATTACTGTTGCGCAGGCAGCACTTCAAAATCAAACGAGCGGTGGTGGAATCTTAGGTTTATTGGATATGTTTACAGGAGGCGCTTTCGCTCAAGCATCAGTTGTAGCGTTAGGTATTATGCCTTATATCTCAGCCTCAATTGTAGTTCAATTAATGGGAATTGCGGTTCCTTATTTACAAAAACTGCAAAAAGATGGTGAAAGTGGCAGAAAAAAAATAAATCAAATTACGCGTTGGTTAACTATTGCAATTACAATGGTTCAAGGACCGGCGTATATTACAAATATCTACCAATTAATACCATCATCCGCTATCTACATCAGTGGAAGTATGTTTTGGTTAACTTCAATGGTTGTTTTAACATCAGGTACTGTTTTTGCAATGTGGCTGGGTGAAAAAATAACTGATAAAGGAATTGGTAATGGTATATCATTATTAATTATGATTGGTATTATTGCTCGTTTTCCATCAGCGTTCATTCAAGAAGTTGTTTCAAAAGTTACCGCTTCAAATGGAGGTTTGATCATGATTTTGATTGAGGTGATTGTTTGGCTGTTAGTAATTCTTATAAGTGTGTATTTAGTTACCGCTGTTCGCAGAATTGCGGTTCAGTACGCAAGAAAAACTGTTGCAGGAAACATTAAAAATGTAGGATCAAGGGATTACATTCCTTTAAAATTGAATGCATCTGGCGTTATGCCAATTATTTTCGCTCAGGCAATTATGTTTGCCCCGGCATTAATGGCCAGTTCATCAAATGATTCAATAAAAACAGTTGGGATTGAATTTTCAAATATGTTTGGTTTTTGGTACAATATGTTATTTGCATTATTGATTATTGTTTTTAGCTATTTTTATACTGCAATTACAATTCCAACCAATAAAATGGCTGATGATTTAAAAAGAAGCGGTGGTTTTATTCCGGGAATCAGACCCGGAAAAGATACAGCTGAAATGTTGGACAGAATATTGTCTTTAATAACATTCCCGGGATCTATATTTTTGGCTCTTGTGGCAATATTGCCGGCGATAGTTATTAATTTTGGGTTAACGCAGTCTTGGGCATTGTTTTACGGAGGTACATCTTTGTTAATTATGGTGGGTGTTGCAATTGATACCATACAACAAATTAACTCTCATTTATTAAACCGTCATTATGATGGCTTAATGAAAACGGGAACAAAAAGAAAATCAATAGCATAATGGCAAAACAACCAGCAATACAACAAGACGGAACCATTACAGAAGCTTTGTCTAATGCAATGTTTCGTGTAGAGTTGGAAAATGGACATGTTGTCACGGCTCACATATCAGGTAAAATGCGCATGCATTATATAAAAATATTACCAGGTGATAAAGTTAAACTGGAAATGAGTCCATACGATTTAACAAAAGCAAGAATTACTTACAGATATTAAAGTATTAACGATGAAAGTTAGAACATCAGTAAAAAAGAGAAGTGCCGAGTGCAAGATTGTGCGTAGAAAAGGCAGATTATATGTAATCAATAAAAAGAATCCTAGATTTAAACAAAGACAAGGATAATTATGGCAAGAATAGCAGGTATTGATATTCCAAAAAACAAGAGAGGTGTAATTGCCTTAACTTATATCTTTGGAATCGGGAACAGCAGAGCTAAAGAAATTTTAGCCAATGCAAAAGTTGACGAAAGCACGAAAGTTCAAGATTGGACCGACGACGAAATTCACGGAATCAGAGAGCAGGTAGGAACCTACAATATTGAGGGTGAATTGCGTTCAGAAATTCAATTACACATTAAGCGATTAATGGACATTGGATGTTACCGAGGAATTCGTCATAGATCTGGATTACCTTTAAGAGGACAAAGAACAAAAAACAATTCTAGAACTCGTAAAGGAAAAAGAAAAACTGTAGCTAACAAGAAAAAAGCAACTAAATAATAACTAGAATATTATGGCGAAAGCAAGTACAAAAAAACGCAAAGTTATTGTTGAGGCAGTTGGTCAAGCACACATCACGGCTTCATTTAACAACATTATTATTTCACTTACCAATAAAAAAGGTGATGTAATTTCATGGTCATCAGCTGGGAAAATGGGATTTAGAGGTTCTAAAAAGAACACACCTTACGCAGCACAATTGGCTGCTGAAGATTGTGGAAAAGTTGCCCATGAAGCAGGAATGAGAAAAGTGAAGGTGTATGTAAAAGGACCAGGTAACGGAAGAGAATCTGCAATCAGATCAATTCACAATTTAGGAATTGAAGTTTCAGAAATTATCGATGTTACGCCATTGCCACACAATGGTTGCAGACCACCGAAAAGAAGAAGAGTATAATTAAATTAAATTTTAACCGATAGGATTTTGTAAGATTATCGAAGGATTAGCCTTAATTCATAATCCCTATCATATAATAATTAGAAATGGCAAGATATACAGGACCAAAAACTAAAATTGCCCGTAAATTCGGAGAAGCAATTTTTGGAGACGATAAATCTTTTGAAAAAAGAAATTATCCTCCAGGACAACACGGCGCTAACCGTCGCAGAGGAAAAAAATCTGAATACTCTATTCAGTTGGCTGAAAAGCAAAAAGCAAAATATACTTATGGTATTTTGGAAAGACAATTTGCAAACTTATTTAAAAAAGCTTCAAGCAGTAAAGGTATTACTGGTGAAATTTTATTACAACTTTGCGAATGCCGTTTAGACAATGTAGTTTACAGAATGGGTGTTGCACCTAGTCGCAGTGCTGCACGTCAATTGGTGTCTCACCGTCATATCACCGTAAATGGAGAGTTGGTGAACATACCGTCTTATTCATTAAATGCTGGTGATGTTGTTGCTGTAAGAGAAAAATCAAAATCATTGATGGCTATTGAAAATTCTTTGGCTAACAGAAGTGATGTTTACGAATGGCTTTCTTGGAATTCAGAAACCAAACAAGGAAATTTTGTCAGTGTTCCTGAAAGAATTCAAATTCCAGAAAATATCAAGGAACAATTAATCGTAGAGTTATACTCTAAATAATTTTAAAGATACCAATTCAATTATGGCAATTTTAAATTTTCAGAAGCCCGATAAAGTAATTATGATTGATTCTACCGATTTTAACGGTAGATTTGAATTCAGACCGTTAGAACAAGGATTTGGTTTAACTGTTGGGAATGCTTTAAGAAGAGTGTTGTTGTCTTCATTAGAAGGATTTGCAATAACCTCACTTCGTATTGAAGGTATTGAACATGAATTTTCAACAATTAAAGGAGTTGTTGAAGACGTAACAGAAATTATTTTGAACTTAAAACAAGTTCGTTTTAAGAAACAAATTGATGATTCTGATAGAGAAACAGTAAACATTTCAATTTCTAAACATGAGCAGTTAACTGCTGGTGACTTACAAAAATACATTTCTGGTTTTCAAGTTTTAAATCACGATTTGGTTATTTGTAATATGGAGAAATCCGTTACTTTGGATTTTGAACTTACCATAGAAAAAGGAAGAGGCTTTGTGCCTGCAGAAGATAATAAAAAATCTGGCGTTGCATTGGGAACCATTTTTACAGATTCAATTTTTACACCTATTAAAAATGTAAAATATGCTGTGGAAGATTTTCGTGTTGAGCAAAAAACAGATTATGAAAAGTTAGTATTTGATATTACTACTGACGGTTCAATTTCTCCTAAAGATGCATTAACAGAAGCTGCAAAAATATTGATTCACCATTTTATGTTATTCTCTGATGAGCGTATCACTTTGGAAGCTGATGAAATAGCACAAACTGAAACATATGATGAAGAATCTTTACATATGCGTCAGTTGCTAAAAACAAAATTAGTGGACATGGATTTATCTGTTCGTGCACTAAATTGTTTAAAAGCTGCAGAAGTTGATACCTTGGGAGACTTGGTATCTTTCAATAAAAACGATTTGATGAAGTTCCGTAATTTTGGAAAAAAATCCTTAACCGAATTAGATGAATTGGTTCATATAAAAGGGTTAAGTTTTGGAATGGATTTAAGCAAATACAAATTAGATAAAGATTAATTTAAAACTTAGGTTTTAATTGAGATAACATAAGAGATGAGACACGGAAAGAAATTTAATCACTTAGGCAGAAAAACTGCACATAGAAAGTCTATGTTTGCTAATATGGCTTGTTCTTTAATTGAGCACAAGCGTATTAATACCACTGTTGCGAAAGCAAAAGCTTTGCGTCAATTTGTGGAGCCTTTAATAACAAAGTCTAAAGAAGACACCACGCATAACCGCAGGGTTGTGTTTAGCTATTTGAGAAATAAATTCATGGTTACAGAATTGTTTAAAGAAGTTTCTGTAAAAGTGGCCGACAGACCAGGAGGATATTTACGTATCATTAAATTGGGAAGCCGTCAAGGAGATAATGCACCTATGGCTATGATTGAATTGGTTGATTACAATCCAAATTACAATCCAAACAACAAAGCTAAAAAGAAAACCACTCGAAGAGGAAAAACTAAAAAAGTGGAAGAAACTGTTGAAACTAAAGTTGAGAGTAAAGAAACAAAATAATGATAATTTTTTAATAAAATAAAATGGGATAAACTTTTTAAAAGTTTATCCCATTTGTTATATAAATATAGGACTATGAAAAAAAGTATTTTAATATCATTTATTTTTTACTTAGTTTGTGCCAATTCTTATGCGCAACAAATTACAATTAAGAACATTGAGAGTAGATTGGTTACCCATCAAGGAGTAGAATTTATTGGTGAATTAAGGAATGTAAGTAATGATAAGTATAGTTATTCAAATTGGAGCAATCAAGGAGTTTTGTTTTTAAACAGCAATGCTTATTATTTGTCAAATATCAATTATAATATTACAACAAATGCATTTGAAAGCAGGGTTAGTAAAAGTCAACTTTTTTCGTTTAAAAGTTCTTTGCTTGATTCAGTTTCTGTAAACAATCATTTATATAAAAAGATTAGTGATTCTTTTTATGAAGTTTTACTTGAAAACGGGAATAATTTATTCTTGAAAAAGTGGGATATTGCTTATCAGCCGGGAGTTGAAAATCGATTGGATGGAACTGTTGGGAAATCAAATGCATTGGTAATCTTTAAATATTTAGTCAAGTTTGAAGATGAAGTAACCCAAATAGAATTTAATAAAAATAGTATTTTAAGTTTGGTTGAAAATGATTTTCAGAAGGTTTTAGAGGAATTTATTGATAAGGAAAAACTTTCCTATAAAAGAGAAAGTGATATTGTTAAAATTCTAATATTTATGTTTAACAATTCAGGAAAAATGATCTAGTTATTTTTTAAAAATTATAATATAATTTTAACAACGGATGAAATATACAAAACGTAAAAGGGCAATTTTGCTTTTGGCCGATGGAACAATTTTCGAAGGAAAATCAATTGGAATTGACGGCACGGCATTTGGGGAAATTTGCTATAACACCGGAATGACAGGTTATCAGGAAATTTTTACAGACCCTTCTTATTTTGGTCAGTTAATGCTGGCAACAAATGCGCATATTGGAAATTATGGAATAAATGATGAAGAAATTGAATCTGATTCCATTAAAATTGCCGGATTAATCTGCAAGAATTTCAGTTTTAATTATTCAAGGGTGAATGCACAAGATTCCTTGGAGAATTATTTTGAGAAGCAAAATTTAATGGCCATTTCTGATGTCGATACAAGAGCTGTTGTACGTTATATTAGAGATAAAGGTGCAATGAATGCCATTATTTCTACGGAAACAGATAATATTGAGGTCTTAAAAGAAAAATTAAATGCAGTTCCTGATATGAAAGGATTGGAATTGGCTTCAAAAGTTTCTGTAAAGGAATCTTACTTTTTTGGTGACGAAAGCGCGACTTATAGAATTTCAGCCTTGGATTTAGGCATCAAAAAGAATATTTTAAGAAATCTGGCAAAAAGAGATTGCTACATAAAAGTATTTCCTTTTAACGCAACTTTTGAGGAAATGAATTCATTTCATCCTAATGGTTTTTTCCTATCAAACGGACCGGGAGACCCTGAACCTTTGGTGGAAGCGCAACAACTGGCAAGAGAAATTATAAATAGAAATTTACCATTGTTCGGCATTTGTTTGGGACATCAAATAATTGCTTTGGCAAACGGCATCGCTACTTATAAAATGCACAATGGACACCGCGGAATAAATCATCCGGTAAAAAACATAATTTCCGGGAAAGGTGAAATAACCTCGCAAAACCACGGTTTTGTTGTCGATAAAACAGCAGTTGAAAATCATCCGGATTTTGAAATCACCCATATTCATTTAAATGATGATACGCTGGCAGGTATGAGAATGAAAAATAAAAATTGTTTTTCAGTGCAATACCATCCGGAAGCAAGTCCGGGACCACATGATTCATCCTATTTGTTTGACCAGTTTATTGAAAATATAAAAGCATCAAAACAATAAATTTAATAAGCCTTTAGCTACACAGTTAAAGGTTTTTTTTGATCAAAATAAAACGAAAACGTTATCGTATTAATCAGGTTAATTTACATAAAATTTGACCTGAAAATTGTACCTTGCAGGTAGAAAAATAATTTTAAAATTTAATAAAATGAGTATAATTTTAGGAGTTCACGCACGTCAAATATTTGATTCACGTGGTAATCCAACAGTAGAAGTTGACGTAATAACTGAAAATGGAATTTTAGGAAGAGCTGCAGTACCATCAGGCGCTTCAACAGGAGAACATGAAGCCATGGAATTGCGAGATGGCGGTAAAGATTATATGGGAAAAGGCGTGCTTACAGCCGTGAAAAATGTAAATGAAATTTTAGCCGAAGAAATTATTGGGATGTCAGTTTTTGAACAAAACCTGATTGACGACGCGATGATTCAGTTAGACGGCACAAAAAACAAATCTAAATTAGGCGCAAACGCTATTTTGGGCGTTTCACTGGCAGTTGCAAAAGCTGCCGCAAATGAGTTGGGAATGCCTTTGTATCGTTATATTGGCGGCGTTAGCGCAAATACGTTGCCGGTACCAATGATGAACATTATAAATGGTGGCTCACATTCCGATGCACCTATCGCATTTCAGGAATTTATGATTATGCCCATAAAAGCAAAAAACTTTACTGAGGCCATAAAAATGGGAACTGAAATTTTTCACAATCTAAAAAAATTGCTTCACGATAGAGGATTAAGCACTACGGTTGGTGATGAAGGCGGTTTTGCGCCAACTTTTAACGGAACAGAAGATGCAATTGAAACAGTATTAAAAGCAATTGAAAATGCAGGATATAAACCGGGAGAAGAGGTGAAATTGGCTTTGGATTGTGCAGCAGCTGAGTTTTATGTAAATGGAAAATACGATTATACAAAGTTTGAAGGCGAGAAAGGCATTATAAGAACTTCAGAACAGCAAGCAGATTACTTGGCAGAATTGGCTTCAAAATATCCAATTATCTCCATTGAAGACGGTATGGATCAAAATGATTGGGAAGGATGGAAATATTTATCCGATAAGATTGGTGATAAAGTTCAATTGGTTGGTGATGATTTATTTGTAACTAACGTAGAAAGATTGTCAAAAGGAATTGAAAATGGAATTGCCAATTCAATTTTGATCAAGGTAAATCAAATAGGAACTTTAACCGAAACAATTGCTGCTGTTAATATGGCTCAAAATGCAGGTTATACTTGCGTTATGTCTCACCGTTCAGGAGAAACTGAAGACAATACCATTGCTGATTTGGCTGTTGCTTTGAATACTGGCCAAATTAAAACAGGATCGGCTTCCCGTTCAGACAGGATGGCAAAATACAACCAATTGTTAAGAATTGAAGAAGAACTTGGAAGCACTGCTTATTATCCGCAAGAAAAAGCGTTTAAAATTTAAGGATTCTTATTTATACAGTAAAAAAACCGAGAATTCTTTCGGCTTTTTTTTTCTATGTAACAATGTATACTTTTTGTATCCGTATTATGCAAAACATTGACTTAAATCATATAAATTCCCTATAAAATTCATTAGATTCGTGATAATTAATAATAAATAATTTAATAACATTAATATATCTATATAAGCGATGTCAAATAAAGCGATTTTAGAATTTAACGGCAAAAAATATGAATTTCCAGTTTATACAGGAACTGAAGATGAAATTGCCATGGATATTTCAACATTAAGAACTGTAACTCAAGGTTTAATTACCCTGGATGTTGGTTATAAAAACACAGGTTCCTGCTCCAGTAAAATAACTTTTTTAGATGGTGAAAAAGGAATTTTAAGACACAGAGGTTATTCCATAGAGGATTTGACTAAAAAAGCGAGTTTTTTAGAGGTAGCTTTTTTAATCATTTTTGGTGAACTTCCTACCAAAGAAGAATTCAAAAAATTTCAAATTGATATCAAAAAGAATTCAATGGTAAATGAAGAAATGAAAGATATCGTTGAAGGTTTTCCAAAATCAACGCACCCAATGGGTATGTTGTCAAGTTTAACGAGTGCACTTACCGCTTTTAATCCGGGCGTTGTAAATGTTAACTCAAAAGAAGATATGTACAATGCAGTTGTGAAAATATTAGGAAAGTTTCCGGTATTGGCAACTTGGGCACATAGAAGAAATAACGGATTGCCATTAAACTATTCCGACAATTCATTGGACTACATCTCAAATATCATGCAGTTGATGTTTAAATTGCCAACAGAACAATATGTGATAAATCCAATCGCAGTAAAAGCACTTGATGAATTGCTGATTTTACACGAAGATCATGAACAAAATTGTTCAACTTCAACAGTTCGTATGGTGGGTTCTTCTGGAGCAGGATTGTTTGCATCAGTTTCTGCAGGCGTTTCCGCATTGTGGGGACATCTTCACGGTGGTGCAAATCAAGCTGTACTGGAAATGTTGGAGGAAATACAAAAAGATGGTGGCGATGTTGAGAAGTTTATCAACAAAGCAAAAGATAAAGACGACCCTTTCCGTTTGATGGGGTTTGGACACAGGGTTTACAAAAACTTTGATCCAAGAGCCCGAATTATTAAAAAAGCGGCTGATGAATTATTTGCAGATCTTAATTTGACTGATCCGGTTTTAAAAATTGCAAAACACTTAGAAGAAGTGGCACTTAAAGATCCATATTTTGCAGAACGTAAATTATATCCTAACGTAGATTTCTATTCAGGAATTATTTACAGAGCTTTAGGAATTCCTGTTGCCATGTTTACTGTTATGTTTGCAGTTGGCCGTTTACCAGGATGGATTGCCCAATGGAAAGAAATGCGTGAAAACGGAGAACCTATTGGTCGTCCGCGTCAATTATACGTTGGTGAGCCATTACGTCCATTTAAAGAATTTGAAGAAAGATAATTTCAACTTTTTTTTAAATTTATAAAGAAACCTCATATTAAGTTATGGGGTTTCTTTATTTTTACGTTAAAATTAAGATATATGATAAAATTGAATGTTCACAATGAGACTTCTCGACTTAGAGTTGTGGTTTTGGGCACTGCAATCAGCAATGGTCCAACACCAAAACTTGAGGAGGCATATGATCCTAAATCATTGGAACATATCATAGCAGGAACCTATCCTATTGAAAAGGATATGGTGCTTGAAATGGAAGCTTTTAACAAAGTATTCGAAAAATATGATGTGAAAGTGTACCGACCAAAATTGATTGAAAATTACAACCAAATTTTTTCGAGAGATATTGCCTTTGTTATTGAAGATAAGTTGTTTAAATCGAATATTTTACCCGACAGGGAAAAAGAAATAGAAGCAATTCAGTATGTACTGGATCAAATTGATCCAAATTACATTATTGAAGCCTCCGATGATATTCATTTTGAAGGCGGCGACATAATGCTATGGAATAACCATATTTTTATTGGCACATATAAAGGGGATGATTATAAAAATTACATCACGGCCCGCACCAATATGAAAGGCGTTAATTTCATTAAAAATTTATTTCCCCACAAAATTGTAAAGGAATTTGATTTGGTGAAATCGAATACAAATGCAAGAGAAAACGCGCTTCATTTAGATTGTTGTTTTCAGCCGGTCGGGAAAAATAAAGCCATCATCCATAAAGAAGGTTTTAGAGATGAAAACGACTATAATTATTTGGTAAATTTATTTGGAAAAGAAAATATGTTTCACATCACAAAAGATGAAATGTACCAAATGTTTTCCAATGTGTTTTCAATATCGGAAGAAGTGGTGGTTTCAGAAAAAAACTTCACTAGACTTAACAATTGGTTGCGGGAACAAGGTTTTACCGTTGAAGAAATACCTTATGCAGAAATATCAAAACAAGAAGGTTTATTAAGATGTTCAACATTGCCATTAATTAGAGATTAACATTATGCAACAAATTACAAATACAATTTTAATGATTCGCCCAGTTTCATTCCGAATGAATGAGCAAACGGCCGTAAATAACTATTATCAAAAAGTTTTGGAAAGTTTAACGCCCGAAACGGCACAATTTAAAGCGTTACAAGAGTTTGATGATTTTGTGGAAAAATTAAAGGCGGTTGGCGTAAATGTAATCGTTGTGGACGACAACGAAGAAACCGACACGCCAGATTCCATTTTCCCAAATAATTGGATCTCTTTTCACGAAAATGGAGATGTTGCTTTATACCCAATGTTTGCTGAAAACAGACGGTTGGAAAGGAGAGAGGATATATTGGAAACGCTGGAAGAATTGGGCTATCAAATAGATAATGTGGTGGATTATACTTCTGCGGAAGAGGAAAAAATATATTTGGAAGGAACAGGAAGTTTGTTGTTGGACAGGGTGAACGGAAAAGCCTATTGCGCCTTATCGCCAAGAGCAGATGAAGATTTATTGATTGAATTTTGTGAAGATTTCGAATTTACGCCCGTTTCATTTGTTGCAAATCAGACATTGAATGACAAACGGTTGCCAATTTATCACACCAACGTAATTATGTGTTTGGGTGAAAAATTTTCAGTAATTTGTTTGGATAGCATTGATGATAAAAAAGAACGCAAAGAAGTTATTAAACATTTAAAGGAAGACAAGAAGGAAATTATTTCTATTACAGAGGAACAGGTCAATAGTTTTGCAGGAAACATGCTTCAGGTTTTGGGAAGCAATAATGAACGTTACATTGTGATGTCGAACTCGGCCTTTGAAAGTTTAAATAAACAGCAAATTAACCAACTTGAAAAGCATGGTAAAATACTTTACAGTTCATTGGACACCATTGAAGCCTGCGGAGGCGGAAGCGCGCGCTGTATGATGGCCGAAGTTTTTTTACCAAAAAACGAATAATTTAATTCAATAAATCAGCTTTAAAAATGCTTTCAAAAAAAACAAAATACGGACTTAAAGCGTTGAGTTATCTTGCAAAACAAGAGGCAAATGTTCCCATTTTAATTTCAGATATTTCTGAATCGGAAAACATCTCAAAAAAGTTTTTGGAAAGTATTTTACTGACCCTAAAAAAGAGTGGAATTCTTTCTTCAAAAAAAGGAAAAGGAGGCGGTTATTATTTGATTAAAAGTCCAAATGACATAAAAATTTCGACAATAATTCGGTTGCTTGAGGGGCCAATTGCTATGTTGCCTTGCGTTAGTTTAAATTATTATGAAAAATGCGATGACTGTAACAGCGAAGAACGTTGCAGCTTAAATATTTTAATGGCAGAAGTGCGCGACAGCACTTTAAAAATTCTTGAAAATAAAACTTTGGCCAATTTTCATTGCGGAACTGATGATTGACTGAAATGAAGTTTATAAATAAAAAAAAGACTGCCTTTTAAGACAGTCTTTTATAAATTATGCTTTTACCAAAACTGGAATTTTGATATCGAACAATGCTATTCGTAAAGTCTCCAGCTCGCTTAACAACAATTCTTTATTCATTTCAAAATAAATTTTTGAACCTGAAAATAGCTGACGGTAATACTCAATACCATCATTTAAATTACTTTGAAAAGAAGTTAAATATTTTTGCTGCTTTAGATTAAACGAATCATTAATTTCATGAACTTTGTTTGAAAAATAGTCGACATACAAGGCCAATTCTTTGATAAACATATGCGGACGATTTTTTGTTTCAATCACATTTGCGCGTCCATAAATATGGTCAACCATTTTTTTTAACGTTAAATCCTTTGTGAAATAAGCCATATTTGGTCCCGGACAAATGGCAACACCTTGTTTTTCGCCCTTTCTTTCAATACCATAATTAATTAGGGCGGCATTCGCCAAGCCTTCACATAAGCAAGCTTTGTCCGTAATTTTTTTCGTTTTTTCGGCAAACTCAATTAAACTTAAGTTTTCATTTTTAAGTTCATTTAATTTTAGGGTTTGATATTTTTTTGAAGCAGTGCAAATTACTTTTTTAGTGAATTCCGTATTTGAAGAAAGAAATTTTTTGGCGCAAGCACTTCCTGGTTTATTTGCGGCAATTCTTTGATTTTTAATAATTTCATTTGAATTTCCCCTTAAACTGTTAAAAGGAACTCCCAGAGGAGAAATATCGCTTAAATACAAATCTTTTTCTTTTGCCGCTTGCAGCGCTTTTCTTGTATCTTCATCAACAGTGGTAGCTTCCGGAACCAACAAAAATGGCGTTCCCCACCCTACGGAATTAATATTGTAATTGTCCAATAAAAATTCGTGTTCTTCAGAAGTTCCTACACCGCCCTGAACGGTAATATCTATATTTAATACAGCATTTGGCACATGTTTCCCTTTGCTTTTTAAAGCATCCACAAAAATAGTGTGAATCTCGGCCATTAAAGCATTTTTGTTAATTTTAAATTCCTCTAAAATAGGACCTAACAAATAGCCGTCAGACGCAAAAGCATGGCCTCCGCAATTTAAGCCTGATTCTATTCTGTATTCAGAAACCCAAAGCCCTTTTTTGGCTAAAAATTTTCCTTGAATAATTGCAGATCTGTAGTCACTTACTTTTAAAATGATTTTCTTTTTCAGCTGATTGTTTTTGTTAGGGTAAAAATCCTCAAAATTCTCGCAATAACTGTACAATCTCGGATTCATTCCGGCAGAAAACACCACAGATGATTCCAAAGTGCTGTTCGCGAAACCTCTTAAAGCCGCATGCGCATCATTATATTCTATGGGCAACATTTCATTTTTATTATAATTGGGTTTGTCCAATTTTGTCATAATATTCACATCAATATTCCCTGGTTTTAGGTTGCTTTGGATCCAATTGGCCAAATCTTCTTTTACCGTATTGTGTTGGATGGTTTGAATGAAATTTTGTTTTAGTTCAGAAAAATCAGGAAGCATTTCCATATATTTTTCAAATTCACTGTTTTTTTGTTCGAAACTCTTTTTAAGATTTTCAAATTTTTGTTTTACAATGATATCTACTGTATTTAAATAAGAGGTAATTCTTTTAGCCCTGTAGTCCTCTACTTTTGTTGAAATTTCTTGATATGGGATTTTAAATTTTCCTGAATAATATTCATTCATTTTTTCAATAATGATGTCATCTACAATTGAAATAACGGAAGAAATACCATATTTTGCAATTTTAATAGGGGTGTCTATAGTAAAAGCAATCCCCATTACCGGTACATGGAATGAATGTGGGTTGTTTTTTGGTTGCATACTTTTGGGTCTTAAATTATTTTTTACAAATAATTATTAATTTTGGGTACAAATGTAGTCAACTCGCATTGAATATCTGTTAAATGTATTATAAATAGTGTTTGGTTTTGGCCAAATTTGTGAGTATAGTATTGGTTTTTTGGTAAAATTATTTCAAAAAATGAGCTAATATTCCCATAATTAATTGATGGTTAACCAATTAAAATTTAAAAAACCGGCTCATATATTATGAGCCGGCTAACATTTTAATCGATTTTTATTGCAATCAGTTTCCTGAAACACTGCCGCCAGACGAGGTTTCTTTATCAACTTCTGAAGGGTTTCCTTCATAATCAATATCGCCGCCACTGCTGGCTTTTGCCGTTAATTTACCGGTGACAAATACATCAATGCTGGCACCGCTGCTTGTTGCTGTTTTCGCATTTGCAGTTTTAAGTTCTTGTGCATTTATGGAACTTCCGCTGCTTGCTTCTGCAGAGAATGTATTGCATTTTCCGTATAGTTTGATACTGGAACCGCTTGATGACTCCGTTTTAATTTCACTGGCGTTGGCGTGAATTTTAATGGTGCTTCCGCTGCTTGAATCTAGTTTTAACAATGTTGTCTGCAACGTATTTTCTGATGTTACAGATGCACCGCTTGACGCCTTTATTTTTGAAATGTTTTCGGTTGTTAAATACACATTCCGTGCTTTGGCTTGATTTACGTTTTTTTCAAAGTAAATATTTAGCTCATTATTTTTTACTTCCGTAATCAATAAATCTAGTATATTCTCATCTGCTTCCACGCTCATTTTTGTTGGTTTTCCTTGCGTTATGAATAAGTTAATTCCTTGTTGTACGTTAATTATTTCAAAATCGGATCTAATTTCACGGTCTTCAGAAACAACGATTCTGTTTCCTTTTATGCCAACTACGCCATCAAAAATGCAAGAGCTTGCAGTGAAAAGCAGTGTCAGGTATATGGAAATTAAAATGGTAATTTTTACTAAAGTTTTCATCTGTTTGGTTGTTTTTTATTTCAAATGTATTTTATAATGATTCTTTAAGCTATTTTTTTAAGTTGACTTGTTGAATTTTATGGCTGAGTTGTAATTATTCAACCTTAACGCCATTTTCATCAATGGTAACTTCGGCATTTTTTTCACCATCGTTTACTTTAATTTCAACACCATTTTCATCAATATTTAATTTAAAGTTTTCGTTGTCTCTTTTGAAGTCGTCACCAAATATACTTGGATCGCAGTCTAAACATTCCAAACCATTTTCAGTCATTTTGTAATAATGTTTTGGCATGTCGCCATCATAAATATTTTGGACATTGTCCACATCATTCAAATACGTTTGTGTTGAAGCGTCTAAATAAACAACGGAATTAATTGGTAAATAAATTGTGACATCAATTAACTGGTCTTTGAATTTGTTTTTTAAATCAGATAAAAAGTAGCCGTTTAGCAACAGATTTTTCTCTGTTAAACTGAATTTATATTCAATAGATTCAGCATCTTTATTTGCGGTTAAACGATTTTTACCATCAGATTCCTTTCTGATTTTAACAAATGCAGTCGCTTTATCGGTCGATTTAATATCCACATTAACCCTTGTTGAATATAATTTTTCCACATCAATATCAAATACAGTTTCATAATCATGATTTCTGCGCAACTCTTTTTCATTTGACAAACTATCGTTGCCAATCATATTAATTGTTAGGGTATCAAGCGCAGCTATCGGCAAATTTTCCGTTTGATTGTGAACGCCATCATAAGCGGTTTGTGTTGCGAAATTAATACCGGCAAAACTTAATCCAAGTATCGCGATAATCCAAACTCCTAACAATGATAATTTTGTGGTGGTGCTAAATGATTTTACATTGCTTGACAGGATTTTTAAACCAAGCATAAACAAAACAACAAACGGAATTGCGATTGCCAAGAACATAAAAATAACCAATAACCACATCGGTAAAATGGAATCAAAAAAGAAAGGCGGATATTCCATAAAATCTCCTTCAAATCCCAGTATTTCTATACTTCCCACTGAAAAAGCCGCAATTATTAATCCGATTAAAGTCGCCGATGCAATAAAAATCAATAAGGCACCAATAAATTTTCCAAAGACTTTGAAAATGGCAAGAATAATTTTGCCAAGCGTATCAATAACTTCTTGAATTCCTGATTTTGCTTTGTTTTTAAATTCTGAGTTTCTTACGGTGTCGCTAACTTCATTTACGCCGTTTTTAACCCGAGAAGACACATCCTGAAATTCTTCTCTAATTTTTTTCTCAATATTGCTGATATTTACCGGTTCGCCTTTCATTTGTAATTTTTCGGCAGTGGTTTCAGCTTGCGGAATTAGAATCCACAATAAGATGTAAACTAGAAATCCTGTGCCAAAAAAGAAAAATAGCACCAACCACAACAAGCGCATCCAAATAACATCCATACCAAAGTAATGTGCCAATCCCGAGCAAACGCCGCCTAAAAATTTATCGTCGCTATCTCTGAATAACTTTTTTGAAGCTGTTTTTTGACTGAATTTTGGCTCATCCTCAAAAAGTTCTTCATCCACCGAATAATCTTCAGGCTTTCCCATTATTTTGGTAATTTCATCAATGTCACTGTCGTTTATAACCATGCGGTCATTGGTAATTCTTTCCGAAAGCAATTCGCCTATCCGAAGTTCAATATCATTTAATATTTCGTCTCTTCCTTGTGGATCGTCGCTTAAAGATCGTCTGATGGCATCTAAATAAAGTTTTAGCTTTTGATAGGCCAATTCATCTATGTGAAAGAAAATGCCTCCTAAATTTATGTTTATCGTCTTATTCATTTTAGTTTGATTTATTTTTTGGTTACTAAATTTACTGCTTCTACAAGTTCACTCCAAGTAGTGTCTAATTCATTTAAAAATAATTTGCCTGTTTCGGTAAGGCCATAATATTTTCTTGGTGGTCCGGATGTTGACTCTTCCCAACGATAATTGAGCAAACCAACATTTTTTAACCGTGTTAATAAAGGATAAACCGTTCCTTCAACAACCAATAACTTGGCGTCTTTCAGCTCCGATAAAATTTCAGAGGTATAAGCATCGCCATGTTGTAATATGGAAAGTATGCAGTACTCTAAAACTCCTTTTCGCATTTGCGCTTTTGTGTTTTCTATCTTCATAAGTTAATATTTAAATGTGCTATTTAATAAATTCTATGGTGAACGGATAATCGTAATATTCTCCATTGGTTGCTTTTATGCTGGCCGAAATGATGGTGGCAACGATTAAAATTACTGCCGGAATAATGCCCAATATAACTGCTGTCAATCCCAATCCGAGCGTAAAAATTGTAAGCGGCAGTATAAGCAATGCCAATAAAAAGCCGTAGAGCATTAAGCTCAACTGAAAATTTACGGCGGCTTTCCCATGCAAGTCAATGTAAGCGCTTTCGTTTTTTTTTGCCGACCATAATATGTAAGGCGCAATCACATTTCCTAAAGGAAAAATCCATCCCGCAAAACTGCTTAAGTGGGTAATGGAACTGTAAGTTTTATCATTTTGAGTGACCATAATTCGATGATTTATTTATTCTTACACAAATGTATGAATTTTATATAGTATTATGCAAAACATAGTACTACATTTTAACATAAAATTAACATATTAAATATTTATTTTATGAAATATATATGATTAATAAATCGCTTATTGGTATAAATAATTGTATATTTGGTATGATTATAGCTATGAAATACATTGTATTGATAATAAAATGAAAAATCCAACTATATCTGACCAAAACATATTGAAATACCTGAACAATACCGAAGGTGAATTGTTAAAACGGTTAAGTGCGCAAGAAAAATTGATTGACGCACTTAAAGAATCTGAAAATAATTATCAGGCCTTATTCAATAATTCTATTGACGGAATTTACAAAAGCACTGATGACGGCAAATTTCTTGAGGTGAATTCCTCGTTGGTAAAAATGTTGGGTTATGATTCTCAGGAAGAATTGTTGAATATTGATATAAAGTCCCAACTTTATTTTGATATTTCTGAGAGGGACCGACAAATGAGTTTTGGTGGACTAACTTTTAGAAAAAGTGATTTTTACCGGTTGCGTAAAAAAGATGGTTCTGAAATTTGGGTGGAGGATCATGGCAGAAACGTTTTAGACGTAAATAGTAAGATTCTCTATTATGAAGGGATTTTAAGAGATGTTTCTGAGAAAAAGAAAAATGATGACGTACTCGATGTATTGCTTAAAATTTCAAAAAAAGGCTATGCTTCTTCTAGCTTAAAGGAATTTGTCCAGTATATTCAATTGGAGTTGGGGCGTATTATTGACACCAGTAATTTTTATATTGCATTTATCAACAGAGAAAAACAAACGATCAATATTCCTTTTATTTCAGGGGAAGAGTCAGAAGAAGAATTTCCTGCGGAAAAATCGATGACAGCACACTTAATAAACACCAATAAGTCTATATTTCTTCATACAGATGGACTTAAAAAATTATTGGATCAAAATATAATTAAACAAATTGGACCTTCAGCAAAAGTTTGGCTTGGTGTTCCTTTAAGAGTAGAAGATGAAGCTATTGGCGCTATTGTAGTCCAAAGTTACGACAATGAGAATTCCTACAAAGAAAGTGATATCGAATTGATGGAATTTGTCTCGTCACACATCAGTTTGGCAATTCAGCGCAAAAAAATTCACCAGGAAACGCTTATTTCAAAACAAATTTTAAGGAAAGTGCTCGACAATATTCCAATCAACGTTTTTTGGAAAGATACAGCCTCTAATTTTTTGGGAGTCAACGCCATTTCATTAAAGGAAATGGGATTGGAAAATGAAAGCGAAGTTGTTGGCAAATCGGATTTTGATTTTTATGACAAAAATAATGCGGCAAAGTATAGAGCCGATGAAGAAGCCATTATGTTAAGTGGCAAACCAAAATTAAATTACCAGGAATCTCATATTAAAAATGGTGAAAAAAGATGTTATGTATCCAATAAATTGCCATTTTTCGATGAACAAAATAAGGTAATTGGCATTGTAGGCACTTCAGAAGATATTTCGGAACGAAAAAGGATACAAATGGAGTTGGAAAAATTATCTGGTGAATTAAAGCTTCAAAACGACACAAAAAATAAATTTTTTTCCATTATATCCCATGATTTAATAAATCCAATTGCCGGAATAATTGGATTTTCTGAGTTGTTGAAAGAGAATTCGGAGGATTTAAAGCCTGAAAAAATTAAATCATTTGCAACCATTATTAACAAGTCAGCCAATTTTACCTTGGCCTTGCTCTATGATTTATTGGAATGGTCAAGAGTTCAAATAGGAAGTATTGAACCTGACAAAGAAGATTTTAGGCTAAGTGATTTATTAACACACAATATTACTGGGGTAAATTCGCTGGTTTCTTCAAAAAATATTCGGTTAAAGTTTAATTTTCCTGAAAATTTGAGCGTTTTTGCAGATAAAAAAATGGTTTCTACCATCACAAGAAATTTAATGTCGAATGCCATTAAATTTACCCCAAAAGGCGGAACGATTACAATTTCTTCAAAAGAAATGATGTTGAATGGCAAGAAAATGATAGAAACTGCAATCGCAGACACAGGGATTGGAATGAGTGAAGAAAAGGTTAGGAATCTTTTTAAAATTGAACATAATTACAGATCTGCCGGAACTGACAAAGAAGCAGGAACCGGTTTGGGGCTTGTGCTTTGCAATGAGTTCATCGAAAAAAATGGGGGCACTATTAAAGTGATAAGCTATGAAAATGTTGGCAGCAGTTTTATCTTTACTTTAGAAGCATCCTCCTAAACCAGATACTTATTGATTTAAAATTTAAATCGGTGTTTTTTTTATAAATTGCCGAAAATTAAATTTTATGGGCGTTACAGCAAAACAAATGAACCGATTTTTAATGTTTAAATTGCCATCAGCCTATTTATGCGGCGTGCGGTTAAAAGAACTTGATAATTCAAAAACAATTGTTACCGTAACACATCGGTGGATCAACCAAAACCCGTTTAATTCCATGTATTTTGCGGTCCAGTCCATGGCTGCCGAACTAACCACAGGAGCTTTGGTGATTAAAAAAATTAAAGAAAGCGGCAAGCAAATTTCTATGTTGGTCACCAACCATAACGGCACTTTCACAAAAAAAGCGGTGGGAAAATTAATTTTCACCTGCACCGATGGCCATTTAATTGATGAAGCGCTTCAAAGAACAATTGAAACCGGGGAAGGGCAAACTATTTTATTGAAATCGGTAGGCGTAAATGAGAATAACGAACAGGTTTCTGCTTACGAATTTGAATGGAGCGTAAAATTAAAATCGAAGAAATAAATAATTAAGACAATATTAATTGAAAAAAAATAGCGCTTTTATAAAGCGCTATTTTTGGTTTAAACCTCCAAAGATTCCAGTTCTTTATAGTTTCTGTTTAATTTTTTCAGCAAAATACCATAAATAATTCGGTAATAAGCCCAAATAATTGCACACATTGTGAACAAAACAACGATTTGAACCGCAATCATAACAGTCAGAAATTTATCGGTATCCAAAGTGGCGTTTTTCGGTAAATAGCTTTCTATTAAAATATCGGGATGTGAAAACATGACCGCATTCAAAACAATGGATAACAGGATATATAAAATGAGATTGTAGTACACATAATAATTAACCGTTTTGCGTGTTTTCAAAATATTTTTCATCAGCAAACCGGTATTGTCAACCACCGAAATTGTCTTGTAATTTTTATAAAACAGGTAAATAAAGACAAACACCACAACATAATGCAAACTTTGGGTAACAAACAGAAATGTTTTTAAATTGAATTTTTCATAAATCGCAAAAGTGCTTTCAGGAATACAAAGAGATATCAGTCCCCAAAATAAAAATTCAACTATGCAAATAATGAAAATCCACTTTACAATTGACGAGGATTTTTTATGGATCAATTTATAAATTTCCATATAGGTAAGTTTCGGAAAATCAGCTCCTTGCTTTTTCCAATCCTTTTTTAAGAATTCTAACTCATCCATCATTTAAGGATTTAATATTGTTTTTAAACGCGTTTTAATTCGGTTCATCCGCACACGTGCATTAACTTCAGAAATACCCATAGTTTCCGCTATTTCCTTATAATTTACATCTTCCAGATACAGGAAAATCAATGCTTTATCAATATCGGTTAATTGATGAATTGCCGCATACATCAATTTCAATTGCTCTTCCTCTGTATCATCGTAACTTGTCGATTCAATCTTGTATAAAACCGAATCAAAGTCTTGCGTTACAATGCTTCGTTTCGATTTTCGGTACAAAGTTATGGCCGTATTCAGCCCAATCCGGTACATCCAAGTGCTCAATTTAGACTCGCCCCTAAACTTTGGATAGGCTTTCCAAAGCTGTATGGCAATCTCCTGAAATAAATCGTTGTGGGCATCTTGGTTAGAAGTGTAAATTCTGCATACTTTATGAATGATATTTTGATTTTGCTCAAATTCCACTATAAATTTATGCTCAATTTCTTTATTCACAAGTTCTAACTGTTTAGCAATTAATAAGTCTGCGTTTACTGTAATTTGTTACAAGATTACGCAAGAAATAAAGAAGAAGCCAATCAAAAGCAAATTATTTGGGCCTGCCCGCCTTTTCGGTGGGCGTTCCCCTGCGGGTCGGGCTTTTCGCTGCAATCTTTTTTTCGGATAAAAACCGCAAAAAAGTATTTCCGCTTCAATCCCTAACGTATAAAATTAAGAATTACGATTTTAGATTTTAGATTTACGAATGTGGAATTTTGCTTTCAGATTTTAGTTTTAACTTTTAACTTCCGTTTTTGACCTTCAAAATTTTAACCGGCTGGCTTTTAATATTTAATATTAACTTTTTCACCTTTTAAATTCCCCCTTTAAGCCTGTATTGAGCGGAGTCGAAATAGGGGTTAGGGGGCCTTTAATCTCCTTAATATATTTCTCCAATTCCTTGCCGTATTTAGAAGCTTTTACTTCTTTGGAAAGCGAATTGTTAATGGTGTCCAACAATCGGATATTGGCATCATACAATTCGGTTAACGCCAAAAAAGGCGCAACTTCATTTTCTGCATGAATCACCGCAAAGTTGGTGGTATAAAAGTATTTTCGTCTGGTTAAACCTTTTTCTTCCTGGTCAATTTTTGAAAGCAATGCGGTATCGTTAATTTTTTGGGCTTCAAACTTTTCTACGACCAAGTCTAATTTTTTTCCGTTAAATTTTTGTGCCATAGCCCTATGTTCCTCTAATAAATCATGGTTTACAGAGCCCGTTATTTTGGCAGAAGTGGCAAATTTCTCCAATTTGGCATTTACGGTAATTTCGCCTTTTTCACCAAAAAAAGAGATTCTTTCATCAATATTCTTGTTCAAGGCCAAATAATAAATTTCAGGACTTTCAACATCATCGCTAAGCACATAATTTGCCTTTCCGTCCAGATGAACCGAATCTACCGAAACAAGCGCCGTGTCTTTAACTTTTTGTAAATACAAGGTTCCTTTTTTTAAACCATCAATAGTTATTTTAACAACCATGTTTCCTTGCTCGTTTTTATTGCAAGAAATTAAAAGTGCGACAATAGCTAAAAAGCCAAATATTTTTTTCATCTGTTTAAATTTTATTTTTTAGCGGTAACAGCTGCTGTTCGCCATTTACTATTACTTTATACATAAAAATTTGAAATACTCGTTTCATTTTGTAAGTTTAAGCGTGCAAATATCTAATTTTTATTTTATTTCAGAAAGAAATTTAAGGCGCAACAATGCGCATTAATTCGGCGGTTAAAATGGCTCCATAGGTTCCGATTGCATAACCAAAAACGGCCAGCAAAACACCTACTGATGCCAATGAAGGATGAAAAGCGGCTGCCACAACCGGTGCAGAAGCAGCGCCGCCAATATTTGCCTGGCTGCCAACGGCAAAGAAAAAGTAAGGTGCTTTTATGAGCTTCGCCATAATAATTAATAGGAAAGCATGCACCGTCATCCAAACAATTCCAATCAAAATCAATCCCGGATTGTCCAAAATCATGGTTAAATCCATTTTCATTCCAATGGTGGCCACTAAAATATAAATAAACACACTTCCAATTTTGCTGGCTCCGGCGCCTTCATATTTTTTTAAAGGCGTAAATGATAAAATAATACCCAAAATGGTTGCAATACTGATCATCCAAAAGAATTGTGACCCGAACGATGACAAAGCCGAACTTTTATCACTGATGACTTCAAAATTTTCTGTTAAATAGGCGGAAATTATATTGGCGCCAAAATGAGAAATTCCCACCACGGTAAATGCAATGGACAAAATCACTATTATATCAGTCAATGAAGGGTTTTTCGATACTTTATTTGCGTAAGTGGAAACTTTTTCTTTAAGTTCTTCTATCGCAGAGGTATCAGATTTTAACCACTTGTCAATTCTTTCAGATTTTCCGATGCCAATTAAAATAATCGCCATCCAAATATTCGCAACAACAATATCAACCAGCACCATTCCGCCATATAATTTAGGATTATATCCGTAAATTTCAAGCATCGCAGCCTGGTTTGCGCCACCGCCAATCCAGCTTCCGGCCAAAGTTGCCAACCCGCGCCAAACAGCGTCCGGACCAACACCGCCAACAGTTTCAGGAGAGATCAAAGAAATTAATAATACGGCGATTGGGCCACCAATGATAACCCCAACGGTTCCCGTTAAAAACATAATCAGGGCTTTCGTACCTAAATTAAATACCGCTTTCAAATCAATGCTTAAAGTCATTAAAACCAATGAAGCAGGCAATAAAAACTGGCTTGAGACATAATATAATTTGGATTCCTCTTTTATAACTTCACCGGCTTCATTTATAGATTCCCATTGCGGGGCAATAATTCCCAATGAGGTAAAAATAGCAGGTAACATATACGCCATTAATAGTGCAGGCACAATTTTATAAAACTTCACCCATTTATTGTATTCACTTGAGGAAGTGTAAAAAACGAACCCAAGCGTCAGCATTAAAATTCCGAAGGCAATAGTGTCTTGTGTAATAATTGGGGTAGTATCCATATTTTTTTTGAATTTTGGCTAAAATACTATTTTTTTTAGTGAACTGATTTAAACTTTTTTGATTGAAGCGAAAATTAGTCATTTTGTGCTCGGTTGAAGGATTTTTTGAGTTGCATAGCGAAGCTACGAAAGGAAGAAAAGACAAAAATCGGGTGGAAAAGGACAATTTTTTAGCCAATTGAAAAAAGTTTAAATGAGTTCAAAGAATATCCGACTAAAAAAAGTGTTTTTGGTTGTGTATATTTGTAGGATAAATAATATACTTATGAAATTTATAAAACTTTATATTTTAATTGCCTTATTGGCATTTTCGTGCAAAACGGTACAGGAAACGACGGTAGCGAAAGCTTCTGCGCAAACCATACAAGATGTTAGAGAAATACAAGGAGGAATGTGGATTCCATCTTTGTTGGAAGGAATGAATGAACTTGAGATGCAACAGTTGGGAAGCAAAATGACCGCGAAAGACATTTATGATGTCAACAATTCAAGTTTAAAAGATGCCGTTGTACATTTTAACGGAGGTTGTACTTCAGAAATTATTTCTCCAAACGGTTTGTTATTGACCAACCATCATTGCGGATTTGGAGCAATTCAATCGCACTCAACCCTGGAACACGACTATTTAAAAGATGGTTTTTGGGCCAAGAATTATGATGAAGAATTGTCAAATCCAAGTATGGATGTCACTTTTATTAAAAGAATAGACGATGTTACTTCGGAAGTGTTTAATGGCGTAACAGCCACGATGGATGATGCTTCAACAATGAAAATCATCAACCAGAATATTGAAAAAGTTGCCAAAGCAGCCCAAAAAGAAGCCTGGCAAAATGCCAATATCAAATCGATTTACAACGGCAATCAATACTTGTTATTTGTTACAGAAACATTTCAAGATGTTCGTTTGGTTGGCGCTCCGCCATCATCAATCGGGAAATTTGGTGCAGATACCGATAATTGGATGTGGCCGCGCCATACTGGAGATTTCTCTATGTTCCGTATTTATGCCGATGCAAACAACCGTCCGGCAAAATATTCAAAAGACAATGTGCCATACAAACCAAACCATTATTTGCCAATATCATTGGATGGCGTGAAAGAAGGTGATTTTACTTTGGTATTCGGGTTTCCGGGACGCACCAATGAATATTTGCCCGCAGTTGGCGTAGATCAAATTGCAAATATTTTGAATCCGGCAAGAATTGAAATTCGCGACAATGCCTTAAAAATAACGGATTCTTTTATGAGAAAAGATGCGGAAATCAAGATTAAATATGCTTCAAAATATGCTTCAACTGCAAATTATTGGAAAAAGTGGATTGGGGAGAGCCAAGGAATCCAAAAATCGAATGCAGTAGAAAAGAAACGTGAAATGGAAAAACAATTCACCAAAATAGTGGAGGAGAAAGATTTGGTGGGTTATAAAACCCTATTGTCCGATTTTGAAAAATTATACAAAGAAATAGAAAGTGTTTCGTTGGCCCGTGAATATTGGATGGAAGTTGCTTATAGAAATGTAGAGTTATTGGGAATTACTTTTAGGGCATATCAACTGGAACAAGCCTATTTAAAAGGCGGCGAACCTGCTTTTAATAAAACCAAAGAATCGGTTCTGAACGCTTTTAAAGGAATCTATAAAAATTATAGCACAACCGTTGACAAGCCTGTTTTTGAAAAGTTAGTCGCTTTATATGCCGAAAAATCACCCAAAGAATATTTGCCTGCCAATATGGTTAATGTTGATTTTAAATCAATTACAAATGATATTTATGCAAACTCAAAACTGACAACTTTTGAAGGTGCCGAAATATTGCTTGCAGGAACTCCGGAGGAAGTGATCAAAAAGTTAAATGAAGATAAGGCTTATGCCTTTGGAAAAGAATTGCACACTATTTTTTACACAAAATTAGAACCGAAATTTCAAGCGCTAAATTTGCAGATAGAAGTTGTTCAAAAGGAATATATGAAAGCATTGATGGAGGTTTTTCCAAACAACCGATTTTTCCCTGATGCCAACAGCACGCTTCGTGTAACTTACGGACAAGTTCGCGGTTACCAGCCTAATGACGGTGTTTATTTTGGCACAACCACTTATTTGGACGGTGTGATGGAAAAATATGTTCCTGGAGATTATGAGTTTGATGTGCCTCAAAAATTGCAGGATTTATACAAAACCAAAGATTACGGACAATATGGCGAAAACGGAAAAATGCCGGTTAATTTTATAGGCACAAACCATACTACTGGAGGGAATTCCGGAAGTCCGGCCATTGATGCACACGGAAATTTAATCGGATTGAACTTCGACAGGGTTTGGGAAGGAACGATGAGCGATATGAATTACGATCCGGATATTTGCAGAAATATTATGGTGGATATCCGATACGTATTGTTTATCATCGATAAATATGCGGGTGCAAAAAATTTAATTGATGAAATGACTTTGGTGCATCCAAAAAAATAACAAGATTTAATAAACTAAAAAAAACT
Organism: Lutibacter sp.; assembly: GCA_036567345.1. Taxonomy (GTDB): domain Bacteria; phylum Bacteroidota; class Bacteroidia; order Flavobacteriales; family Flavobacteriaceae; genus Lutibacter. The sequence continues at coordinate 255,837 of DATCUQ010000013.1, forward strand.
CCAAATGAAAATTTGGAGTTTTTTTATTAAATAATTCGGTAACATTCAATTTATTTCCTATTCGGGATCTGATTTTTTAGGAGCTCTTTTTGCATCTTTCAAGCTTTTGTTCAGCATCCATTCCAATTGTCCGTTTGTGGAACGAAACTCATCCGCAGCCCATTTTTCTATTGCTTTGAGCATATCTTCATCTATCCGTAATGCAAATGCTTTTTTCGACATATTTTATTTCTTTCGTGAATTTAAGAATTCATCGTTCCAATTTTGTCTTGATACGTTTCAATGGTTCTCTGAATTTCTTCCTTTTTTTGTGTTCCAATTAAAATTTTCTTTCCATTCCGCAATTCTAATTGAAGTCCGATAGCTCCTTTTACGGTGAATGATTTCCCCCGTTTTTTCGTAAAACTAAATTTTAATCCCCAGCCGCCATATTCAAAAATGGCATTATAATTTCGAACAGAACATTTGGCAATCGAATTCCACGGCAAAAACCGATAAGTGAAATGAAAAGGCAAATATTGGTAATAAACACCCTTTTCATCTATTCTGGTTTTCAGCTTCAAAAAATTAAAAAGAGCAAATACGAATAAAAGAAATAGAATGCCACCTATATTGCTCAGTATTTCTCCAAAGCTGCCTTGTGAAATAGTGTCCCAATCTTTTATAATTGGTGTTGTAACCACAACAAAGGCAATTGTTAGGCCAAGAAATAACCAAATTTGCGTAAACTTTTGTTCTTCAATAAAAATTTTCATTTTGACAGTATTTAGCTGTTTTTACAAAAATTGGTCATCAATATTTGTTTTTATCGCGCTCTAAAATCACTTTCGAAAAATCGCCGTGGCCATTGCTTATAGCGTTAACCACTTCCCAACCTTCTCTTGCATATTGGTTAAGTACATCTTCAAAATAGGGATCTTTTTTCCAAAACCCTTTTGATATAATTTTATATTCTTTCATTTTTTACGTTTTAAAATAACATAATTATGATTGTTTGTAGGGCGGTAAGCACTAAATAAAAAAGGGTAAAGATCATAGTTTAATGATTTAAAGTCCCGGTGTTTACAATTGGCGTCGCGTCTTTATCGGAACAAAGAACCACCATCAAATTACTCACCATGGCGGCTTTTCGTTCTTCATCCAAGTCCACAATATTATTTTTGCTCAATTTCAGGATGGCCATTTCCACCATACTTACGGCGCCTTCCACAATTTTATGGCGCGCTGCAATAATTGCCGTTGCCTGTTGGCGTTTTAACATGGCGCTTGCAATTTCCTGGGCATAAGCCAAATAGCCAATTCGCGCTTCAAGTACCTGAATACCGGCCATTTCCAATCGTTCAGAAAGTTCTTTTTCTAAAGCAATGCTCACTTCATTTACGCTGGCTCTTAAAGTAATTTCTTCGTCTTTATCGTCATCTTCAAAATTGTCGTAAGGATACAAACTCGCCAGTTTACGAACAGCGGCATCCGATTGCACGCGAACAAAATTTTCGTAATTATCTACATCAAAAGCGGCTTTGTACGTGTCTTTAACCTTCCAAACTAAAATTGTGCTGATCATAATTGGATTTCCCAATTTGTCATTAACTTTTACGCGCTCGCTGTCGAAATTGCAGGCCCTTAATGAAATGCCTTTTTTAAGATACAAAGGATTTCCCCAATAAAATCCGTTTTCTTTTACCGTTCCAATGTATTTTCCAAATAGCAAAATCACTTTTGATGTGTTTGGATTTACCAAAAAGAATCCTGGAAGAATGATAATCGCCAAAAAGATAGCGATGGCGAACCAATCAGAAATATTGACAACACCGTAAATTCCTGCAATGCCAAAAGCAAAAAAAAGGAAGAGCATAAGGTAGCCGTTTGATACTTTAATATTTTTTTCTTGTGTCATGATTTTTGTTTTAGTTGATATTAATATGATATCATAAAGATATAAAATATTTTTTGATGTTTCCAAATTTTCTTACCTATTTTATTTTTATCTTAGCCAAAAATAAAACAAGATGAAAACCTTAAGATTAAGCTATATTTTAACCCTATTTTTACTGATAAGCTCTCAATTATTTGCAAATGACATTAAACCAAATTGGGGAAAAACAGGCCACAGAACCATTGGCGAAATTGCGAATGACTATACAAAATCTAAAACAAAACGTAAAATTGCCGAAATTTTGGACGGACAAAGTTTGGCTTTGGTTTCCACTTTTGGGGACGACATAAAATCTGACAAGCGTTACAGAAATTTTAATACCATGCATTATGTGAATATGCCTTTTGGCGTAAAATATGAAGATTCTGAAAAAAATCCTGAGGGCGATTTGGTTACAGGAATTGAAAAATGCAAAGCTGTTATCTTAGATAAAAATGCTTCGAAAGCCGACAAGGCTTTTTATTTGAAATTATTGGTTCATTTTGTGGGCGATTTGCACCAGCCGATGCACGTGGGAAGAACGGAGGATAAAGGCGGAAACGACATTCAGGTTCAGTGGTTTGGCAGCGGAGCTAATTTACATTCGGTTTGGGATTCAAAAATGATTGACGGTTTTGAAATGACCTATACAGAACTTACGGACAATGCCGATAAAATTTCTAAAGAACAAGTGAAGTTTTTGCAAAAAGGCAATATCGTAGATTGGGTGAATGGAACCCAAACATTTGCCATAGAAGCTTATGCGTCCGTTGAAATTGGCGATAAATTAAGCTATAACTATTCTTATGAAAATTTTGAAACTGTGCGTTCACAACTTCAAAAAGGTGGCATTCGTTTGGCAAAAGTGTTGAATGATTTGTTTTTATAAGAATTCTATATCCAACATCCTTTCTAAAGAAAAGGTGTTGGGTTTTAAACATTTAACTTTTGTTATAGTTATCCCAGCGTCTTTGTTCACGTAAAAGCAAGGATTCAAATTTGTGCGGAATTTCAATTTTTAAGTTGATTTCTTCTGAAGTTTTTGGATGGCGATAAGTAATTTCACGGGCGCATAAAAAAAGTCCTTTTCCCCTGTGGAGCATTTTTTCTTCCACGTATAATTTGTCGCCAAAAATCGGATAGCCAATACTGGCCAAATGAATCCGTATTTGATGGGTTCTGCCCGTTTTTGGGAATACGTTTAAAAGACTTAAATGCCCAAATCTTAAAGAATTTACTTTACAGACAACTTCAAAATCAGTTTCAGCAGTTTTATCATCAATCGGCGTGTTTATTATTCCGTTTGTAAGCATTTCACCAATAACAATGGCGCAATATTTTTTTTGAATGATATGATTTTCAAATTGGTTTCCCAATGCAATTTGTGAAGTTTTTGTTTTGGCTATTAACAAAATTCCCGAAGTCTGGTTGTCCAATCTGTGCACTGGCGTTGGCCAGGGAAGGGCATCGGGTTCGGTGCTTTTTTTTAGATTAAAGGGCAAGGCATTGTAAATGGTTTTATAGGCATTGCCGCTTACTGAAAAGCCGGCCGGTTTGTGAACTGCCGCCATATGATGGTCTTCAAATAAAATTTCTAAAGGCAGTTCAAATATTTTTGGCTGTGACTGCGGCGTTTCCAACAAATCGATTGTCTGGCCAACTTGCACATAAGTTCCTGTGAGCGCAATTTTACCGTTGATTAAGATTTGTCCGCGCTTGATGGCTTTTTTGATGCCGGCGTTTGACGGAATAAAATTGTAAAAAATATTTGGCGCATAATTTTGCAGCCGAATATTTTCAATGCCTTTTGGGACAATATGTGAATGAAGGAGTTGGATAATATTTTATAATAATTGGCGATTTTTGTAAAGCAGTTCAATAATTTCCCGATAATCAAAAGCCAAATTCAATTTTGAAGCGGCCTCAAACGAAAACCAATTGTAATCCAATACTTCAAGTTCCTGAATTTTTATTTCGCCGGTCCAATTTCCCAGAAATCGATAATATTTCCGGTCTTGCCAAATGCCGATTTTAATAATTTCGGTAGGCGTAAAATCCAAGTTGCATTCTTCTTTCACTTCCCGTATCACATTTTGTTCGGCGGTTTCGCCAATTTCGGCTCTTCCTCCCGGGCAACCCCAATATTCCGGATAATTTTCTGTGTAATGGGAGCGTTGCAACAACAGTATTTTTTTGTCTTCTAAAATAATGCCCGATGCCGCTAATACCATAAAATTTATTTTTTAATGATGCCGAGTGTGGCGGTTTCGCCGGTTGCCAAATTCCATTCCTTAGACGAGATAATGTTCCCCATAGCATCGTAAACAATCATTTCTGCGGTGTTCGGACCAGAATATCCTTGGTTTAAAGCCTGAAAATCTATTCTGTTAAAGCCTTCTTCTAAATTGAGATACACCACAAAATAATTTCCTTTTAATCCGATGTTGGTGCTCACCACCGTGTTATTTAGGTAAATCTGGATTCTGTCTCCATCAACCAAACCAAAATCTCTGCATTCAATTTTAACCGTTTTTGTGGTGCTTTTAGCCGTTCCCAAACTGAAATTGCTTTGCAGTTTTTTATGGGTTACGTCTTGGCCTTTCCAATATTTTTTGCCGATAATGTCTTTGTCTTCCGGCAAAGTTTCCATCAAAAAGTTAAGATTTTTTGAATTGGATTTATTTTGTTCCAAGTTTTTATCAATGGCGCTTGTATTTAGCTTTTCATCGATTCTCAGGTCAATATTTTGAATTGGCGGCGCTGTTTTTGTGTTTTCAAAAGTGGCTTTTATGGGTGTTTTACTTTTAAGGACACCAGATTTACTGTCCATTTTTATAGATTTGGAAGACGCTTTGCCAGCATCAATTTGTGAAAATAAATTTACCGAGAAACAACTTATGAAAAGTGTTAAAAGCGTTATTTTGAAGGTATTGTTCATTTTCAGTTTTTTATTCATAGATATCCGCAAAAAAAATGCCAAGTATTGTAAATTATTAATATGCTGATAAAAGTAATAAAAAATGCCCCAATAACGATTGGGACATTTTACTAATTGTTTGTTAAACTATTTTGGATTCCTATTTAATCAACTCAAAACTTCGTTTGATAAAATTGGTCAAATCTTCGCCGTGCAATAAGTTTTGGGAAAGTTTTGCCAAGTCAAAAGCTTGTTGAATAAGGCGTTCCTGTTTCTTTTTGGTTTTTGTGTTTAAAATTTCAACAACCAAATCGTTATTGGTATTTACCACCAAATTGTACATGTCGGGGAAATTTCCCATTCCCATAAATCCGCCGCCGCCCGTTGCCTGCATTTCTTTCATTCGTCGCATAAACTCTGGTTGGGTGATGATAAACGGGTTTGCCGATGAATCCAAGGACTCTAACTGAACAGTAAAAGTCTTTTTCGGAATAATTTCTTCAATAATTGGTTTTAATTCTTCTTTTTCCTTATCAGAAAGTTTGCTTATTTTAGTTTCGTCTTTATTGATTAAATTTTCAATATGATCAGCATCTACGCGGGCAAAATGAATATTTTCCTTAGAACCTTCCAATTTTTGGATCAGGTGAGAAATAATCGGGGAATCCAACAACAAAACTTCATAGCCTTTTTCTTTTGCGGCATCAATGTAACTATGTTGTGTTTTTACGTTTGATGCGTATAAAATAATAAGGTTGTTGTCTTTGTCTGTTTGAAGCGGTTTAATTTTTTCTTCCAATTCCTCAAAAGTATAATAAGTGTCGTCAACCGTTGGATACAAGGCAAATTTGTCAGATTTTTCAAAGAATTTTTCTTCGGAAAGCATTCCGTATTCAATAATTATTTTAATGTCGTTCCATTTTTCTTCAAAAGCCTTGCGGTCATTTTTGAACAGGCTGATCAATTTATCGGCCACTTTTCGCGTGATGTAGCTCGCTATTTTTTTAACGGCGGCATCGCTTTGCAAATATGAACGGGAAACATTTAACGGAATATCCGGAGAATCAATCACGCCGCGAAGCATCTGTAAAAAATCGGGCACAATTCCTTCCACATTGTCGGTTACAAACACCTGATTTTGATACAATTGAATCTTATCTTTCATTTGATCAATATTTTTGGTCAGTTTTGGAAAATATAAAATTCCGGTTAAATTGAACGGATAATCAACATTTAAATGAATGTTAAACAAGGGTTCTTCAAATTGCATCGGATACAATTCCCGGTAAAAATCGGCATAATCTTCCTCCGTTAAATCGGCCGGATTTTTTGTCCATGCCGGATTTGGATTGTTTACAATATTGTCAACCGTAATTTTTTCCGGTTTTGCATCTTCAGGAGCACCTTCCGGCAAAGGCAAGGTTTCTTCACGCGTTCCAAATTTAATGGGAATTGGCATAAACTTGCTGTATTTGTTCAACAATTGCATAATTCTGTTTTCCTCCAAAAATTCTGTGGAATCATCGGCAATGTGCAACACAATTTCAGTTCCGCGTTCTGCTTTTTCAACTTCTTCAAGGGTATATTGCGGACTTCCGTCGCATTCCCATCGCACGGCTTTTGCACCTTCCTGAAATGATTTTGTGAAAATCTCCACTTTTTCTGCAACCATAAAAGATGAGTAGAATCCCAATCCGAAATGACCAATAATTCCAGTGTCTTCAACTTTGTCTTTGTATTTTTCAACAAATTCCTCAGCACCTGAAAAAGCGATTTGGTTGATGTATTTTTTAACTTCATCGCCCGTCATCCCAACTCCTTGGTCAATAATCCTGATTTCCTTTTTTTCTTTATCTACTTTTATTTCAATCATCGGATTTCCGATATCGCCTATAATTTCGCCCAAAGTGGATAAATGTTTTAATTTTAAAGTTGCATCCGTTGCATTTGAAATCAACTCACGCAAAAATATTTCGTGATCAGAATACAAGAATTTTTTAATAACGGGAAAAATATTTTCAGCCGTTACTTTAATACTTCCTTTTGCCATATCTTTTAGTTTTTGATTTATAAATTACCTTGTGTTACAGTCAAAAAAAATACCAAAGTGTGAAAGGTGACAAATTGGCAATAGCAGATAAATTGCGAATTGGAATATTTGTGTATATTCGTTTATAGATGTATAAAAATGGCGCAACTCGATTTTGATTATGTGATTATGTGGACGTTTTGCTGGGAACGCCAACAACCGCGCATATTTTAGGCGGCGCGGTGATGGGAGAAGACAGTTCCAAAGGTGTTATCGACAAAAATAATCGGGTTTTTGGCTATCAAAATATGTTTGTCTGCGATGGCTCTTTGATTTCTGCAAATCAGGGCGTAAATCCGTCTTTGACCATCACCGCAATTACAGAGTATGCCATGCGTAAAATTGAAAGCCCCCTGACCCCCAAAGGGGGAATTTTTTAAAAAATTAAAAGTTAAAAAATCACATCACAAAATTAAAGTTGACTAAATTATTTTTTTGATTTTAATACTGTTGAACAAAAAAGTCAGTAGGAAAGGTTTGTCTATCTTTACTTTTTTTGACTATCGTATTGTTTAAAATTTAAAATTAAACCTAAATTTACTGACAATGTTATAGTTAAGTTTTAAGTTTTTGTTAAAATCGGCAATAAAATAGTTATGAACATCGTAAAATTAATGTTGTAATTAGTTTTTGATTTTTTGTAAGTTTGAATAAATTATCCAAAAAAGCAAAGTTTATGTATAATTCTAAAATAATAGGTCTGGGGTTCTACGTTCCTGACAATATTGTCACCAATGATGATTTATCCAAGATGATGGACACCAACGATGCTTGGATCCAGGAAAGAACAGGGATTAAAGAGCGAAGATGGATTGTGGAAGGAAGTGAAGACAGTTCCTCTGTAATGGGCGCAAAAGCTGCACGAATTGCCATAGAAAGGGCCGGACTTACAAAAGACGAAATAGATTTTATAGTTTTTGCAACCTTGAGTCCAGATTTTTATTTTCCCGGATGTGGCGTTCAATTACAGGAAATGTTAGATATGAGAACCATCGGTGCGCTTGATGTCAGAAACCAATGTTCTGGTTTTATTTATGCACTTTCCGTTGCCGACCAGTTCATTAAAACTGGCATGTATAAAAATGTGTTGGTGGTTGGCGCTGAATTTCATTCGGGCGGATTAGATAAAACAGACAGAGGCAGAGGTGTTACGGTAATTTTTGGAGATGGAGCTGGAGCAGCGGTATTGTCGAGAACTGAAGACAATAACAAAGGAATTTTGTCCACCCATTTGCATTCTGAAGGAAAACATGCCAAAGAATTAATTGTTGCTTCACCTAGCATTAAACATTGGGTGCCAGAAATTTTAGCGGCCAATGACGAAAATGACGAGTCTTATTTCCCTTATATGAACGGAACTTTTGTGTTTAAACATGCGGTTGTGCGTTTTGCGGAAGTTATTAATGAAGGTTTACTGGCAAATAATTTGGAAGCTTCTGATATTGATATGCTAATTCCCCATCAGGCGAATTTGAGAATTTCCCAATTTGTTCAGAAAAAATTTGGATTGGATGATGATCAAGTGTATAACAACATTATGCAATATGGAAATACCACAGCAGCATCTATTGCCATTGCGCTTACTGAAGCATGGGAAAAAGGAAAAATTAAAGACAATGACCTTGTGGTTTTGGCTGCATTCGGCAGTGGATTTACTTGGGGAAGCGTGATTATCAGGTGGTAAAGCCCCCTAACCCCAAAGGGGAAATTATAAAAAATAAAAACTTAAATCAAAGTCCATTTCCTTGGGAAAAGCCTGTTCCGTTTTTAGAACGGGAGGTCGGGGACAGGAAAAAATTAAAAGCCTCTAAAACGCAAGTTTAGAGGCTTTATCAAAAAGACTATTAATTAACTAATTCAAATAATTATAAATATTCTTTTATATGTTCAGTGCATTTACACGCTTTCTGTTTTTCAAATGCTAACACGGCAAATTTAATACTTAAGCTTGTTTAACTTGTTAAAAGATAGTTAATTAAAAGTAAATAAATTCATAAAGTTTTTATATAAACCAACCGCTTTGTTGTTGAATCTTGCTTAATTTTAACAAAAAGGCGTTTGGATCCATTACTATATTTATCAGACTTTTTATGTATTAAGATGTTACACTTTTTCCAAAATTTTAGCTAATTTTGATGAATGATAAAAAAAACATTGGTGATTGGAGCCTCAACAAATCCAAGCAGATATTCATTTTTGGCCATACAAAAGTTAACTGCTTACGGGCATCCCGTATTGGCGATAGGAAATAAGGAAGGGGAAGTTAGCGGCGTAAAATTCATTACGGAAAATATTATTTTTGAAGAAATTGATACTGTGACGCTGTATCTCAATAAAAAAAATCAGGAGGTGTTTTATGATTATATTTTGGAATTAAATCCGAAACGCGTGATTTTTAATCCGGGTACCGAAAATGTAGAATTTCAAAATTTACTGACAAAAAATAACATCGCTTTTGAAGAAGCGTGTACCTTGGTGTTGCTTGGTACTGGGCAATATTAATTTTACTGTCTGTTGTCTTTCCAAATAAGTGTTTTATCAATGGGCTCCGTAAAATTAGGACAGTTTCCGTCACCTAAACCTGTTATTCCTCCATCCGGAGCGCAAATTATATCACAATTGTTGTTATAAAGATAATTATATTGGTCGCAGCAGTCTGAAGTTATGTAATAATAGGTTTTTTCGTCTGTTTCCCATTTCCAAACTTGTGCTGGCGGATTTCGAACTTCTTCATTTTTAATTTTTTTTATCTCATTTTCAATACAATTTGGAGCATCAATATTTAAATTTGATTTTTCGCAACTTACATTCATAAAAAATAGTCCGGTTAAAAGATATATTGAAGATAAAAAAGGCGGCTTCATCGTTTTAAATTGTTATTGATCCATTTTTTTTATTTTTCATTTTTACGCTGAAAGGATTTTTATTTGATTTGCAAGACAATCTTTTTGCTTTTTAACCCTCTTGATGTCGCTTCCACCGTTATATTTCCTTTGGTAAATTCGGCACCTGCAATAAGCATCGCTTTTCCATAAAACAATTTTACAGAATTTGATTTAAAAGAAGCAAAAGATTGCGGATTTCCATTCCCAACGCCAGCAATTTTGGCTGCTCCGTTTATTTTAATGTCGATGTTATTGGTTGCTAACGGACATATATTTCCGTTTTTATCAATTGCTTCAATTAGGATATAGGACAGGTCATTTCCGTCGGCTTTAATTACTTCCCTGTCTGGCGTCAGTTTTAATTTATAGGGTTCACCGGCTGTTTTCATCAATTGTTCCCCAATTATTTTTCCTTCTTTGTAGGCAACGGCTTTCAATTCTCCGGGCTCATAAACCACGTCATTCCAAATCAATCTGAAACGTTCTGTCGATTTTTCCGATTTCGGATTTTTACATTTTTTTCCTAAGGATTTTCCGTTTAAAAAGAGTTCTGCACAATCTCCATTTGTGTACACAAAAACTGGGGTAATTTCTCCAATCCGGTCTTTCCAGTTCCAATGCGGAAGGATATGTATGGTGGTTTCTTCGGGTTTCCAATAACTTTTATACAAATAGTAGCGATCTTTTGGGATTCCGCATAAATCAACAATGCCAAAATAAGAACTTCTTGAAGCTTCTTTGTCGGTCCTTCCGTGTTCTTTCGCCCATTTATTGTCATAAGGTGTTGGCTCACCCAAATAATCAAAACCGGTCCAAACAAATTCGCCGGCAACATAAGGTTCATCTTGTTGCCACATAAAGTCGTCATCGGAAAGTTCGGCCCAATCGGGCGCATTCAAATCGTACGAACTAACCTGAAGGGATTTGGTAAAATCTGTTTTTTCTTTGGGTAAAGGAAATTCATAAAATCCCCTTGTGCTCAATGTAGATGCCGATTCGCTGATAATGACCGATTTATTTGGCTCTAATTGGCGGGCCAAACTGTAACGGCGGCCATAATTCCAACTGTGAATGTCGTAATAATCAAAATGCCTTAATTCAGCGCTTTTGTAACTGTCGCAAACCAAGGTGGTTGGCCTGGTGTTGTCATATTTTTTCACATAATTAAGCATGGTTTGAAGTCGGTGAAAACCGTTGTCAAGATTCCATTGCACATCAGGAATTTCGTTGCCCACACTCCACAAAAAAATCGACGGATGGTTTCGATCTCTAACCACAAAATTTTTAATGTTTCTTTGGGCGAAATTCTCAAAATTGGTGGTGTCAACAATATCCGCTTTCGCATCATATTTGTCAAAAACCTCATTAAAAACCAAGATGCCCATTTTATCGCATAAATCCAGCAATTCAGGAGCGGCAGTATTGTGGCTGGTTCTTATGGCGTTGGCGCCCATATTTTTCATAATTTCCAATTGGCGTTCCATAGCCCTTTCATTAAATGCTGCGCCTAGCGGACCTTGGTCATGATGTAAGTTTACGCCCTTTAATTGCACACGTTTGTCATTCAAATAAAATCCGTTGTCGGCCGTAAACCGGATGTCTCTAATGCCAAAAGTGGAAGTATAAGTGTCGAGCAGTTTGTTATTTTGGGAAATGGAGGTAACAAGTTTGTATAATTGCGGATTTTCGGTATCCCAAAGTCTCGGATTTGGAACGGTTAAGGTTGTTTCAATGCTTTTATTTTTGTTCAGGGCAATAATTCCAGCAATTTCTTTTTCTGTAATTATTCCATTATTTGGGGATAAAATGCTGTGTTTTATTTTAATTTCATCGGCATTTTCCGAATAATTATTGATGGTGGTGGCAATTCTCACTTCCGCATAATTTGGTTTTATGACAGGTGTTGTGATATAAGTTCCCCAAACGGCAACGTGCATCGGATTTACCGCAATCAGTTGAATTTTTCTATAAATTCCCGCTCCTGGATACCATCTGCTGTCATGTTTTTGGGTATCCACATGAATTGCCAACGTGTTATCAGCATTAAAATTCACCAAGTCGGTGATGTCCAAATAGAACGAATTGTACCCATAATCCCATTTTCCGGCAAGTTGTCCGTTTACGTAAATGGTGGGAAAAGCCATAATTCCGTCGAATAACAAATACAATCTTTTTCCTTCATAATTGGCCGGAATGGTCATATTTTTTCGATACCAGCCTTCACCTTTCCAGGGAAGTTTTCCGGTATTTCCATCGCCATCAACAATAAAAGGTCCAGCTATCGCCCAGTCGTGAGGAATGGTAACTTGTTGCCAACTGGAATCATCAATTGTTTTTTGAAAAGCCAAATCATTATTTCCTTTAAAAAATTTCCAATCGGTGTTAAGGTTGGTGATTTCCCTTTCCTGGGAATGAGTTTGTATGGAAAATGTGAAAATAACAAGAAGTAAAATGAGCGTTTGTTTTGTTGTCATTGTTTAGTTTGTATGGTCCAAAAATGGCTTTTATATTTTTTTCTGAATTCACTTAAAATGAAATAATTGTAAAAATACTGTTTTATGTTATTTCATCACTTATAATTTTCAGGAACAATCAATAAAGGAATTTTAAGATTGCTGAGCAATTTTTTTTCGATGCTGCCAATAAACAAATGTTCAAGAAAGTGTTGGGTATGATGGCCTATAATAAACAAATCTGGTTTCCAATTATCGATGGCTTTGTTGATTTCGGCTATGGGAAGACCGATGGGTTCTATATCGTTTATTTTTATTTCCGGATGTTGCTTTTTAATTTTTCCAACCAATTCCATCGCCCTTTCTTTTTCATATTCTTCAATTTTAACCGGTAAAATTCCTGCATCAACATTTCCGATGGAAAACCGGATTACATAAATAATTTCCAATTCAGCCTGCATTTCTTTTGACAATTTAATGGCATAATTTGCGGCATTGATGGCAGAATCACTTCCGTCAATTCCCACTAAAATTTTGTGAATCATTTGCATACCAGTGTTTATTTATTGCACAACTAAATTTACAGACTTTAGCATTCACTTGCAAATAAACGGATGACTTTATACAGAAGCAGTTTTGGTTTTTTGAATTTCAAATTACATCCAAAAATAAACCTCTTTAAATTGAATTTAAAGAGGTTTTATGGTCTATTTTAAATAGATAAAAGTTTTCTGAAGCCGTTGTAATACGATTACTTTTCAATCATAATGCATTACAAACAGCAACAGAAATATATGCAATCAACTATAGTGAATCTAAAAATTTATTCAATTCTTCTTTGGTTTTTCCAAGTTTTACTTGAAGTTTTCCAAGCATTTCTTCCCTTTGACCTTCTTCATACATGAGGTCATTGTCAGTTAAATCTGCAAATTTTTGTTTCAATTTCGCTTTCTGGATATTCCAGTTTCCTTTTGCTTCTGTTGTGTTCATGATATTAGAATTTATCTGTGAATGAATTTTCACATTTCAAAGATATTCCATTTTACTGCGGAAGGTGTTACACAATTCCGACGATAATTTACATGATTCTCACATGTTGCACAGTTGGTGTCAACAGGAATTCAAAAATCCGAAATATTGCATTAATGTAAATTGATATAAGTGTACAATCCGTATAATACCATCAGAAAAGTAACCATAATGATATTGATGGCATATACCAAACTGCTTTTGAAAGCGGATAACAAATGGGATTCTTCATAAAAACGACGGTGCGCCGGAAAAAAATAAAACAACATCCAAAAAATACCAATCGATTTAATGATTAGGTTAATCCAGCCCATAAAAGGCCAGTCGGACAAAGCAAAAAGTTTGTCGATGAAAAAGAGCAATAATATCATCAACAGCAAAAACGAAAATAAATGCAGCGTAAAAATGCCGTGGTCATAAAAAAACCATCTTTTTTTATCGTGAAAAAGCCATAAAAGAAAGGCAAAAACCGGCATATAAATAAACAAGACCTTGGGAAAGTTGGCAATAAATGACTGGCCAAATTTTTCAATAATTTCTTTGTTTGTATTCTCTTCTTTTACCGCAAGCCACTTTTTAAGGAACCAATATTCCGTTTTGCCGACTTTTGCTTTTTTTGTGCCGTGCTTTTGGATGTAATCCAGTTCTTTGGTGTTATCATAGCCAAAATCAGTGATGTTTTTTGGATCAATGTCTTTTGTTACCTGCAATATTTTTTTAAAGGTATCATTTTCTGCCTCGGAGATAATGCCAATTTTAGTCAGCCCGTCCACACCTTTTTCATCAATCTTCAAAGAATCTAATGCAGGAACAACTTGTTCTACCTTGTTTTTAACATTTGTTGCAGTGATTTTGGCATTTTCAGCAGGAAAAAGGGATATCAGCAAAAAAGTAATAAAACTGGTAAAAATATACAAGCGCATTGGCGGCAAAAAAGACAAGCGTTTACCTGAAGTATATGCTTTGGATACTGCTGCAGGTTTAAAGAGCAGGTAAAAAATAGTCCGCCAAAATGAATTGTCATAATGGGTTAAATCTTCAAAGAAATGAATAAACAAATGATAAAAACTTTTACGAATCACGCTGTTTTCCTGCCCGCAATTAGGGCAATAACGCTGTTCAACCACATGATTGCAGTTTAGGCAGTTGGTCTCCGATCGTAATGGCTCTTTTGACATCTTGGCACTTATTAATTAAATCAACTTAGCTGAAGTTGAAGATTACCAAATTGATTCAGCCTATTTTAATATTGTGATTTAAGAATGTTCTAATTCGTATTTTATTAAGATAGAATTCAGTGATTCGCCGTATGTTTTTAGGCTGTTAAGTGTAATTTCCGGATTCATTTCCGAAGGAATTGTCACAGGCATTTCATTCAAAAATTCCAACAATTCAGGATATTGATTCTTAATGATTGTTGTGATTTTAAGAATTCTTGAATTCAGATAATTTTCAAGGTGTTCGTAAACCAAGTTTTTAGTTGCGTTTTGCGATTGGAAATCTGATCTAATTTCGTTCAGATCCAGATTGTCGATTGTTGTATTCATTGATTTATTTTCTATTTTTTCTTCATTGAAATCACTTTATGATATGTTGCCGAGAAACTTCAAAAGCTGGCTATTGAACTCATTTTCATTTTCCATATTGCTTAAATGTCCTGCATGGGGAATTAATTGAAGCGAGGAATCTTTTATTTTTTCTTGCATAGCAATTGCTGATTCCGGTGGCGTAATTTTATCTTCTTCTCCAACCAAAATAAGTACGGGCACTTTTATTTTTGCAAGTTTGCTGCAGGTTTCCTTACGATTTGCCAATGCGTGTAAACTTTTGTTGAGTGATGATTTTGCTGTTTTTACAATCATTTCCTTCACCGCTGCAATTTCTTCTGAATTTGATTTAAAAGATTCAGGCGCAAACAAATTTGGAAGTAAATCATCTGCTAGTTTCACTACGCCTTTTTCCTTGATGCTTATTATGGTATTCATCCGTTTTTCTTTTGCTTCTGGCGAATCTGCGGTGCAATTTGTGTCGCTTAAAATAAGCGCAGTAAAACGGTCTGAATAATTTTCAATGGCATTTAACGCGATATATCCGCCCATGGACAATCCGCAAAGCACGGTTTTTTCAATTTTCAAAGCATCCATAAAGTCCAGCAAATCTTGTACAAAAAGGTCGATGGAGAAATCAATTTCCCCTACTTCAGAATTTCCATGTCCGCGAATATCGTAAGCAATTACGCGATAATCATCCTTTAAGGCTTTCACTTGTTTGTCCCACATGGATTTATTTAAAGGAAAACCGTGAATGAAAATAATAATTGGCGCTCCATCCGGTCCTTCATCGTTATAACTTACGTTGCAGTTATTTACTGATAATTTGATGTTGTTTCCTTTGTGTCTCATGTGATTCTCTTTTAAGGTACTTCTGTTAGTTTAATATACGAAAGCCGAAGTTGGGAGTTCGCAGTTATATTCACCCATAAAACTCCATCTGTCATCATCTGTCTCCCTACTTCAGTCTTTGTTTATCTTTCTTTTCTTTAATTTCTCTTTTTAGTTGGTGTTCTTTAAACCCGAAAATAAAATGGGGAATGAATTAACCTACTGCCGGACTTGCCGTTTGGTTCATCAGGTAATTTTCAATTCCCATTTGGTCCATTTGTGCATGTTGTATTTCGGCCCAATCTGCATGACCTTCTTCCATTCCAAGTATTTTTGAAAGTAAATCGGAAGTGATTTGATCGCCAACCTCACGTGCCAGTTTTATGGCATCATTATAAGCCTTGATTGCATTTACTTCATCGTCGCTGTCGTTATTGATTATTTCAGGGACTGTTTTTCCAATTTTTACAGCATTCAATTTGGATACTGTTGGTGCGCCATCTAAAAAAATAATGCGTTCAATAAGCCATTCGGCATGATGCATTTCATCCATAGCTTGTAAGCGGATGGCGTTGTGAAGTTTTCCGTAACCCCAGCTTGCACACATTTCAGAATGTACCATGTATTGGTTTATAGCCGTTAATTCATCGGCCAATAGCGAATTTAATACTGTAATTAATTTTGCATTTCCTTTCATTTTTGCTCTATTTTAGTTTATTGAAATCATAAATTTATGAATGTGTAAAGTTCGTCACTTTGATAAACGAGGTGTTACACAACTTTTTAAAAATGTTACATCATTCACACTTTAGAAGAATAAAAATTAAACCCGATAATTGCATAAAATTGGGATTTTAGTTGGGTTTCTATTTTACAAATATGTTTATGGCAATTTTATGTTGCGCTATTTTAACTTGAAAACTTAGCGTATTAAATTTTTAAACATAGCAGACAGAAAACATAAATCGGCTTTTTTATCACTTTAATTGATCTGCATAATAAAAATTTGCAGGAAACCCGCCCGTATGCCAAAAGAGAATGTTAGCATTTGAACGTATTTTGTTTTTCTTTAAATAATCCATCATTGCATAAAATGCACGTCCGGTATACACGGGATCCAAAAGAATTCCTTCATTTTGCGCCAATTCTTTAATGGCTGTCTTTTCATTTTCAGTAATAACGCCGTAGCCTGCATCATTATAATCGTTATTGATTTTCAACTCATCAAGCGTATATTCCTTTTTAATATCCAAAAGCAATTTTCCTTCATTTATAAGCTGATGAACCTTTTCTTCCAGGCTCATGCCTTGCGTTTCGTTTTTGTCAATTCCGATGGGAATCAATTTCATATTTAAATGATACAAATCATTTCCTAAGGTCAATCCGGCTTGCGTGCCACCCGAACTGGACGCGAAAAACAGATAATCAATCTTAAGGTTTTGGGTAATAAGCTGTTCTTTTAATTCTTTAGCGGCATTCACAAATCCCAGCGCTCCGGTAATATTTGATCCTCCATAGGGAATAACAAAGGGCTTTTTGCCTTCCAATTCCAGTTTGTTTTTTAAGCTGTCAATGTCTTCACCTTTCCTGTTTTCTCCCGTAAAATGAATTTGAGCCCCCAGTAAATGGGAAAGCAGTAAGTTGCCGTTATAATTTTGGGGCGCTGTTCCGCCTAACAATAAATGACATTTCAGTTTGGCAATGGCGCAGGCGGCCGCAGTTTGCCTGCAATGGTTGGATTGCTGAGCGCCGGCCGTAATGATAGTGTCGCAGCCGTTATCCAATGCATCCTGAATTAAATATTCAAGTTTTCTGGTTTTATTTCCTCCGGAAGCAAGTCCGGTTTGGTCATCACGTTTAATAAAAATATGGTAAGGAGCATATTTTTCAGATAGGTTTTTTAGGCGATGCAGTGGCGTGGGGAAAAACCCCAAATTAAATTTATGTTCTGGCATCCTATTTTTATTTTTAAGCCCTGAATTAATTTTTTTTTATGAAATTAATCTTGATTTTTTTCAATATTTAAAGCCTTTAACATCTATATTGATATTTTTTAGTTTCTCTTTCAAGGCTTCATATTCAATTTCTGTAATGACGTTACGTTCTTTCAGAAAGTTTAGATTTTCTATTTGTTTTTCAACAGGTAAATCGATGTCAATAACGGCATATTTTTCCTTCAGATAAGCGAAGGTTTTTGTTTTAAGTGTTTCCAGGAATTCATCGATGGCTTCCTTACTGGGATTTCTATCATAAAAATCAATCAAATAGCCGCTTAATGTTGTGATGTACAGCATTTTTTTTCTGCTAAAAATAGTCAGTATCAAAAAGAACACAAAAAGCAAACCGGAAAAAAACTTCCACACCATCAATATTCCAAAGGGAATTTTAAAGATATCCAATACTGCCATAATAAAAATTAACCCAAAAATTATGGAAATCCACAAGTATAGGCGACTGGTTTTGGTTTCCCTTGTAATGGCGTCGGGGATAATTTCATCAAAAGGAATGAAAATTTCTTTGGCATTTAAAAAATTTCCCGAATAAAAAGTGATTCCGTCATATTCAAATTCCACTTTTTTCGAATTAAAGAATCTTTTTTGTTTAAAATCTTCCATTATTAAATGGTTTTTGGTTGATAATTTTTATCCTAAAAAATCAGTTTTCATAAATTCGTAACCTGTTTTTGATTGAATTTAATTCATTTTCCAATTCATCTATTTTCTGCAATAAATTAAATGCAATGTCAATTCCTTCAATATTGATTTCCAAATCCCGGTGCATCCGTATCATTTTTTCAATGTCGGTTATTTTATCTTTATGGATATATTGCGATTCTTCAATAGCGGTGATTTGAATTAGGCCGATTTCATTTAAGCTGTTGAAAAATGACATTTCAACCTTATATAGTTCGCATAATTTATGAAGCGGTATGAAGTTTTCTTTGTTCATGACGGTCTTAATTTATCAAGTTCAGCAAACAATTGTTTTTCTTTTTCAGTAAGGTTTGTAGGTATTTTTATTTGATAAGTAATGTATAAATCACCAAATGATCCTTCTTTTTTATATACGGGAAATCCCTTTCCTTTCAATTTTACTTTGGTGCCGTTTTGTGTTTCGGGCGCTATTTTCAGTTTTGCTTTTCCGTCAAAAGTATCCACGGTTATTTCTCCGCCCAAGATGGCTTTATACAAATCCAGATCAACTGTTGTGTGTAAATTGTCGCCATCCAATTTGAATTTGGTGTTATTTTCGATGAAAAACGTGATGTTTAAATCGCCTTTCGGGCCGCCGTTAATGCCTTCGCCGCCGTGCCCTTTAATTTTTATGACCTGTCCGTTTTTAACGCCTGCCGGTATGGTAAGCCGAATATTTTTTCCGTTAATTGTTAAAGTCCTTTGATGGGTGGTGTACACGTCTTTTAAGTTGAGGTGCAATTCAGCGTTGAGGTCCTGTCCCCTAAATTTTACGCCACCGGTTCTTCCTCTTGATGAAGAACGGCCGCCAAACATAGATTCAAAAAAGTCGGAGTAATCGCCGCCGCCAAAATCGCCAAACGGACTTTGTCTGCCGCTTCCTTGGTATTGTCGCTGCTGTTGTTTTGCTTTTTCAAATTCCTCGGCGTGCTGCCAGTCTTTTCCGTGCTCATCGTATTTTTTTCGTTTTTCCGGATCGCTCAATACCTCGTTGGCTTCATTTATCTCTTTGAATTTACGCTCTGCTTCCTTATCGGAAGGATTTAAATCGGGGTGGTATTTTCTGGCCAATTTTCGATAGGCTTTTTTAATGTCACCTGCGGATGCATTTTTATCAATGCCCAAAATTTTATAATAATCTATAAAAGCCATTTTTCTTTGTTTATGGAAATCTACCTAAATTTACGAAAAATATGTTTAACTGTTTATTTGTTTAAAGTTTATTTATATATTCAATTTTTAACAATTCAACCAATAACATTTCAACTTTTAAAATTTAACAAATAACAAATAACATTTCAACATTTAGCTTAAAAATAACTGTCGAATTGTCACCTAATATATTTTGGCGTGATATTCGTTAAAAAAATAATATGAGTAAAACAAACGTATCGTATAAGTGGGCCTTTAACGAATTTATTTGGCCACGTAAGAAAATTATTTTTATTGGAATCATCTTAATCATTGCCAAAAGTTTGGCCGGATTGGTGTTGCCTTATGCCAGTAAAAATTTGATTGATGATGTAATTCCGTCTAAGGATATGCATGCATTGACAATATTACTTGTGGTGGTTTCTTTTTCTATTTTAATTCAGGCGGTAACTTCTTTTGAGCTTACGCGTTTGTTAAGTGTTGAAGCCCAGCATTTAATATCTGTATTAAGGGCGAAGGTGCAAAGAAAACTGCTTACGCTGCCCATCAGTTTTTTCGACAATAATAAATCCGGAGCACTCGTTTCCCGTGTGATGAATGATGTGGAAGGCGTACGTAATTTGGTGGGAACCGGTTTGGTGCAGTTGGTTGGCGGTTCCATTACTGCGGTGATCTCATTGGTGATTTTAATTAAAATTAATGCTTTAATGACCGTTTTTGTGCTGGTGCCAGTCGCCATTTTTGCGATTGTGGCGATGAAGGCTTTTGGGTATATCCGCCCTATTTTTAGGGATCGCGGAAAAATTAGCGCCGAAGTTACAGGCAGGCTGACAGAAACTTTAAACGGGGTTCGGGTAATTAAAGGATTTAATGCTGAAGACCAGGAAAATAAAACTTTTGAAGAAGGCGTGGAACGTTTGTTTTTGAATGTAAAAAAGAGCTTAACGGCCACAGCGTTGATTACCAGTTCTTCCACTTTTTTGCTCGGATTGGCTTCCGCAGGCATTATGGGAATTGGCGGTTATTTTATTATGAATAACACCATGACCATTGGTGAATTTGTGTCGTTTACGCTGTTTTTGGGCTTTATGATTGCCCCAATTGTGCAAATGAGCAATATTGGCAGCCAGTTAACCGAAGCGATGGCGGGACTTGACCGTACACAGGAATTGATGGAAATGACGGAAGAAGACAATCCGGAAACGAGAACAGTTGTGTTGGAGGAAATTGTTGGAGATATGGTTTTTGAGGATGTTTCTTTCAGCTATGAAAAAAGCAAGGAAGTGCTGCATCATATTTCATTTAAAGCGCCATCAGGAAGCGTAACGGCTTTGGTGGGTTCTTCGGGTTCAGGAAAAACAACGATTGCCGGATTGGCGGCGTCATTTTTAAATCCGACCGAAGGAAAAGTTACGGTTGACGGCATCGATTTATCCACCGTAAATTTAAGCAGTTTCAGAAGTCATTTAGGCGTTGTGTTGCAGGACGATTTTCTATATGAAGGCACCATTCGCGAAAATATATTGTTTCCAAGGCCAAATGCTACGGAAGCTGAGGTTTTGGCAGCCGTAAAAGGCGCTTATGTGAACGAATTTACGGACCGGTTTGAAGATGGATTGGATACCGTAATTGGCGAGCGCGGCGTTAAATTATCGGGTGGCCAGCGCCAGCGAATCACCATTGCACGAGCCTTGCTTGCTGATCCTAAAATCATTATTTTAGATGAAGCCACTTCAAATTTGGATACGGAGAGTGAATCTTTTATCCAGAAAAGTTTGCATATTTTAATGAAAGACAGGACTACATTTGTGATTGCGCATAGGTTAAGCACCATTCAAAAAGCCGATCAAATTTTGGTGATTGAAAACGGAAATATCGTTGAGCAGGGCGGCCACGAAGAATTAATTGCCAAACAAGGCAGGTATTACGATTTATACACTTACCAAAGCAGGATTTAAAAACTGCCTAAAAATGTAGGGACAGGTCGCGACCTGTCCGTTCAAAAAAGCAAAAGTGTTTATTTATTTTCTAAAGTGTTTTTTTAATATGCTAAGGTTAAAGTGTAAATAAAAAAATGCCCCCAATTTAAAAACTGAGGGTAATTTTTCTTTTTCTTTTGTTTTATTGCAATTTTCCAATAATTGCTTTTTCATAGTAAAATAGCATTTAAATGTTGCTAATAACGGCATACATTAAATAAAAGCTCGACAGCATTGTTAAAAGAATCACCAAAGCAATGATGACAATTTGGGTATTTTTCTGCTGAATAGAATTGATTGTGGTTCTTAAAAATCTTTTCATAAATTTCAACGGTTTTAAATTAGAAATGGTAAGGCGAATTTAAAATCATCATTTCTTTAAAACACAATCTCGCATTATAATGAGATGATTATTTTTTTTATCTCACAAACGGTATTTTGTTTATATTTGACTTATGATGTTAAAGAACAGGATTTTAACCGCGGGTTTATTTTTATTTACGACATTGACGTTTTCGCAATCGGTTTATGTTGGAAAAATTGATGATATATCCTACACTTCTTTGGACAGCGCAAACAATGCTGTTTACGCTTTTTTTAAGGATTACTACAAAAAAATTGACCTGGAAACTTTTGAAACAGACAGCGTAAAAATTGTTGTTGACCCTCAATTTGATTTCAAGGCATATAAACCTTTGGTTGTGAATGCCAAACATTATTTTGTGCATACGATGGGCGGCCTTGTTTTTGCCTTACAAAATGACACAATTAAACGCATTGACAATTCCTTTAACCATAAAATGCAAATCAATTCTAATATCTTTGTTTATGATGATAAAATACTAAGATATGGAGGTTATGGTTTTTGGAGCGCACGAAATTTTTTTACCTATTTCGATACCGATTTGCTGGAATGGGAAACCATAAGTCCAGTTAATTCGAAAGAAGTGCCCAAGGGAACTTTTGACGGATTGTATATTTTGGACAAAGATGACGCCTATTTTTTTAATGGTAAAAGCATTGACAATTTTAATAAAACGGAAATGTATTTTAACAATGAAGTATGGAAATACAATTTGAAATTAAATTCTTGGAGTTATCTTGGAACAAGCGATTTTATTGATTTAACCAATTTTGCCCATCCAATACGTTATAAAAAAACGTTATTGGTGCTTTATACCAATGGCATGTCGACCATAGATTTGGGCAATAACAAACACTCAAAATTTAAGCACGGTAAATATTCCAACAATGTGATAGCGTCTTTAAATCATTATTTTTTGAATGACCGGTTTTATTTTTTCACTTTCAGATCAAATAGTGCTAATAATAATGTCTATTTAAGAAGCGCCAGTGAAAATGAATTTATCGGTGAATTCATTTCTGCACAAGCATTTTACAGCAATCATAATTTATTAAAAGGTTCTTTTTCATTGGCGGCCGGCATCTTATTGATGGCGCTGTTGGGCAATGTTGGTTTTAAGCAATTCAAAAAAAGGAAGAAAATTGTTTTGTTGGACAATGGCCTTCGGTATCAAAATAAATTTATCGAGTTCGACCAAAAAGCGATGGAGATTTTAAAATTGTTGGTTTTGGGCAAGGAAGTAAGTTCCAATAAAATTTTAAGCATTGTTGAAGAAAAACAATATAGTGCTGCCCATAACGAGCGCATTAAAGTCCAGAAACTCGAAGAAATCAATCTGAAAATTAAAACACTACTTAGTTTTAACGGTGATATTATTCAGTCTAAAAAATCTGAAACAGACAAAAGAATACGTCAGTATTTTATCAATCAGAATTTATTTTTTCTGTCTAAAAAAGACAAATAAAATAAATTAGTCATCGTGCAAATTGTACAATGGCTGTTTTTAGCGATTTTTTTGCAAATTTGCATATTGATATTTAGTAAATGACCAAAAACACGCTTCCCGTTTCAAACGATCCTGCACAAGAGCAATTGTTGCTGAAAGCCAAGATTAACCTTTTGCAGCAAGAACTTAATAATATTGAACAAAAAATAATTGCTTTTGAAGCCATTTTACGTTCTCATTTGACCAATGAAATTATAGAAGAACAAGAGTTGACGGTACTTTACAAAAAAGTGCAACTGGCAAAAAAGGATAAACGCTTTGCGCAAAAAAAGAAGGGAAAGAATTTTAAGGATTTGGAGGGTTTAAAAGTGATTTCCAAAAACAACGTAAATGCAACAAATGTTGTCAATCAAAAAGAAAAAAAGCGACTGTATAGGGAAGCCATGCTTTTTGTGCATCCCGATAAATTTTCGATGCACCACGAAAAAATTGACCTCGCCACAGAAGTGACCACCAAATTGATAGAAATTTACCAAACCGGCAATTTGGCCGAATTACAAATTTTCCATACCCATATTTTTTCCGGAAATGCGATGATGCATTTCCCTGAATTTTCTGAAAAAACGGCCAAAGATGATGCTTATTTACAAAACAAACTTCTGAAATTGGAAAAACAATTGCATGCCGCCAAGAACAAACACACTTATAAAGTGCTTACGGAATATGAAAATCCGCTGACGTTTATTGATGAGCTAAAGGAATATTACCAAGACCGAATTTTTAAATTGAAAAAAAGAACAAGAAAAGCAACTATGTTTGATTTGCAGTAAATTAGCTTATTGTATTTATGGTTTTGAAAAGGTTTTTTATTGAGTTGAATTTAAATTTTAGCCAGGTATTTTTGCCTAAAAATGGTCTTCATCATGGTTAAGCAACATTTTTGTCTTTGAAATTTTTTATTTCTTTCAACTCATTTTCTTTATTTTCAATTTCTTCCTCAATATCAAAATCATCTTGCAATCCGAGCCAAAATTTAGCGGAGTTGCCAAAATATTTGCTTAACCTTAAGGCTGTATCTGCAGTTATTCTGCGATTTCCTTTGATGATTTCTGAAATACGGGTTTGCGGAATTTTTAAATCCTTTGAAAGTCGGTACGCTGTTATTTCTAAAGGTTCAAGAAATTCGTAAAACAGGATTTCACCAGGATGTACATTTGCTAATTTTTCCATTTTTATGCTTTTTAATGATAATTAATTATTTCTGTTTCGTGGGCATTTCCATTCTCCCAAACAAAAATAATTCGCCATTGTTTACTAATTCGTAAACTGCAAAATCGACTCAGATTTCCGGTAAGTTTTTCAAGTCGATTCGATGGTGGAATTTTCAAATCCAGAATGTCTTGGGAATTATTGAGCATCCTTAATTTTCGCCGCCCTACATTTTGAATTTCCAGAGGGATTTTTTTCGCCCTAATTCCATTCCAAATTTTTTCTGTCTCTTTCGATCCAAAGGATACAATCATATCTTTTACGTTACTAACGTCAAAAGTAACTAATTTATATTGATTATCAAAATATTTCTATTTCAAAATCAATGAGTTAGAAAAAGGTTTAATTTGATTTGTAATTTTTCCTTATTGCTTCTTCAACAAATTTAACATTTCAAAATTAAAGATCTTTTTTGAATCTTTAAGGATCCAGAAAATCACCACACTTATGAAAGCGGCAAAAAAGCACCATACTGAAGTAAGATATTGCATAAAAAAGAGTGCAGAAATTAAACAAGACAAAAACATCAAACCACCTAAATAATGCATTCTTTTAATGCTCGAAACGAAAAGCGGCGTAATCGTGGTGCTTATTCCGGTGAAAGTGTACACCCTATTCCGGACTAAACTGGACAGTTATTTTGATGTTGATTTCTGATTATAAAATTAGACAAAATTTTTTAGTTGTTTTTCATTTTTTTTCTCATTGATTCTCCCTTCAGTTCAA
>DATCUQ010000014.1:0-48824 GCA_036567345.1 Lutibacter sp.
ATCACAAATGCTGTCTGCTAAAGTTGGGTTTTTTACTAGTTTCATAGCCCTAAAATACAATTTAATATCCTTATAGCCAAATGGTTAACCCTGTTTTTTTTGTCTTTTTTTGTAAAAATTTACCGTGCAACGGTCTTGTAATGTTGCAAAAGTTGCCTTAACAGAATTGGAAGATAAAACCGGCAAAAAAGTGGTAACTCCTGTTTCTGCGAAAACACTTTTGGAAAATAAGAGAACAAAAGAATAATTTCACTAACGACTTACAAAGTCAAAAATTTTCAGCATATCTAACTTAAAATTTCCGATAAAATAACAAAAAAAGGCTGTTTGAAAATATTTTCAAACAGCCTTTTTAATAGTTTAAAGTTAAGTTTTATTGAACCGGAATTACGATTTTAACGTTTGCCCACTTTATGATGATTTCTTTTTCACCTATTGCATAATCTAATGCTTCTTGATTACTTTCGGTATCAATTGGATTAACGTCCATTCTTAATACATCAAGTTCCTGATTGTATCCGTTGGAACCCCAAGCATCATTTTTGCTGTTCAGGATTACAATCCATTCATTGTTTTCATTTGGAATGATAAAAAAGCCATATTTTCCTGCTTTAATATTTGAATCTCCAATTTTAACGTCTTTGTCAAATGAAAAAGTGGTGTTTTCATTGGCTCCGGCTCTCCAAACTTTTCCGAAAGGAACAAGCTCTCCCCAAATTGTACGTCCTTTAACGCTTGGCGAACCATAATCAATATCCACTGTTATTTCCCCAACTTTGCCGGTCGCTTGTTTTCTCGGGCTTTCCTGCGCGAAAGTCAATGTGGCAATCATCAATAATACGAAGGTGAATTTTAGTTTTTTCATCATTATTTTTTTGTCCATTCTTCAATAGATTCTTTATTCATTTTAACATAATCGGCATTTCCTGCTTTTTCGGCTGCGGCCAATGATTTTTTTGCCGTGGCGATGGCTCCGGCTTTGTCGCCTAAATCTGCCTGAATTAAACTCATTCTGCGTAAAACCCAATAGGCAGGTTCATCGCCTTCAACCGCTTTTTTAATCCATTCCAAGGCTTGTTTTAAATCTTTTCCTGTGGTGTGGTAGTAAGTGGCCGCCTGAAAATAATCATTTTTTGTCGGTCCGGCCAAAGCTGTTTCAATGCTTTTCATCGCTTTTTTATCCGTAGGAACTTCAAATTTAACACCTACATACGAATTTTCCCAAAGGATACCCAATTCCGCAGAATCGTTAGTTATATTATTGAGCATTATGGTAAAAGATTCTATTTTCATAGGCAATGTTTGGACTGCCGAAGTTATTTTTAAAGCGACTTTGCTCTCATCCCATTTTGCCGGATTTCCCCAATTGGTGGCGTCGTTGTAAAAGATAACTTCCCAGGAAGTTGTATTTGGAATGGTATAAATGGCATAAGTTCCTTTTTTCAATTCTTTTCCGTCAATGGTTACATCATCGCTGAAAGTAATTTTTGTGTTGGCGTTTGCGCCGGTTCTCCAAACTTCTCCATAAGGAACCAAATCCCCAAAAATAGTTCTGCCTTTCATTGCAGGTCTTGAATATTCTACCGTAACATCTGTCAAACCAACAACTTGTTCCATTTTTGCGGCCGGACTTGGTTGTGGTGTCTTAATTTGCGCGTTTAATGTTGAAGTTACTCCAACAACTGCCATCAGCATAAATAATTTTTTAATCATCTTAGTTTTAGTTTTAGTTATAATCAAATATAGCATATAATAAAGCCCAAAAAACGGATTATTTTTAATTTTAACAATATTTTAAGAGGAAGAAATTGGGGGTTTTATTGATATTTTTTCTTTCTCAAATAGTTGAAGATATATCCAAAAAATGTGAGTATAATTAGCGGAAATAGAATATTTATCAATTGCCATTTGGTCGCTTCCGCATAGGCTTTTTCTTTATCCAGAAAATCGATTTTAACTTTTTTTGAACGGATGTTGATTAAACCGGTGTCATCCAATAAATAATTTACGGCATTCAGCAAAAATTCTTTGTTGCCATAACGTTGATTTGTCCATTTGTTCAACCCCAGTTCCAGCGGTTTTCCTTTGGAAAGTTCGTTGGCAATAATATCGCCGTCGGCAACTACAACCATTTTATTGTCAATGCCATTTTCTTTCGAATTTTCAATTTCAAAAGGTTTTATTCTTTCAAAATAAGCTGATTTAAATTTTCCTTCCAACAACACCGAAATTGGTTTATTTCCTTTATTGTATTCGGCCTCATTTGGTTTTTGGGTGATGGTTCTCAAGGAAATAATGGCCGGCGTTCCAACCGATTTTGAAAGCGGTGAACTTTGAAGCAAAGCCGTTTTTTGAATGTGGTTTTTTAAGGTATCAATGCTGTTGGCGAATTTTAGGTTTACGGCTTCAATATTGTTGTTTATCGGATGGTTGTTTATGGAATTCACCAAAGGAAAATATTCCCATAAAAACTGGTTAAATTGTGTTTGGTTTCCAATATTTCCTGTTGCCAAAGGAATTTCAGAACTGTACAAATCGGTAATTAAATCGGTGTTGATTCTAATGCCGTAATTAAAAAACAAATCGGTCAGCCCTAAATCTCTCGGATAAGCCAACGTTTCGCCGGTTTGCATTAAACTGTCCAGTTCCGCCTGTACATTGTCTATTAACCACAGTGTTTTTCCGCCATTCATCACAAATTGATCCAACGTAAATTTTTCTGCTTCGGTAAATTTTTCAGTTGGTTTGGCAATGATTGCGAGGTCAAATTCTGAAATTTGCTCAAAAGTTTTTTGCGGTTGGAAAGCAACACTGTCTAAGGTAAAAGGCGCCAAAAAGTAATATTCACCCAATTTTCGTAAAAAATCGGCGATGTAAATATCGTTAAGTTCTCCGTTTCCTCTTAAAACAGCGATTTTTTTTGATTTTTCTGAAGTGACTTTATGAATGGCGTTGGCAAAGGCAAATTCTAAATTTTGTATGGAACTTTCCAATTGCTGGTCTTGGGAATTTGAAAATACATCTTTTAACAGCGGCACATTTTCGGTCTTGTCTTTATAAGAAACAACCGCCCAGGGAAACATGATAATTTCAGATAATTTTCCATTTTCCTGAATTTGTAAGCGACTTGGTTCAAGTCCGCTTTCGATCAATTTTTGGGCAATTTCTGTTGGATTTACAAAACGAAATTGAATATTTTTATTGCGCGCCTTCAGTTCTTCCAAATGCAATTTGGTTTCTGTCTGTAGCCTTTTAAATTCCGCAGGAAAATCACCTTTTAAATAAACAGTTATTGTCGTGATTTCTTTGACGTTCTCAACTATTTTCTCAGTTTCTTTAGACAATGTATAACGATTGTCTTCGGTTAAATCGAAGCGTTTGTAAATTTTTGAGCCAATAATATTCAGCAATATTAGGCCAACCAGCAGCACGGTTATTTTAGAATACTTATTTTTCATGTTGAATTCTAAAATGGGTGAATACCAAAAAGATTAAGGTGACGGATAGAAAATATATCAAATCTCTTGTATCAATAACGCCTTTGCTGATGCTGTTAAAGTGTTCGCTCATGCCAAAATTTTGAATTGCGTAATCCAAATTCCCCAGCAGATTGTAACTTGCCAAAGCTTCAAATCCGTAAAATAAAAAGAAAGAAATAAACACCGCAATGATAAACGAAACGATTTGATTTTTTGAAATTGTTGATGAAAAAACACCAATGGCGGTATAGGCACTTGCCAAAAACAGCAATCCGACAAAAGATCCAAAAGTGGTTCCGAATTCAATATTTCCAACCGGATTTCCCAATTGAAAAATACTGTAAACATAAATTAAGGTGGGAATTATGGCCAAAACGACCAAAATTAAGGCCCCAAAATATTTTCCCAAGATAATTTCCCAGTTTGTGATGGGTTTGGTTTTTATAATTTCAATGGTTCCTGTGTTTATTTCTTCTGAAAAACTGCGCATCGTAATGGCCGGAATCAAAAAGATAAAAATCCATGGCGCCAAAAAAAAGTAACTGTTTAAGTCGGCGAAACCAGCGTGCAAAATATTAAATTCACCATTAAAAATCCACAAAAACAATCCGTTAATCACCAGATACACCGCAATAACCAAATAACCAATGGGCGAGGAGAAAAAAGAATTTAGTTCTTTTATTAAAATGGATCTCATGAAATTGTTTAATCGTTTAACTGTTTAATCGTGTAATTGTAAATTTGTTCTGTTCATTTAACAATTATTGATTGTCAATTTTAATTCCCCCCTTCGGGCCTGCCTGCCGGCGAGGTAGGGGTTAGGGGACTAATTTTATCAACGCTCCATGCTTCCGGTTTGTTGTTGAACAACGCTTTAGCTTTTCCCCAAACAGTTTTAAAAAGTTCAGAATTGCGGTAGGCTTCCAAATCAGCTTCAGTTTCCCAGTAACTATAGGTGAAAAATGTATTGGAATCGTTTTTGTCTCTGTACAATTCCAATAAGTTACATCCTTTAAAATGTCTGATTTTTTCTTTATTCTCATTAAAATTTTCAAGGAATGAAGCGATGCCTGATTCTTTGAAATTCATTTTTACAATTCGCACAAACATATTATTCTAAGGGTTTTTATTTATTATTTAACTGAACTTAACGGTTATTACCGCCCTGTAATTTAATCCTAAAAGCGAAACAGCGCCGCCAACCGTGCTTGCATTGCTGCGGTACATGGAAATTTCTAAAAAGTTCGCCGAATTGAACAAAGCCAATCTGGTTCCATCTTTTTGGCGTTGCTCTTTGGGCAAGGAAAAATCGACAATATCGCTATATTTTTCATAAATTTTGGTGAATGCATATCTATTGGCAATCACTTCAAAATCGCGTCCTTTCCCAACTTGGCCAAACAGTTTTTCACTGATGTTGCTTATGGAATTTCCATAATTGTCAACATAAATAATATTTCCTGAAATAGTATTGTTATCGGCCGAAATTGTTGGCTGGAGTTCACTTATTTTTTTGAATTCGGGAATCGTTTTCCCGATAACTTCCAATTTTCCGCCACGGGCAATATGACAGGCAACTTTTACAAAAACATCCAAAACCGGAAAGCTGCTTTCTATGTATTCATGAATGTTAATTTCAACAATTTTTTCAGGGGTGATTTCTGATGCCAATAAGGAGATCACGCCGTTATCGGCGCAAATAAAATAATGGTTGTCCAGTTTTATTGCAATGTGCCGGTTTTCATCATTTAATTCCGCATCAACACCAATAATATGAATGCTGCCATCAGGAAATTTTTTATAGGAGTTCCTTAAAATATACGCAGTTTCAGTAATGTTAAAAGGTGAAATTTGATGAGAAATATCCACAATCCGCGCATCTGGCAATTCGCTGTAAATAGTGCCTTTTACCGCCCCAACAAAGTGGTCTTTGATTCCAAAATCGGTGGTTAAAGTTATTATGGACATATAATATTCAGACGAAATTTTTGATGAAAATTAAAGCAAATTTTTAATAAAATGTTTACAACTTATTTGTAAAAAGTTAATTTTTGTTATTTGATATTTACTACATTTGACATGCAAATCTAATCAATTATTTGGTGATTGAAACACTATTTTTTTAATAAGACTTAACACTTTTATCATTTGAACGAACGTATTATTGTATTAACAGAAATTCATCCAAACGACTTATTTGGCAATAAAAATTCCAATATAGAGCTTTTACAAAAATATTTTCCGAAACTAAAGATTGTTGCCAGGGGAACAGAACTTAAAGTTTATGGTGAACCTGAAATTTTGGATGAATTTGAGAAACGGTTAGAAATGATTATTTCTTATTTTGGAAGATACAATAAACTTGACGAAAATAGTATTGAGCGGCTTTTGACCACAAACGGCAATGAACATAAAAGTTCACTTGAAGCTGACGGCGTTTTGGTGCACGGCGTGAGCGGCAGACTTATTAAAGCCCAAACTGTCAACCAACGAAAAATGGTTGAAAAAATGGGTCAAAATGATATGCTTTTTGCGGTTGGCCCTGCAGGTACGGGAAAAACGTATACAGCGGTCGCTTTGGCTGTTAAAGCGTTGAAAGAAAAGGAAGTCAGAAGAATTATTTTGACGCGGCCTGCTGTGGAATCTGGTGAAAATTTAGGATTTTTGCCCGGTGATTTAAAAGAAAAATTAGATCCGTATATGCAGCCTTTGTATGATGCTTTGCGGGATATGATTCCTTATGAAAGGCTTGATTCCTATTTGGAAAAAGAAATTATACAAATTGCGCCGCTGGCATTTATGCGCGGACGCACATTGGACAATGCATTTGTGATTTTGGACGAAGCACAAAACACCACCCATAACCAAATGAAAATGTTTTTAACGCGGATGGGTAAAAATGCAAAATTCATTATTAATGGAGATCCCGGACAAGTAGATTTGCCAAGACGCCAAATATCGGGTTTAAAAGAAGCGATGCTTACGCTTAAAGACATTGACGGAATCGCATTTGTGCATTTTGACGATAAAGATATTATAAGACACCGATTGGTAAAAGATATCATTTTGGCTTATAAGAATCTTGAAGTAGGTGAGGAATAAAAGTTATAAGTTATAAGTTATAAGTTATAAGTTGTAATTTAAAAGTTCAAATAATAATAAACGAATACACAGTTAAACGATTACACACATAAACGCATAAACAAATCAACAAAAAAATGGGCAACACAATTAACAACACCGCATTTAACTTCCCAAACCAAAAATCGTTTTACAGAGGAAAAGTTAGAGAAGTTTACAATATCAATGATGAAATTTTGGTGATGGTTGCCTCCGACAGGCTTTCTGCATTTGATGTAGTGATGCCAAAACAAATTCCGTTTAAAGGGCAAATTTTAAATCAGATTGCCGCTAAAATGATGGATGCCACCAAAGATATTGTGCCAAATTGGATCATCGCCATTCCCGACCCAAATGTGGCGGTGGGTCATTTGTGCGATCCTTTTAAAGTTGAAATGGTTATTCGCGGTTATTTATCGGGTCATGCGGCCCGTGAATATAAATTGGGAAAACGTTTTTTGTGCGGCGTTGAGATGCCAGAAGGAATGAAGGAAAATGATAAGTTTCCTGAACCGATGATTACGCCTTCAACAAAAGCTGAAGGAGGACATCACGATGAAGATATTTCAAGAGAAGCCATTATTTCAAGAGGAATTGTGTCAAAAGAAGATTATGAGGTTTTGGAAAAATATACCAGGGCTTTATTTCAACGCGGCACTGAAATTGCTGCAAAGCGCGGTTTAATATTGGTGGACACCAAATATGAATTCGGAAAAAGAAAAGACGGGGAAATTGTGTTGATTGACGAAATTCACACACCCGATTCATCCCGTTATTTTTATGCTGATGGTTACGAGGAAAGACAAAATAAAGGAGAAGACCAAAAGCAACTGTCTAAAGAATTTGTGCGCCAGTGGTTAATTGCAAATGGTTTTCAGGGCTTAAAAGGACAGCAAATTCCGGAAATGACCGAAGAAAAAATAAATGAAATTTCAGACAGGTATATTGAATTGTATGAAAACATTACCGGTGAAAAATTTGTAAAATCGGATGTGAGCAATATATTGGACAGAATTGAAAAAAACGTACTGATTTTTTTAAATAAAAGATAAGTTTAGGCAGGTATTAAAGACACTAAAACATCAAGTATTTCGTCTTTATTTAGGTTGCTGTTAAGCCATTCCAACGCGTTTTCATTTGTTGAAAATATTTCAACCGAATGGGCTTTATTTTGTTGCATTATTTTAAACATCGTGGCAGAAACTACTTGATTGGGCGTGTTCGTAATAAGCGCAACACGCCTATTTCCATAAACCATTGAATTGTCATCTAAAAACCTAACGTATTTGTCAATATCTTCCAAATTTGTGCTGAAAGTAACCTTTTTTAAATGTACGAAGTAATTTAAACTCGGTAAAAATTTGGGATCTAAGGTAATGCTTTTCTTAAATTCTATTAATGAATCAGCATCCAAAATACCCGAATGGTATTCTACAATTAAATTGTATTTCTTTAAAATTTTATAACTGCTTAACAAGCCCAATATTTGTCAAATTTTTAAGGTTTTGCTTTTTATTTTAATGAGTGTCCCCTAAGATTACTTAAAACACTAAAAATTTCATTTTTATCAAAGCTGCTGTTTAGCCACTCCAAAGCATTTTCTTTCGTTGAAAAAACTTCAATTTCCTTTAACTTTTGCATATTACTATTTTTAAATAAGGTTGCAAAAACCATTTGGTTTGGAGTTTCAGTAATTAGGGCAACTTTTTTCTTTTTTTCCCATTTAAAGTTATCTATCGTAAAATTATTATATTTTTCAACATCATCCAAAGAAACTGTTACAACAACATCGCTTAAATCAATGAAATAGTTGAGAATTTTAGAAAATAAGGGGTCATGTGAAGTTCTTTTTACAAAATCAACATAGGATTGCAAATTTAAATTGCCGGAATGGCATTCAATTAGCAGATTAAATTCCTTTAAAATGATACAATTGCTTTTTAGTAAAGACATTGGGGTTGGGGTTAATTTCTATTTAATAATTTCAATGATAAATAAAAGTCCCAAAAAACCAAATATTCTTTGGGGCTTTTATTTACAATATTTTACTTTTTTATTTCTTTTTCTTTTGTTGTGCCTGTTGTTCTTGCGCTTGAGACATCGCCTGATTTAAACGTTGACGAAATTTACCCTCTTTTTTAGGTTTCGTTTTGTTTACCTGAATTTGAGCGTGAATTTTATCTTCATCAATAATGTAATTTTTAATTACAAACATAATGGCAACGGTTAATAAGTTAGAAACAAAATAGTACAAACTTAAACTGCTGGCATACATATTAAAGAAAATTAACATCATAATTGGTGAAAGATACATCATCATTTTCATCATTTTTTGCATATCAGGCATTCCTTCTTGCGCTGGTTGTTGCATTCCCATTTGCTGATCCTGGCTCATTTTCATATAAAAGAAAATGGCAAGTGACGCTAAAATTGGGAATAAACTTATGTGAGATCCATACATCGGAATTCTAAAAGGAAGTTCGTATATAGAGTCGTATGCAGATAAGTCATCAGCCCATAAAAAACTTTGTTGGCGTAAATCTATGTTCGATGGAAAAAAGCGGAACAAGGCAAAGAAAACAGGCATTTGCAACAATGCAGGAATACATCCGGCAAGCGGGCTTACACCGGCTTTACTTTGAAGTGCCATCGTTTCTTGTTGACGTTTCATGGCGTTTTCTTTTCCAGGCAAACGTTTGTTGATGTCTTCCATCTCAGGTTTTAAAACCTTCATTTTCGCGCTGGAAACGTAAGATTTATAAACCAAAGGCGACATGATTATTCTAACCACAATGGTTAACAGAATAATGATTAAACCATAATTTCCAATAAATAATTGTAAAAAGTTGAACACCGGAATGAAAACCCATCGGTTTAAATAACCGAAAATTCCCCAACCCAGATTTATAATTTCTTTAATATTTCTGTCGTATTTTTTTAGAATTTGATAATCATTTGGTCCAATATACCAATTCATATTGTAATTAAATTCACCTCCTTTAAGTTCTAGTGGCGCTTTTAAATAAAATCCTTTTGTGAATGTGGTATCAACATCTTCATCAAGTGACAATGTTTTTGATTCTAATTTTGCGGATGAAAAAGCCTGTTCAGAAATTAAAATGGAAGAGAAGAAATGTTGTTTGTAAGCAACCCAATTTACATCAGTTTCCTCCGCATCATCTTCGCCGCCAATTGATAAATAATCGATGCTTTCATCTTCTTTTTCATAATACATTTCGGTTTGTTGGTTTTCATAGCTGATGCTTTTCTCTTTTCTGAAAGCTTCCAAACTATAATCTAAAGTCACCGGTTTGTTTGCGTCCAATGAAGCGCTTAATCCTTGTGAGCGCACCGTGAAATCAACCATATATTCTGTTGGTTTCATCACATATCGATATTCTAAATAGTTGCCTTCAGAAACTTTTAATTTCATGGAAAGCACTTGATTTTCGCCAACTTTTGACAGTTTCGGCTCAAAAAATAAGTCTTTTGTGTTTAATGTTCGGTTATCGGAAGTTCCAAAGTTGATGTTAAAAGAGGCGTTGTTGTCTTTTATCATGTACAATGGCAAAGAATCGTAAGTCACATAATTTTTTAACAAAGCTTCCTTAATTTGTCCGCCCTTATTTGAAATAACCAATTTAAGCAAATCATTTTCCAACACCGTTTCTCCATCTTTTTTAGCTGAAGGAAGTGTTGCGGAATAAGCAAAAACACCCAATTGGCCTTTCGCTTTAACCAAAGAAAGAGAATCTGTTGCCTGGGTAATTATTTCGGATTTTTTGGTGGAATCAGTAAGAGTTGAAGTAACGGTTGCTTTTTCTGCGTTTTCTATTTTGTTTTTCTCAGCTTCCAATTTTTCTTCTGGAGTTGGCTGATTGCTGTACATCCACCATAAAACGATAGCTCCTAATAAAACAAAACCTATCAGTGAATTAATGTCAAATTTCTTTTCTTCCATGGGTATAATTAAATGTCAATTTGTCCAATACCTTTTTATTGTATTTAAAAAGCCTGACAAATGTACTAAATGTAAATTAATTTTGGTTTTTTATTAATGATTAGTTGGCTGGCTTAACGAGTGGTTTAAAGCTGCTTTCACAAAATCCACAAATAAAGGATGCGGGTTTAAAACCGTACTTTTATATTCCGGATGGTATTGAACGCCAACAAACCAAGGATGTTTTGGAATTTCAATAACTTCAACCAAATTGGTTTTCGGATTTTTTCCTGTGGCAATCATTCCTGCTTTTTCAACTTGTTCCAGAAAATCGTTGTTAAATTCATAACGATGTCTGTGTCTTTCGCTAATATGTTCTTTATGGTAAATATTTCTGACTTTACTGCCGTCTTTAAGAATACAATCCCAGGCGCCCAAACGCATAGTGCCACCATAATTGGTGATATTTTTTTGCTCTTCCATTAAATCAATCACAGGATATAAGGTATTGCTGTTCATTTCGGTTGAATTGGCGCCTTTTAGCCCTAAAACGTTTCTCGAAAATTCAATCACAGCCATTTGCATACCTAAACAAATACCGAAAAAAGGAATGTTGTTTTCACGCGCATACCTTACGGCTTCAATTTTCCCTTCAATGCCACGTTCGCCAAAACCCGGAGCAACCAAAATCCCATTTAAATTTTTCAATAATATTGGAACATTTTCTACTGTTAATTCTTCTGAATGAATCCAATGGATGTTGACTTTTACTTCATTTTGGGCACCTGCGTGAATAAATGCTTCTGAAATAGATTTGTAAGCATCGTGCAATTCAACATATTTTCCTATAAGACCAATTTCAACAGTATTTTTCGGATTTTTGAAGCGTTTTAAGAAATCGTTCCACGATTTTAAATCGGGTTGTTTGTCATGCGGCAATTGTAGTTTTTTCAGCACTACATCATCTAAACCTTCCTCAAGCATAAAATTAGGAACATCATAAATAGTTTCTGCGTCGATGGATTGGATTACATCTTCTTTTCTGACATTGCAAAAAAGCGCCAGCTTGTTTTTTATGGAATCTGAAATTTCATGTTCTGTTCTGCATACCAAAATATCCGGAGTTACTCCGCTTT
The DNA here is from genome assembly GCA_036567345.1 of Lutibacter sp. Lineage (GTDB taxonomy): Bacteria > Bacteroidota > Bacteroidia > Flavobacteriales > Flavobacteriaceae > Lutibacter. The sequence goes on from DATCUQ010000014.1 coordinate 11,676, forward strand.
GCATCAGCATTTTAACGGAGTGTTGGGTTGGTTTGGTTTTTAATTCGCCGGCTGCCGCTAAATATGGCACTAAGGTTAAATGAATGACGATGGCATTTTCATGGCCCATTTCCCAAAGTAATTGACGAACAGATTCTACATAAGGCAATGATTCAATATCGCCAACAGTTCCGCCAATTTCAGTGATTACAATGTCAAATTCGCCAGTATTTCCTAAAATTTTTATTCGGTCTTTAATTTCATCGGTAATGTGCGGAATAACCTGCACCGTTTTACCTAAAAATTCGCCTCTGCGCTCTTTTTCAATGACAGATTGGTAGATTCTGCCTGTAGTCACGTTGTTTGCCTGTGAAGTTGGAATATTGAGAAAACGCTCATAATGTCCCAAATCCAAATCGGTTTCTGCACCATCTTCCGTTACATAACATTCGCCATGCTCGTAGGGATTTAAAGTTCCCGGATCAATGTTAATGTAAGGATCAAGCTTTTGTATGGTGACAGAGTAGCCTCTTTCTTGTAATAATTTTGCTAAAGAAGCCGCGATAATTCCTTTTCCAAGTGAAGAAGTAACGCCTCCGGTTACAAAAACATATTTGGTGTTTTTCATTATTCGTAGGTTTTGGCAAAATTACATTTAATGTTTTAGTCTACAAAAACAAACCTTCAATTTTTGGAAAAAATTGAAGGTTTGTTTTTTTAATTGAAATTTAAAGAATAATTACTTCTTTTTGCTTCTGATCATCATTTCCAGCATATCCCACATTTCTTTTGGAATATCTTCGAGCATATTAAATTCACCAGCGCCTTTTAGCCATTCCCCGCCATCAATTGTAATGACTTCTCCATTTATATAAGCCGAAAAATCGCTCATTAAATAAGCGGCCAAATTCGCCAATTCCTGGTGTTCTCCAACGCGGCCAACCGGAACTTTCTTTTTCATATCAAATTTATCCTTCAAATTACCGGGCAACAATCGGTCCCAAGCGCCTTCCGTAGGAAATGGTCCAGGAGCGATGGCGTTGGAACGAATGCCGTATTTTGCCCATTCAACAGCCAAAGAACGCGTCATCGCCAAAACACCGGCTTTTGCGGTTGCGGATGGCACAACATAAGCCGAACCAGTCCAAGCATAAGTGGTCACAATATTTAAAATAGTCGATTTTGGCTGTTTAATGTCTATCCAGTGTTTTCCAAATGCCAAAGTGCAATTTTTGCTTCCTTTTAATACGATGTCAATTACGGTATCAAAAGCGTTGGCCGACAAGCGTTCGGTCGGACTGATAAAATTTCCTGCGGCGTTGTTCAAAAGTCCGTCAACTTTCCCAAATTTATCCAAAGTTGCCTGCAAAACTGCTTCAACTTCCGTGTAATTTCTTACATCACATTGCACCGCCAAAACGGTTCCTCCGGTTTTTTCTTCCAATTCTATCTTTGCTTTTTCCAGTTTCTCGATATTTCTTGAAGTAATGACAACGTGCGCGCCAAGTTCCAAAAAATAAGTGGTCATGGCCTTTCCTAAACCGCTTCCGCCACCAGTGACAACAATGACTTGATCTTTTAAACTTCCTTCTTTAAGCATTGGTTTGGTATACATATTTATGATATTTTTGATTTGTATAAAAGTATGTTTTTTTTCAATTTAGGGCTCAAAAATAAAAATATTATTTTTTTTTAAATTCTATTTGCCAAAAACAAAAGTAATTGTATATTTGCCAACGCTTTTGAGGAGAGGAATTCCAAAGAAAGCAACAACAGAAGAACCACTATTTTAAAGATATTTGTAATGAGTAAAAGAACATACCAGCCATCAAAAAGAAAAAGAAGAAATAAGCACGGTTTTAGAGAACGTATGGCTAGTGCAACAGGGAGAAAAGTGTTGTCAAGAAGAAGAGCTAAAGGAAGAAAAAGAATCAGTGTATCTTCTGATCCGAGACCAAAAAAATAATGAAACAATAGTTTTGTAAATAGGGTGTTACTTTTTAGTAACACCTTTTTTTTGAACTTTTAATAAGTTTTGAAAACTATTTCATCCCATAAAATGAATTTTATAGATATTTGTACCATCCTATTTTATATTTAAAAAATGCCAAAAAACAATAACATTAAATCGATTTTAATAATTGGATCAGGGCCAATTATTATTGGCCAGGCTTGTGAATTTGATTATGCCGGTTCCCAAGCAATCAGATCTTTAAAAGAAGAAGGAATTGAAGTGACGCTCATCAATTCAAATCCGGCAACGATTATGACGGATCCGTCTTTGGCCGACAATGTGTATTTGTTGCCGCTGACCACAAAATCGATCATTCAAATTTTAGAAAAACATCCAAATATTGATGCTGTTTTGCCAACGATGGGCGGACAAACAGCCTTAAATTTATGTATTGAGGCTGATGATAAAGGAATTTGGAAAGATTTCAACATCGATATAATTGGTGTTGACATTGCTGCCATTCACATCACTGAAGACCGCGAGCAATTTAGAAAGTTGATGGAAAAAATTGGTATCGGCCAAGCGCCGTCAACCATAGCGAATTCATATTTAAAAGGAAAAGAAATCGCGCAGGAATACGGATTTCCGTTGGTTATTCGTCCGTCCTTTACTTTGGGTGGTTTTGGGGCTTCCATCGTTTATAAAAAAGAAGATTTTGATGAATTATTGAGTCGTGGTTTGGAAGCTTCGCCAATTCACGAAGTGATTATAGACAAAGCATTGTTAGGTTGGAAGGAATATGAACTGGAATTGTTGCGCGACAGAAATGACAATGTGGTAATTATTTGCACCATTGAAAATATGGATCCGATGGGAATTCATACGGGAGATTCTATTACGGTTGCGCCCGCAATGACATTGAGCGATACCACGTATCAAAAGATGCGTGATATGGCCATCTTGATGATGCGTTCCATTGGTGATTTTGCCGGCGGCTGTAATGTGCAGTTTGCCGTAAGTCCGGATGAGAAAGAAGATATTATCGCCATTGAAATTAATCCGCGGGTTTCGCGGTCATCGGCATTGGCTTCAAAAGCAACTGGTTATCCGATTGCGAAAATTGCCGCAAAACTGGCTATTGGTTATCACTTGGATGAACTAAATAACCAAATTACCAAAACAACTTCGGCTTTATTTGAGCCAACTTTAGATTATGTAATCGTAAAAATCCCACGATGGAATTTTGACAAGTTTGAAGGTGCAGACCGAACTTTGGGCTTGCAAATGAAATCGGTTGGAGAAGTGATGGGAATTGGGCGTTCATTTCAGGAAGCGCTGCATAAAGCAACGCAATCTTTAGAAATAAAACGCAACGGATTGGGTGCGGACGGAAAAGGAGAGAAGGATTACGACACCATTATTGAAAAATTAACCTACCCAAGCTGGGATCGGGTTTTTATCATTTATGACGCGCTTCAAATAGGAATTCCTTTGAGCAGAATCCACGAAATTACCAAAATCGATATTTGGTTTTTAAAGCAATACGAGCAATTATTGGCTTTGGACAGGGAAATTTCCACCCATAAACTGGGTACATTAACCTATGATTTGTTGCTGGAAGCAAAACAAAAAGGATTTGCCGACCGACAAATAGCGCATATGTTAGGCTGTTGGGAAAGTGAAGTGCACAGTAAAAGGCAGGAATTAAATATCAATAGAGTTTATAAATTGGTGGACACGTGTGCGGCCGAATTTAATGCGCAAACACCTTATTATTATTCCACTTTCGAAAATAAAATGATTACCGAAAACGGAAGTTATGCCGACAATGAAAGTGTGGTGACCGACAAGAAAAAAATTGTGGTTTTGGGTTCAGGACCCAACCGAATAGGGCAGGGAATTGAGTTTGATTATTGTTGTGTGCACGGCGTTTTGGCCGCCAAAGAATTGGGCTACGAAACCATTATGATCAACTGCAACCCGGAAACAGTTTCAACCGATTTTGACACAGCCGACAAATTGTATTTTGAACCGGTGTTTTGGGAACATATCTATGACATCATTCAGCATGAAAAACCGGAAGGCGTTATTGTGCAGTTGGGCGGACAAACAGCTTTGAAATTGGCCGAAAAATTAGATAAATGGGGCGTTAAAATTATAGGAACCAGTTTTGACGCGCTAGATTTGGCGGAAGACAGAAAACGTTTTTCTGAATTGTTGATGGATTTGGATATTCCTTTCCCGCAATATGGAACCGCAACCACGGCTGATGAAGCCTCTGCGATTGCCGATAGTTTGGATTTCCCAATATTGGTTCGTCCTTCTTATGTTTTGGGCGGTCAAGGAATGAAAATTGTGATCAATAAGGAAGAGCTGGAAAAACACGTGGTTGATTTACTGCGCAAAATTCCAAACAATGTGTTGCTGTTGGACCATTATTTGGATGGCGCCATTGAAGCGGAAGCTGATGCCATTTGCGATGGGGAAGAAGTATATATTATTGGTATTATGGAACATATTGAACCTTGCGGTGTGCATTCCGGAGATTCAAATGCCACCTTGCCGCCGTTTAATTTGGGCGAATTTGTGATGCAACAAATTAAAGACCATACCAAAAAAATTGCCTTGGCCTTAAGAACAGTAGGACTGATAAATATTCAGTTTGCCATTAAAGACGATATTGTTTATATCATTGAGGCCAATCCGAGAGCATCTCGCACGGTGCCATTTATTTCAAAAGCGTATCAAGAACCTTATGTAAATTACGCCACAAAAGTGATGTTGGGCGCCAATAAAGTGAAGGATTTTAATTTTAATCCGAAATTAGCCGGTTACGCCATTAAACAACCGGTATTTTCTTTCAATAAATTTCCGAATGTGGATAAAAAATTAGGCCCGGAAATGAAATCCACCGGTGAAAGCATTTTGTTTATCGACAGTTTAAAAGATGACCAGTTTTACGAACTGTATTCAAGAAGAAAGATGTATTTGAACAAATAAATATAATAGGTTTAAAAAACCAAAAAGAGCGCTTGGCGCTCTTTTTTTTTGCGCAAAAATTGTTGGCTGTTAATTTATTGCATATATTTGTTCAACTAAACTTAATTAACTTTGAACAATATCAAAACAGAGTTCACCATAAAGGATCTCGAAAATTTTTCAGGCATAAAAGCGCACACCATTCGGATTTGGGAAAAAAGGTACAATTTGTTTGAACCCAAAAGAACCGATTCTAACATTAGATATTATGATATAGATAGTTTGAAAAAACTTTTGAATGTATCTTTATTGTACAACAATGGGCTTAAAATATCTAAAATTGCCAACCTGCCGGAAGCCAAAATCGCATTATCCGTCAGGGAGTTGGTATTTAATAAAGGCGCGGGAAGCCAGGCTTCTGTTTCGTTCAAGTTGGCCATGCTTAATTTTGATGAAGTCTTGTTTAACCAAACTTACAATGGGCTTATTTCACAAACGTCTTTCAGGAATATTTTTACGGAAGTTTTCATCCCTTTTCTTAATGAAATAGGCATTTTGTGGCAAGTTTATTCCATTACTCCGGCTCATGAACACTTCATATCCAACTTAATAAAACAAAAAATTTTAATCAATACAGAGAAGCTCCAATTCCTTCAGCCAAATAGAACAGGAAAAAAGTTTGTGTTGTATTTGCCGATGAATGAAATTCATGAACTTGGTTTGCTTTATATGCATTTTGAATTGTTGTTTCACGGACACCATTCCGTTTACTTGGGACAAAGCGTTCCTGTTGAGAATTTAAATGACCTTCAGAAAGTATTTGATGAAATTTGTTTTTTAACGTACTTAACTGTTGAACCATCCAAAGAAACTGTGGAAGAATATTTGCAACAGGTTTATAGTGAAATATTGAAGGATACCAACGATACTTTATGGGTTTTGGGTTCAAAATTGGCGCAATTTGATTCGGATTCTTTCAAAAATGATCAAATAAAAATCTTTAAATCACCGTTCGACTTGTTAAATATTTTGTAATTTTTTTTGTTTAATTTGTTTTTGTTTAACTTATTTGTATATTTGTTAAACATTATGAAAAAAAGAATTATTATAATTGGCTCAGGATTTTCGTCCATATCCGCTTCTTGCTATCTGGCAAAAGCAGGTTATGATGTTGTCATACTTGAGAAAAACAGCAGTGTGGGCGGGAGAGCACGATTGCTGACTAAAGAAGGATTCAAATTTGATATCGGTCCAACATGGTATTGGATGCCCGATGTTTTTGAAAAATTCTTTGCCGATTTCGACAAAAATCCATCCGATTTTTATGATTTGGAGAAACTGGCTCCGGCTTATCAGGTTTATTTTGACCGACTTGATTCGTTGCTTATTTCTGATAAAATCGAAGAAATTTATCAGGTTTTCGAAAATGAAGAAAAAGGCAGTTCCATTTATCTGAAGAAATTTTTAAAAGCCGCGAAATTCAATTACGAAGTTGCGATAAACAATTTGGTATATAAACCCGGAAATTCCATCAGCGAATTGGTGACTTTTGATACCATTGCCAATGTCAACCAGTTTTTTAAAAGTATCAGTACGGAAGTCCGCAGACATATTAAAAGTGAAAAATTAATTCAAATTTTAGAATTTCCTGTGATATTTTTGGGTGCAAAACCCTCAAATACACCAAGTTTTTACAGTTTTATGAATTATGCCGATTTTGGTTTGGGAACTTGGCATCCTAAAGGCGGAATGTATGAAGTTGTCAAAGGTTTTGTGACTTTGGCCAAGGAATTGGGCGTTAAAATTGAAACAAACCAAAACGTTGAAAAAATTGTTGTTGAAAATGGAATCGTGAAAGGTGTTCAGGTGAATCAACAGTTTTTGGCTGCAGATTTTGTGGTTAGCGGTGCAGATTATCATCATTCGGAGACCTTATTGGAAGATAAATATAGAATGTATTCCGAAAAGTATTGGAATAAAAAAACATTTGCGCCTTCGGCCTTATTATTTTACGTTGGGTTCAGCAAAAAACTAAAAAACGTTTCTCACCATACTTTATTTTTCGATTCGAATTTCGACAAGCATGCAGTTGAGATTTACGACAATCCGAAATGGCCAAAAGATCCGCTTTTTTACGGAAGTTTTCCAAGCATCACCGATGATACTTTTGCCCCAAATGGTTACGAAGCTGCTACTTTTTTAATTCCGATTGCGCCTGGAATTCAGGATAATAATGAAATACGCGAGGCATATTTTTTAAAAATAATTGAAAGATTGGAAAAATTAACTGATCAAAATGTGAGAGATTACATCATTTTTAAAGAATCTTATTGTGTAAACGATTTTGTGAAAGATTACAATTCATTTAAGGGAAATGCTTATGGATTGGCAAATACTTTAATGCAAACCGCTTTTTTACGACCAAAAATTCAAAGTAAAAAAGTGAAAAATTTATTTTTTACCGGACAGTTAACAGTTCCCGGTCCGGGAGTTCCACCAGCAATTATATCAGGAAAAATTGTGTCAGAATTATTAATGAAAAAGAGCAGCTAAAATTTTTACATTAAAAAACCACATACTAAAAAATATTTTAAATGAAACAAGTTTTTGATGAAACTTCATTTTTGTGCAGCAAAATAGTGACTAAAAAATATAGTACTTCTTTTTCATTAGCGGTAAAGATGTTGGCTCCAAAAATTAGGGAAGCTATTTTTGGCATTTATGCTTTTGTCAGGTTTGCTGATGAAATTGTGGATTCCTTTCACGATTTTGAAAAAAATGAATTGATAAACGAATTTGAGCGTGATTATTATAAAGCTTACAATTCTGGAATCAGTTTAAATCCGATTTTAAACTGTTTTCAGTTAACGGTTAAAAAATACAATATTGATGATGAGTTGGTTCAGTCATTTTTAAAAAGCATGAAACAGGATTTAAATAAAGGAGAATACCATACGGCAGAAGAATACAACGAGTATATTTACGGATCGGCCGATGTTGTTGGTTTGATGTGTTTAAAAGTTTTTGTTGACGGCGACAATGAAAAATATGAAAACCTAAAAAGTTATGCCATGCGTTTGGGTTCTGCATTTCAAAAAGTAAATTTTTTGCGCGATTTAAAAGATGATATGGAAGTGTTGAACCGTTCATATTTTCCGGGAATAAATTTAATGTCGTTAGATATGACTTCGAAAAACAAAATTATTGAAGAAATAGAACATGACTTTGCGGAAGCATACAAAGGCATAAAACTTTTGCCTATAGAAGCGAAGTTTGGCGTTTATACGGCCTATATTTATTACAAAGGCCTGTTGAAAAAGTTGAAAAGCACCCCTTCAGAAAAAATAATGAATACAAGAATCAGAATTTCCAATCCGGTTAAAATCAGTTTGCTGGCAAGGTCTTTTGTGGTTTTTAAGTTAAATTTGATATAATTTTATTAAATGAAGTTAGCTGTTCTCTTTTTAATGTTTAATTCATTTCCAGCTTCGCTTTTAGATGATGTAAGAAATCAGTTTCCCAAAATTAATTCGATGGAGGAAGCTGAATTTCATATGAAACTACTTGAAAAAGAAAAAAGTCCGGAGGCAAGAGCTTATTATGCGGCTATGCTTTTTATGAAAGCCAAGTATGTGAAATTTCCACTTTCAAAATACAATAATTTTAAAAAGGGAAAATTGGTTTTGGACCAAGTGATTCTGGAAAATAAATCGAATGTTGAATTTAGGTATTTGCGTTTTGTGTTTCAAAATCAATTGCCGGCTTTTTTAAACTATGATATCAATATTGAAGAAGATTTTTCGGCAATCGCAAAAGGAATAAGAAAAAGCGATTTAAGCCAGGATTTTAAACATAAAATAGTAGAAAATATGTTGTTGGTTAAAGGTATTACTGCCAATCAAACAGCCCAGCTAAAATTATTATTGAACAAAATATGATTTTTTTACTCATAACAATCGGAACTTTTTTATTGATGGAATGCGTGACTTGGCTGACGCATAAATTTGTGATGCACGGGTTTATGTGGTATTTTCACGAAGACCATCATCAGCCCAGATATCAAAATTGGTTTGAACGGAATGACGTGTTTTTTATCATTTTTGCCATACCAAGCATTGTGTTGTTTTATCTTGGTTTGGAAGGTGGTTTAAACTACTTCTTTTTTATTGGTTTGGGAATTTTATTTTACGGCATGGCTTATTTTTTGGTTCATGATGTGTTAATTCACAAGCGTTTTAAGTGGTTTAACAAAACAAATAACAAGTATTTAATCGGTTTACGGAAAGCGCATAAAGTTCATCATAAACATTTGGGCAAAGAAGAAGGTGAGTGTTTTGGGATGCTATTTGTGCCTTTCAAATACTTCAAAATACAATGAGTCTTTATTTAATTTTAAATATAGCCTCATTTATTGTACCGTTTGCGTATAGTTTTGAAAAAAAAATGCGCTTCATACAATGGTGGAAATCTGTTTTTCTTTCCATTTTTATTGTGGGTATTTTTTTTATAGTTTGGGACATTATTTTTACACGTCAAGGTGTTTGGGGCTTCAACCCCGATTATCATATCGGCCTAAATTTATGGGGTTTGCCCATAGAAGAAATTTTGTTTTTTATTTGCATTCCCTACGCAAGTATTTTTACCCATTATGCTTTTCTTTATTTTTTTGAAAATATAAAACTGTCCGATAAAGTAACAAAATATATCAGTGTTATTTTATTGGTTATAGCAATTTTTGTCTTGTTTTACGCCTATCCAAAAAAATATGCAACGGTAACTTTCAGCGTTTTTATTTTGTTGATGGCATTTTCATTGTGGAAAAAGTCACCAGTTTTATCTCAGTTTTTCATCACCTTTTTGATCATACTTATTCCGTTTTTTATTGTCAATGGCATTTTAACCGGCAGTTTTATTGAAAATGAAGTTGTTTGGTACAATAACAATGAAAATTTAAACATCAGATTGTTCACCATCCCTCTTGAAGATGCTGTATATGCCTTTAATATGTTGTATCCCAGTATCTTGTTAATAGAATTTTTCAAAAAGAAATTCAATAAAAAAGTTGTTGCAGCAAAATGATTAAGGAGGAAATTTCTGTTTTTTGGTTTCGACGTGATTTAAGGTTGGAAGATAATTGTGCTTTATTCCACGCGTTAAACTCAAAACTGCCTGTGCTTCCGATTTTTATTTTTGATGAAGCTATTTTAAATGAATTGCCAAAAGTTGATCCGAGGGTGAATTTTATGTATGATACCTTAAAAGACATCAATCTTGAATTGGCAAAATTCAATGCTTCTTTATATGTCAAAAAGGGAAATCCCGCTGAAATTTTGGCTGCTATTTTTGAAGAATTTAAGGTAAAAAACGTATTTTTCAATAAAGATTATGAGCCTTATGCAAAACAGCGGGACGAGAAAATAAAGGCGATTTGCAAGCAAAAAAATAGCAATTGCTTTACTTATAAGGATCAGGTGATTTTTGAAGAAGCTGAAATCGTGAAAGATGACGGATTGCCTTATAGCGTTTATACGCCGTATAAAAATAAATGGCTGGAGAAATACAATTCCAATCTAACCAATCAATACAAATCTGAAAGTTTAAAAGACAATTTCTTAAAATCAAATTTTTCATTTCCTTCTTTGGAAACTATCGGTTTTATAGAAAGTGCTATCAAAGTATTGCCGTTCAATGTTGAATGTATAAAAAATTATCAGGATAGTAGAGATATTCCTTCCGCAGAAACTTCCAACGCTTCGGTATATTTGCGTTTTGGAACCATAAGTGTTCGTAAATTAGCAGATTATGCCAATAAAATTAACCCTGTTTATTTGAGTGAATTGATTTGGCGCGAATTTTTTATGCAGATTCTTTTTCATTATCCGAAAGTGGTGCATGAAAATTTTAAATCGAAATACAATTTTATTCCCTGTCGAAATAACGAAACCGAATTTAAATTGTGGCGCGAAGGAAAAACTGGTTATGCAATAGTTGATGCGGGAATGCGCCAATTAAATAAAACCGGTTATATGCACAATCGCGTACGAATGATTACGGCAAGTTTTTTATGCAAACACCTGTTGATCGACTGGCGTTGGGGTGAAGCCTATTTTGCTGAAAAATTGCTCGATTTTGAATTGTCATCAAACAACGGCAATTGGCAATGGGTGGCAGGAACAGGTTGTGATTCGGCTCCTTATTTCAGGGTTTTTAATCCGGCAACGCAACAGCAAAAATTTGATCCAGATTTTAAATACATCAAAAAGTGGATTCCTGATTTTAATCAAATTGCAATTCCGGAAATAGTGGAACATAAATTTGCCCGAGAACGCTATTTAAAAGCTGTAAAAAGCAGCTTCTTTTCATAATATTGCGATTTCTTTTTTCAACTTATTTAAGGTATTTTTTGAAGGCTGAAAATTAATTTTTTAAGCCTAAAATCATCACTATTTACGTAATAATTAATTTTGCAGTCCAATTTTTTTTCATTTCCTTATAAAAGAGCGCTAAAATAATCGATTCTATAAATTTTTTGAAATACGCTCTCCAAATCGGAAGAAATTTTTCATTTTAAAATGTTACAAACATTGCATACTTCAATTTTTGACAATAAAAATTATTTTTAAGACGTTTAAAAACAATTGCTTAAAACACCTATTCGGATTAATTCTAAATAATTTTATCGCTAAATTTGCTGATATATGTCATTATAAATACTACTTTATTGCCATATTTTTACACAATAAATTTGAACAGTTAATTATATTATTTATAAAATAAAGGAATAGAAAAAAACTTTATTTTGTAAATTTTTCAGAGTAAATATAACGTAAGATGAAACAAGAAAGTGTAAAACTAATTTGTGATGCCAATGAAGCTGTAGCTATTATTGCACACAAAACGAACGAGGTTTGTGCAATTTATCCGATCACACCATCATCACCAATGGGTGAACATGCGGAAGTGTACAGTTCAAAAGGCAAAAAGAATATTTGGGGCAATATTCCCCGAATTGTTGAAATGCAAAGTGAAGGCGGTGCTGCAGGAGCAGTTCACGGTTCTCTTCAGGGAGGCGCCTTAACCACAACATTTACGGCATCTCAAGGTTTGTTGTTAATGATACCTAATATGTATAAAATTGCAGGTGAACTATTGCCGGCGGTAATTCATGTGGCTGCAAGAACGCTTGCAACTCATGCCTTATCTATTTTTGGGGATCACTCAGATGTCATGGCTACACGTGCAACCGGATTTTCCATGTTATTTGCAGGTTCAGTTCAAGAAGCACACGATTTTGCATTAATATCACAAGTTTCTGCCTTAAAAAGCAGGGTTCCGTTTTTAAATATTTTTGACGGATTTAGAACTTCTCACGAAATTGCCAAAATTAATGGAATTCCGGATGATGTCATCAAAGCAATGATGCCGGAAGAGGAAGTGATGAAGCACAGAAAAAGTTCTTTAGATCCAGACAATCCGGTAATCAGAGGAACAGCACAAAATCCTGATGTTTTCTTTCAGGCGCGTGAAGCTGCCAATACTTTCTACCAAAATGTTCCTGGAATCGTTCAAAAAACTATGGACGAATTCTATAAACATACTGGCAGAAGATACAGCCTGTTCTACTATATCGGTCATCCAGAAGCTGAAAAAGTAATCATTGTTATGGGTTCAGGTGACGGACCAATTAGGGAAACCATTGACACTTTGGTTGAGCAAGGTGAAAAAGTGGGTGCTTTAATCGTTCGTTTATACCGTCCGTTCTCCGTATATGATTTTATTGAAAATATTCCTAAAACAGCTAAAAAAATTGCAGTTTTAGACAGAACAAAAGAACCAGGAAGTATCGGAGAACCTTTATATTTAGATGTAGTAACCGCATTTGTTGAAATGGGAGACTATATGCCAACAATTATTGGTGGACGTTACGGCCTTTCTTCAAAAGAGTTTACGCCTGCAATGGTTAAAGGAATTTATGATGAATTAGACGAAAATTCACCAAAAAATCACTTCACCATCGGTATCAATGATGATGTAACCAATACAAGTTTAACTTATGATCCAAATTTCAAAACTAAAAAAGATACGTTTAATTGTATGTTTTATGGTTTGGGATCAGATGGTACGGTTGGTGCCAATAAAAACTCAATTAAAATTATTGGTGAAACTACCGATAATTATGTGCAAGGATATTTTGTGTACGACTCTAAAAAGGCCGGTGCCCAAACAGTTTCGCATTTGCGTTTTGGCCCAGAACCAATTTATTCTACCTATTTAATCAACAAAGCAAATTTTATCGCTTGTCATCAAACAAGCTTTATCTATAAATATGATGTTTTAGAACACATTAAAAAAGGCGGAACATTTTTATTGAACACACCTCATTCAAAATATAAAGTTTGGACAGAGTTGCCAAGTATCATGCAACGCAGAATTATTGATAATGATATCGAATTTTACGTAATTGACGCGACAAAAGTAGCTCAAGAAGCAGATTTAGGCAAACGCACAAATACCATTTTGCAAACTTGTTTCTTTGCAATATCAGGTGTACTTCCAAAAGATGAAGCGATCAAAAAAATTAAAAATGCAATTGTAAAATCATATTCACATAAGGGTGATGCCGTTGTGCAAATGAACTTTAATGCAGTTGACAAGTCATTAGAAAATCTTCAAAAAGTTGAATATCCTCGTCATACCACCAATACAGATGGATTAGTGCCAATGATGACCGAAAATGCTGATGATTTTGTTAGAGAAATTTTAGGAACTATTTTAGCCGGTAGAGGAGATTCATTGCCTGTGAGCGCATTTTCTGTAGATGGTACATTTCCAACAGGAACCACGCAATATGAAAAACGTGGAATTGCCGATTTTGTGCCGGTTTGGGATGATGCAGATCTTTGCACCCAATGTAATAAATGTGTGAGCATTTGCCCTCACGCTGCAATTAGAGCTAAAGTTGTTCCTAATGATTTATTAATAAATGCTCCTGAATCACTAAAAAGCGTACCAGCAAAAGGAAGACCTTTTAACAGTGAAAAAGAAAGTTACATTTTGCAGGTTTCACCTCAAGATTGTACCGGTTGCGATTTATGCGTGGCTGTTTGTCCGGCTGAAAGCAAAGAAGTACCAAATACTTTTGCAATTAACTTGACTGATTACCGTAAAGTGCAAGAAGCAGAAAATGTAAATTGGAATTACTTTATTGATTTACCTGATTACGACAGAAAAGAATTGGTTACTTCTACAGTTAAAGGATCTCAGTTCTTAGAACCGTTATTTGAATTCTCCGGAGCTTGTTCCGGTTGTGGTGAAACACCATATATCAAGTTAATTACCCAATTATATGGAGACAGTATATTGATTGCAAATGCAACCGGTTGTTCTTCTATATATGGCGCTAATTTACCAACAACGCCTTACAAAACAAACAAAGCGGGACGCGGACCAGCTTGGGCCAACTCTTTGTTTGAAGACAATGCTGAGTTTGGTTTAGGTATGCAATTGGCATTAACCAAAAAGCAAGAAATAGCAGTTGATTTATTAAAAACTTTGGAAAGTAAAATAGGCAGTACCATAGTAAATAACATACTAAACAATGCTGAAGAAAACGAAACTTTAAAAGAGCAAAAAATAAATCAAATTGAGGAGCTAAATGAAATTTTAGAAACTATTGATACTTATGAAGCCAAAAAACTAAGAAACCTTTCCGAATACTTGCGTAAAAAAGCAGTTTGGATATTTGGTGGTGACGGTTGGGCTTATGATATTGGATATGGTGGTTTAGACCATATATTTTCATCAGGAGAAAATGTGAATATTTTAGTGATGGATACAGAGGTTTATTCAAATACTGGCGGACAAGCATCTAAATCTACACCGATGGGAGCAAGTGCCAAGTTTGCAATTTCTGGTAAAGTATCTTCTAAGAAAAGTTTGGCCTTACAAGCAGTTTCTTACGGAAATGTGTATGTTGCTCAAATTGCAATTGGCGCTAAAGACAATCAAACGCTTAAAGCAATTGAAGAAGCGGCAGCTTATCCGGGACCTTCATTAATTATTGCTTATTCACATTGTGGTGAGCACGGTTACGATTTGAAAGATGGTGCCAAACATCAAGAAAAAGCAGTAGAAACAGGTTACTGGCCATTGTTTAGATTTAATCCTTTAGCTGAAAAAGGAAAGAAATTTAAATTGGATTCTAAAGCGCCTTCTGCTCCTTTAAGTGAATTTATGTATTTAGAAACTCGTTTTACAAGAGTTGTAAACGAAAATCCTGAATTTGCGAAAGAACTATTGGACAAAGCTCAAGAACAGGTTGAAGTTCAATGGGAAAGATTGGAACTTTATAAAAATTTATAATTTAAATTAATTTTAAAGTGTCAGGTACAACATACCTGACACTTTTTTTAATATCTTTATTTGCAATTGTAAATGATTAATTTTATTAAAAATTGAGGAAGTTACAAGATTCAATGTGTTTTTATTTTCTTAAGTTACTAAAATAAAAAAATTAAAAAATGAAATCAAGATCAGAAGCTTTTTTTAACGAAGCAACAAAAAAATTAAAATCGGCAAAAGAAGAATTGTTTAAACCAGCCGAAGATATTGTTAGTTATTCAGTATGTAAAAACGCACAGTTTGCTATTGAAAACTTTCTAAAAGGGTTTTTAACAAAAAATAATATCGAATTGCAGCCAAACGAAACAATCGCTTCCTTGTACGATAAATGTTTAAGCATCGATAAAAATTTCACCACCATAGATTTAAGTGCAATCGGATGTAAAAATCATGCGATAGATTCTCGTTATTGCTCAGATATTAACACGGTTAGTTCTTGTTTTGATACGGCAGACAGCATTGATACTTATTTAAGGAAAAATAAAATCGTATAAAACACGGCTCTTTTTTTCGTTTGAGAAAGCAAAAAACTTACTGTACATTTGTGTAAAATAAATATGCAATGAATTATATTTTATTTGATGGCACAGTTCGCAATTCATTATTGCCATTAACCTTCACAAAACCCGTTGCCGATTTGCGAATAGGGATACTTACCATTCGTGAAAAATGGGAAACATATTTGGGTTTTACCACAACAACGCTTACCGAAGACTATTTAGAAGAGAAATTTCCCATGGTTGAAATGGCGCAAAACGTCATGATTAATGCTTCCTTTTTGCCAACGCTGTCTTTAGCGGAAATGATTATGGAGTTAAAAGAAAATCAGGCAATTTTCAAAGAGGAAGAAGTGATTGCTTTTTACACCACCGATTCACAAGAAACTATCGATTTTGAACATTACGAGCAAATTGAATTTGATTCAGAAGTAACCCAAATTAAAAATACTTGGGATTTATTTTCTTTGAATGATATGGCTTTAAAAGCCGATTTTGAATTAATTACTGAAGGCAGAAAATCACAACCCATTCCTGAAGGTGTCAGGTTTTTAAATAAAGAAAATATTTTTATTGAAGAAGGTGCTAAAATCTTATTCTCCGTATTAAATGCAGATAGCGGGCCAATTTATATTGGGAAAGATGCCTTGGTAATGGAAGGAAGCTTGATTAGAGGGCCTTTTGCCTTAGGAGAAAACTCAGTGGTTAAAATGGGCGCCAAAATTTATGGAGCCACCACAATTGGACCGTTTTGTACCGTTGGAGGCGAAGTAAACAATGCTATTTTATCAGGTTATTCAAACAAAGGACACGATGGATTTTTAGGCAACTCAGTATTGGGTGAATGGTGCAATATTGGTGCAGACACAAACAATTCAAACTTAAAAAATAATTATAGCGAAGTTCGCTTGTGGAATTATGAAACTGAAAATTTTGCAAAAACCGGATTGCAATTTTGCGGTTTAATTATGGGTGACCATTCCAAGTGCGGAATTAATACGATGTTTAATACAGGAACTGTTATAGG
Organism: Lutibacter sp.; assembly: GCA_036567345.1. Classification (GTDB taxonomy): domain Bacteria; phylum Bacteroidota; class Bacteroidia; order Flavobacteriales; family Flavobacteriaceae; genus Lutibacter. The sequence continues at coordinate 28,513 of DATCUQ010000014.1, forward strand.
TGTCAGTGCTAATATTTACGGAAGTAATTTTCCCAGAAATTTCATCCCTTCTTTCAGTTGGGGCGGCGCCGCAGGTTTTTCAACATATCAATTAGATAAAGTGAATGAAACTGCTGTGTTGGTGATGAAAAGGAGAGAAGTTGATTATGATGAGAAGGAACAACGAATTTTAGCCCACATTTTTGAAATAACCAAGAAATACAGAAATTTTTAGGCCTTTTTTATAACAAGCCAGTTGGTTATCCTTTTATTTGCTCTTTTTTGAATTGCTCAAATTTATTTTCTGTTTTTTTAGGCCAGCTGTTGTTGCTTAAATTCACATCGGCAGTTTGTTCATCGGGATCTAACGTGATTTTTGAGATTGCTTTGCTTGACGGAAAAACTTTAGTGACTTCAGCATCGCTATTTCGCCATATTTCGGCAGGATATTGTTTGCGTTCTTTTGTTCCGTCTTCATATTCAAATTCAACTACAATTGGCATCACCAAATCTCCAGGTTTTTCAAAAACCAATTCGTAAAAATATTTAGGCGCTTTCAATGCCGTTTTTTCTTCCGAAGAAAAATTCGTATTGATATAATCGCTCAACAAATTGTAATCCTCCGGTTTTTTCGATTTTAAATCACTTTTAAATTCAGGGCTGTCTTCAGAAATTAAATACAAAGCCGGCGGCAATTTATCAAGGTCAATTCCTCTGCGTTTTGCCATATTTTGGGCGCGTTCGGTTGGCTTGTCTGTCACATAATATTTTTTCACTTCTTTGATGCCAATATCATTGGCGCCGGTTGAATAAAACCAGCCTCTCCAAAACCAGTCTAAATCCATCGCTGACGCATCTTCCATCGTCCTGAAAAAATCTGCAGGCGTTGGGTGTTTAAATTTCCAGCGTTGGGCGTAGGTTTTAAAAGCATGGTCAAACATTTCCGGACCCATAATTACTTGTCGCAGCATATACAATCCTGCCGCAGGTTTTGCATAGGCATTGTTTGAAAATTCATCAAGGTGATCGCCTTGCGTAATAATAGGCGTTAATTTAGACTGATCTCCCTGCATATAACCCACAATATTTTTTGGCAGGCCTCTGCTGAGCGGGTATCCTTTTTCATAATCCATTTGTGCCAGCATTTGCACAAAAGAATTCAAACCTTCATCCATCCAAGTCCATTGGCGCTCATCGGAATTCACAATCATAGGGAAAAAATTATGCCCAACTTCGTGAATAATTACGCCCAGCATTCTGTATTTGGTAAAATCAGAATAAGTGCCATCAGGATTCGGGCGACCGCGATTGAAACTAATTTGCGGATATTCCATTCCCATATCTTCCGCATGAACTGAAATGGCTTGGTGATAAGGATAATCGAAAGTAAACCTTGAATATGTTTTTAACGTGCTTGCAACCGCTCTGGTTGAATGTTGTTCCCATAAAGGGTTTCCTTCTTTAGGATAATAAGAATACGCCATTACGGTTCTTCCGTTGATGTCAACAGCCATTCCGTCCCAAATATATTTTCTGGAAGAAGCAAAAGCAAAATCCCGCACATTTTCGGCATAAAAACGTGAAGTTTTTGTTTCTTTTGACCTTCCTTTTTCTGTTTCTTCAGCTTCTTTTTGCGTAACAATAATTACCGGGTTGTCAAATGATTTTTTTGCCTGTTCCAGTCTGTTCAATTGTAATTTGGAAAGGACTTCTTCGGGGTTTTTAAGCACGCCTGTTGATGCTAAAATATGATCTTTTGGCGTGGTAATATTTACCTCAAAATTTCCAAATTCAAGCGCAAACTCGCTGCTTCCCCAAAATTGCAGGTTTTGCCAGCCTTCCACATTATTATATACGGCCAGTCTTGGATAAAATTGCGCAATAATATAGTCGTTATTGCCATCGGGAAAATGCTCAAAACCTGATCTTCCGCCTTGCTCAAGGTGATTGTTAATGTTATGCCACCATTTTATCTTAAAGGAATATTTTCCTCCGGAAACCAAAGGTTTGTCTAAATCCAAACGCATCATAGTTTGGTTGATAAGGTAAGAAGCATCGCTGCCATCAAGATTTTTTACAAAGTCAATTTTGAAGCCGCCATCAAATGGCGCTTGTATAAAATTTTTAGAAAACTCTTTTGGTGTGTACAATTCACTTGTTTTAGTTTCTCGTACGTCAGGTGATTTCGAATCGGGTGCCATCATATTTTGATCTAACTGAATCCATAAATAAGTTAAATCATCTTTGGAATTGTTGTGATAGGTAATGGTTTCTTCGCCGTAAATTCGGTTTTTTTCCTCATCCAAAAGAATATCCATTTTATAATCTACCTGTTGCTGGGTATATTCATGTCCCGGTGCGCCCGTAGCTTTGTGTTCATTGTTTGGTGTTGGCAATTCCTCATCTATTTGTTTGAACTTACTGAGGTTATAATGCGCTTTTTGTGGCTGTGTTTCTTGGGCTGAAGCAGGAATAACCACTGTCAGAAAAAAGATAGTTATTAGGAGTATTTTTTTCATGAAATTAATTGTTTTTGATGCAGTGTCAAATTAAAAAGCCGCCCAAGCGAGCGGCTCATTTCACTAAGATTTAATTTGATCCTTTTTAAATTTTTCGAATTTATTTTCTGTTTTTTTAGGCCAGCTGTTGTTGCTTAAATTCACATCAGCTGTTTGCTCATCAGGATCAATCGTTATTTTTGTGATTGCCTTGTTTGACGGAAAAACTTTGGTGACTTCCGTGTCACTATTTCTCCAAATTTCGGCAGGATATTGTTTGCGTTCTTTTGTTCCGTCTTCAAATTCAAATTCAACAATAATTGGCATCACCAAATCTCCCGGTTTTTCAAAAACCAGTTCATAAAAATATTTAGGCGCTTTTAATGCCATTTTTTCTTCCGCAGAAAAATTTGTAGTGATATAATCACTCAACAAATTGTAATCTTCCGGTTTTTTAGATTTTAAATCATTTTTAAATTCGGGGCTGTCTTCAGAAACCAAATAAAGCGCAGGCGGCAATTTATCAAGGGTGATTCCATAGCGTTTTGCCATATTTTCGGCACGTTCGGTTGGCTTGTCTGTCACATAATATTTTTTAATTTCTTTGATGCCAATATCATTTGCGCCCGTTGTATAAAACCAGCCTCTCCAAAACCAGTCTAAATCCACCGCTGAAGCATCTTCCATCGTCCTGAAAAAATCGGCTGGCGTTGGGTGCTTAAATTTCCAGCGTTCGGCATAAGTTTTAAAAGCATGGTTAAATAATTCATGCCCCATAACGGTTTCCCTCAAAATAAACAACCCGGCTGCAGGTTTTCCGTAAGCATTTGAACCAAAGTCGGTTAAATCTTCACCTTGCGACATAATTGGCTCTAAACCGCTTTGGTCGCCCGACATATATCTGACAATATTTTTTGGGTGATCAGTTAAAGGAAAAAGTATAGGATCGTATTTGTATTCTGCATAAATTTCCACAAATGAATTGATGCCTTCATCCATCCAGGTCCACATGCGCTCGTCAGAATTCACAATCATCGGGAAAAAATTATGACCTACTTCGTGCGTGATTACGCCAATCATTCCCTTTTTTGTTCGATCTGAATATTTTCCGTCCTTGTCAGGTCTTCCGCCATTCCAGCAAATCATTGGATATTCCATTCCCTGACGTTCTGCATTGATAGAGGTTGCCTGCGGATAAGGATAATCAAAAGTGAATTCGGAATATACTTTTAAGGTATTTGCAACGGCTCTTGTTGAATGCTCTTCCCAAAGCGGATTTCCTTCATTGGGATATAAAGAATAAGCCATCACGGTTTTTCCGTTAAGATTGACTGCCATCGCGTCCCATATTAATTTTCTTGAGGAAGCAAATGCAAAATCCCGTACGTTTTCTGCATAAAATTTCCAGGTTTTTGTTTCTTTTGATCGTCCTTTTTCAGCAGCCAACGCTTCTTCTGGCGTTACAATAAAAACCGGATTTTCAAAGGCGTTTTTTGAATCTTCATATCTTTTATGTTGGGCAGAAGTAAAAACATCTTTCGGATTTTGGAGTACGCCAGTCGCATTCAAAATATGGTCTTTTGGCGTGGTTATGGCAACTTCATAATTTCCAAATTCCAAAGCAAATTCGCTTCGACCCAAAAATTGCAGGTTTTGCCATCCTTCCACATTATTGTACACTGCCAAACGCGGAAAAAATTGCGCAATCACATATAAATTATTTCCGTCGGGGAAAGGTTCATAGCCCGAACGTCCGCGATCAGCGATATAATCGTTGACGTTGTACCACCATTTTATTTTAAAGACATATTTTTCGCCTGAAGCCAATGGTTTTGATAAATTGATGCGCATCATTGTTTTGTTAATCAGGTAACTTACTTCTTTTCCGTTCACATCTTTTATAAATTCAATGTTAAATCCACCCTGAAAAGGTTTTCCCATAAAGGTTTTTGCAAATTTGGAAGGCGAATACATCACATCAGGTCCGCCACCACTAATTTCAGGCGTATTAGAATCTGGAGCACGCATATTTTGATCTAATTGCAGCCATAAATATTCTAAATTATCTTTGGAATTGTTATGATAAGTCACCGTTTCTTCACCAAAAATCTTTTGATTCTCATCGTCTAAAACAATGTTCATCTTATAATCAACCTGTTGCTGCGTATATTCATGGCCCGATGCGCCTGAAGCTTTGTGCTCGTTGTTTGGCGTAGGCAATTCTTCATTCAATTGCTTGAATTTGCTGGTATTGTAATGTGCTTTTTGAGGCGTTGTTTTTTCCTCAACTTCTTGGGCGAAAATTGCTGTGGAGAAAATAGTCAAAAGGGCTGCAACTATTAATTTTTTCATTTTAAAGGTTTTGGTTTTTTAGTTGGCACAATTTAATTATTTTTTAATAATACTTTGCAATTACCATTAAAGTTTTAATAAACTTTTATAGTTTGATTTGTTTAGATAAAAAGTTTTATTGAAATCTTTAACTTTTATTTTTACAATATTTTTCTGATTGTCAAACTCTTGGATTAAAATGTTATTGGTGACTTCAATAGATTTAAGTTCTTTGATATTGTTTATTTCTAAGTAAAATCTTACAATATCGCCGTCATATTCTTTGCCAATAAATTTATAAGGCTGAATTTTGCCATTAATCGTGAATAATAAGTGCTCATTCAGGTATTTTTTATAATAGTCGTCTATATTTCCGACTTCTGTTTTACTTCCCAAATTTAATTGTTTTCCGCTATTTTTATTGAGCGTGAATTCAAGATCTTCAATAAAAACGCCCAAAGTAATTTGGATTGACTGCTTTTCTTTGATGAATTCAATTTCGCACAGACTCACATAATACTTGTGCATGGCAAAAGCAAACAAGGGAAGCACCAATAAAATGATGATTATTTTTTTAAATTTCATAAAGGATTAAATATGATGGCTAATTAACAAAATGTATTCCAAAAAATAGTGATTTTAGTTACATAAACTTATTAATTTTTGATGGCGTTGTATGCTGCGCTTTCTTCCCGCAAAATTTGAATAACCTCCAATAAATTGTTTTTGTAATATTGTGCAATAATATCTCTGTCTTCACAGTAGGCCAAAAAATGATCAATTTTTTCTTCAGGAATATGCAGTTTGTCTGTAAAATAAGCCAAACCAAACTGTTTTACTATTTTTGAAGGGAATTGTTTTTTGCGGGCAATTTCTCGTTTTAATCTTTGTTCCGCTTCATAGCCGGCATCGGGAATTGAAACACTTCCGGGAATAGGCGGAAAAAACCCAACATAGGGCGCTTTTTCTACACCGTGCAAATCGGGCGGCAAAGCCTTTTTTAAATCACCCGGTTTTAGAAAAAACGAATGTTTTGGCAAGGTGTCTAACGGAACTTTATTTAGATCATAACGCAAACTTCCTGTTAAACCTTCTATAAAAACTTCTGCCAATTCATTTACCTTCGGAATTAATTCAACCACAATTTTTTTATATTTAAGGAAGTTACCGGTCATTCTAATTTCTTTTCTTTCATATTCAATAGAGGAAAACAGCAAGGTGTCATTTAAGGAAACCATCATTTCAAATTCACCGTTATCATTGCTTACGGTTCCCAATTTGGTATTTTGGTTAACGATATGCACATTGCCAACAGCATTGTTGGAACTGATTATTTTTCCTGAAATACGGGCATATTTCTCTTGGGAAAAGCAGTTTGCAGCAATAAAAACGAGCAAAAATAAGCAGCTTGGTTTTCTTATCATCATAACAAAGTACGTTCATGAATCTGCATAAAAGATAGTGGGCAATTATAAACTTTTGTTAAGATTGAAAATGAGTATATTTGAGGAAACTTTGTTGAAGATGAAAAAATTATTGATCGCAAGCAGTTCGTCGGTTCACGGAAAAGGATATCTGGAATATATTTTACCCGAATTGGCCGAATTTTTTAATGGCGTAAATGAAATTCTGTTTATTCCTTATGCCAGGCCTGGAGGAATTACGCACGATGAATATACTGAAGCTGCAAAAAAAGGCTTTGATAAAATTAATATTCGCATAAAAGGAATACACGAATTTAACAATCCGATTGATGCCGTTAATCAGGCAAAAGGAATTTTTGTTGGCGGGGGAAACACTTTTTTGTTGGTGAAACAACTGTATGATATGAAATTAATTTCTACAATAAAAAATGTGGTTGAAAACGGAACACCTTACTTAGGAACCAGTGCAGGAAGTGTAATTAGCGGATTAACGATGCAAAACACCAACGATATGCCCATCATTTACCCGCCGAGTTTTGATACGTTTGGCTTTGTTAATTTCAATTTAAATTGTCATTATTTAGATCCGGATCCAAGTTCTACCCATATGGGCGAAACAAGGGAAACTCGCATAAATGAATACCATACGCTTAATAAAACGGCAGTTTTGGGACTTCGGGAAGGCAGTTGGCTTCATATAAAAGAGGGGAAAATAATTTTAAAAGGAACTTTAAATGCGCGTTTGTTTCAGCAAAACAAGCAAGCACTTGAATTGCCGCCAGAAACCGATTTAAGTTTTTTAACGTAAACTGAGCGCTGTCGCAATTAGTTGCGCATCAGGCGATTTTTTAACTTTTTGGGAAAGTTGTTTGTAAGCATTGCTTATTTTGGCAGTATCAACTGTTGATGCTTTCAATTGGTCGCTTAAAACCATGGCGGAAACATAGGAATCGCTGTTGGTTTTAACAAAATTAAAACTGAAATCGGTGAATTCTTTTTCAATTATTTTTAACTCATTTCCTATTTCGTCCAGTTTTTTGACATCATTTTCAAGACGTGCTTTTTGAAATTTAGGAAATAAATAATCAATTTTTTTAAAAATATTTTTTGAGGCCAATTTGTATTCGTCCAGTTTTGCATTTAATTCAGAACCTTTAATAACGGTCTCATTTAGTTTATCGGGATCAATAAAGATTTCAAAATTTGTATTTTCAATAATAAAGATGACTGCTGCAGATGAATTTTCAAAAGTTAAGGCAAAACGTTCTGGATAGTCAACAGCGCCGGTAAAAACAAAGCTGTTATTTTTAATTTTAACCGAATCGGTTGGCTGCAGTTCATTTTTAATTATTTTACTCAAATAAACCTTGTCCGATATTGCCGTTTTTAAGGATCCATTTAAAACAAATCCCTTGCTTTTTGAATCATTTTCAGTTTTTAACTGACCTGAAGGATTGTTGCAACTAAAAATGATAAGACTGTATAAGCAAGCGACGAGTATCTTTTTCAATGCAATTTGAGTTTAAAATTTAATAATTCACATACTCAACAATCTCGAGTCCGTAACCTGTCATACCAATCCGTTTTTTTACAGCCGGTGCATTCGATAAGATACGCAGTTTGCTAATTTTTAAATCGTGCAAAATTTGGGCTCCTATGCCAAAATCTTTATCGTCAGGTTGAATTTGAGGCACTTTATGTTCTGTATTTTTTTGGGCTTCCCTTAATAAAGCCAAACGATTTATAAGGTCGAATGACTGATTTTCCTGACTGATAAACACCGCAGCGCCTTTTCCTTCATCATTAATCATTTTAAAGATTTTAGAAAATTTATCGTCGGGTTTTGCAGTTAACAATCGAAGAATGTCATTATTGATTAAGGATGAATTTACGCGCACCAATATAGGTTCATCTACTTCCCAAGTTCCTTTGGTCAAAGCAATATGAACTTGGTTGTTTGTGGTTTGTTTATAGGCTTTCAATTGAAATTCTCCGAAACGTGTTTGCAGCGTGAAATTTTCAATTTTATAGATTAATGAATCATATTTCATGCGGTAAGCCACCAAATCTTCAATAGAAATTATTTTTAATTTGAATTTTTTGGCAACTTCCATTAATTGCGGCAATCGTGCCATTGTTCCATCTTCATTTAAAATCTCCACCAAGATTCCTGTTGGCTGAAATCCTGCCAAGCGCGCTAAATCGATAGAAGCTTCTGTATGGCCTGTTCTGCGCAAAACGCCGCCTTCTTTAGCTCTTAATGGGAAAATATGTCCCGGTCTTCCAAAATCTTCAGGCTTTGAATCTTTTGAGGTCAATGCTTTTATTGTTTTTGCCCTGTCGTGAACAGAAATTCCGGTTGAACATCCGCTTCCGATTAAATCAATGGAAACCGTAAATTGGGTATTGTGTAACACCGTATTTTTGTTTACCATAAGCGGCAATCCGAGCTCTTCTGCCCGTCTTTCGGTTAAGGGTGCACAAATTAAACCTCTTCCGTACTGGGCCATAAAATTAACCATTTCTGGCGTGACACATTCTGCAGCGGCAATAAAATCACCTTCATTTTCTCTGTCCTGATCGTCAACAACAATAATAATTTTACCGTTTTTGATATCTTCTATGGCTTCTTGTATGGTGTTAAGTTTAATGGTGCTTGTTGAAGTTTTCATTATTATTTAATTGATATTTTTTCTTTGATTTGTGATTCTGTTGAATATTTTTTGAGCTTTGTTAAAAATAGCGTCAATATTAAAAATACCCATTCCTTTTGTTGCCCTTCTGGTAAGTAAAATACCAAAAGGCAATAGTATTAATGTTGAAAGCCAACTTCCCAAGAGTGCTGAAATGGCACTTTCTTCGGATAGGTTTCTGCCCAGTTGTGATATGAAAAAGTAGATTACAAAAATGGTGATTGCCATAATCATAGGCAATCCAAATCCGCCCTTTCTAATGATGGATCCTAAAGGCGCCCCTATAAAAAACAAAACCAAACAAGCCAAAGAAAATGAGATTCTGTAACTAAATTCAAAATCGTAAAGGTTCAGGATCTTTCTTTGGTCCTTAAACGATTTAATCTGATATTTATTTCTGTCAATAGTTCTGTTTAGCAGTTGAATGGATTCATTTACCACCGTACTTTTGTTTCTCAAATTGAAATTTTCGAGTATTTCAGGTTTTAATTTTCTGTTGGCTATTGAATCAGGGTATTTGTGTAATTTTTTGGCATTAACGGCATCATAAAAAATATTTGCCCGTGTTTGGGTATAGTTGTCGTATTCAATTTTATTCTTTTTCGAAATTGAATCCAATTGAACAATACTTAACATTCCATGATGTTCTTTAACCACTTCGTCGTCCATGGAATTGTCATCACTAAAAGATGAGATGTCAATGTTTATGGTATAGGTTTTAAATGTGGCTTTGGACGCCGGCATTTTAGCCCTTTCACTTGGCATCATCCCATTAATAACATGCTCTTCATAGTAATTCCCATTTTCGAGGGTAAGGGTCAAATATTTACTTCCTTCTTCGGTAGAAATAGTCCCTTTTTCGGCCGTGATCACTTTTATTTTCCCTTTACCGGCATTTAAATCGGCTATTTGAACATTTTTTAACAGGTTTTCTTCTTCACCGTATTTTTCGTCAAATTTTATGCTGAACCCAGGAATTTCAGTATTAAACGCTCCAGGAACCAGCGCCAAAGCCGGTTTTTTCTTTTTCATATTCAGATACAAATTCTTTTGCTTTAAGGTTGCCCAAGGATAAATATTGTTTAAGAATACAAAGTTAAGGCCACTTAATAAAATGACTAAAATTACCAACGGCCGAATAACTCTTTTTAAAGAAATGCCTGCGGATTTGATTGCGGCAAATTCATAATTTTCGGCCAAAGTGCCCAAAGCCATGATTGAAGACAATAAAATACCGATTGGCAATGCGGTGGGAGTAAGGATAAGCGCTAAATATCCCAAAAATTTCAGAATAAAAAATATATCGATGCCTTTTCCAGCAATTTCATCAAATGCCAGCCATAAGGCCTGCATAACAAGGACAAACAGCACCACAAAAAATGTGGCTAAAAAAGGTTGTAAAAAACTTTTTAAAATGTATTTGTCAAATATTTTCAACGCTATTATTTTGGTTCAGAGATGGTATATTTCTTTTGATCTCTGTATTTTGATCTGTCAAAGATAAAAAGGTTTTCTGATATAGGTTGATTTGTTTTGAAAGTTCTTATATTTAATGTTGTTGTTGTCCCGTTTTCTCCCGTTTCAATGATGTTGTAGATATGTTTTGTGTTTGCGTCAATCCCAACCAAAATGCTTTTTATTTCAGAATTGCTGTCGATTGGCGTTAATTTCACATATTGTATTTTAACACCTTTAACTGTTTTTAAAGCATCCATTTTAAAGGTATATCCAGTTTTGTAAAAGGAAAACATTTTAGAAGGCGTAAGGGTTTCTTCCTTTTTCTTCGATGGATTTTGAATAATGACTTCTTCATCTTCGTGAATAATCAAATACACTTTTTTTCCGTCAAAAATTTGTTCTGTTCCCATATAATTAAGATTGTACAAATTACCTTTTAAAGTAACGGCACCTCTGGTTTCTTGGTGAACATTGGCTTCCTTATTGTCTAAACTATGATTAAATTCAATGTAAATATTTTTATAACCTCCAATTTTTTGGGCAACTTCGTCCAATAAAGCTTTTGCTTTAGCCGATTCCTGACCAAATGAGGTGATGGTAATTAGTAAAAATGCTGTTAAAAATGCTATTTTTTTCATGTTATTATATTGTTCTAATGACAATTATATGATTAATTATTCAATTCGTTGTCCAACAATTTGTTCAGTGCCATTTCATCAGGAATTAATACTTGTCTTGCTTTACTGCCTTCAAACGGACCAACAATTCCGGCGGCTTCCAGCTGATCAATCAATCTTCCCGCTCTGTTATATCCCAATTTTAGTTTTCGTTGCAATAACGATGCCGATCCTTGTTGTGCATGAACAATGACCAAAGCGGCATCCCTGAATAAATTGTCTCTTTCGCTGATGTCTATATCAAGGTTTGTGCCAATTTCATCCCCACTGTATTCAGGTAACATGTAAGCATTTGCGTAAGCGCGCTGTGAACCGATAAATTCAGTTATTTTTTCAACTTCAGGCGTATCAACAAACGCACATTGCAATCGTATCAAATTATTTCCATCGGCATACAACATATCTCCCTTACCAATTAACTGATCTGCTCCCGAACTGTCTAAAATGGTTCTGGAATCTATTTTTGAAGTCACCCTAAAGGCTGCCCTAGCGGGGAAATTCGCTTTAATAATCCCGGTAATAACGTTTACTGAAGGGCGTTGTGTAGCAACAATTAAATGAATTCCAATGGCACGGGCCAATTGTGCCAAACGCGCTATCGGTGTTTCAATTTCTTTGCCGGCAGTCATAATTAAATCGGCAAATTCATCGATAATTAATACAATATATGGTAAATATTTATGTCCATCATTCGGATTTAACTTTCGCAATTTAAATTTCGCATTGTATTCTTTTATGTTGCGAACCATTGCCAGTTTCAATAAATCATAGCGCATATCCATTTCAATGCACAAAGAATTCAGCGTATTGATAACTTTGGTGGTATCAGTAATGATGGCGTCATCAGTATCAGGCAATTTCGCCAAATAGTGTCGCTCAATTTTATTAAATAAGGTAAGTTCCACTTTTTTAGGATCGACCAACACAAATTTTACTTCGGCCGGGTGTTTTTTGTACAACAACGAAGTTAAAACGGCATTTAAACCAACCGATTTACCCTGTCCGGTAGCACCTGCCATTAATAAATGAGGCATTTTCGCAAGGTCAACCACAAATGTTTCATTTGAAATTGTTTTCCCCAGCGCAATTGGCAATTCCATTTCTGAATTCTGGAATTTTGTTGAAGAAATTACCGATTTCATGGAAACCATGGTCGGTTTTTTATTGGGAACTTCAATTCCGATGGTACCTTTTCCCGGAATTGGCGCGATAATACGGATTCCTAAAGCGGACAGCGATAAGGCGATATCATCTTCTAAATTTTTAATTTTTGAAATTCGAATACCGGCTTCGGGCACAATTTCATATAAAGTAACCGTTGGGCCAACCGTCGCTTTTATGCGGTCGATGCCAATTTTATAGTTGTTTAAAGTTTCAACAATCCTGTTTTTGTTGGCTTCCAATTCTTCTTGGTCAACGGAGATACTCTCATTATAATCTCTCAGTAAATTTAAGGTTGGGAATTTATAATTTCCCAGTTCTAAGGTTGGATCAAACTCGCCGAAATCTTTCACCAATTGGTTTGAAAGGTTTTCGTCAACACGGTTTTCTTCAACAATTTTTTCCACAGCAATGGCAACATCCGATTCCGGTTTAAGTTCAGGAACAAAATCCGAATCATCTTCAAGATCATATTTGTCCTCTAAATAATTAGCGGGAACGGTTGGAATTGGGGTTAAATTTTTGAGCGATAATTCAAGAGGTGATTTGAATTCATCCTCATTTTTATCTTCTTTTTTATCTTCAACATTACTATTTGTCAGGTCTGGTGCCGGGATTGGCTCAACATCAATTTGCGCTTTATCTTTATTTTTAACCAGGTTACTTTTAACCAATTCAGGCGTGAGTTTAAATCGGATGACCATATAGGAAACCAATAAAAAAATCAATGAAAGAAGCAAACCGGTTTTTCCCAAAAATTGTTGGAGGTAATTGTTCAATTCGAAACCCACAACGCCTCCAAAAATCGGATTATTGGGCAAGAAAAAACCCAATGTTATTGAAAGCCAAAGCATTCCCAATATTCCCCAAAACCAATATTTTCTGATGCGTTTTAAACCGCCCTTAAAAAAGATTAATAGGCCGGTAAAAAATAAAAGTAAGGGCAAATAAACGGCGGCAACGCCAAATCCATCATTAATTAAAAAGTGGCTCATGCTTGCGCCAATTTTCCCCAAAAGATTTTTTACGGGAACTTCTTTGTCGGAAAAATTCGAAAGCTGGCTTTGATCTTCTTCCCCGGTAAATAAATAGGAGCTAAAAGAAGCCACCAAAAAAAGTGCAAAAAGCATCAAAAACAACCCTAAAATTGTTTGTGTCAGCCGATTTTCAAAAAATGATTTTATTCCTTGAAAACGAGGCTTTCTGGGTGTTTTAACGGTAGATTTAGTAGTTTTGGCCATTCAATTAATTATCCCACAAAAATATAAAATTAAAGTGATTGTGGTTAAATTACACTATAAATTTGGGTACATAAATAATTAAACCAATAATTACGGCAATTATTGCCGCAAAAAAAACGGCCCCGGCTGAAATATCTTTAATACGGCCAATTTGTTTATGATATTCAGGATGAATAAAATCCGCCATTTTTTCAATGGCAGTATTTAATGATTCTGCTACCAAAATGAATCCGAATGCCATGATTTGGAAGAGCCATTCGGTAGCAGAAATTTGCATTAAAAACCCAATAACGGCCATAATAATGGCAATTGAGATTTGGGCAATGATACTGTATTCAGAAGTAATTAAAATCCAAAAACCTTTAGCTGCGTATTTGATTGACTTTATTCGGTTTAGAAAAAAATTACCTTTATGCTGCATATTTAAAGTGCTTTTAAAGCGGCTTCGTAATCCGGTTCATCAACAATTTCAGCAACTTGTTGCGCATAAGTAACAATACCTTCTTCATTAATGATTACAATGGCTCTGGAATGTAAATCGGCCATAGGCCCATCTATAATTGTCACACCGTATTTTTTACCAAATTTTCCTTTGGCAAAATCGGACAAGGTAATCACGTTTTCTATGCCTTCAGCACCGCAAAAACGCGCTTGTGCAAAAGGTAAATCGCGCGAAATGCAAAGTACTTTGGTGTTTTCAAGTTCGCTTGCTTCTTTGTTAAATCTTCTTACGGAAGCAGCGCAAGTGCCTGTATCTAAACTGGGAAAAATATTTAGAATTAGTTTTGATCCTTTAAAATCGGCTAATTTCACTTTTGATAAATCGGTTTTTATTAAGGTAAATTTTGGGGCTTTTTTGCCAACTTTAGGTAATTTTCCGATGGTATTGATGGGATTGCCTTTTAATGTTATTTTTGTCATAATGCTTATTTTTAAATGAAGTGTAAAGTTAGTTTAAAAAACTAAATGTTAAAAGTTAAAAGTTCACTAATAATGTTGGGAAGGTTGTGTTCTGTCAATTAGTTCAAAATGTTGAAGACAACTTCTAAATTGCATTCAAAAAAATTTGTAAACCACAAATCTTAATTCGTAATTCAAGCTGCGTTAGCGATTGAAGTGGCATACTTTTTTGAAGTGAAACGAAAAAAAAGATATAACGGAAAGCGCGACCTGAAAGGGAACGCCAAATAAAGTTAAAAGTTAGATGTTAAAAGTTTAAATATGTCCTAATAATGTTTAATTCAAAAATCTAAAATCACGAATCTTAAATCGAATATTTTTGCTGATTAATTTCTTTATCTTCGCAGCTAAAAATTATTTTAATTGAAGATTAAAAACTATACTTCTGAGTTTAGCAATAGCCTAAAACTTGCCACGCCTATTATGATGGGATCATTGGGCCATTTATTGGTTGGGTTAATTGACGATATTATGGTGGGAAGATTGGGCCCGGTTGAATTGGCGGCATCCTCACTTGGGAACAGTTTGGTTTTTATAGCGCTTTCCATAGGACTTGGGTTTTCATTTGCCATAACGCCTTTAATTGCCGAATCTGACGGAGAAGGTGATGCAGAAAAAGGAAGGGGAATTTTTCACCATGGCTTGATTTTATCGTCTATTTTGGGCATAGTTATGTTTATTATGCTGTTGTTGTTGAAACCATTATTGTATCATTTAGACCAACCGGAAGAAGTGGTGGTTTTGGCAATTCCGTATTATGAAATTGTGGCGTTGTCTATGATTCCTCTGATGATTTTTCAGGGATTTAAACAGTTTGCCGACGGTTTGGCTGAAACAAAATACTCCATGTATGCCACCATAATTACCAATATTGTGAACGTGGCAATAAATTTTATGCTGATTTACGGTTTTTGGATTTTTCCAAGACTGGAGTTGGTTGGCGCTGCTTTGGGAACCCTTATTTCAAGAATTGTGATGGTGGTTTTCATTTACCTTGTGATGAAGAAAAAGAAAAAATTTGCGGTTTATATGAACCGATTAAAATTTGGGGAACTTAAAAGCAGCATATTTTTTAAAATTTCAAAATTGGGTTTTCCAACAGCCTTGCAAATGCTTTTTGAAGTTGGATTGTTTACGGCATCCGTTTTACTGGCTGGCACTTTGGGCGCATTTCCGCAGGCAGCAAACCAAATTGCCATAAAAATGTCTTCAACAACATTTATGATTGCTGTGGGAATTGGCGCTGCGGCAACCATAAGAGTGGGAAATTTAAAAGGATTGGGAAATTATTTGGAATTGCGGCGCATTGCCTTTTCAAACTTTTTATTAATTTTGATCATAATGTCGGTATTTTCGGTCGGATTTATTCTTTTGAAAGACATTTTGCCTTGGATGTTTACCGATAATTTAGAAGTTATAGGAATCGCATCAAGTCTTTTGATTATCGCTGGGATATTTCAGCTTTCAGATGGTTTTCAAGCGGTGATATTGGGCGCTTTGCGCGGATTGCAAGATGTGAATGTTCCATCTATTTTGACATTTGTCGCTTACTGGATTATTGGATTTCCGGTATGCATTTATTTTGGCAGCATTGCAGATATGGGTACCATTGGTATATGGATTGGTTTGTTAACCGCCTTAACAAGTTCGGCAATTATGCTATTTTTAAGATTTAACTATTTATCAAAAAAATTAATACGAGAAAAACATGAACTTACCTAAATTTTTATTGGGAGACAATACCGATTATTTGGACGCTATTTTTGTCGTTCATACCGAGTTTCCTAGATTTGTGATCAACTTGGTTGATGATGAAATTGAATGGTTTGAGGATTTGGAAGGCGATGACGCCAATGAACTTGCCGAAATTGTTTCGGGTTTAATTGAAGAAGCCACTGCATTTTACGACCGGGAAATGGAGCGTTACGAAAGTGAGTAAACTTAGGGTTATTTGTTATTTGTTAAATGTTATTTGTTTGAAATTTAACGTTCAACATCTAAAATTATAATGGTGTAACTATTTGGTTTTGCTTGTTTTTTTGGCAGATTCCACCAATTCCAGTTTGCTCAACAGCGTTTTGGTGGTAAAAAATCCGTAATTTATAAATGCATTGTTTTTTTCTATTTTTTCAATGGTTCCGGTAGCATTTGAACCAATAATTTTCACTTTGTCTTTAATTTTATAAACGTAATCCGATTTTTGTTTGGCTGTTTTTACGGCTTCATTTTGTTGATTTTCGCGAACTTTTATCACTTCAACCAACACTTCCATTTCGGTGGTTTTTAGTTTTTCTGCCACCTGCTGAATTTTAACTTTAACTTTTTGTTTTTCTGTTTTTGTGACAGGTTTTATCGGATTTTTCTTTATAAATTTCCCTTTCTCGTTGGCAAGCCACTTGTTAAATTCGGCGGTAAGTTCTTTTTTATTGTTTGTTTGGAAATATTTATTGACCAATTCATTAATTTTTCTTCCGTAAGAAAGCATTTTCTGGTTGCTGTCGTACAGTTCCTGAAAGTTTTCTAATTTCTCCTGAATTTTTTGTTGTTTTTCTGTTAAACTATCCGATTTTTCAATGGCTTTCGACTTTTCTATTTCAAGTGTTTCAGAAGTTTTTTGCAGTATATTTCGCTCTTGCTGCAATTTAGAAATGGTTTTGTCTAACCTTACTTTTTCAACTTTAACCCGTTTTTTTGCTTTGTTGATCAGGCTAAACGGAATGCCGTTTTTTTGTGCAACTTCAAAAGTAAAAGAACTTCCGGCCTGCCCAATAAACAATTTAAAAAGTGGCCGCAGTGTTTTTTCATCAAATTGCATATTGGCATTCACCACATTTTCCAATTCGCTTGCCAAAACTTTTAAATTGGCATAATGCGTTGTGATAATCCCAAATGCTTTTTTTTCGTAAAATTCCTCCAAAAATATTTCTGCCAGTGCGCCGCCCAATTCGGGATCGCTTCCTGTTCCGAATTCATCGATTAAAAACAAGGTGCGATCATTGCATTTTCGCAGAAAGTCGCGCATATTTTTTAATCGGTAACTGTAAGTGCTTAACTGATTTTCAATGGATTGGTTGTCGCCAATATCGGTCAGGATATTTTCAAAAAAACAAGTTTCCGAGCGAAAATGAACAGGAATCAACAAGCCGCTTTGCAGCATCACTTGCAGCAAACCAATGGTTTTTAGCGTAATGCTTTTTCCGCCGGCATTTGGACCGGAAATGACAATTATTTGCTGCTTGCTGTTTAGTTCAAGTGTTTGGGGAAATGTTTCCAGATTTTTCTCCTTATTTTTCAACAATAAAATAGGGTGAAAGGCATCTTTTAAAAAAACGCTTTTTTCTGACGTAATTTTAGGCAAACAAGCGTGAACGGTTTTTGCGTATTTTGCTTTTGCGCCAATTACGTCGAGTTTAATGAGGTATTTTTGATATTCATTTAAATCGGGCGCAAATATTCGGGTTGAATCGGTCAATTCTTTTAGGATTCTTACAATTTCCTGATGCTCGTCGTAGGCCAAGTTTTGTAATTCGCGGCTAAATTGAAGCGTAGCTTCCGGGGCAATAAACACAATGCTTCCTGTTTTTGAAGTTCCCGTCAAACTGCCTTTCACTTTTTTTCGATGCATCGCCTGAACCGCCAAAACACGTTGATTGTCGATAACCGATTCGCGTATTTCATCCAAATAACCCGCACTGTTGCAATGGTTTAAGGCTTTGTTGAAACTTGTGCCAATTTTAGAACGAATGGAATTTATTTCGCCTCGAAGTTGTTTTAATAAAGCGGAAGCGTTTTCTTGAACTTCCCCAAATGGCGTGATGATGGCTTTTATTTTTTCAACCAGTTCCTTTTGGATTTCAATTTCTTCAGAAAATTTATAAAGCGTAGGATACGCCATTTTAAATTTGTTGAAAAACTTCAGCAATTCAAATATGGTGGTTGCGTTGTTCACTATTTTTAAAAAAGAAGCAGGTTCCAAGAAACTGTTTTCAATTTTTAAAAGATGAATTTCTTTCTGAATATCATCAAAATAATGATTGGGAATTCGGTTTTCATTTTCAAGTGACGAAAAATATTCATTCACCTGAAGCAATTCAGGAAGCAGTATTTCTATCGATTTTAAAGGCCTTATTTGCAAGGAGGCATTCTTTCCCAAATCAGAAATACAATAGCTGCTTACTTTTTTTAAAACGGTAAAAAATTCTAAATCTGTTAATGTTTTTTCTGAAATACTATTCATAAAATAGGTTACTTTTGAAAAGTTAGACAAAAGTATAAATTAAAGACAAACAGACGTAATGAATTTAAAAATTACCGACAGTTGGAGAAATCTATTGAAAACGGAGTTTGAAAAGCCTTATTTTGAGCAACTTATAAGTTATGTAAAAGAAGAATATGCAATAAATAAGTGCTATCCTGGACCAGATCAAATTTTTGAAGCGTTTAATTTGTGTTCTTTTGAGGATTTAAAAGTCGTAATTATTGGCCAAGATCCTTATCATGGAGAAGGGCAGGCGCACGGATTGTGTTTTTCGGTGAATGACGGCATTGCACATCCGCCTTCATTAAAAAATATTTTCAAGGAGATTGAGTCTGATTTGTCCATTCCCTATCCCAAAAGCGGAAATTTGGGGCGTTGGGCAAAACAAGGCGTACTGTTATTAAATGCCACTTTAACAGTAAAATCACAAAATGCGGGCTCCCATCAAAATAAAGGATGGGAACAATTTACGGATGCGGTAATTTCAATTATTTCAGAAAAAAAAGAGCACGTAGTTTTTTTATTATGGGGCGGTTATGCCAAAAAGAAAGGCAAAAAAATAGATCAGAAAAAGCATTTTTTATTAACCTGCGGACATCCTTCTCCTTTAAGCGCCAACCGAGGCTATTGGTTTGGAAATAAACATTTCAGCAAAACAAATAACTATTTGAAAAACAATGAATTGCTTATAATAAAATGGTGATTAATATCATATTGTATTTGTGTAATAATAGTTACTTTTACAAAAAATTAAATCAAATAAAATGAAAAATAAAATGAAATATTTTGCGGTACTTTTTAGTATTCTATTAATGGTTAGTTGCAAAGACAAACAAGACTATTCAAAAATTAACAGTGAAACAACAGCGGCAAAATCTGATGTTCATAAAATTGTTGTGAAGGAAGCTGTGGACGGCGGTAACTACGCCTATTTAAATGTTGAAGAAAATGGGGAAACCTATTGGATGGCAATAGCAAATATGCCGGTAACTGTTGGGGAAACCTATTATTATGAAGATGGGATGGTGATGAAGGATTTTGAAAGCAAACAATTGAATAAAACATTCGATGAAATTGTTTTTGTGAATGGTGTAAGGACAACAGAGGTTGCCGTTGAAGTTAAGCAAGAGGATCCGCATGCAAGTTCGGCTCCTGCGCCTGTAACTGATGTAAAAATCGAAAAACCGAAAAACGGAACGTCATTGTCAGAATTATTTTCAGCCAAAAAATCTTTTTCCGGAAAGTCTATTATTGTGAAAGGGCAAGTAGTGAAAGTCAATAATGGCATCATGGATAAAAATTGGGTTCATATTGTTGACGGAACGCAGTTTGAAAATAAAAATGATTTAACCATTACAACTACCGAAACAGTTAATATTGGTGATGTGGTAACTTTTAAAGGCGTTATTGTTTTAGACAAAGATTTTGGACAAGGTTATAATTATGATGTTTTACTTGAAGAAGGAAAATTGATTAAATAACAATTGCCTCATATTATTAACCCAGCGTTAATATAACGGAAATATTTTGTATATTTGTTCTATGGAAAGAGAAGATTTTAGAACAATAGCGGAACCCACTAGATATGCCATTCGTAAAAGAGCGATAAGGTTAATAAATAATGGCAAAAAG
>DATCUQ010000015.1:0-143529 GCA_036567345.1 Lutibacter sp.
TTCGACACTTAATATAACCTAAAATCAGAATCAAAATAACTGTTCACTTTGCTCCGGAATCAGCTGTACAGTTTGCTCCGGAATGACCTGTTCACTTTGCCCCGGAATGGGGTGTTCAGTTTACCCCGGAATATCCACAAACTAAAAAAGCATCCATTCGGGTGCTTTTTTAGTTTGGTGCCAGCAAATTAAACGGGTAATAAGGAATATTCCGCAGGATCCAAAAAATAATGATCAATACTAAAATTACCAAAGGCGTTTTAGGATGATAAATATAATTATAATATTGTTTTTTGAAAATCGTATTTATGCCGGTTACAATAAGATGGTATCCAAAGAGCAACAAACTCATAAAATAGAGCGCATTTTGTTGCAATACGCCTAAAATATTAAAATTTAATAGTTGGTGGGTGGCACGTTGGCTTCCGCAGCCCGCACAATAAATACCCGTGGTAAAATACAAAGGACATTCGGGAAGAAAGCTGACTTCATTCGGGTTGGTGAAAAAATAAAAGATGGCCAAAATTACTGAACCAAAAATAATTATGAACCATTTAATTTTATGTAACATTTTTTAATAATCGACCATGAATGCAAAACCGCCCAGAAAAAACGTAAAAATAAAATAAAACAATGCAATTAAAAGGCCTGAAGCAAATGCCCATGTAACCCATTTCTTGGCTTCTTGGGAAGCTTTAAGGGCACCTTCAAAATCTCCCAAATCAAATTTGGCATTTACCTGTGATGCATAAACAATGCTTACGATTCCCAAAGGCAAACAGCAAAATATGGTCACTAAAATAGATTCTATCAAGTAATTTTTTGGCGGATATTGGTTCATAATCACTTTTTTGGATTTATTTTCTACACACTAAATTAAGAAAAAAAATCATTATTGTCCGGTTAAATTACACAAAACTTACAGGTCAAGTCCCATTTTTATTTAAGATGGATCAGTTTTAATGAATTTTTACCGGACAACCATGAAAAAAATAATGAATTTGACGAATTCGATATAATTTATGAATTTCTTATTTAATGTGCCTGTTTCTGATTATTTTTTCTGATTTCAAAAATTTGTTCCGAAGTATTGGCGACAGTTTGCGACTTAATTCTGTTTTTGAACAAATTATTGTCATAACTTTGTTTAATAATTTCACAAAATCAATAAAAAATAAGACTATGGATTTTAAAATAGGAGACAAAATTGCCGTTATTGATGACGTTATAAAAGGAAAAGTGATTGCCGTTCATCCAAATAAAATTGTCATTGAAGATGCTGATGGATTTTCTTATGAATATTTGCCAAAAGAATTGGTTATTATTAAAGAAAGCCAGAAAGAGCTTTCTAAATTCAGCGATATTGACAATGAGTATTTATCGGAAAAAATCAATGAAACTTCTTCCAAAAAAAACACCGTAAAATTTAAATCCAATGTGAAGCCCGATAAATTGCCGCCTATGGAAGTTGATTTACACATCAATCAGCTTACAGCTTCAACAAAAGGAATGGACAATTATGATATGTTGACGCTTCAGTTGGAAACTGCCAAACAAAAGTTGGAGTTTGCCATTAAAAACAGGATTCCGAAAATTGTTTTTATCCATGGAATGGGTGCAGGAGTCTTAAAAACAGAACTGGAATTTTTATTTAAAAAATACAATGTTTATTGGAACGACGCTTCATTTCAAAAGTATGGCTTGGGCGCCACGGAAGTCAGCATCTATCAAAATCCCAAAAATTAGTTTTTAATTTCTAAGGTTCCAAAATTAAAATTTTCAAAGAAAATACGCTCCTCATTATTGTTAAATGATAAATTTGAAATTGTAATTTCATGGGAATAGCCAGTTACAACATCGTTTGTCAAAACTTCAGTAGTTGTGATGTTTATGGTTCCTCCATCAGCAATAAGTTCCTTAACGATCTTCGGTTCTGACGGCGGAATGTCCTGACAAAAATAATTTGCTCCAATGCCCACATCAAAAATACGATAGGTTGCGGCAGCTGTTGCTGAAACAGGAATTGATTGTGTTTTTGGAATGGTTCCTATGGCTGTTGAAGGAAGGGTTAAAACCAAAACTTCAGTGCTGTTGGTGCTTGTTATGTACAAAACATCATCGCCGCAAATAGCCACTTTTTCAGCAAATTCGAAGGCAGGAACATCAAAATCCCCATCGTTGCAAGCATGAAGGGTGAAGGCCAAAAAGAGTATCAATAGTTTCTTCATAAGTAATATTTTCAACGCAAAAATAACAGTTTTAGGCAAGTCAGCACCAATTGAAACCAACTATTTTAATTACTTTTGCTTTTAATGAAAACAATTTACTTAGATAACGCTGCCACAACACCAATATTACCCGAAGTTATTGACGCTATTTCAAGCGCAATGGCCAATGTTTACGGGAATCCGTCATCAATTCATCATATTGGGCGAAAGGCGAAATCTTTGGTTGAAACATCACGAAAAAATATTGCCAAACATTTTAATGCTTCAGCACAGGAAATAATTTTTACGGCTGGCGGAAGTGAAGCAGACAATTTAATCCTTAGAAATGCCGTTACCAATTTAGGCGTTACAACGATTATTTCATCTAAAATTGAACATCACGCCGTTTTGCATACGATGGAACACCTGCGTAATGAATTTGACATCGTTGTTAAATATGTTGATTTAGATGAAAATGGCACTGTAAATTATGCGCATTTAGCGCAGTTGCTGGAAGCAACTGATGACAAGAAATTGGTTAGTTTGATGTATGTGAACAATGAAATAGGCAATATTTTAAATCTGGAAAAAGTTTCAAAATTGTGTATTGCTAACAATGCTTTATTTCATTCCGATACGGTGC
Organism: Lutibacter sp.; assembly: GCA_036567345.1. Lineage (GTDB taxonomy): Bacteria > Bacteroidota > Bacteroidia > Flavobacteriales > Flavobacteriaceae > Lutibacter. Next base: position 2,851 of record DATCUQ010000015.1, read on the forward strand.
AGGGAATTGGGCATTTTAATATTGATGTAAAACAAATTCCACTGGATTTTTTTGCGGCGAGCGCCCATAAATTTCACGGGCCGAAAGGCGTTGGATTTGCCTACATAAAAAGAGGATTCGGAATTCATCCAATTTTACATGGAGGTGAGCAGGAGCGAGGCGCCAGAGCAGGAACAGAAAATGTGCACGGCATTTTAGGCATGGAAAAAGCGCTGGAAATTTCCTGTATGAATATGCAGGAAGAATCGGCTTATATTCAAAAACTCAAGAATTATTTTATAGATGAATTGAAGCGAAATTTTGAAGGAATTGAATTCAACGGACAATCTGCAAGTGAAACGGAAAGCAGTTACACCATTTTAAATGTTCGTTTCCCAAAAGAATATGCGATGTTGCTTTTTAATTTAGATTTAAAAGGCATTGCGGTTTCGGGCGGAAGCGCCTGCCAAAGCGGAAGCAATATGGGTTCCCATGTGTTGCATGAAATTTTACCCGAAAAAGAAGCTACTAAAACTTCAGTTCGATTTTCTTTCAGTAAATTAAACAACATTGAAGAGCTGGATTATGTAGTGTCTTCCTTGAAAAAATTAATAAATTAATGATAAATTATCCCATAAAATTTTTCCCTATTTTGAAAGAAAAAATTTGGGGAGGGACAAAATTAGTCTCCAGGCTCAATAAAAAATCAGCATTGAAAAATATTGGTGAAAGCTGGGAATTGTCTGATGTTGAGCACAATGTTTCTGTTGTTTCAAACGGGAAATTGAAAGGAAAAACATTAAGGGAACTTTTAGAAACCTTCAAAGGTGAGTTGGTTGGCGAAAATAATTATGGGCGTTTTGGAAACAATTTTCCTTTATTGATAAAATTTATTGACGCAAAACAGGATTTGTCTGTTCAGGTGCATCCAAATGATTTTCTTGCAAAAGAACGCCACAATTCTTTTGGAAAAACGGAAATGTGGTACATTATTCAAGCTGATGCCGGTTCAAAATTGGTAATCGGATTTAATAAAGCCATTACGCCCGAACAATATGTTGCTTATTTGAAAGAGAAAAAAATTACATCGGCTCTAAATTATGAAAAAGTAAAAGCTGGCGATGCTTTTTTAATAGAGCCGGGAACGGTTCACACCATTGGCGGCGGCATTTTATTGGCCGAAATTCAACAAACTTCTGATATCACTTATAGAATTTACGATTGGGACAGGGTTGACGATCAGGGGAATTTGAGAGAATTACATACCGATCTGGCCATCGAAGCCATCAATTTTAACGATAAAATCGAAGCGAAGCACCACTATTCTACCTTCATAAATGCGCTTAATCCAATCATAAAGTGTCCATATTTTATAACAAATTTTATTCACGTTGTCGGCGAAAAAGAATTGGATTATGCAGAAACGGATTCATTCGTCATTTTTATGTGTGTTGAAGGAAATGGAACTATTTCAATGGGTGAATATTCAGAAAAACTTAATTTTGGAGAAACAGTGTTGATTCCGGCTTCTGCGAATAAAGTGATGGTAGTTTCAAAAAATTGTAAATTGTTAGAAGTAACGGTTTAGATGACATTCACTTCAATTTCAAGCGAAATCTTGAAAGTTTCCATTACTTTTTGCTGAATTTCTTGTGCCAAATCATAAATTTCTTTGCCGGTTGCATTGTTGTAATTCACCAAAACCAGCGCCTGTTTTTCGTGCACGCCTGCATCTCCAAATCGTTTTCCTTTAAAGCCGCATTGTTCAATCAGCCAGCCGGCAGGAATTTTAATTTCGTTTTCAGAAATCATATAATGCGGAATTTCAGGATGATTTTCTGACAATTCTTTAAATAAATCGGAGGTGATTACCGGATTTTTAAAAAAACTGCCGCTGTTCCCTATTTTTTTGGGATCGGGAAGTTTGCTTTGTCTGATGGCAATTACCGCATCAGCAATTTCTTTAATGGAAGGATTTTCTTTATCTGTCAATAAATCTTTGATGGCGCCGTAGGAGATATTGATGTTGTGATTTTTTTTTGTGAGTTTAAAGGTGACATTGACAATGATGTATTTTCCTTTCAACTCATTTTTAAAAACGGAATTGCGGTAGCCAAAATCGCAATCTGCATTCATAAAAATTTTGGTTTTCCCGGTTTCTATGTCCATGGCTTCCAATTGCTGAAAAACATCTTTAATTTCAACGCCGTACGCGCCAATATTCTGAATGGGCGAAGTACCCACATTTCCTGGAATTAAAGCCAGATTCTCCAGTCCGCCATAGTTTTGTGAAACGCACCAAAGCACCAGTTCGTGCCAATTTTCGCCAGCTTCCGCAGTGACCAAAACTTCATTTTCATCAAAATCGTTTATGATAATTCCTTTGGTATTTAAGTGGATCACCAGTTTTTCAACATCGCCGGTCAGCAAAATATTGCTTCCGCCGCCCAATAAAAACAAATCCTTTTCAGAAGAGATTATTTCTCTCAGTTCTTTAACGGAATTCACAGAAACAAAACGTTTGGCATTCGCATGAATGCCAAACGTATTATAAGATTTTAACGATATGTTTTGTTGAATTTTCAACTATTATTCATTGTATTTTTTGATGGCGGCTTTTAGTATTTCTACGGATCGAACAAGATCCTCTTTTTTGAGCACATAAGCTATTCTCACTTGTTTTGTGCCAAATCCCGGTGTGGAATAAAATCCGGCCGCAGGAGCCACCATCACGGTTTGGTTGTCAAGATTGAAATCTTCCAGCAACCATTGCGCAAATTTATCGGCATTATCAACAGGCAATTCGGCAACACAATAGAAAGCGCCTTTTGGCGTGGCCACTTTTACGCCTTTAATTTTATTCAGCTCATCAATTAAAAGATCTCTTCGCGCTTTATATTCAACAATCACCTCATCAAAATAGGATTGTGGCGTTTCCAAAGCGGCTTCACTGGCTATTTGTTCGAAAGTTGGCGGACTTAACCTTGCTTGCGCGAATTTTAAAACGGTGCTTATGACTTCCTTGTTTTTACTGACCAAACAACCTATTCGGGCACCGCACATACTGTAACGTTTTGAAACAGAATCAATGATGATGGCGTGTTCATCCAAGCCAAATCCGCTTAAAACCGATTGATATTCCTCATTGTCATAAATAAATTCCCGGTAAACCTCGTCGGCAATCAGAAATAAATCGTGTTTTTTAACAATATCGGCCAATTTTTGAATTTCCTCTTTGGAATATAAATAGCCGGTCGGATTGTTGGGATTGCAAATTAAAATGGCTTTGGTTTTAGGCGAAATTAATTTTTCAAATTCTTCTATTGGAGGCAAGGCAAAATTATCTTCAATTTTTGAAATTACCGGAACAATTTTCACGCCAGATGCCGTTGAAAAACCCAGGTAATTTGCGTAAAATGGCTCAGGAATAATAATCTCGTCGCCGGGATCGGCAATGCTTCCCATAGCAAACAATAAGGCTTCAGAACCTCCGGTTGTGACAATGATTTCATCGGCAGTAACAGGAATATTCCTTTTTGTATAATAGTTTGCGAGCTTTTTTCGATATTCTTCAGAGCCTTCAGAACGGCTGTAAGCAAGCACTTCAATTGTGTTGTTTTTTACTGCTTCAAGTGCAATTTTTGGGGATTTTATATCTGGCTGCCCAATATTTAAATGAAAAACTTGTATTCCCCTTTTTTTAGCATTTTCAGCGTAAGGAACCAATTTTCTGATTGGAGATTCGGGCATATTTTTACCTTTAAATGAGATTGTGGGCATCGTATTTTATTTATAAATAATAGACTGCAAAATTGCGAAATTAATTTTGAAATTCTTATCTTTTAAGTGCATTTGTTGAAGGTTAAAATTTTCATAAAAGTTATGTTATCATGAAGTGTTTTTGTAGATTAACAAAAAATTAACGGCAGCACATATTGAATTCCTATTTTAGAACGGTTGTTTTTTCTATTATCCTATTATTTATTGGGACAGAAGCGATTTCTCAAGGCAGGTTTCAATTTGAAAATGAGGCAGAAATGCAATCTATTTCATTTAAATTTTCAAATAATTTAATAATTTTTCCCATTGAAGTTAACGGAAGGCCGCTTAATTTTATTCTGGATTCTGGGGTTGGGGCAACTTTGTTATTTAATTTATACAGCAAGGATTCTGTGATGCTCCATAACAAGGAAAAAATCAAATTGCAGGGATTGGGAAGTGAAGAATCGGTTGAAGCCGTTTTGTCTAAAGGCAACCTATTTACCTTCGGCAATATTAGGGGTTACAATCAAAGTTTATATCTGATTTTGGATGACAGTTTTGATTTGTCTTCAAAGCTTGGAATTACCATTCACGGAATTATTGGTTATGAACTTTTCAAAGATTTTGTTGTTGACATTAACTATGGCACAAAACGGATCAAATTTTACAATGCCGACAAATACAAGCATAAAGTTTGTAAAAAATGCGAAATGCTTGATTTGTTTTTTTTTAAATTGAAGCCATACATTAATGTGGGCATAAAATCGGATCCAATTTCAACTAAAATAATTCCTGTTAAATTGTTGATTGACTCTGGCGGAAGTGATGCGTTGTGGCTGTTTGAAAATAGCCATCCTGATATTTCGGCGCCAAAAAAGTTTTTTAATGATTTTTTGGGAGAAGGCTTAAGCGGTACGGTGTATGGAAAAAGAACTTATATTGGGGCATTGGTGATTGGAAAATTTGAGTTAAAAGAGCCAACTGTTTCATTTCCTGATGCTGAGTCGATTTCAAATGCCCGAGAGTTTGAAGAAAGAAATGGCAGTTTGGGTGCTTCGGTTCTAAAGCGGTTTAATGTGACATTCGATTATCGGAACAAGAAAATTTTATTTAAAAAGGGAAGTTATTTTATGGAACCTTTCAGGTATAATATGAGCGGCATTGAGCTTGTTTATAACGGAAAGCAATTGGTAAAGGAGCAAAATTATGCTTCTATTGGATTGGCAGACGGCAAAGCCACTGAGAAAAATACGGTTATTTTGGATTATAATTATAAATATACCTTTAAACCATCCTATAAAATTCATAATTTGCGTGCAGGTTCTCCTGCATACGATGCAGGATTGTTAGCGGGAGATATCGTCATTAAAATCAATGGAAAGTTCACACATGAAATGGAACTTGATGAAATTGTCGAAAAATTTTTTCAGAAGGAAAACACCAAGATTTCATTTGTTGTTGAAAGAAACGGGAAAGATTATGAATACCATTTCCTGTTGAAAGATAGGCTAAAATAAAAATGGCTTTTTGAAAAATTGCCCTTTTTTGTGTTTTGTAATGCTTAAAACATTCCTTCCTCGCCGCCATTTTCTTCTCTTTGCGGCCTTTCATTTTTCTTGTTTTGATTAAATCGGTAGGTGAAATTCAGCATAATTTGTCTTTTTCTCCATTGAAATTCATTTACTGCAATCGTTTCTTGAGAATAATTGGTTGAATTTCGTTTTCTTGAATTAAACAAATCGCTGACATTTAATGCGAGTGTTCCTTTTTCTTTTAAAATGTCTTTGCTGAAGGCAAGATTTACATTGTACATTCCTTTTATTTTGTTTGTTGCCGATTCTGAAGGTCCCATATACATTCCGCTGGTTTGCCAATCTATGCCGCCAGGTAATGATATTCTGGATTCCAATCGGGTAAACCAACTTACATCTTCTTTATCATAATTTATTCCATCGAAATCTCCATCTGTCACCGATTTAAAAAAGTTAAAACTGTTTGTTATTTTCCACCACTTTAACGGATTGTAATTAGCCGTGAATTCAAAACCATAACGGTCTTGTGAACTTAAATTTATGGGTGTCATTATAATTACAGGGGTATCAACTCCATTAACTTCTCTAATTTCATCTTTTTGCGCCATTTCAATATTGTTAATGGCATGTTGATAGTAAAGAGAAGAATTCAAAGTTAACTTTTCCCATTTTTTTATATAACCTAAATCAAAGGAATTGGTGTAAGTAGGGTCTATATTAACATTGCCTTTTCTAATAAATGTTTGGCTGGTGCGAGATTCAAACGGATTTAAAAACCAGTGCCCCGGACGTCGCAATCTTCTGCTGTAACCCAATGTAAGGCTTTCACCTTCACTAAATTCCAGTCCTAAATTAACTGTCGGAAAAAATTCAGTGAAATTTTTGTCAAAATTTTCATTGGTTTGAAGCAAATTAATTTTCCTGTCGGTGTTTTCCATTCTTAAACCCAATAAGTATGAAAATTTATTTACTTTATTTCCGTATTGAGAATAAAGGGAATAAATATTTTGCTCAAAATCTAAGGTATTTGAAAAATCGGTGTTATTTACAAATTGGCCTGTAGCGGAATCATATCCTTCAACCAAATAATCTGATGTTAATTTGTTTAAATCGGTGTTGAAACCAAATTCAAATTGCGAATTTTTACCAATCGGCAAAACGTAGTCACCTTTAATCAAAACGTTTTTTGAGTTATCGTCTGTTGAGTTTCTTTCAGGCTCATTCTCGAATAAAACAGGAAAAGTATTAAAATCGGAGATTAAAGCGCTGTTATTTTCATTGCTTTCTTCATATTGAAAATCCAAGGTCAATTTATGTCCGTCTTTGTTAAAATCGTGCATAAAATTTAAAGAATATTCAGTGGTTTTATCTTTTTCATCAGCAAGTTCAACTCGTTTATTGGTGCGGGTTAAAATTTTATTTTCATTAAATTCATCACTTATATTTGTTGAAACGTCCTCACCATTAGACTCGCGATATAAAACGGTACCGGTAAAGGAGGTTTTATCCGACAAAAAATATTCCATACCAAATCGCGTATTGTAACTGTCATTCTGACGGTCATAATCTCTAATTTCATTTCTAAAGCTGGGTGTCGTTTCCGTAGGGTTTAAATAAGTCACATCACTTTTAGAATTTCCCGGGGCATTTCTGTAATTATAACCTCCGCTTCCAAAAAAGTTCGCCTTGTTTGTTCTGTAATTTAAATTGGTAGAAAGGCCATAATTATCAGGATTTCCTGCGGAAGCCGAAACGGAGCCATTAAAGCCATTTGCTTTGCCTTTTCGAAGGATGATATTCAAGATTCCTGCTGTTCCTTCTGCATCATATCGCGCTGACGGACTTGTAATAACTTCCACTTTTTCAATCGCATCAGCCGGTAATTGACGCAAGGCATCTGTGCTGCTTAAACCAACCAATCCCGATGGTTTTCCGTTAATTAAAATCCGAACATTTTCACTGCCGCGCAAACTCACATTTCCTTCCACATCAACAGAAACCGAAGGAACATTGTCCAAAACATCGCTTGCAGTTCCGCCTTTTACGGTCATATCTTTCCCAACGTTGTATATTTTTTTGTCCAATCTTATTTCAACAGTGCTTTTTTCGGCAATAATTTCTACTTCATTTAAAGTTTGGGCGTCAACTTCCAGGATAATTGTGCCTAAATCGGTATTGCCGTTAATTTCTTTGCTTTTGAAAGTTTTTGTTTTAAAGGAAATAAATTCGATGGAAATATCATAAACACCTTTTGCAACTTGAATGTTAAATTCCCCTTTTACGTCAGTGATACCGCCAGTTATGATTTTACCGTCCAAGGATTTAATTACGATGGTAGCGTACTCCAAAGGTTGTTTGGTATCTTTATCAATAACTTTACCGGTTATGGTAATTTTTTCAATAGAATTGGTATTCGTTGCCCCTAAATTAAGAGAGATTATGCTTAATATAAATAAAAATATACTTTTTTTCATGAATGATTTATTGATTATTTTATGGAGCAAAGATACAAGTTGCCCAATTACTTTTATGTTAACTAGTGTTAACGACTGTGATTAAAAGTGAAAAAGTTTATGTAATACTGATTTAAATCAATAGTTAATTAAACTATTGAATATCAGTAGATTGATAAATAATTAATGGTGAAAAGGGAAGATTGAATTTAATTTTTATTAAGATAAAACTGTTAAGAAAAACATAAAATTTATAAAATGGATTTTATGAGTTCCGGCGGACGCCCAATTACCGCTTTGCCATTGTTAATAACAATGGGTCTTTCAATGAGCTTTGGGTTTTTTACCATTGCTGTGATAATTTCTGAATCTGACAGGTTTTTGCCTTTGTAATTTTCTTTCCAAATTGCTTCGTTTTTTCGAACCAAATCAATAGGAGGAATGCCTAATAATTTTATGATTTCCGTTAATTCGTTTTTTGAAAGCGGCGTTTCTATATAGTTGATAGTTTCAAAAGGCAATTTAGATTCCTGCAAAATAGCCAAACCTTCCCTGCTTTTTCCGCAACGCGGATTGTGATAAATTTTCATGGATTTAATTTGTCCAAAAATAACGATTAGTAATTTGGTTTCATTTCTTTTTTCTCAAAATCTATTTTTCTGTCCTTTTTACTTTGGTTAAAACGGTAAGTAAAAGACAATAAAATTGTTCGGTATTTATTTTCTATCAAACTTTTTGAAAAATAGTTTTTGCTAAATCGATCCCTGTCCGTTTTGTTCGATTTAAAAATATCATCAACAGTTAAACTGATGGAAGCATCCTTATCAAACAAATCTTTATTGATGGCGGCACTTGCGTAAGTATAGGCTTTTCTTGTGGAATAGGCGCCTTTGGAAATTAAAAAATGTTTGGCATTTATTTGAAAATCAAATACTTCAGGAATTTTTAATTGCGTTAACAAACTGAAAGCACCATTTAAACTAGCATAGTTATAATCTAAAATAATGGTTTCATTCGCTGAATTTACAGTTTCAAAAATTCCTGTTTTATCATAATTTAATAAATTAAAGTTTCCTGTAAAATTCAAAATTTGTGTTGGTTTATAAGTTGTTGTAATGTCAATCCCGTATAAATCTAACTTCCCTACATTTTCTAAAGTGGTAATAATTTTATTAACCCCATTAATTTGTTCCCCGGTTTCGTAAGTTATGAGTTCCATATAATCATTATATCTATTGAATATTAATGAAGGCGAAAATGTGAATTTGCTGCCATAATACATAAAACTTAAAGTTAAGGCATCTGTATACATTGGATTTAAATCCGGATTTCCTATATAAGAAGACGTCTCACTAAATTTTTGTTCAAAGGGCTGCAATTCATAATACCCTGGTCTTTGTATCCCTCTTGAATAACTAAAAGTTACATTGTGCGCATCATCAAAATCATACATAATTGCTGCAGAAGGAAAAATATCGTTATACTTTTTGTCTTGTTTTGTGTTGAGGGTTTGGTAATCAACGGTTGTTTCTTCATATTCGCCCCTTAAACCTATTCCGTAATATAATTTTTCGCCTTGATTTTCAAATTCTAAAAATGCTGCGTGCACTTTATCCTCATAATTGATATTATTGCTTGTTGTTCCTCTATAAGTAAACGGCAATTCGCCATTTTCATGATGATATCCCAAAGTAAAGGTTCCTGTTTTGTTTACTGGATTCGCAAATGAAATATCGAAAATTTTATTTTTTAAGTTGTTTTTTTCAATAAAATTTTCATTTGTAAAGGCCGAATTTGTATTGGTTGAATTGTTTGTGTATTTTTCTAAATCTGTTGTATAGCTAAAGGAAGATTTTAAAGTTTGTCCCTCTTTATTGAAGTTATGCTCAAAATCAATAATATATTCAATGATTTCATCATCTAATTTCCTGAAATAATTTCGAGTATTATCAGATGTTTTTGTTTTAGCAGCATTAAAAAAATCGGAAGTTGTTAAGGTATGACTATTGTTATTGATATTCGAATAATTAACGCTGGCAGATAAAGTTGTTTTAGCTGTTATATAAAAATCTGCGCCAAAGGTGTTATAAAACACATTATCCTTACTGTTGTTTTCACTGAGTTCATTTAAGAATGAAGTTGTTATATTATTTGTAAAATACTCATTTTCATATTTGGCAATCAGAATCCTATTTCTCTCAAAGTAAGAAGTGTTGGTATAAAAATTTACTTTTTTTGATTTATAATTAAGCGTTAACAATCCACCATAATAATCTTTATAGCCACCAGTGGCAGTCACAGAAGCATTAAAGCCTTCATCTTTTCCCTTTTTCAAAATGATGTTTATGATGCCCATTGAGGATGCTTTGTATTTTGCGCCCGGATTTGCAATGACTTCAATTTTCTCAATAGACCCTGCCGGTAAAGATTTTAGGGCTTCTGTTTTGGTCATGGAAGAAATTTTTCCATTAATCATCACCGTAACATTTCCTTGTCCTCTTAAAGTGATTTCTCCATCTGGGTCAACAGAAACTGAAGGAATATTATTTAAAATATCTGTCGCGGTGCTTCCGGCTGTGGAAATATCTTTTTCCACGTTAAAAACAATTTTGTTAGGCTTAAATTCTACCGCTTTTTTTTCACCTATTATTTCAACTTCATTAAGCATTTCCATGTCCAGCTCCATTTCAATAATACCGACATTTAAATCTCTGGTAATTGCTGAAATTCCCAGATTTTTTGTTTCATACGAAATAAATTCGACAGAAACGTTGTAGGTTTCTTTTTCAACATCAATGGAAAAATTGCCTTTTTGGTTCGTGATGCCTCCAAATTTTATGTGATTGGAATCGATACTTTTAAAAATAATGGTGGCATCTTCCAATGGCTTTTTTGAAACGGCATCAATTATTTTTCCGGTAATGGTAAAAGTTGGGGTGGTATTTTTTTGGCTAAAACTGAGTATTGGGGTTAATATAATTAGCACTAATAATAGTCTCCTCATAGAAAATTACTTATTTTAAAATTCATAGCTTTTTATTGTTAATTTACGAATAACATCTTTTTTCACAAAGGTAAAAATACACATTAATGTTAATAAACAACACTTTATCTAATAAAAATTACTGTTTATTATGAAAGCCTTATTATAAGTAAAAATAAAATCAGAATATGAGTTTATGGGCCTTCAATTCGCTTAGCAATTGTTGGGGAGATTTATAATGAATTCCATTGATTTTCAAAGCTGCGGCAGCGTTGACATTTTCTTCATTGTCATCTATAAAAATGGTGTTTTCCGGGTTGATGGAAAATTTATCAATAATGAGATTGTAAATTTCCGGAAATGGTTTGCGCATTTTTACCTGTCCGGAAACCACCACACCGTCAAAAAAATGAAAAAACGGGAACAATTCCAATCCTTTGTCCCATTTTTCGGCGCTCCAGTTTGTAAGCGCATAAATTTTATAGTTCCCGGAAGCCTTTAACGCTTTAAACAATTCAACATTTTCTTCAATTGGCCCAGAAAACATTTGGTGCCATTGCTCGTAGTATAAACGAATTAAATCTTCGTGTTCAGGAAACTCGGCTATTTTGGAAGTTACGCCTTCTTCAATGGTTCTCCCGCCGTCTTGATCGGCATTCCAAGCGCTCGTGCAAACCTTGCTTAAAAACCATTGCACTTTTTTTTCATCGCCATTAAACACTTTTCTGTACAAATATTCAGGCTTCCAGTCTACAAGCACGCCGCCTAAGTCGAAGATGATGGTATCAATATTATAGGTCATTTTTTGTCTCTTTTTGTCCTTGTTGCATTAAAAAAGCTTTAATAAAATCATCTAAATCGCCATTCATCACCGCTTCAACATTTGCGGTTTCGTGTCCGGTTCTTACATCTTTCACCAATTTATATGGGTGAAATACATAATTTCTGATTTGTGAGCCAAATTCAATTTTTAGTTTGTTTGCTTCAATTTCACTGCGTTTTTCGCGTTGTTTTTGTAGTTCAATTTCATACAATTGCGATTTCAGCAATTGCATGGCTTTGGTTTTATTGTCGAGTTGCGAACGCGTTTCAGAATTTTCAATCATAATTCCCGAAGGTTTATGGCGCAAACGAACTGCCGTTTCCACTTTATTCACGTTTTGTCCGCCCGCACCGCTGGATCGCATGGTTTCCCAAGTAATATCGGCCGGATTGATATCAATTTCAATGCTGTCGTCAACCAGCGGATAAACATAAACCGACGCAAATGTGGTATGCCGTTTTGCATTGCTGTCGAATGGCGAAATGCGCACCATTCTGTGAACGCCGTTTTCACCTTTTAAATACCCAAAAGCATATTCGCCTTCAATTTCTATGGTAACGGTTTTAATGCCGGTAACATCGCCTTCCTGAAAATTTAGTTCTTTAACTTTATATTTTTTATTTTCGCTCCACATCAAATACATCCGCATCAGCATTTGCGCCCAATCGCAACTTTCCGTACCGCCAGCGCCTGCGGTAATTTGAAGTACGGCACTTAAATTATCGCCTTCATCTGACAACATATTTTTAAACTCCAAATCTTCCAATAAAATTAACAAAGCTTCATATTGTTGTTCAACTTCTTTATCGGTGACTTCGCCTTCAGCATAAAAATCGAGCAACACAGTCAATTCATCAAAATTGTTTAAAATGGCATTAAAATCTTCCACCCATTTTTTCTTGAATCGAAGGTTTCTCATCACAATTTCGGCTTCTTTCGGATTGTTCCAAAAAGCCGGATTTGCAGTGAGTTCTTCCTCGTTTGAAATTTCAATGACTTTTTTGTCGATTTCGAGATACTTTTTTAACCTGCCAATGCGTTCCAGTAATTTATTTATATGTTCGTTTGTGATCATTTGCTTATTTAGGAACTACAAAAATAACTTTTCATTTTTAATCTGCGCAAATAAATTTGTTTCGCTACATTTCAATCAAACTAATTATGGTATTTTTGGTTAAAATCTTTTATCTTCTGAAAAGACAGAAATTATGGATTTTATTAAAATTTTTAATCCTATATAAATTGATAAATCTCAAATTAAAATGATGCAAATAAATTTAATTAGCGACACCGTAACAAAGCCAACCAAAGGAATGCTAAAAGCAATGATGGAGGCTGAAGTTGGTGATGATGTTTTTAAAACCGACCCAACGGTCAATAAATTACAGGTAAAAATTGCGAAAATGTTTGGTATGGAAGACGCGTTATTTTTTCCTTCGGGAACCATGGCAAACCAAACTGCGATTAAACTTCACACGCAACCAGGCGATAAAATGTTTTGTGATAAATGGGCACATGTCTATAATTTTGAAGGTGGTGGCGCTGCAGTTAATTCAGGAGTTACCTCACATTTAATTGATGGCGATCGGGGAATGTTTACCGCGAAACAACTGCTTGATGCCGTTTCTGGGAGAATTGACATCCATGTTCCATGGTCAAGGTTAGCTGTTATTGAAAATACCACCAATAAAGGCGGCGGCGCTTGTTGGGATTACGAAGAACTGTTGAAAATCAGAAAAATTTGCACCGACCAGAATTTGGCATTTCATATGGATGGCGCACGTATATTTAACGCTTTGGTCGCTAAAAAGGAAACTCCCAAACAATACGGCGAAATATTCGATACCATATCAGTTTGCTTGTCCAAAGGTTTGGGCGCGCCGGTTGGATCTGTGTTATTGGGGTCTAAACTTCATATTGAAAAGGCATTGAGAATTCGAAAATTGTTTGGTGGCGCTATGCGTCAGGTCGGCTATTTGGCCGCTGCGGGGATTTATGCGTTGGACAACCATATAGACCGTTTGGCAATAGACCATACCCGCGCTAAAATCATTGGCGTGGCACTTCAAAATTGTAAATTGGTTAAATATGTTGAACCTATTGAAACAAATATCATTATTTTTAACGTGATCGATTCCATCAATGAAGAAGATTTTGTGAACCGTTTAAAAAAAGCCGGAATATCATTGATGTCGATGGGACAAGGCAAATTGCGTATAGTTACCCATTTAGATTTCACAGAAGAAATGCTGGAAATGGTGGTTAACACTTTAGAGAATATTTAATTAAAATGGCTAAATGCTGAAACAATTTGAATAAAAATAATATTTGGGCGTTCCCGCCGAAAAGGCGGCCAGGCTTTTTATTGCAATCTTTTTATGGGCGAAAAGCCCATAAAAAGGATTTTCATTTCAATCCTTAACGCATTTATTTACGATTTTAGAATAAAATAAACTTATAAATTACCATTAAAAATTGATAATTTCTTTGCGACCTTTGCGTAAAATCTTTGCGATCTTAGCGGTTAAATGCAAATTTCGATTGAATTTTAAAGTTTAAATTTAGAAAACATTAATCTAAAATTTTTGAAAATATAATCTGATAAAAAAATGAAAACATTAAAATTAACACTAATTGGGCTTTTTATAGCCATAAGCACCAACGGATTTTCACAATCCGAAATAGATAAAATATTGACTGAAATTGCTGTGGCGCCTTCTGCGGAAAGGATTGAAAAAGACATCATAAAATTAGCAGGTTTTGGAACGCGCCATACCTTATCCGACACAATTTCCAAAACTAGGGGAATTGGCGCAGCACGACGTTGGGTAAAAGTTGCTTTTGATGAAGTTTCAAAAAATTGCAATAATTGTCTGGAAGTAAGTTATTTGGGCGATTTGGTGAAAGCTGACGGAAGCAGAATTGTTACCGATACCAAAGTGGTGAATGTGATGGCAATTCAGCGCGGAACAACCTATCCAAATCGCTATGTAATTATGTCGGGCGATATTGATTCCCGCGTTTCGGATGCCAATAATTTTAAGTCTGATTCGCCCGGAGCAAATGACAACGCCTCCGGATTGGCCGGAACCATTGAAGCCGCGCGCGTTTTAAGCAAGTATAAATTCCCTGTTTCCATCATTTATGTGGGTTTGTCTGGTGAAGAACAAGGCTTGTACGGCGGTAAAATAATGGCAAAATATGCCAAAGAAAAAAATTGGGACATTATCGCTGTTTTAAACAACGATATGATTGGAAATATTGAAGGAATTGACGGTGTTATTGACAACAGCACTTTCAGGGTTTTTTCTGAAGCAATTTCTGCACAAACCACCGATAAAGAGCGCAACAGCATGCGTTTTTATGGCGGTGAAGTGGACGGAACTTCTCGACAATTGGCGCGTTACGTTGATAAATTGACCGAACAATATATGACCAATTTAGACGCGATTATGATTTACAGGCTCGACAGGTTTGGAAGGGGCGGCCATCACCGGCCTTTTAATGATGTAGGTTTTACGGGCGTCAGAATTATGGAAACACATGAAAATTACAACCGCCAACACCAAGATATCAGGGTTGAAAACGGCATAAAATATGGTGATGTGCTGGAAGGCGTAAACTTTGGCTATGCCGCAAAATTAACCGCGGTAAATTGCTTAACATTGGCTTCTTTGGCGGCAGCGCCATTAGAACCTAAAAATGTGATGATTGCTGGCGCCGTGGAGCCATCAACCCGATTAAAGTGGGATGAAGTTGCCGATAAAAACAGCATCGGTTATAAAATTTATTGGCGCGACACCACTTCACCGCAATGGCAATACAGCCGATTTGTAGGCAAAACAACCGATTATACCTTGAAAAAAGTGGTCATCGATAATTTTTTGTTTGGCGTAGTGAGTGTAGGAGAAAATGGTGCGGAAAGTTTGGTTCAGTTTCCTAGAAAATTAATTCCTGCAGAAATGTAATTTAGTTCAAACAATTCCGACTTATTTAAAAAAAAGAAAAGGAATGAAAAAAATAATGTTCATATTCCTGGTTTTTGCAACAGCAAACATTGATGCACAATCCATACTAACAAAAAATTCCAAAATGTCAGATAAATTAGAAATTGCCACCTTGGCAAACGGTTGTTTTTGGTGTACTGAAGCCATTTTTCAAAGATTAAACGGAGTAGAAAAAGTGACTTCGGGCTATGCTGGAGGAAAAGTTAAAAATCCGACCTATAATGTAGTTACTTCAGGAGAAACAGGGCACGCAGAGGTGATTCAAATCCAATTTAATCCTTCAGTAATCACTTATCAGGAAATATTGGACGTATTTTTTGCAACGCACGATCCAACAACTTTAAACAGACAGGGTTATGATGTTGGCACACAATACCGTTCTGCCATATTTTATCATTCAACCGCACAAAAAGAAGTTGCCGAGGCATTTATTAAAGCATTGACCGAAGCCAAAGTTTTTGATAAAAAAATAGTGACGGAAGTTACGCCGTTTGAAGCTTTTTATGAAGCGGAATCTTACCATCAAAATTACTATAATAACAATAAAAATCAGGGTTATTGTGTGGCGGTAATCAATCCGAAACTAGATAAATTCATCAAAAAATACAAGGATAAGTTAAAAAAATAACTGGTTTTTAGCGTGTTTTTTTGAATAAACAAGGAACCATTAAATAGCTATAATTTTTCACCATTAGTTGATTTAAGGATAGGTTATAAAATAGATTCTAAAATCAGCTATTTAGCTTTGCTTTGTGTATCTCTTTTTGTCTCAGTGTAACTTGGTGAAATAATTATTGCACAGAGATTCACAAAGGAAAATATGAAGATTCACAGAGAAAAATATGATTTAAAGTATTTTTTAACTTGTCTTTCAATTTTTTAATTTTTAATTTGTTTTGACCACAAACTGTGTTAGGGATTGCAGAGGAAAACCTTTTTGCGCTTTTTCAGCGAAAAAAGTTTGGAACGAAAAGCCCGACCCGCCAGCTGGCGGGGAACGCCCTCCAAAGAGTCGGGAAGATCTAAATTTTAAACTTATTTTAATCGTATTTATCTGAAAATAAATGAATTATGCCTAAGAAATACAAACAGCTCTTATTAAGCATTATTTTTGACGGAGTAGGGATGCTTTCGTTCGTAATTCCTTTTATTGGGGAATTTTCAGATGTTGTTTGGGCGCCCTTATCGGCTTTTTTAATTTACAAAATGTATGGCGGAGTTTTGGGAAAAGGAGTGGGAATCATTTCTTTTGTTGAAGAAATCGGTATTTTAGGAACTGATTTTTTGCCAACATTTACCTTAACTTGGATTTATAAATACCTCATTAAAAAGGAAAATTAATTAGGCTTCTTTAAAAAATCGTTTAAAACCCATTCTCGAAAGTGTCTTTTTTGAAAATGCGGAAAAGAATTTATATTGTCCAAAACAAAATCCGACCAATGGCAACGTAAATTGATAAATTAAAAATATCAACACAATTCTTACCGGCCAAAATAACCAAGGATTTGTGGTTTCTGAATTCAAACCAATTAAATTTGTCAGCGGTTTTGCAACCCAGGCCGCAAAAGAACCATTCACAGAAAAAACAATAATGATTAAGAGAACTTGAAAGTTAGAAGTTAATCCCCAGCGCTGTTTTAATTTTTCCATTTTATTTATTTTCCGGGCAAAAATACATTTATATTTTTAAATCTGGAGCTTATTAATTTCTGCTCCAATTTTTATAATAAATTGTGCAATTATTAAGTGCACAAGAAAGTTTTTTACAATTTTTTTTGAATTTATCACAAAATATAATGACATAATCCTCGTTTTGATAATAATTTTAAACAGAAAAATATTCATTAAAAAATCTAAAAACACAAAATTTATGAAGAAATTAATTTTTATGTCCGTATTCTTATTGGGAATTATTTTTACGTCAAATGCTCAAGACATTGCTAGAAACGCATTAGGTGTGCGCTTGGGCGACAATGACGGCTTTGGCGGCGAAATATCTTATCAGCATGAATTGGGTGAAATGACCCGATTGGAATTGGATTTGGGTTTTAGAAACAACAATGATTCCGATGCCTTTAAATTGACCGGAATCCATCAGTGGGTTTGGAATATTGATGGCGGATTCAATTGGTATGCCGGTTTTGGTGCAGGAATTGGATCCTGGAATGCAGGTAATGACTATACAGGAGATGATGATGACGGCTTATTTATCAATGCCGACGGAAATATAGGCATTGAGTATAATTTTGATATTCCGTTGCTGATCTCGTTGGATTTTAGGCCTGAATTTGGACTGGTTGGCGATTATGGTAAAGATACCGATTTAGATATCGCACTTTCTTTACGCTATCAGTTTTAATCATTATATGTCATAAAAAATGAAATGCGCCATTGGCGCATTTTTTATTATTTGTCATTAATTTTTTTTTACCTTTCAAAAAAATTTAAAAACTTTTGAATGAAAAAAATAGCATTGCATTGGCAAATATTACTGGGAATGGTTTTGGGTATTGCAGTTGGTTTATTAATGACACAATTTGATGGTGGCAAAGAGATTGTTCAGGATTGGATAAAACCTTTAGGCACTATTTTTATCAATTCATTAAAATTAATTGCAGTGCCGTTAATTTTGGCATCGCTTATTAAAGGAGTTTCCGATTTAAAGGATATTTCAAAGCTTTCCAAAATGGGCGGACGAACAATAGGTTTGTATATACTTACAACTGTAATTGCCGTTTCTATTGGGTTATTATTGGTCAATATCATTAAACCGGGAGAATCAATTTCTGAAAATACCAGACAGGAATTGGTGCAGAATTATAGCGGTGATACCCAAAAATATAAAGAAGAAGCGGCCATTCAACAAGAAACCGGTCCATTGCAATCATTGGTAGATATAGTTCCTGACAATATATTTGGCGCAGCTTCAGACAATAAAAATATGCTTCAGGTCATATTTTTTGCCTTAATTTTTGGGATTGGATTAATTTTAATTCCCGAAGAAAAATCCACGCCGGTTAAAAACTTTTTTGATGGTTTTAATGATGTAATTCTCAAAATTATAGATTTAATTATGCTGGCGGCACCTTATGGTGTTTTTGCTTTGTTAACGGCTTTGGTAGTTGAATCTCCAAGCCTAGATTTGTTTAAGGCGCTCATTTGGTATGCATTTACCGTAATTTTAGGTTTGACAATGATATTGGTTTTTTATTATTCTCTTGTATGGATAATAACAAAAAAGAGTCCTTCGTTTTTCTTTAAGGGAATTTCACCGGCTCAATTGTTGGCTTTTTCAACAAGCAGCAGTGCAGCCACTTTGCCGGTAACCATGGAAAGAGTCACAGAACATTTGGGTGTTGATGAAGATGTTAGCAGTTTTGTGTTGCCTATCGGCGCTACCATTAATATGGATGGCACCAGTTTGTATCAGGCAGTGGCCGCGGTTTTTATTGCGCAGGCTTTTGGAATGGAATTGTCTTTATCAGTGCAATTGGGAATTATTGTTACCGCAACATTGGCAAGTATAGGATCGGCAGCAGTGCCAGGTGCAGGAATGGTAATGTTGGTGATTGTTTTGGCGCAAGCTGGGATTCCTGAAGCCGGTTTGGCACTAATTTTCGCCATAGACAGACCATTGGATATGTGCAGAACAACCATAAATGTTACAGGAGATGCTGTGGTTTCTATGATTGTGGCAAAATCATTGGGAAAACTTCACGATCCTGAGGTAAAAAACTGGGATGATACTTATAAGAAAGAGTAATTACGCTCAGTTAATCTAAAAATCTATTTTTTAATTCAAGGGAAGGTACCATACAACTTTCCCTTTTGCCAAAAAACTTGTATCTGTTCTTCGCAATATAGCTGTACAGCCAATCCCTAACGGATTTAGGAATTACAATAAAGAAATACAATGATTTAAATCCGCAGTTTAAATGTCTTGCAATTCTCAATATTGCAGTCGATTTTTCATAAATTTTTTGATCATCAATCAGCACAATTGAATCTAAATTCAAATTTTTTAAATTGAAATGTAACATTATTTCTTTTGCAGCGTCTGATTGGAATGAAGCGAATAAAAATTGGGCTTTTTTATCGTGTTTGATCACAAAATTTACCGATGCATTGCAAAGGTTACATACACCATCAAAAAGAATAATTGATTTGTTTTCAAAGTTGTCCATGAAGCAAAATTATTGATTTAAAATGAAAAATTCTTTTAACATAAAATTAATAATCACTATCACCGGCAATTTTTAAATTAGATAAAACGATAACCAAATGATTAGGATTGAAAAACTTCATAAATCTTATCCAATAGGAAAAGATTCTCTGCACGTACTTAAGGGCTTGGATTTACATATTAAAGAAGGCGAATTTGTATCCATAATGGGGTCTTCAGGTTCCGGAAAATCTACACTGCTAAATATTGTTGGTTTGTTGGACGGACATGATACGGGAAAATATTATTTAAACAATCAATTAATTGAAAATTTAGATGAAAAAAAAGCCGCAATTCTAAGAAATAAATTTTTAGGTTTTGTATTTCAGTCGTTTAATTTGATTAATTATAAAAGTGCGTTAGAAAATGTGGCTTTGCCATTGTATTATCAAGGTATGGCCAGAAAAGAACGCAACAAGATTGCATTGCAATATTTAGACAAAGTGGGTTTAAAAGACCGTGCAGAACATTTGCCAAATGAACTTTCTGGAGGTGAAAAACAACGCGTTGCCATCGCACGCGCTTTGGTTACGAATCCAAAAGTTATATTGGCCGATGAACCAACAGGCGCACTTGATTCAACCACTACGCATTCTGTAATGGAATTGTTGAAAGAAATTAATCGTGAAGGGATGACTGTTTTTGTAATTACGCACGAAGAAGATGTTGCAGCGAAAACCGACAGAATTGTGCGTTTAAAAGATGGTGTAATTATTAGCGATGAGAGAGTTCAAAAAAAAGCAAAAGTATAAGTTATGTTTGATTTAGACCGTTGGCAGGAAATTTTTCAAACAATCAGTAAAAACAAATTAAGAACGCTTCTTTCTGGTTTTACTATTGCATTTGCCATTTTGTTATTTACTCTTTTATTTGGCGTCGGCAATGGATTAAAACACACTTTTGAAAAGCAATTTTCAAGCGATGCAGCAAATTCTGTATATATTAGAGCAGGCGTAACAACCAAACCTTATAAAGGATTGCAAAGCGGTAGAACTATTCAGTTTAGAAATGACGATTCTAAATTTATCAATGAAAAGTTTGAAGATGAAATTCAGTTTTTTAGTCCGAATGTTGAAAGATACAATGTACAGGCAATTTATGAAGGAGAACATAACAACTATACGGTAAGAGGCGTTTATCCGGATTATCAACCATTGGAATCCGCAGAAATAAAAGACGGCAGATTTTTAAGTTATTTAGATTTAAAAAGTAAAGCCAAAGTTGTTGCCATTGGAAGGCTGGTTGAAAAAGATTTGTTTGGCAATAAAAATGCTTTGGGGAAAAATATTAGTTTGGATGGCATTTCATATAAAGTAGTAGGTGTTTTTAGTGATCCTGGAGGCGACCGAGACGAGCGGTTTATTTATACGCCGTTTAGTACAGCCCAAGGAATGTACAGAATTAATGATGAATTAGATATATTCGGACTTACTTATAATCCAAAATTAAGCGTTGATCAAGCACTTGAGTTCTCAAATATGCTTACCAAAGTGCTTCAAGAGAAACATGATGTAGATCCAAGAGACCAAGCGGCTATTCGAGTTCAAAATTATGCTGAAGGCACTAAAAGTGTCAAACAATTTATGACTGTATTAAATGTAATCATACTTTTTATTGGAATAGGAACCTTAGTTGCCGGTATTATAGGCATTAGCAATATTATGGTGTACATCGTAAAAGAACGCACCAAAGAATTAGGGATAAGAAAAGCGCTGGGTGCAACCCCAAGTTCTATCATTGGTATGATTATGATGGAATCAATATTTGTGACTGCTGTAGCCGGTTATGCAGGATTGTTAATAGGTGTTTTTACCCTAAAAGCCATCGGAAAAAGTTTAGAAAAATATTTTATTCTTAATCCGAGCGTTGAAACTTATGTAGTTGTTGGAGCAACAATAATTTTAATAATTGCCGGTACCATTGCAGGATATATTCCAGCTAAAAGAGCAGCAAGCATCAAACCAATAGTAGCCTTAAACGACGAGTAATATGATAAAGTTTTTATTTGACACAGATACCTGGCAAGAAATATACAGCAGCATCCGCAAAAATAAAATGCGGACTGCGATTACCATCATAGGCGTAATGTGGGGTATTTTTTTATTGGTTGTTTTATTGGGCGCCGCAAAGGGTGTTGAGAACAATTTCAATAGATTATTCGGAGATTTTGCAACTAACAGCGTATTTGTTTGGGCACAACAAACCAGCAAGCCATTTAAAGGTTTTCAGGAGGGAAAAGGAATCACCCTAAAAATGTCTGATTTAGACAATATCAAAAAAGAAATTAAGGGGCTTGAATTTGTCATACCGCGCCATCAAAACCAGGCTTTAGCGGTTAACAAGTTTAAAACTGGGACGTTTGGAATTTTTGGAGATTATCCGGAGTTTGATAAAGTTCAGAAGCGAAATTTAGTTTATGGCAGATTTATTAATGACAATGACATCATTGAAAAAAAGAAAGTATGTGTCATTGAAGAAGAAATTTATAAGCAACTTTTTGATAAGGATGAATTTCCAATAGGGCAATATATTAAAATAGACAATATCAATTACAATGTAGTTGGCATGTATAAAGAAGGACAAATAGGATCAGGCGGACAGCAAGGAAGTATCCATATTCCATTTACGACATTTCAACAAGTTTACAATAGAGGTGACAGTGTGGGATGGATGATGATCACAGGGCAACCTGGTTTTGACATTACGCAAATAGAAGCAGATGTGAAGTTATTGTTAAAAAATTTGCACAAAGTGCACCCGGAAGACGAAAGGGCATTTGGCAGTTTTAACCTTGGAAAAGAAATCGCAAAAGTGACCGGATTTATTACAGGAATGCAGTTTTTAACTTGGTTTGTTGGAATCGCAACATTAATAGCAGGCGTATTTGCCATTGGAAATATTTTGTTAATTACGGTTAAAGAAAGAACCAAAGAAATAGGAATCAGACGCGCTATTGGCGCAAAACCTTGGGAAATTAAACGGCAAATAATTTTGGAATCTGTTTTTTTAACAAGTATTGCAGGTGCATTGGGAATCATTTCCGGAGGGGTTGTTTTAATGATTATTGATGCCACTTTGGGACAAGGAGAAGAGCCAGCCTTAACAAATCCAACCGTTGATATTCCTGTAATTATAATAGCGGCAATAACGCTGGTAGTTTTAGGAACATTAATCGGGTTAATTCCTGCGCAGAAAGCAGTAAGCATTAGACCAATAGAAGCATTAAGAGAAGAATAATCAATCTTTCAATTTTTAATAAAAAAATAACATAAACTGAAAATCAATCACTAATGAAAAAAACAATAATTTTTGGATCAATAGCAGTAGCGCTAATAGCTGTTTTAGCTTGGTTTGGAGCAAAGAACAGCAAATCTCCAATTCAATATGAAACAGAAAAACCATTTAAAACCAATATTGTAAGAAAAACAGTGGCTACAGGAAAAGTAATTCCTTTGGAAGAAGCAGAAATTAAACCAAAAGTTTCAGGAATTATTGAAGAAATATTTGTTGAAGAAGGCGCAAAAGTTAAAGTTGGCGACTTAATCGCAACTATTAGGGTGGTGCCAAATGTGCAGTCTTTAAACAGTGCACAAGGAACTGTGAAAACAGCGCAATTGCGTTATAGCAATACAAAAACATTGTATGACAGAAATAAAGGTCTTTTTGAAAAAGGGGTTATTTCCAAACAAGAATTTGAAACTGCCGAATTAAACTACAACAGCGCCAGACAAGATTTAAACAATGCCCAAAACAATTTAGAAATCATTAAAAAAGGCTCGGCTGCGGGTATGGGTAAAACTGCCAATACTTATGTTAAAGCCGAAATTTCCGGTACTATTTTAGAAATACCGGTTCGTATCGGTACCCAGGTTATTGAAAGCAACACATTTAATGCAGGTACAACCATAGCAACTATTGCCGATATGACCAAAATGATTTTTGAAGGGAAAGTTGATGAAGCTGAGGTTGGTAAAATTAAAAATGGAACTGTTTTGGAAGTTTCTTTGGGCGCTATTGAAAAGAAAAAATATCCTGCAAAATTAAACTTTATCGCTCCAAAAGGAACTGAAGAAAATGGTGCCGTGCAGTTTAAAATTAAAGGCGACGTAACTTTGGATGATGAATATTTCGTACGTGCAGGTTACAGTGCCAATGCCGACATTGTGTTGGAAAAGAAGGACAGCGTGCTCTCCATAAAAGAAGCGTTGTTGCAATTTGATAAAAAAACAGATGCGCCTTTTGTGGAAGTTAAAACAGGGGATCAGAAATTTGAGAGAAGAAATGTTGAGTTGGGTATTTCAGATGGCGTAAATGTTGAAATCATTAAAGGCGTTACCTTAAAAGATGAAATTAAAATTTGGAATAAAACTTCCAAAAAGGAAGGTGAAGAGAAAGATGAAGAAGAAAGCGATTAAAGATAAAATTTAGTGAAAATTTTAAAAGCGTTTTAATTTAAATTAAAACGCTTTTTTTATATCTTTATCAGAATGCTTACAGGAGCAGCCGTAGATTGTCTTTTGGTAAAACTTTATGATTTTTATCAACGGAAAATCAAAAGAAAATCACGAATTTTAGCCTAATATAAATTAAAAACCGATTCGAAAATGGAAAGTCAGTTAGTATTCTTAAGTGATCTGAACTTCAACCTGGATGTTTGGAAAAGAGAGTTGAAGTTTCAAGAAAGTGAAATGGATTATTTTGAAGAAAAGTTAGAGCATATTGTAATGCGGAATCCCGGAAGTGAGGTTTTGGTGCATCTCGAAGGTTTTCAAAATAAAATAATCCGTGAACGCGAAGTTATGGGTCATTTAAGGCATAGAATCAGAATGAAAAGGCGAGAATTGGCGCATCAAGGCCAAACTGAAAAAAATGCTGATGTTCAATTTCACGAAAAACAGGTGTTGTTAAAAGATGAAATGAAAACATTTGTGAATATGCATTATCAGCTTAAAGAAAAGATGATGGATTTTTTCCTGAAATATTTATAGCTAGTAACTGAATAAAAAACAAAAAAATCGGAGTGAAAACTCCGATTTTTTTTTGTTTAA
The DNA here is from genome assembly GCA_036567345.1 of Lutibacter sp. Classification (GTDB taxonomy): domain Bacteria; phylum Bacteroidota; class Bacteroidia; order Flavobacteriales; family Flavobacteriaceae; genus Lutibacter. The sequence goes on from DATCUQ010000015.1 coordinate 27,660, forward strand.
AAGTTAAAAGTTTTTTGTTGTAAATATTCTCTAATTTCAAATCAAACTCCCTTTCCTTTGGAAAAGCCTGTCCCGTTTTTAGAACGGGAGGTTGGGGATAGGATTTAAAATTTATTTTTACGAATTAAATTCCGTGATTGTTTTTTTAATGATGGAAACGCAATCCAATAATTGTGCTTCATTCATCACCAAAGGGGGCGCAAAACGAATAATGTTTCCGTGGGTAGGTTTTGCCAGCAAGCCATTGTCGCGCAGTTTTAAACAAATATCCCAGGCCGTCGAGCTGTCTTCGGTATCATTGATTACAATGGCGTTTAAAAGTCCTTTACCGCGCACCAATTTTATCAATGTTTGGGTGTCAATAAATTTTTGCATTTCACTTCTGAAAAGTTTACCCAATTTGTCGGCATTTTCAGCCAACGCTTCCTCTTTAATCACTTTTAACGCGGCAATGGCCACAGCGGCAGCCAAAGGATTTCCGCCAAAAGTTGATCCGTGCTGTCCGGGTTTTATAACTTCCATAATGTGGTTATTTGCCAAAACTGCCGATACCGGATAAACGCCGCCACTCAATGCTTTTCCTAAAATTAAAATATCGGGGATTACATTTTCATGATTAACAGCCAATAATTTTCCTGTTCTTGCGATACCTGTTTGCACTTCATCTGCAATAAATAAAACGCCATATTTTTCGCACAAAGCTTTTGCTTTTGACAAATAACCTTCAGCAGGAACATAAACGCCTGCTTCTCCCTGAATTGGCTCCACTAAAAAGCCGGCAATATTTTTGCTCGATTTTAAGGCTTCTTCCAAGGCATCTATATTGTCGTACTCAATTTTTATAAAACCTTCCGTAAAAGGCCCGAAGTTTTTGCGCGCTTCTTCATCGTTAGAAAAAGAAATGATGGTGGTGGTGCGTCCGTGAAAATTATTTTTGCAAACAATTATCTGGGCCTGGTTTTCCGGAATTCCTTTTTTCTCATACCCATATTTTCTGCAAAGTTTGATGGCAGTTTCCACAGCTTCTGCACCTGTATTCATTGGCAAAACTTTATCAAAACCAAAAAACTCGGTCACATATTTTTCATATTTCCCCAATACATCATTATAAAATGCCCTGGAAGTTAAGGTTAAAGTGCTTGCCTGATCATTTAATGCTTTTATTATTTTTGGGTGGCAATGCCCTTGATTAACAGCGGAATACGCAGACAGGAAATCGTAATAACGCTTGCCGTCCACATCCCAAACATACACGCCTTCCCCTCTGGTTAAAACTACAGGTAAAGGATGGTAATTATGCGCCCCGTAATTATTTTCTAAATCAATAGCTTGTTGTGATGAAATTTTTTCTGAAACCATCATGGTAAAAAAATTATAATTTAAAACTCTCAATTCCTCCTTTAGGAGAGAAATCATCCTCATATTTTTTGCAAATTACAAAATATTTCAAACTTAAAATCTGGCTTAATTGTTTATTTTAAAAGTGAAAATTTCTTTCGAAAAAAGAATATGGCATTATTCTAAATTTTGTAATAAAAATTGCATTTCTTTCAAAATTAATTAAATAAATTTGCATCAACTAAAAATAAAATTTAAGAAATGAAAAAATCAGTATTGATATTAGGATTGGTAGCGTTCTTTTTCGCAAGTTGCGGTGAAACCAAGAAAGAAGAAATTAAAAAAGAAGTGGAAGCGCCTGCGGAATCAGCCAAAGAAACCATTAAAACGTCGGACGATTATCTTGCTTTAGGGAAAGAATTATTTACATCAAAAACCTGTGTAACTTGTCATCAGCCTGACGTAAAAGTTATTGGACCGTCAATAAAAGACATCAATAAAAAGTATTCGGAAACAAACGGGAATATTGTGGCATTCTTAAAAGGCGAAACTGCACCAATTGTTGATACAGATCCAGGCCAGGTTGCCATTATGAAAGCCAATTTAGATGGTTTTGTAAAAAACTTAACCAGTGAAGAGCTTGCTGCATTGGCGGTTTACATGAACAGTATAAAATAATCAGGTTAAAATTATTAATTGAAAGCATCCCAAAATTCGGGATGCTTTTTTTATGCAAAAATGGTACATTTGCAACATGGCAAGAAAAAACAAGCAATTTATTTTTGAGAATATTGAAGTGACAGATGCGGGCGCGCAAGGCAAAACAATTGCAAAAGCGCCGGACGGATGCGTGATATTTTTAACCAATGCAGTTCCGGGAGATATTGTTGACATTAAAACAGGCAAAAAGAGAAAAGCCTATTTCGAGGGCACAGCCATAAAATTTCATAAATATTCAGAAAAACGTGTTGAACCCGTTTGCCGGCATTTTGAGTTTTGCGGCGGTTGCAAATGGCAGGATATGGCTTATGAACACCAATTGACCTATAAAGAAAAGGAAGTCATTAATAATTTAAAACGCATTGGGCATTTGGAATTGCCTGAACCGACACCTATTTTAGGTTGCAAAAAAACCTATTTTTACAGAAATAAAATGGAATTTTCTTTTTCAAATAGCCGTTGGCTCACCTTGAAAGAAATAAATTCTACCGAAGAAATTGACAACAGAAATGCCTGTGGTTTCCATATTTCTGGGATGTGGGATAAAATTTTGGATATTGAAAAATGCCATTTGCAGGAAGATCCTTCAAACCAAATCAGAAATTTCGTTAAAGAATTCGGCATAAAAAACGAAATTGAATTTTACAACCCGAGGGAACAATCGGGTCTTTTGCGTACCATAATGATTCGAATTTCATCAACAGGTGAAATGATGGTGGTTATTCAATTTTTAAAAGAAGCCAAAGAAAAAAGGGAAGCGCTATTGAATGCCTTGATTCAGGAATTCCCCCAAATAACGTCGCTTCAATTTGTCATAAATCCGAAAGGAAACGACACTTTATACGATCAAAATATTATTTTATTCAGCGGAAGGGACCATATTTTTGAAGAAATGGAAGGCCTAAAATTTAAAATCGGGGCAAAATCATTTTATCAGACAAATTCTGCGCAAGCCTATGAATTGTACAAAATTACGCGTGATTTTGCCAATTTATCCGGCAATGAAATTGTGTTCGATTTTTATACCGGCACAGGAACCATTGCACAATTTGTCGCCAAAAACGCCAAAAAAGTGATTGGTGTGGAATCCGTTCCCGAAGCCATTGACGATGCAAAACAAAATGCAAAATTGAACAACATAAATAATGTCGAATTTTTTGCCGGGGATATGAAAGATGTTTTTAATGACAATTTCATTAAAACGCACGGACAGCCAGATGTGATAATTACCGATCCGCCGCGTGACGGGATGCACAAAAATGTGGTGGAAAAACTCTTGGAAATTTCGCCAAAACGCATTGTTTACGTAAGTTGCAATTCGGCAACGCAAGCCCGCGACTTGTCGTTAATGAAAGAACAGTACGATATTATTAAAACCCAGGCAGTAGATATGTTCCCGCAAACCCATCACGTGGAAAATGTTGTACTTTTGGAATTAAAATCAAAGCAATAATGAGAAAATATTTAATATTGTTGTTCATCCTGTGTTTTACGCTTATAAACTGTGAAAAGGATGATATTTGTATTGAAACCACAACGCCAAAATTAATTGTAGTTTTTTACAACAATGAAATTCCTGTCACAAAAAAAGCAGTTTCTTCGTTAACGGTTTCGGCTGATACCCTTGGGAATCTTTATGAAAACAAATCACTTGATTCCATTGCAATTCCTTTAGATTTGACCAAAAACAGCACGTTCTATAAATTTAAATCGGGTGCAATCATTGATTCGATCAATTTTACGTACGAAAGAAAAGATGTTTTTGTTTCCCGTTCCTGCGGCTATAAAACCATTTTTGAAAACTTCAAAATAGAAAGCAGAACCGGAAACTGGATAAAAAATGATACCCTTAAAAATTCAACCATAGAAAATGAAACAGCAGCACATCTTACTATTTTTCATTAGTCTCTTTGTTTCGGTAACCATAAATGCCCAGCAAAAAAAAGATTCCGTTAAAAGGAAAGAAAGTTATGGCATTCGGGTTGGCGTTGATTTAAGCAAACCTATAATTTCTTTTATGGAAGAAGATACGAAAGGATTGGAAGTGGTGGGTGATATGCGTATTTTAAACAACTATTATGCGGCGGTTGAATTGGGTTTTGAAGATAAAATTTCAAAGGAAGATTATATGAATTTCACCACAAAAGGCACTTATTTAAAAGCCGGAGTGAATTACAATGCCTATAAAAATTGGAAAGGAATGAACAATGAAATTTACGTTGGCGCGAGATATGGATTTAGCTTATTTAACCAAACTTTAAACAGTTACACACCAAATGTTAAAGGAACTTATTTTATTCCGACAGAAGTTTTGCCTAATACCGAATTTAAAGATTTATCGGCACATTGGGCCGAATTGGTTTTTGGAATAAAGGCAGAAACATTTAAAAACCTATATTTGGGTTTTAGTTTTAGTTTTAAAACAATGATTAGCACTAAAGAGCCTGATAATTTTAAAAATCTTTATGTCCCTGGTTTTAACCGTGTTTATTTAAACGATACCGGATTTGGCATAAATTATACCTTAAGTTATCTGATCCCAATTATTAAAAAAGAAAAGTAATTTTCAAAAACTCAAAACTTAAACCCTTTTTGGCTAATGAAAAATATTCCAAGTGTCGATTTATCCGATTTTTTATCGGGAGACGCTGCAAAAAAACAGAAATTTATCAAAGAAATTGGAGAAGCTTATGAAGAAATTGGCTTCGTTGCGCTTCGCGGACATTTTTTGTCGGATGAACTGACAGAAAATTTATATAAAGAAGTCAAAAACTTTTTCGATTTGCCTGATGAAATTAAGCAATCTTATGAAATTGAAGGAATTGGCGGACAAAGAGGCTACACTTCCTTCGGAAAAGAAAGCGCAAAAGGAAAAAAAGAAGGTGATTTAAAAGAGTTTTGGCATTTCGGACAAAAAGTTGAAGGAAACGAGGCTTTAAAAGCCGAATATCCCAAAAACGTGATTGTAAATGAAATTCCGAATTTCAATATTGTTGGCATGGAAGCTTATAAAATGCTTGAAAAAACGGCCATTTATGTGTTGCGGGCTTTGGCTTTGTATGTTGGTTTGGATGAAATGTATTTCGATAAATATGTGGTTAACGGAAACAGTATTTTACGCCCAATTTACTATCCGCCAATAATTGGAGAGCCAAAAGGCGCTGTGAGAGCAGCAGCACACGGCGATATCAATTTAATTACGCTTTTAATGGGCGCATCATCATCAGGATTGGAAGTGCAAAATAAAAAAGGAGATTGGATTTCCGTAACTTCTTTGCCGGAACAATTGGTTGTGAATGTTGGCGATATGTTGGAACGGCTGACAAACAATAAATTGCGATCAACCATTCATCGCGTTGTAAATCCACCCCGTGAAGATTGGGAAAAACCACGATATTCCATTCCTTTTTTCACCCATCCAATAAGTGAAATGAAATTAAATTGCTTGCCCGAATGCATTGATGAAGTACGTCCGAAAGTGTATGACGATATTACGGCCGGAGAATTTTTAAATGAGCGTTTAAGAGAGTTAGGATTGATAAAATGATGTCGAACAAGGTAGTTTCATTTTTTACATTTGGCTTGTTTCTGATTTTGGCAGGCGCTATATCAAAGTTGTTTAATTGGTCTCAAGCAAATTTGGTGATGGCCATCGGACTCGTTTTTGAACTTTTGGCAGCCTTGTTATTTGCCTGGAAAAAAATCAATAATAAATAATGTTTCCCTAATTTAGCCTATATTTTTTTTGAATGAATATGAGTAAGAAAAAATTAAACAGTTTGGAAGATTTAGGCGGATTCGTTTTTTCCACCAATGACAACTTCGAATTTGAGAAAGCGGATGAACAAGTTTTGTTGCCGCCCAAGAAACAGTTTTTGGAAGCCAAATTTTCCAATAAAGGAAGAGGAGGAAAGACAGTTACTGTTATTACCGGTTTTGTGGGTGCTGAAGAGGATTTAAAAAATCTAGGAAAACTGCTTAAAACCAAATGCGGCGTTGGCGGAAGCGTAAAAGACAATGAAATTATCATTCAGGGAAATTATAGAGATAAAATAATGGAAATCCTTAAAAAAGAAGGATATAACATCAAACGCGTAGGCGGATAAATTATGAATAAAATAGCAGCTTCAGAATTAATTCTGAACCCGGACGGAAGTGTGTATCACTTAAATTTAAAACCCGAAAACATTGCCACCAACATTATTTTTGTTGGCGACCAAAACAGGGTGCCAAAAATAGCCGCACATTTTGAATCTATTGAATTTGAAACGCAAAAAAGAGAATTCAGAACGATAACCGGCACTTATAAAGGCACAAAAATATCCGTAATTTCAACAGGCATTGGACCTGATAATATTGATATTGTGATGAATGAGCTCGATGCTTTGGTGAATATCGACCTAAAATCTCGTACAGTAAAATCAGCGCATACCAAATTAAATATTGTCAGAATTGGCACTTCGGGTTCTTTGCAAAGCGATATTCCCGTCGATAGTTTTGTGTTGGCAAAATATGGATTGGGTTTTGACGGATTGCTCCATTCTTACGATTGTGAAGATATTTTAGAAGCCGAAATGGAAGATGCTTTTATAAAACACACCAATTGGAGTTCGCGAAAATCGCGGCCTTATTTGGTAAAAGGCAGTGAATTATTGATACAAAAACTGAACAGCGACCAAGTTTTTATTGGTGTTACCGCAACCGCCGGCGGCTTTTATGGTCCGCAAGGACGCGTGCTTCGTTTGGCAATTCAAGATCCATCTTTGAACAGTAAAATTGACAATTTTGAATTTGACGGTTATAAAGTGACAAACCTTGAAATGGAAACTTCGGCCATTTATGGACTGGCTAAATTATTGGGTCACGAAGCCTGTTCCATGAACGCCATAATTGCCAACCGAGCCAACGGAACTTTTAGTGAAGATCCTTATAAACCTGTTGAGGAATTGATTGTTTATACCTTAAACAAATTAATTTCATCTGTTTAAATTTTATTTTTATTGGTACAGATGCTGTTCGCCATTAATCATTTTTGTTGTATCAAAATTTATTATGGCTCGTTTCATAAAATAATTGTTATATTTCAACGTTTTTAAAATATTAATATCAAATAGAAAATGAAAAAAATAGCTTTATACACCTTTGGAATGGCGTTCTCAGTACTATTGTTTAGTTCGTGCAATGCTTCCAAAAAAGGTTGCGGATTAACGAGTGACGCCAATAAAATAGAACAATCAACATCAACTAAAGCGATATTTAAGGCAGAAGTTTAATGATAATATTCAATAATTAATATAGTAAAAATCCACTTTAAGGTGGATTTTCTCTTTTGATAAGCAATAGTGCAATGATTAAATATTTGTAATACTTTCATTTTCATTGAAAGTATGTATCTTTGCAGCAGTTTAAAAAATTAAGAAAATGGATAACGGATTATACGCAAAATTTAACACCTCAAAAGGTGAAATACTGGTAAAGTTGGAGTTTGAAAAAACGCCGGGAACAGTGGGTAACTTTGTTGCTTTGGCTGAAGGTAATTTAGAAAATAAAGCTCGCAAGCAGGGAGTTCCTTATTATGACGGATTGAAATTTCACAGGGTAATCCCTGATTTTATGATTCAGGGCGGTTGTCCATTGGGAACCGGAACAGGATCGCCTGGTTACAGCTTTGCTGATGAATTTCATCCGGATTTAAAACATGGCCAACCAGGAATTTTATCGATGGCGAATTCTGGTCCGGCTTCAAACGGAAGTCAGTTTTTTATTACGCACGTTCCAACGCCTTGGTTGGACAATAAGCACACCGTTTTCGGTAAAGTTGTTGAAGGACAGGATGTTGTTGATGCCATTAAGCAAAATGATGTACTGGAATCTGTTGAAATTGTGAGAGTTGGTGAGGCAGCAGAAAAGTTTAATGCGGTGGAAGCTTTCAGAACTTTTGAAGGTTCAAGAACAAAAAGAGAAGAAGAAGCTAAAAAAGCAATGGCAGCTCAAATGGATAAAGTGGCTGCAGGCTATGATGAAACGCCAAGTGGGTTGCGTTATAAAATTTTACAGGAAGGTTCCGGTAAAAAAGCGACCAAAGGAAGTGTGGTTTCTGTCCATTATAAAGGCCAGTTATTGGACGGAACTGTTTTTGATTCCTCTTATCCTCGCAAACAACCCATCGATTTTGAATTGGGAGTTGGACAAGTTATCTCAGGCTGGGATGAAGGAATTCAATTATTAAGAGTTGGGGATAAAGCACGTTTTGTGATTCCTTCTGAATTGGCTTATGGGAGTAGAGGTGCCGGTGGCGTTATTCCTCCAGATGCCACGTTAATTTTCGATGTTGAGCTGATGAATGCATAAGATATAAACATAAAAAAATCCGCTATTTTAGCGGATTTTTTTTTCAACTTATTCGTGTGTTGTCACTTTTTTCCAAGGAGGCATCAACCATAACAAAAAAGTTAAAATCAGCAAAGGAAGTATCAGCCAAACCGCAGCCATCAAATAACCTTCCATACCTGAATATACCGCTTTAAATGAGGTAAATCCGCTTAAACTTTTTGAAAATAATTGTCCGCCGATAACCACATTCCAACGCATAAAGAAAATTCCGATCAGCACAATGATGCCCACAAAAAAGTAGGTGGCCTTTCTGATTTTCTCAGCAGGTTTATAAACTTGAAAAATTCCGATTATTAATAGCGGAATGATCGTTCCAAGAAGCACTTGCATGATAAATAAAGTAATATTTAACTTTCCGCTAACCAAAACCTTAATAATGTCAAAAGATTCTTCAGCCTCATAAATTCGGTGAATTTGATCTAAAGATTCCAATGTAAAATCAATAATTAATATATAAAACAGATACTTTGCAATGGTATCCAAACAAGGCATATCTATTTCTACTTTTCTTATCCAGCTCACAACCATATAAATCACCAATACCAAAGCAATTCCAGAAACCATGGCCGAAAATAAAAAAATTACGGGCATCAGTACAGTTGACCACCAAGGATTGGCTTTTATGGAACCAAAAATAAATCCAACATAGCCGTGCAACAAAAATGCTGAAGGAATACCTATCAGCGTTATAAAATAACCCAATTTATCATCCAGTTTTGCCGATTTTTTGTCGGTGTCATTAATTCCTAAAGTAATTATTTTATAGAAATACTTTTTGAATCCGGTACTTTTTTTCGACCAAAGCACAAAATCTAACCGATAATCGAACCAAATTTCTAACAATAGCACTACCATGAGATACCATAAATAAACAAATCCGAAAATAGCCATAGCCGAAGTTGGATTGGGTGTCATTAAAATTTCGTAGGCTCTTAAAGGATGTTGTAAATGACTGACTAACGGAAAAGTGGCTACCAATAAAAATGCCAAAGCAGTTAACAAAGCCAAACCATAAGTGGGCTTTAAAACTTTCACGTTAAAAACGCGTTCTAAAGAAGCGAGGATAAAAGCGCCTGCTACCAATCCTGTGATATAAGGATATAAAACAATCATTAAACCCCAATGTAAATCTATATCATTTGGGTAAATATAGCCGTCAACCTGAGATAACGCTTCATATAAATGTTGATAATGCTCTTCCATAATTATTTAACTTCTGAAGTTAATCCGTTATAAAATACCCTTGAATGCGTATTTAAATGAGGTTTTAAAACTTGGGTTGGATTCTCTTGTAAAAATGCAACCAAATCACTTTCTTTATCTCTTAAGTTTCCAAATATTCTTGCATTGGTAGGGCAAACTTCTACACAAGCAGGTTGTAATCCTTTGTTAATTCTGTGGTAGCAGAAGGTACATTTATCGGCTACTTTTGTGATTGGATTCATAAAACGTGCGCCATACGGACAAGCCTGAATGCAATAACTGCAACCAATACAATAAGTTTCATCAACCAAAACCACACCTTCCGGACTTATAAACGTAGCGCCTACCGGGCAAGCCTGAACGCAAGGTGCTTTTGTGCAATGGTTGCATAATTTCGGCACCATAAAAGATTTAAAGATATCTTCATCAGCAACAGATTGTTTTAATCCACCAATTCCTCCGTTTGGAGATTCTATTTTAACTTCACCATCATTTTTAACGGTATATTGTTCCACCCAGGTTCTAAAATAAAAAGGTTCTTTTGGAACATTGTTTTCTATTTTACAGGCTTCGGCGCATTTCCCGCAGCCAATGCATTTTTCTATATCAACGCCCATTCCCCATAAAGGAAGTTCTGCTTTTTCTTTTTTTGTTTCTTCTTCTTTGGGTTGAGCCAGTGTTTCAAATGGTTTAATAAGCGAATACAATAATGTTCCGCCAACCAATGCTGCAGAGGTTTGAAAAAACTTTCGTCTGTTATTTATTTTTCTTTCAGTTCCCATGGTGCGTGTGGATTATGACATTCAATACAATTTTGCTTTTCATAGTGCTCTTTAAAATCTAATTGCGGAACACCTTTTTCTAAACGTCCTGCATTAATAGCATGACATTGCGCACAAAAATCAATTGTGCCTTTAACAATTGGCGGCTTCACTTTGCAATCGACTGATCCGGGTATTTTTGGAGTATGACAAGTTTCACATCGAATAGCATCATGTAAATCTGAAGTTTTTTGGTCAAATACGTCTTGATGACATTCAGTGCATTTTGATTCACCTTTATAATAAAACGGCTTCATCTTATTGTCATCCATAGAGTTAGCCCTGTAATGCCCGTATTTACCAAAAGAATCAGGTGTTACGGAACGTTGTATTAAGATAAAAATACCCACAAATACAAAAAACGTCAGTAATAAACGAAAAATTAATTTTGGCATAGATTTATTTTTAATTGATATCTAAAATTAATTCAATTTTTTGTAACTTTTAGCACATAAACCTTATCGGCAGTTAATATATAATAAGTCTTAATAAATTTTATTGCGAAAACTTCAATGTTTATTATGAAAAATATTCAATACGCATTGATTTATTGCAACGCTTTTTTTTAGTATTTTTGGGAGTGTAATATTCGAAAATATAAGTTATTCGGCATTTAAATTAAAATTGCAGCAATGAAATTCAACTATTTAATCTTTTTATTGGTATTTGTACTTTTTTATGGGTGCTCAAATAACGCTAATGATCCTGAATTTATAAAAAAAGCAACGGGCAGATATTTGTACAATTCAGATGAGGTGATCCATATTTATTTTGAAGAAAATGAAATGTTTATGGAATGGCGCGGCGCAAAAAAAATAAAACCTTTAAAAGTGAACGATTCCACTTTTTTCGTGAAGGAAATGAATGAAAAAATTCAGTTTTTAATAAATCCGGCAAACCGGCAACAATACATTTCACTTGTTCCAAAGGAAGAAAACAAACCTATTTCCTATAATTTTATGAAGTTGAAAGAAGGTGAAAAGGTTCCAAGCGAGTATTTGGCAAACAAGGAATTTGATAAAGCGCTTGAAGGCTATTTGGCCATAAAGAAAAAAGATTCGCTGGACAGTTCAATTGATGAAAAATACCTGAATTCACTGGGATATAATGCATTACGAGAGAAAAATTTTGAAATCGCCAAGGCAATATTCAAAATTAACACAGCGTTGTATCCAAATAGTTCCAATGTTTACGACAGTTTGGCGGAAGCTTATATGAAAAGTGGCGATACCGTGCGGGCAATTGAAAATTACAAAATAGCTTTGACTTTCGATTCCGGAAATTTCAGGGCAAAAAATCAACTTAAAAAATTGGAAAAAAGAATAAATAACCACACTTCAACTAAAAATTTAAACTACAAACTGACACTATGAAAACATTAAATCAATGGTTTGATGAGTATGCCGTAAGTCATCAAAACAAATCAAACCAAACAATTCATTTTATATGCGTGCCCGCAATTTTCTTTAGTATTGTTGGGATGTTGATGAGTATTCCTTCAACGTTTATTTCAGACAATCTAAATATTAATAACCCGTTTTTGGAGAATTGGGCGACCCCGGTTTTAATTTTATTGTTCATTTTTTACATCCGATTATCGTTTTCAACTTTTGTAAGAATGTTGACGTTTTCAATTTTATGTTTGATGGGAAATTATTTTTTATCGCAGGTTAGTCCGCTATTTTACAGCTCGTTAGCCATTTTTGTAATCGCCTGGATTGGCCAGTTTTACGGACATAAACTGGAAGGGAAAAAACCGTCATTTTTTAAGGATTTACAATTTTTATTGATTGGACCCGCTTGGGTATTTGAAAAAATATCAAAAAAGAAGTAGCACCAATTTACTATGAAAAAATTTTTATCGCTATTATTGATTTTATTTTTTAATTTTTTATACGCCCAAGAGGATGTATATGAAATTTTGAATACCTCGATAAACTCCAAATTCGCCGAATTGGGAGCTACCTATTCGAGCAATAATTCCGTAATATTTGCTTCCTCAAAAAAAGATGAGAGCGGCAGGCGAACTAACAACCGCCAACTTTCTTTAGAATTGTATCACGGATTAATCACTGATAATAGTGATATTATCCAAACTGATAGATTTTCTTCTGAAATAAATAACAAGTTTTTCGAATCGGATATTTCTTTTACGCCCGATTTTAAAACGATTTATTTTACATGGAATAATTTTTACAGCGCGCTAAAATCAAAGGATTCTGCAAAATGGAAAACGCTGTATATGTTCAAAGCATCCATCAATGAGAAATTTGAGATTTCTGAAGTAACTCCTTTGCCTTTTAACAGCAAGGAATATTCGGTGCGCTGTCCCAGAGTAAGCAAAGACGGAAAAAATCTTTATTTTGTTTCGGACATGCCGGGTGGCTATGGCGAAACTGATATTTGGGTTGTGGACATCAATGATAAGGAAAATTATGGCACACCAAAAAATTTAGGTACAACCGTAAATACAAAATTTGCTGAATTATTTCCCTATACGGATCAGGACAATACGCTTTATTTTTCTTCAAACGGCCATAAAGGGCTGGGTGGATTGGATATTTATAAAAGTGAATTTAAAAATGGCAATTTTCAGCAGGCAACAAATTTACCTGCTCCAATTAACAGCAAATACGATGATTTTGCCTATGTAATTGACAATGCATCAAATTCTGGTTATTTTACCTCAAATCGCGACGGTGGCAAAGGGGGCGTTGATATTTATTCGTTTAAGGAAAAGGAGCCGGAATGTTTCCAAACCATGATTGTTTTGGCCTTAAATGAGCTTACAGAACAGCCATTAGATCAGGTTCAGGTTTCTTTATTTCAAAATAATAAGCTGATTGAAAAACAAACAATCGGCAAAGGTTTGGGCTATAAATTCAACATAAATTGCAAGCAAACTTTTAAAATTGTTGCTGAAAAGGAAAATTATATAACTTCAGAATTAAGTATTACAACCGACGATAAAAATAAGACGGAAACCACAAAATCTTTGAAATTAACGCTGATTGAATGTGTTCAATTGTTAAGCGGAAACATTTTAGACGGCAAAACAAATCTGGCTTTAGATCAAGTCAATGTTTCTTTATTTCAAAATAATAAGCTGATTGAAAAACAAACAATCGGCAAAGGTTTGGGCTATAAATTCAACGTAAATTGTAAGGAAACCTATAAAATTGTTGCTGAAAAGGAAAATTATATAACTTCAGAATTAAGTATTTCAACCGACGATAAAAATAAGACGGAAATCGCAAAAACACTAAAATTAACGCCGATTGAATGCAACCAATTGTTAAGCGGAAACATTTTAGACGGCAAAACAAATCTGGCTTTAGATCAAGTCAATGTTTCTTTATTTCAAAATAATAAGCTGATTGAAAAACAAATAATCGGCAAAGGTTTGGGCTATAAATTCAACATAAATTGCAAGCAAACCTATAAAATTGTTGCCGAAAAAGAAAATTATGAAACAGGCAATCTTTTAATATCAACTGACGAAAAAAATAAAGTTGAAACCAAAACAAACTTGAAATTATCGCCGATTGAATGTGTTCAATTGTTAAGCGGAAGTGTTGTGGACGAAGAAACAAATCTGCCACTTTCGAATGCTTTGGTCACTATTTATCGCGGAAATGAATTGTTGGAAAAAATAAGTTTGGATTCCATTGCAACTTTCAATTACAAATTATCGTGCGATACGCAATACCGAATCAAGGCTTCGTTGAAAAATTATCACGATGCGGTTTCTATGGTTAAAACTTCAGATAAAAGAGATGAAGCTTTAAATATCAATTTGGCTATGGAATCTTCCGTTGAATTTGTTGAAGTTCGCGAACAAAAAATGATTAAAACCAAAACCATCTATTTTGATTTGGACCAATCGAGCATCAGATTAGACGCTGCGATTGAACTTAATAAAGTGATTGCCATTTTAATGAAGTATCCAAGCCTTAATATTGAAATAAAATCGCATACAGACAGCAGAGCTCCATCCGACTATAATTTGAAGCTCACAAACGACAGGGCAAAAAAAGTGATTGCTTATATTGTTGCGAATGGAATTGAACCAAGCAGGGTATCGGGCAGGGGATATGGGGAAACCCAATTGCTAAACAACTGTGCAAAAGGGGTTAAATGCAGTGAAGCAGAGCATGAATTGAACAGAAGAACTGAATTTATCATTACCGACGAATAATTATGGCAAAACCAGAAATTACATTTGAGGATTTTAACAAAGTTGACATCAGGGTTGGGACAATTATTGAAGTTAGCGATTTTCCGAAAGCCAAAAAACCAGCGTATCAGTTAACGATTGATTTTGGGGATTTGGGAATTAAAAAATCGAGTGCCCAAATTACCCAATTATATCCCAAAAATGAACTGTTAAACAAACAGGTTTTGGCCATTATCAACTTTAAGAAAAAGCAAATCGCCAATTTTATTAGCGAATGTTTGGTGTTGGGCGTTGAAAATGATAAAAAGGAAATCGTGCTGTTGCAGGCTTCAAATCCATCAATTAAAAAAGGGGAACAGGTAAATTAATAGCATCTTTTTTAGAAAAAAAGCGGGTGCATTCATTTGAATATACCCGCTTTTAGTTTTAGGATGAAATTAACTACATATTTTTAAGTTCACTTACCAATTCGGTTAAAGCAGCTTTTGCATCTCCAAAAAGCATGGAAGTCTTCTGATTATAAAATAATTCATTTTCAATACCTGCATAACCGGCATTCATACTTCGTTTATTCACGATAATATTTTTGGCGTTTTCCACATTTAAAATTGGCATGCCGTAAATTGGACTTGATGGGTCGGTATGTGCGGCTGGATTTACAACATCATTTGCACCAACGACCAACACAACATCTGTGTTAGGAAATTGAGGGTTTATATCGTCCATTTCCACTAACTTATCGTAAGACACATTGCTTTCTGCCAACAACACATTCATATGTCCGGGCATACGCCCGGCAACAGGATGAATGGCGTATTTCACATTGACTCCTTTTCTGGTCAAGAGTTCTTCAAGTTCATGAATTACGTGCTGTGCCTGGGCAACAGCCAAACCATAACCAGGAACAATCACCACGTTTGTTGAGTAATTCAACATTACGGCAGCATCGCTGGCGCTTGTTTTTTTGATGGATCCTCCAGTTTTTCCAACAGCAGCCACCGCAACTTCACCACTGGTTCCAAAAGCGCCAAATACAACATTTGAAAGTGATCTATTCATTGCCTTACACATGGCAAAAGTCAAAATTAATCCGGCTGAACCAACTAAAATACCGCCGACCAACATCACCATATTGCCATACAAAATACCTGTAATTGCTGCTGCTATTCCAGTTAAGGAGTTTAGGAGAGAAATTACAACAGGCATATCTGCACCTCCAATTGGCGCTACAAACAAATAGCCATAAATTAAAGAAGCAATTAGCAAAACATAAATTAAAATCAAGCTGTCAGTATTCATCATCACTATATATGCTCCAAATGCCACAAGCGCCAAAAAGAGTAAATTATTAATGAGATTGTAGTTTGGTAGTCTGAGATCTTTCATAGAACCATCTAATTTTGCCCAAGCCACAATACTTCCCGTGAACGTGATGCTTCCAATTATAATGGCTGATAAGATAGTAGTTACAATGGCAGATGAAGCTTTATTGGCATCATCCACGCCTACATTTTTACTAAATTCAATTAAGCCGATTAAAAGCGAGCTTCCTCCACCAAAACCGTTGAATAAGGATACCAATTCCGGCATTTTTGTCATCTTGACTTTCATCGCCATAAACCAGCCAATAATGGATCCCAGTAAAATAGCGCCTATAATAAGAGAATAGACAAGTGTAGAAACCGTTTTGAATAATGGCACAACCTCGCCAGTTTCCAATACTTTTTCCTGTAAAAACAAAGTTCCTATAATTGCGAGAATCATACCTGCTCCGGAAATTAAATTTCCCCTTTTTGCGGTTGCAGGGTGTCCCAACATTTTTAAACCGATTACAAATGTAATTGTTGCAATCAAATAGATAATTCCTAATGCTATACTCATTATTTTTTCTTTTTAAACATTTGTAACATTCTGTCGGTAACGGCAAAACCACCGATCACATTTATAATTCCAAACACTACGGCGATAAATCCTAAAGCCAATGATAAATAATCTGTTGGATCTGCTTGCAGCATTACGATGATTGCACCCACAATTACAACGCCGCTGAGGGCATTTGCTCCTGACATTAATGGGGTATGCAATACAGTCGGTACATTTTTTATCAATTCAACCCCAATAAAAATGGCCAATATGAGGATGTAGAATAATTCAAGATTATCGCTAAGAAATGCTATTAATTCATTCATGATTTATATAGTTTTTAGTTTTTTCTAATTTTTCCTTCATGCACAATTAAAGTTCCGTCGGTAATTTCCTCTTCCAACTCCCACTTAAATTGATTATTTGCAGTTAAATGCATTAAGAAATTATACATATTTTTGGCATATAACTCGCTGGCATTGGTAGAAACGCTTACCGGAGCCATAGTAGATCCAATAATTTTAACCCCATGTTTTACCACTGTTTTATCCATTTCGCTAATTTCGCAGTTTCCGCCTTGCGCAGCCGCCAAATCAATGATTACAGCACCATTTTTCATTTGTTTTACCTGTTCTTCAGTAATTAATATCGGTGCTTTTCTTCCGGGAACCATTGCAGTGGTAATCACCAAATCGGCTTGAAATAATGAATTGTTAACGGCTTCTTTTTGTCGGCGGGCATAATCTTCCGATGCTTCTTTGGCGTAACCGCCTTCAGATTCTTCACCGGTATTGTCCACCGAAATAAATTTTGCGCCCAATGATTCCGCTTGTTCTTTGGTTTCCGTCCTAATATCTGTCGCCATCACCACAGCGCCTAAACGTTTTGCGGTTGCAATTGC
Organism: Lutibacter sp.; assembly: GCA_036567345.1. Taxonomy (GTDB): domain Bacteria; phylum Bacteroidota; class Bacteroidia; order Flavobacteriales; family Flavobacteriaceae; genus Lutibacter. Next base: position 45,076 of record DATCUQ010000015.1, read on the forward strand.
CTGTAAACCGGCAACGCCAATGCCATAAACCAATACTTTTGAAGGGATAATTGTGCCTGCAGCAGTCATCATAAGCGGAAATATTCTTGTCATTTCATTGGCGCCAACAATAACCGCTTTATAACCGGCCAAGTTGCTTTGTGAACTCAAAACATCCATATCCTGCGCTCTTGATATACGGGGCATTGCATCCATAGAGAATGCAGATGCTCCAGTGGCGGCGATTGCTTCGATAAGTTTGGGATTCGACAAATAGTATAACTGGCTCATTAAAATTTGATCTTTTTGAACCAATTTTAAATCTTCTTCTGTAAATGGATTAATTTTTATAAGGATATTAGATTCCTTAAAAATAGCTTCTCCTTTTTTAACGGAAGCGCCAACAGCTTCATAATCTGAATTTTTAAATGACGATGCAATTCCTGCATCTTCCTCAATCAAAAGTTCAAATCCTTTTTCAACGAGCAGTTTGGCAATATTGGGAGAAATCGCTACCCGATTGTCCCCTTTCTGTGTTTCTTTTAAAACGCCTATTTTCATATATGTAAGGTTTTATGGTATAAAATTAGTTGGAATTTTTAATTTATTAATTTGAAAAAATAAGGTAAATCCTATAAAAAAAAGAAAACCAGCAAAAAAGCCAGTTTTATAAAAAAAAATTGTTTTATCTAACAGCAAAATAGAGATAACAACAAAAGATACCAAGGATGAATTAGACTGGCAAAATTGGGCTGTTTGGTATTTATTCATGCTATTAGGTTGAAAGGGGTAAAGATAAGCAATTATTATAGCATTTTAGTGGATAAAACCACATTTTTCATAACTTATTTTTTACAAAAAAAGGTGATATATATTCTGATTATTAATAAAACTTAATTTTTTTATGGTGATTATAAACTTATAACCAAAAGTATTTGATTTCCGCTGCCATAAATATTATTTTTTGCCTGAAGCAGCTTATATTTGTAATTCTATTCATTAACAATGCATATTAAAATTACTTTTTTAGGTACGGGAACTTCACAGGGAATTCCGGTTATTGGCAGCACACATCCGGTTTGTTTGTCAACCGACAAGCGTGATAAGCGTTTGCGAGTTTCCATTTTGGTGGAATGGGAAAACTTTGCCTATGTGGTAGATTGCGGACCCGATTTCAGGTATCAAATGTTGCGGGCAAATGTGGCGAAAATTAACGGTGTTTTATTTACCCACATCCATTCCGACCATACTGCCGGACTGGATGATTTGCGTCCTTTCAGTGCCAAATTGGGCGCTGTTCCAATCTATGCAAAAGCAGATGTGTTGACCAATTTAGCCAAACGTTTTGATTATATTTTTAATGATGAAGATAAATATATTGGCGCACCCAGCGTTCAGCAAAATGAGATTAAAAACGAAGCTTTTTTTATTGAAAATTTAAAGGTAATCCCTGTTGAAGTCTCACACGGCAACCTAAATATCTTCGGATTCCGATTTCATAATATCGCCTATTTAACCGATGTTAAAGCCATTTCTTCATCAGAAAAATTAAAATTGCATCATTTGGATATTCTGATCATCAATGCACTCAGAATTCAAAGCCATCCAACACATTTAAATTTGGAAGAAGCCATAGCGCTCAGCCAGGAATTAAAACCGAAAAAAACCTATATCACGCATATCAGCAATCGGTTGGGATTTCATGCAGATATTGAAAAAACGCTCCCCGAAAATGTATTTTTGGCCTATGACGGGTTGGTTTTAGAAGTTTAACTTTCAAAAATAATTACTTATTTGGGCGTTTCCCTGCGGGCCGGGCCTTTTGTTCCAAACTTTTTTCGCTAAAAAAAGCTCAAAAAGGTTTTCACTTCAGTCCCTAACGCTTTCTTTAATGAATAATTTATCATTCAACATTCATCATTTATAATCAGCAAAAAAAAGCGGCTTCCATTTTAATGAAAACTGCTTTTTTTTCAAAATTGCTAAATTATTTATTTCAGAATTGCTTCAATTTTTTTAAGCGTTTCTTCGGAGAATTCTAAATTATCCAATGCTTTTAAACTGTCCAGCAACTGTTCACTTTTGCTGGCGCCAACCAAAACTGAGGTAATTCGTTGGTCTTTCAGCAACCAGGCAATCGCCATTTGCGCCAAACTTTGTCCTCTTGATAGCGCAATTTCATTCAGTCGGGTTACTTTTGAAAGCAATTCTTTATTAATTTGTTCGGTTTTTAAATAACGCCCATCTTTTACGGCTCTTGAATTTTCAGGAAACCCCGCTAAATATTTATCTGTTAAAATTCCTTGGCTTAGCGGTGAAAATGCAATGGCGCCAACACCTTCCTCTTCCAAAACATTTAAAAGTCCTCCCTCAACCCATCTGTCCATCATGTTGTATTTTGGCTGGTGTATTAAACAAGGCGTTCCCAATTCTTTCAAAATTTTGGTTGCTTTTAAAGTCTCTTCTGCACTGTATTGGGAAATCCCAACGTAAAGTGCTTTTCCCTGCCTAACAATATGATCTAGCGCGCCCATTGTTTCTTCCAAAGGTGTTTCCGGATCTGGTCGGTGGTGGTAAAAAATATCAACATAGTCAAGTCCCATTCTTTGCAAACTTTGGTCTAAACTAGAAATCAAATATTTTCTGGAGCCAAAATTTCCATAAGGTCCGGGCCACATATCCCAGCCTGCTTTGGTGGAAATAATCAATTCATCTCTGTAAGGTTTAAAATCTTTTTTAAAAATTGTCCCGAAATTGGATTCGGCGGCACCGTAAGGCGGACCGTAATTATTGGCCAAATCAAAGTGCGTAATGCCGTTGTCAAAAGCACATTTCAATAAATTTCGGGCATTTTCAAAATTATCCGTAAATCCGAAATTATGCCACAAACCCAAAGAAATTTCAGGAAGCAACAAGCCGCTTTTTCCGCAGCGTCTGTAATTCATTTTTTCATACCTGGTTTCTTTTGCCTGATATTTTTTTTTGTCGGAGCCGCCAAATAGTTTGCTCATTTCAGTTTATTTTGAGGAGTTAATATTTTTGATGAAATTAATCAAATTTTACCATATCCGGAAAATAAAATCGCTGTAAAAAACTTTTGTGCTTCATGATTTTAAACGTCGTTAAAAAATTCATTTAACAATCACTTAGAAGCAAATTTTGTAACTTTACCAAAGTCTTTATCATAAAACTTATTTTGACAATGAGATCAATAAACAGAAACATAGGGATAATTTTAATGGTTTTCCTTGCACTTATTGCTTGTGAAAATAATAAAGAAGAAATTACCACAGGTTTGGAAGGTACTGTTTATAGAGGACCAATTAATCCTGTTGAGATGGAAGGCCAGGTTAACGATGCGCCATTTAGCGCTTTATTTTGTGTTTATAATTCAAAAAATAAATTGATAACATCGTTTTCATCTAATGCAGCCGGGGAATTTACGGTAATGTTGGCTCCCGGAAACTACAAAATTATACCTGACAAGTCTGCGCCAATTATGGGTGCGGAGTCCCAGGTTAAAGAAATTACGGTGAATGCAGTTGGCATCACCAACATGGATTTGTATTTTGATACAGGAATTCGGTAAATTCAATTTTAAACCTAATCGCTGCGAATATGTTTTGTTTGAATTTAATTGCTTCATTAAACAAACTGGGAAGAAACCAATCCAGGTATTATCTCACACTAAAAATCCCTCTTTTTGATAAGAAGGATTTTAATATTGGTTTCTGTATTTAGTGAACTAATCTCCTAAAACAGTTGAATTTTAAATTTTAATGGCTATTCAAACGGCCAAATTTTGAGTCGAGCGTTGATTTTAACTTTTCAATGGCGCCTTCAACCGCTTGTTCATGGTTGTTTGCAATATTTGTAACCGCAATTGGCTTCATTCCTTCAAGTCGTGCTTCAACAACGCATCGTTTGTCGTTTAATGCGTCTTTATGTCCGTTTTCATCAGAAAGATGTATTTCCAATCTTGTGATGTGATCGCTAAATCTGCTTAATTCTTCAGTAATTTGGCTTTGTAATTGCGCCCTGAATTCTTTGTGTACCGTTAAATTATTGTCTGAATTTATTTGAATTGTCATAATTGTTTATTTTTTAGTGAAAATTTTTAATTGAGATTTTAACTATTGTTATTAAATGAAATTAATTTTTTCTGAATTTTAGGAGCACTGCCCAAGCAAAACGAAAATAACAATAAAAATAAGCAAAGTGCTTATGCAGCCGCCGCCTAATTTTTTTGCTCCGAAACCGGCGATTAGGCCTTTGAATAAGGTATTCATAAAATTGATTATAAGGATATTTTTTATTTTGATTAAGCTTCAATATTTTAAGAAATTGTAACAACTTTTGTAAATCAAAAATCTGTTTAATACGCAATGCTTTATTTCTGATTTAGATTACAAAAATGAAAAATTTATCAACCAATATGTTACATAGTTTTTGAGAAATGTTACATGATTCACATATTTGTATAAAGCGCGAAGTGGATTTGAACTTTTTTATTCAGCTATTGTGCGTTTCTATAATTTTAGCATTGCGCTAATTGGAAGTTGAAAACTTTTTTGATTTTCGGATTTACTGTTGCTAAAATATTTTTAAGCCTTGGATTCATCATTATTTGTTTCAATCTCATCATTTTTGATATTAAAATAATATTTTTTCAATTTATATTTTAAATGATTAAATCTAAAAATACCAATAATCAAAATAATAACACTGAGTGCAAGCGAAACATAACCCAACCATTTAATTCTTTCAAAACCTGTTATCTGAAAAAGGGCGATTCCGCCCAAAAACAAGTATAGTGAAGTTCTTATGTATGAAAATAACGTTCTTTCGTTTGCCAATCTGGTGCGTTCAAGTGCCAAAAAATCCCGAAGTATAATTTTTTCCCTATTTTCAAACTTATGTTTCGATTTTAAAATTTTTTTCATGCCATTCAAAAATTATGATTGTAAATTGTTATTTGTTTGATATAACCAATATATCAATTTCGGTAGAAAAATTAAAACCCATTTGCATTTTCTGAATTTATTCTTTTTCGGCTTCTTTTAATTCATTAAATGCTTCCGTTAATTCATCACAAGCCTGTTTGCAAACTTTATCAAGCAGAATAACCAAGCTTGGAATTTCATCTGTATTTTGCTCTTTGCTAGCATATTCCTGCACTTTTTTTGCCATATTTTCAAAATCGGCATTGATGCCCATGATGGCAAAAGACGGAATTAATTTATGCACCGCTTTGTACAATGAAGGCCAATCTTTATCTGCAACGCTTTGTTTCATTGCGTCGAGGATAGATGGTGTTTGCTCTAAGTAAAGCGAAATCATTTCCATCAACAATTTTTGGTTCGCCTTTGTGCGTTGTTTTAAGTAAGATAAGTCGGTACATTTTAATTTCTCACCTTTTTCAATCGATGGGGAATTCTCTTTGGCTTGGCTTGATTTTGAATTCGTTGATTTTTTTATTAGATCAACTATTTTTTGGTACAATATTTTTTCTTCAACGGGTTTTGAAATATAATCATTCATACCAACAGCTTTGCATTTTTCTAAATCAACCGTAGTTACGTTTGCGGTAAGCGCAATAATTGGGATGTTCAATTTCAAGGTGTTTCTAATATAATCTGTTGCTTCAAACCCATCCATTTCAGGCATTTGCAGGTCCATTAAAATAACATCGTAATCGTTGTTTTGAAGTTTTTCTATGGCTATTTTTCCGTTGGAAGCAATGTCGCAATCAAAGCCGAAATCATCTAACAAAGTTTTCATTAACAATTGATTGAGTGCAATATCTTCCACCACTAAAACCTTTATGTTTTTGGATTCAATTTCCGATTCTGATGGGGTATTTTGCGTTTCGGCATTTTCTTTCACGCTATCATTTGTTTTTTGAAAACTCATAATGAAACTAAAAGTTGACCCTTCATCAACTTTACTTTTAACGGCAATGCTGCCACCCTGCGATTCTACCAATTGTTTGGCAATGGCAAGCCCTAAGCCTGTTCCTCCATACATTTTTGAAGTGCCCGTAGATGCCTGTTGAAAGTTTTCAAAAATAGTGGCTATTTGGGCTGAAGGAATCCCAATTCCGGTATCGGCAATTGCAAATTCAAGGGTCACTTTCTTTTTATTTTCCTTCAATAAACGAACACTTGCGTTAATTTTTCCTCCCGAAGTAAATTTAACGGCGTTGCTCATCAAATTTAAAATTATCTGGCGCAAACGCATTGGGTCGCCAAGTAAAACCTCAGGAATTTTTTGGTCGTATTCTATAATTAATTCCGTATTATTTTCTTGGGTTTTTATCTCAAACAGTTGAAGGCTGGCAGTGATGGATTCCGACATTTTAAATGGTGTTTGCTCAAAGAACATTTTCCCTGAATCAACTTTTGCCAAATCAAGAATGTCATTGATAAGCACAATTAAGGAATCACCGCTCGTTTTTATGGCATTCAAATATTCTTTTTGATTTTCATTTATGACTGTTTTTAAAACCACTTTTGTAAATCCGATGATGGCATTCATTGGAGTTCTTATTTCGTGACTCATATTCGACAAAAATTGTTGTTTCGCCATCATGGCGTCTTCAGCAATTTGTGTTTTTTGGTCGGCAAGAATTTTTGCTTTAATCAATTCATCTTTCATAAGGAATTGATTGGTAACTTCATAGGAAATCATGGTAACGCCCGAAATGGTTTTATCAGCTTCCAAAAATGGCTGAAACACAAAATTGAAATACACATCATCTAACTTTCCGTTGCGTTTAATAGGCACCAAAAATTCATAACCTTGTTGCGGAACGCCTGTTTTGAAAACTTTTTCAATCATTTCAGGAATCGGTCCGTCCTTAAGTTCAGGTAAAATCTGCAGCAGTTTTTTTCCTTCAACATGCGGTCCTTTTCCCCAAATATCTTTTACGCTTTCATTGGCAAGGCTAATAACCAGATCTTTTCCTTTGAATATGGCAAAAGCAAATGGCGATTGCATCAGCATCCTATCATAGCGCTCGTTATTTTCTTCAATAAGTTTCCACGCTTTTTTATCCGCTTCAAGTTGTTTTTCGAGTATTTTTTTCTCTTTTTCCCGAAGTTCGGTTTGTAATTTTCTAACCTCGGTATAATCTACAATGGTTAAAACAATCAGCTCTTGGTTATTGCTTTGCTTTATGATGCGATGCGCATTTAGCAGCATTATTTTGTGCCCGATATCGGGGAATTCGTGCGCTACTTCAAAGTTATAAAAAGTATTGTTTTTTGGAATAATTTCTTCTAACAATTCACGTAAACGCGGTATATTCCACTGGTTGTTGCCCAATTTATAGAGGGATTCCCCTAAACTTTCGGCTTCAGTTACGTGAAATGTTTTATAAAAGGCTTTATTGGCCGATTTAATTCGAATGTCTTTGTCGAGCACCAACATAGGCTCATGAATGGTGGAAAGAATGGCTTCATTGTAAGTGTACAATTCTTCAACCATTTGGTTTCTCGCCAGCAATTCCTGATTGCTTGTGATCAACTCTTCGTTGGTGGACTCAATTTCTTCTTTTGAGGTCTCCAATTCTTCATTTAGGCTCTGCAATTCCTCATTGCTGGAAACAATTTCTTCATTGGCGCTTTGCAATTCTTCGTTGAGCGCCTCTTGGTCGTGGGTAATTGAACCCATATCAGCGCGGGTCGCCACCAATTCTTCCTCTAATTTTTTTATTCTTCTGTCTTTTGCAACCGTATTTTTTTCTCCGCTTTTGGCTGCGTGTTGCAAAATGTCCATTTGCTGGGAAGTAAAAACAACCACCAGCAAAGGTTCCTCACCTTCAATATTAAGCGGCATAACTTCTAAATTAACAACTTGTATGGCAGTTTCATTTTTATCAGGCATTATTTCTATGCCCGATTTATTTACGGTATGTTTTGTTTTTATGGCGTGATGAATGGCATTGCGCAATTCGAATGAAATTTCTGGCAACACCATGGTTAAGATATTTAAACTGGCTTTACCCGGAGAGTTCTTCAGATACATTTCTGTTGAACCCCGAAACTGGAGAATTTCCATATCATGGTTGATAATAACGCTTGCCGGCATATAATGTGCCAGTAAAACAGAATCAAATATATTTCCAAGATTGCCGTGTGTTGCCACAGTTGGTCGTTTTGGCACAACAGTCACCACGCTCTTTTTCCCGGTTGCGACTGATTGAACAGCGCGAGAGGTGATAATGGGTAATTTATAAACTCCCGAGTTTTTTTTGCGGGAATAAATTTTAAACTTTTTGTTGACAGCGGTAAAAAGTTCGTCAGCTGTTCCAATGGTTTCCGATTTGCCAAGCATCAAACAACCGCCATCATTTAAAGCATAATGAAACGTTGAAATGGCTTTTTTCTGAGCAGTATTGTCCAAATAAATGAGCAGATTTCGGCAACTGATAAAATCCATGCGTGAAAAAGGAGGATCGCGCAAAATATTGTGTTGGGCAAAAACACAAACATCCCGCAACGATTTAGAAATGCGGAATTTGTTGTTCGATTTTGTGAAAAATTGCTGAAGCCTTTTGGGTGAAACATTTTTTAACTGTTGGATGGTATATTCTCCATTTCGTGCAAAATCGATTGCTGAAGCACTTAAATCGGAAGCAAAAATTTGAAAGGGAATGTGCTTGGTTTTATTGCCTTGCAGTTCGCGCAACATCATGGCAATGGAATAAACTTCCTCTCCTGTGGCGCAGGCGGCCACCCAAATACGCAGCGTTTCGTTTTGTGATTTGCTTTTCAGCAACTGTGGAAATATCAATTTTTTTAAAAGATCAAAAGCTTCGGTGTCTCTAAAAAATTCGGTGACATTGATTAATAAATCCTGAAAAAGCAAGTCAAGCTCTTTATCATTTTTTGCCAACAAATCGGCATATTGCTTTAAGGTTTCTATTTTATGGATCAACATTCTGCGGAGCATTCGCCGCTTAATGGTGTTCAATTTATAATGGCTAAAATCAACGTTCTTTTTTTTCAGTAAAATCTGAAAAATCTTTTTTAAATCAACATTGTTGTAGTCTAATTTATCTTTTAGCGAAGTTTTCGCCGGATTTCTTTTCACCAAATCGTGCTTGCTCATCCAGTTTAATTCGGTTGCAATTTCTTTGGGAGAAAGCACAAAATCAACATAGCCGCTGGCAATGGCTGAATGTGGCATACTTGTGAATTTTGCGGAATCGTCCTGGGCAAAAGTGATGCCTCCGGCTTCTTTTATTTCACTTAAACCGCGCGTTCCGTCAGTGGCGCTGCCCGAAAGCACAATGCCAATTACATTTTCCTTATGCGTTTCGGCTAAGGAAGAAAAAAGCACATCAATGGATAAATTGGAAGATTTATTTTGTGGACGCGGAATTAATTGTATGTGGCCATCAATAACCTCAATTTCTTTATTGTATGGAATTACATAAACATTGTTAGGCAATATTTTCTCCATATCATCAATGTCCTGAACTTTCATTTCAGTTTTCTTCGACAAAAGCGGCACGAGAAGACTTTCATGGTCGGGACTTAAATGTTGCACATAAATAAATGCCATGCCGGTTTCAGGAGAAAGATTTTGCAAAAGCAGTGACACTGCTTCCAATCCGCCAGCAGATGCGCCTATGGCAACCACTGTAAAGGAATGAGCAACTTTTTCTGTTACTGGAATGGGCTTGTTTTTAGGCGCTTTGTTTAGTTTCGGAGTTTCTTTCGCTGCTTTAGCGTTAGATTTGGCGGCAGTTTCTTTCTTAGAAACAACCTTTTTTTTATCTGATTGCGGTGTAGACTCCATCTTTAAAGCTATTTTTACGAAGGTTTTATTAGCTTCGTTATTATATCAAAATCAATTTGGGCTGATTTAATGCCATTTGTTCATTTGATAATTTTAAACTTTCGTATAATTTTCTATGGCTATACGTAAGTCGGGGAAAAGTACGCATTTAGTTTTGGTTAAACATCAAACCCAAAGATACAAAACAAACTTTTAATGTTACCCAAAAAAACGAATTGTGAGAAACCGCAGATGGAGGCAACTTCTGTGTTTATTAGATTAATTTGTGGTATTGGTAATGGTTGTGGGTTTTGGAATGGTAAAGAAATAAATTATCACTAACATAGTTACAATTGCTGTTGTTAAAAAAGCGGCAGTCGCCCCAAATTGAAACCAGATAAGTCCGGTAAGTGAACTTGCCAACATCGTACAAATGCTTTGCAAGCCCGAAAATGTTCCGATGGCAGTTGCGGTATCTTTTTTGTCGGTGATGTTTGAAATCCACGCTTTTGAAATACCTTCCGTTGCGGAAGCATAAATCCCATAAAGAAAAAACAATCCGAAGAAGAAATACAAATTTGTGTTTAAAGCCATGCCAAAATAGACCGCTGCAAAAAAGGCAAGACCGATGATGAATACTGTTTTAAGTCCAATTTTATCGGCAAGAATACCAACAGGAAAAGCAAATAAAGCATAAATAAGGTTGTAAAAAATATAGATGCCAATCACCATGGTATCGTCAATTCCGGCTTGTTTTGCTTTTAGGATCAGAAAAACGTCGGAACTGTTGAAGAGTGTAAACAGGAGAAGGCCGATCACCAGTTTTCTGTAGGCTGGCGGACTCACTTTCCAATATTTTAAAAAGGAGAAAAAAGGCGTGGAAACTTTCGATTTTTCTTTGGCCACTTTTTTGTCTTTCAAATAAAATGAAGCCAAAACCGCAAATAATCCGGGGATAAATGCAATATAAAACAGCGTTTTATAGTCTTCCGGGTAGAAATACAAGTAAAGCAAGGCCAAAGCCGGACCTAAAACGGCGCCAAAAGTGTCCATGGAACGGTGAAATCCGAAAATTTTTCCTTTTGTCTCCGGTGTGGCTTCGTCCGAAAGAATGGCATCTCTTGCGCCTGTTCTTATTCCTTTTCCAAAACGGTCAATGGTTCTCGCAAAAAATATCCAAAGGGGAAATACAAAAACCGCCATCATTGGTTTAGAAATCGCGCTGAAAGCATAGCCAATTTGCACAAAAGGAACACGTTTTCTTGAATTGTCGGATAGTTTGCCAAAATAGCCTTTGCTCAATCCGGCTGTGGCTTCAGCAACACCTTCAAGTACGCCGATAAGCACAATTGAAAAACCAATGGTCTTCAAATAAATGGGCATAATCGGATACAGCATTTCGCTTGCGGTGTCGGTCAACAAACTCACTAATGATAAAATCCAGACTGTTTTTGTGATGTATTTCAAAATTTACGTTTGTTATTGGGTGATATTTCTTGTGCTATTTCAAATATATCAATTTTAAACATAAAAATCACACAAATTTACCAAAACGCATATTTCAATTTTTTTATGAAATTTAATGGTTTTCTATAGTAAAACTTTATATAATGAAAAAAGTGAGGTTAAAATAATTAAACTGCCTACAGAAATAGTCATTGCTTTTTGCGGCACTTTTTTAGTCACAAAAGCACCCAATGGCGCCGCAATGACTCCGCCAATAATTAATCCTAAAATTATTTGCCAGCTTTGAATTCCCGTAAAATAAATTAAGATTCCGGCACTAAAAAAGGTCACAAAAAATTCAGCGGTATTTACCGTTCCTATAATTATGCTTGGCGTGTTTCCCTGTCTTATTAAGTTAGAGGTGACAATTGGTCCCCAACCGCCGCCGCCAATTGCATCTAAAAATCCTCCGAAAGCAGCATAAAGCGAGGCGTTTTTTAAATTTCGTTTTGTGTCAACTTTCTTTTTGAAGGCTTTAATTAAAATGATGATTCCAAGAATAAGTAAATAGGTTGTTATGTAGGGCTTTATGACTTCACCATCAATTACAGAACCCAATAAGAATGCGCCCAAGGAAGCGGTAATAACTCCCGGAATGATTAGTTTTAAAAATAACAGCTTGTCAAAATTGCCAAACATTATGTGCGATAATCCTGAAACTCCGGTGGTAAATACTTCGGCCGTATGCACTGCTGCAGATGCCAATTTGGGCGACAAACCAAAACCCAACAAAACCGTATTTGAGGTTACCCCGTAAGCCATCCCTAAAGCGCCATCAACAATTTGCGCTAAAAAACCTGCCAACAAAAACCAAAAAAAGGTTTCATCAAATAATAATTCTTTCTCGGTGGCTTCAGGCAGGTACTTAATAAGAATTATTGAAATCAAAGTAATTTTTAGAAATACGATGACAAATGAGATGTATTTTAATTTTAACTTATCCATTATTTTGCCTTTTAATTTTGTTTTCAGATACTTTAATAAGTAGGAGCATTTGGGTTTTTTATCATTGTCCCATTCTTTTTAACCATCACAAATATATAAAACATACTAATCACACCAAATTAATATGATATAAAAATAAAAAAATTTAAAGTTGATCCAATTCGGTTATTGATTTGTTAAGTATTGGCAGCATTTCATTGCGTAACTGAAAGAATAATTTTCGTATTTTACAGGTAACTTCATCGGTGCATTCATCACATTTTTCATAAAAATTAGAGGAAACACAAGGAATTAAAGCAATAGGTCCATCAACAATTCTAATAATGTCAGCTACCGTAATTTCACTTGGATCTTTTAAAAATTTATAACCGCCTTCAGCACCGCGCACACTTTTCAAAATTTTATTTTGTCGTAATTCACGGAGAATATTTTCAAGAAATTTGTAGGGAATATTTTCCTTTTCTGAAATAATTTTTGCTGAAATTGGCGTTCCATCGCTATTCTCGTAAAGGTATAGCAGTGTTTTGATAGCATACTTCGCTCTTTTTGACAGCATTATTGTTCTTTTTAAGGTTGGAAACATTTGTTAATGTCAGACAAATATAATGGTTTCTGCCTAAATGTTTCAGGAAAAAGCAGTTTCTGTTTCTTATCTTTTTTACTGAAATATTTTGATACATTAATAAAGAATAAAGTTAAATAGTGTGATTGTATTTTGCAGAAGTAAGTTGTTTAAGATTTTGTGTTATAGAAATTTAGGCATTCCAAGTAATTTTAAGCCTTTAAAAGGAATCCCGTTTCCTTAAATGTGGGAATAAAGTAACTTTTTTAGCTAATTGTGTAACACTTCACCCATGTGGAAAGATCACATTTGCCTTATAGAATTTACTTATGAAAAAATCACTCATCTTATTAAATATTATTGTTATTGCCTTATTTTTTTCTTGCGATGGAAATGAGAAAGCTAAAGCTAAAGTTAAAAGAGAGCCAATTGCAAGAAATCAGCCAAAATCAGTTGCGTATCAATTTGAAAATGCCAAGGAATGGCTGTCGGTAAACATTAAGGATTCCAAAAAAATGCGGATTGTCACTTCGGTTAACAGAACCGACAAAGAAAATTTTGCACAAATGGATTCCGTAATTGTGCCTGTTGATATGACTGGCGATATGGAATACTATCTACCGTTTCCAATGAATGTTCCTTACTTAAAGGATATTGATAAAATTATTTATTTCTCTTACCCAACCCAAACATTTGCCACTTATGAAAATGGGGAATTGATTTATACCGGACCAACAAATATGGGCAGAAAGCAAGATCAAACGCCAACCGGACTTTTTTATGCAAACTGGAAGGCCGAAGAAACCACCAGCACTTTTAATGATGAATGGGATTTAAGATGGAACTTTAATGTAGAAAATTTGCTGGGCGTTGGCTGGCATCAGTATAGTTTGCCCGGTTATCCTGTGTCACATTCTTGTATGCGACTTCAAGAAAAAGATGCCCGTTACCTTTATGATTGGGCAGATCAATGGATTTTGACCGGTAAAGACAAAGTTTTGGTAAAAGGCACGCCGGTAATTGTTTTTGGCAGTTACGATTTTGATGTGCCAAAACCTTGGTTGCAGTTAATTGAAAACCCGAAAGCATTGGATATTTCGGAAGATGAAATGGAAAATCAAACCGAGCCTTTTTTAAAACTTATTTTAGCTGAACAGGAAAATAGAAAAATAAAAGCATAAAATTAATTTCCTTGAAGTTGTTGAGGAAGCATTGTTAGATTGGGCAACGAGAAATGATCTGGAACTAAATTTATAGCATCCTTATCAAATGATCGATTGTTTATTTTTATCACAAAGTTATGTTTGCCTTTCAAATTGGCAGGAAAAAAGGCATTGGGTAACTCTTTGCCATTTAGTTTGATGGATTTAATATGCTGGCCAAATCCGTTTACTTCAATATCAAGTATCGCAGCTCTGTATTTAAAATTGGTCAGTGATTTTTTACCTCCAAAAGCTTTTGGAATTGTTGGTGAAAACCTTAAACCGTCCTTTTCAAAATTCAAACCAACCAAATGTTCCGCCACAAAGCCAAAGTGCGTTGAATTTCATTTTATTCAATTTTTCTGCTCCTGAAGCTGAACGGTTGCCGCCTTTGCCGCAAGCGGTTATGTAAAACTTATTCTTATCAAATTTTTTTGCTTCGTTCTCTAATTTGTCAAGAGGAATATTGATGGCATTGGGAATATGCTTTACATCATATTCTTCATTACTTCTTACGTCTATAATGATGATTTCGTTATTACTTTTCAGTTTTTGTTTTAAAATATCAAGTGCGATGCAGTTTTCTGATTTTTCCATTTGTTATAGTTATTTACGTAATATCCAATTCAACATTTTTACTGAAGTGCCTTCACCGCAGTTCATTCTGAAAAATATGATCAGTGACGACAAGAAGGTAAGGAAGCCGATAAAAAGAATTGCAGCATTAATATTGAGCAAGTCGGCAATTATTCCTGTTAAAATAGCACCGATGGCATAGCCTAAATCTCTCCAAAGCCTAAATATACCAATACTTTTTGCGCGATCCTGCGGATGAGTGTTTTCAGCCACCGTTGCTAAAAATGTGGGATAAACCATGGCAGTTCCCCAACCCAAAACAGCTGAAAGTGCCACATATTCAAACATTGTATTTGCCCAAACGAATGAAATTAATGCGATGGCTTGTAAAAACATTCCGGTAAAAAGCATGTCTTTTTTACAAAACTTGTCGGCCATTTTACCTGTAAAAAGCTGTCCGATTCCCCAAACGCCAGGATAAACAGCAGCTACAATACCTATTTGCTCTAAAGTAAAATTTTTATTGGCCAGCAGTATCGGAAATATTCCCCAAACCATTCCGTCATTCAGGTTGTTAATTAACCCAGCCTGCGTGACTGACCCTAAGTTTTTATCTTTCCATGTGGTTTCCCAAAAAATATTTTTTAGTTTTGGAAGGGTGCTGGTCGTTGTTTCTTTGGCAACGTGGTGTTTGGTGTCTTTGATCCAAAAAATACTGCCAATTAATCCAAAAAACACCAATACAAATCCTAAGTAAAATGGATAAGGCCTGATGCCGTACTTGCCTGCAATCCAGCCGGTTAAAAAAGCAATTATCGCGACTGAAAGATAGCCTGCAAATTCATTCAGCCCCATGGCGAAACCTCTTTGCTTTTCACCCACAAGGTCAATTTTCATGACCACTGTGCTAGACCATGTTAAACCCTGGTTGATTCCTAAAAGTACATTGGCAGCAATAATCCAGTTCCAATTTGGCGCGTACATTAAAATAAAAGGAATTGGAATTGCGATTAACCAACCGGCAACCAATAAATTTTTTCTGCCGTATTTATTGGCCAATGTGCCCGTGTAATAATTGGTTACGGCTTTTACAATTCCAAAAACTATGATGAAGGACAAAATGGCTGTTTTGGCGGCAATGGCAAATTCCTGTTCCGCTATTTGAGGAAGAATGGTGCGTTCCAAGCCAACCATGCCGCCAACAAAACCATTGATGATCACTAACAATGTAAACTGTTTCCAGTTTTCTTTAAGTCCCAGTGTTACATTTTTCATCTTAGCTATTATTTTTTATAAAAAACAGTAGTTGTTTATGCTAAATAGTTGTTTGAGAACTATTTAGTTATTAAAAAGTTAATACCTTGTCACTATCAATTACCCAACTTGTGAATTCAGCCATTGTGCTTATTTCAACACCTTCAATTAGTTGTGCATTTTTTAATCCTCGTGCATCGGCACAACTTCCGCAGATTTTAACTTTGGCTTTTTTAAGAAGTGAAAAATTCAGCATTCTTTCTATGTTGTAATAGCCATTAGGTGTATTTTGGTTCGCAATTGCACAGTTGACAGCATCTGCCATCAAGAAAATCCGTACTTCAACATTGTCGTGTTCTTTGCCAAGTTGATTTGCAAGCCGTAAAGCATTGTATGCTTTTTCTGTCCCGTAGGGAGCATCGTTGATTAAAATTAAAATTTTCATTGTTATTTATTTTTGAATTTATTTTCTCACTTAACTTCTGACAGCGATGTCATCAAAGACTTTAGGGTCTTAAAAATGGTGGTCGTTTCTTTGTACAGTTCTGGATTTGACTTTACGGCATTTAGCATAATTTCCATATTCATTGTTGAAATAACCGTTTTTCCATCATCTTCATACATGGCAATTTTACATGGCATAAAAATTGAAAATTCAGGATTGCTGGTTAGCATTAATGCTGCTGTTTTTGCTTGGCAAATTTCATAAATGAACACTTTTCGCTTGATTGGAAAACCTTTTTCCTTCAAAATATTATGATAGATATACGTTTGAAGCAGTGCAAATTTATGACTTTCACATTCCTTGCTTACTTCATGGGCAATTGTTTCAATTGGTTGTTTACTTTCTAATTTTAAAGTAAACATTTCAATCATTTTTTCTGATGGCATTATCGCCTGAATCATTTTTTTAATCATTATTGGGTTTTTTTAAAAGATTTATTATTTCTTCAACTAACTTATTGTTAACCTTATAACAGGTTCTTGTGCCATGTTTTTCTGGATACACAATTCCGCTGTTTTTAAGTATTAATAGGTGCTGGGAAGATGCAGATTGTGAAATACCAAGTTCATTTACAACATCGGTTACGCAACATTCATCATCCAATAAAAAATCAACCATTTGAAGTCGGATTGGGTTTGAAAGCGCTTTAAGGATTTCACTATTTTTTATATAATCAATTTTTGACATTTTATAGTAATTACATTTAAACACAAATATATTATAATATTATGATGTTATAATATAAATATTGATTTTTTTCATGAAAATCATTTCCTGATAGAAGAAAGAAGGCACATAATTATTGATTGATTTACCTTTTACACTGTAAATCTTCAATAAAAAACGGGTCTGCTTAAGTTGTAATACGCAAAATGAGAAAAATAAGTTGTGAATCAACCCATTTTATAAAAAATAAAAGAATTAATTTTACAGTTATCAATAATGAAAAAACCAACTTTCCCCAAAAAAGCAATTAAAAATGAGACATTTTATATTATTTCTTGCACTAATATGCAGCATTAATTCAATTGGCAATATTCGTTTACCAAATCTTTTTGGGGATGATATGGTATTGCAAAGAGGTCAATTAATTCCTGTTTGGGGTTGGGCCGATGCGAATGAAAAAATTGAAATACGGTTTAACAACCAAAAAAAATCAACCAAAGCCGATAAAAACGGAAAATGGATTGTGAGGTTGGATGCCGAAAATGCCGGCGGACCTTATGAATTATCGGTTAAAGGAAAAAACAAGGTTGTTTTAAAAAATGTTTTGGTAGGAGAAGTATGGATTTGCAGCGGACAATCGAATATGGAGTTTACCGTAAGTGAAGCTATGAATGCGGAAAAAGAAATGAATGAGGCCGACTTTCCTTTTATCCGACATTTTAAAGTGGAAAGAGACGTTAGTTCGTTACCAAAAGACGACGTAAAATTGGGGAAATGGGAGGTAAGCAATAAAAGTAGTGTCGGTAATTTTACCGCGGTGGGTTACTTTTTTGCAAAAAAACTTTACGAGGAATTAAAAATCCCCATTGGATTGATAAACACTTCTTGGGGAGGAACAGGTTCTGAAACCTGGACAAGCCGTGAGGCCTTTGAAAGTAGTGAAGAATTCGCATCAATGATTGCTGAAATGCCAAAAGTTAATTTGGATTCCATTTCTCAAATATTCGTCAAATCCATCACAAATAGAATAGAAATATTGCAAGGTTCAAAATTAAATTCGGACAATGCGGCACAATTTAAAGAGTTCGAATTTAAAGATATTTCCTGGCCTGAAATTAATCAGCCTGAACTTTGGGAAACTCAGGAGTTGGGAGAATTTGACGGCGTTGTTTGGTTGCGAAAAACGATTATAATTTCTTCTGATGATGCGGGAAAATCGGGTATGCTTGAATTGTCGAAGATTGATGATGAAGACATTACTTATATCAATGGCATTGAGGTGGGAAGAAATAATATTTGGGATGCCAAAAGAATGTATCCAATTCCTTCCGGACTTTTAAAAGAAGGCGAAAACACGATTGCCATTCGGGTAGTTGATGGCGGCGGCGGCGGCGGAATATATGGAGATAATTCAGATTTTAAATTGACTGTTGGAAATAATAGCATCCCATTAACCGGAAAATGGAAATACCAAGTTGAATCGGTAAAAAGTGACATAAGTCCAAACAGTTATCCGTCACTTTTGTTCAACGCTATGGTAAATCCGTTAATTCCGTACGCTTTTAGAGGTGTTTTGTGGTATCAGGGAGAAACCAATGCTTGGCGGGCACAACAATACAAAAAGGCTTTTCCTTTAATGATTAACGACTGGAGAAATAAATGCCTGCCTGCCGGACAGGCAGGGAATCAAGGTGATTTTCCATTCTATTTTGTGCAGCTGTCAAGTTTTAATGAAACCAATGGCAACAGCAATAACGGAAGCATGTGGGCAGAACTTAGGGAGGCGCAAACACAAACCTTGCAATTGCCAAATACTGGAATGTGCGTAACAACCGATATTGGCGATCCACTTGACATTCATCCGAAAAACAAACAGGAAGTCGGAAAACGCTTGGCGGCTATCGCGCTAAATAAAATTTTCAAAAAAAATATTGTTTATGGCGGCCCAACTTTTAAATCAATGGAAATAGACGGAAACAAAATAATCGCTTCTTTCGAAAATGTAGGTTCCGGATTGTCTACTCCAGATAAATATGGATATGTAAAAGGATTCGAAATTGCGGGAAAAGACCAGGTTTTTTATTATGCCAAAGCCAAAATTGTTGATGACAAAGTGGTGATTTACAATGAAAATGTGAAAAATCCTGTCTCCATACATTTTGGCTGGGCAGATGATGCGAGCGAAAATAATCTCTATAATAAAGAGGGATTTCCGGCAGTGCCTTTTAGAACCGATAACTGGAAAAATGTTACAGAAACAATCAAGTATAGAATTGTGCAGTAAATTAAGCAATTATCTATCAAAGATTGTAACTGGATTAATATATTTTTTAGGTTAACAATGAATTTGAATGCGTAATATGAAGAATATAATACGTAAATTCCTACTTGTTTTTTCTATTTAAAAAATAACTTTGTAATGTTTGTTGGCAATTTGCCGGCAAATATGTAAAGAGATACTTAATTTTTGAAATGTAAAAAATCAAATTCATTAGCTAATCGTTTAATTTCAATATAAAATGCGAAATCAGGATCACCCTAATTTATCAATTTCTCACAAAGAGCCAGGACAATTTGAAGACACAAGATTTGAAAAAATTCACAATAAAATTTTCAAGTCTTCTGAAATTGGATCAAAAATAGTGGCAAAAGAAATTGCAGATTTAATCAAGCAAAAACAGCTTGAAAATAAAAATTGTGTTTTGGGTCTTGCCACCGGGTCTTCACCCATAAAGGTTTATGAAGAATTGATTAGAATGCACAAAGAAGACGGCTTAAGCTTTTATAATGTTGTCACATTTAATTTGGATGAATATTATCCAATGGAAAAAGACAATACGGAAAGTTACCACTACTTTATGCAGGAAAACTTATTTAAATATATCGACATCAATCCGAAAAACATACACATTCCGGACGGGATGGTGCTTAAAGAAGATTTAGATGAGTTTTGCATGAATTATGACAGGGCCATTTTAAATGCCGGCGGTTTAGATTTTCAGCTGCTGGGCATTGGACGAACCGGCCATATTGGTTTTAATGAACCAGGATCACATGCCAATTCAGGAACAAGAAGCATCACCTTGGACCATATTACAAGGGTTGATGCCGCATCTTCATTTTTGGGCATAAACAATGTGCCGCGTCGTGCAATTACTATGGGAATTGGCACCATTAAAAAAGCAAAAAGAATCGTTCTTTTGGCTTGGGGAGAAAATAAAGCATCCATTATAAAAGAAACTATTGAAGGGGAAATTTCATCAAAAGTGCCCGCCACTTATTTGCAAAGCCACGGCAACACAACATTTGTGTTGGATAAGGAAGCCTCTTCAGAACTCACTCGCATAAAAACACCTTGGTTGGTTTCTTCATGTTTATGGACAGAAGAGTTAAAAAGCAAAGCCATCGTTTGGTTGTGCGAAAAAGTAAATAAGCCTGTTTTAAAACTAAACGACAAGCATTATAATGACCACGGAATGTCGGGTTTGCTTGCTGAAGAAGGTCCGGCCTACGATATAAACATTAAAATGTTCAATAAATTACAAAGAACAATTACCGGATGGCCCGGAGGAAAACCCAATGCTGATGACCTCAACCGACCAGAAAGGGCTTTGCCTGCAAAGAAAAAAGTCCTTATTTTTAGTCCGCACCCCGATGATGACGTCATTTCCATGGGAGGAACGTTTGACCGGCTGGTGGAACAGGGACATGAAGTTTATGTGGCCTACCAAACTTCAGGAAATATTGCAGTTTCCGATGAAGAAGCGTTAAGATATGCTGAGGTTGCCGAAGAAATTTCATCAGAAGACAATAAATCCATCAAAAAGGTAATTTTGGCTTTAAAAACAAAAAAAATCAGTCAGATTGATGAATTGGCAATTCGCAAGATTAAAGGGCAAATAAGACGGAAAGAATCTTTGGGTGCCACCCGTTTTTTAGGAATTCCTGATGAACAGGTTTATTTTTTAGATATGCCTTTTTACGAAACTGGCAGCGTTAAAAAAAAGAACCTAAGCAAAGCGGATATTGAAATTATAAGTGAATTGATAGAAACCATCCAACCGCATCAAATATATGCTGCCGGAGATTTAGCCGATCCTCATGGAACCCATAAAGTTTGCCTTGATGCCATTTTGGCTTCCATAGACACCTTAAAAATGAAACCTTTTATGAAAGATTGCTGGGTTTGGTTATATCGCGGAGCTTGGCACGAATGGGAACCTTACGAAATTGAAATGGCGGTTCCTATGAGTGAAGACCAGGTGTTGAAAAAGCGCAAAGCTATTTTTTATCACCAGTCGCAAAAAGACAATGTGATGTTTCAGGGTGAAGATTCCAGGGAATTTTGGGTCAGGGTTGAAGAAAGAACGAAAAACACTGCCGATAAATACAATTCACTTGGACTTGCTGAATACACAGCCATTGAGGCATTTAAGCGGTATTATTTTTAGGGTTATTTTGTGAAATTCACGTTTTTTAGTTTTATTGCAACTTTAAAAAATCTGGATGAAGTAAACGCCATTATTAATAAATTTAAGTTTATATAAATAATTAAAAATATAAAAATGGAGAAATTATTTAAAACAGTTTTGCTGTTTATAACTATTTTGATTTCACAACAATCCTTTGCCGGAATAAAACCCGTAATTTCTAAAAAAATAATTTTAAAGGAAAATTGGAAAGTGCAACAAAACAATAAAATTTTAAGCAACGGAGCATCCATTTCTACTACTTCAAACAATACAGCTAATTGGTACAATGCAAGTGTTCCCTCAACTGTTATGGGCGTTTTGACCGCAAATGGATTGTATGAAAACATTTTTATTGGTGATAATTATAAAAAAATAGACAAAACACCGTTTGACGATTCCTGGTGGTATAAAACCGAATTTGACTTGCCAAATATACTTAAGGAAAATACCATTTCACTGCAATTTGACGGGCTAAATTATTATGCAAATATTTGGCTAAACGGAAAATTAATTGCTTCAAGCCAAGAAATTTTCGGAACTTTTAGACAGTTTAGATTTGACATTACAACTTTGGCCAAAAAGAAAGGAAATATGCTTGCGGTTGAGATTTTTCGTGCGCAACCAGGCGATTTTAACACTGGTTTTGTTGATTGGAATCCGCGTCCGGTTGATGAAAATATGGGAATTTGGCGACCGGTATTTATTGAAATTGAGGGTGCAGTGGGATTAAAAAACACGGCCATTCAGTCCAAAGTAAACACAACTACTTTAGAAGAAGCATGGCTAACGCTTAAAACAGAACTTCAAAATAACAGCCCAAAAACTGTTTCAGGAACCTTGGTGGGTAAAATTGGTGAAAATGAATTCCGTTATCCCGTAAAATTGAATCCGAAAGAGACCAGAAATTTAACGTTAACTTCAAAAGAAATAGCTTCCCTTTATTTAAAAAATCCAAAACTTTGGTGGTGCAACAATCTTGGTGAACCCAATTTACATCAGCTTTCCCTTCGTTTTGAAACCAAAAAAAACATAAGTGATTCCGAAGAAATTACTTTTGGCATCAGGGAAATTGAAACTTACTTTACGGAAGAAGGCCATAAAGGTTTTATACTTAACGGAAAAAAAATATTGATTAAGGGTGCGGGCTGGACCGACGATATTTTCCTTAGAGATACCAAGCAAAGTTTAGAAACCCAAATGCAATATGTTAAACATATGAATTTGAATACGTTGCGTTTTGAAAGTATTTGGGGAACCTCACAAGATATTTATGATCTATGCGACCAATACGGTATTTTGGCGATGGTTGGCTGGAGCTGCCAGTGGGAATGGATTGAATATTTGGGCAAAGAATGCGATGCTTTTGGCGGTGTACAAACGGAAGAGGATATGAAACTTGCGACCGAATCCTTAAGTGATCAAATTCATTGGTTAAGAAATCATCCAAGCATATTCGTCTGGTTTTTAGCAAGTGACAAATTGCCAAAACCCGAACTCGAAATTAAATACAAGGATTTAATATCGAAAATTGACAATCGTCCTTATCTCTTAACAGCAGGAACACGAACTAGCGAAGTTAGCGGTCCTGTTGGCGTAAAAATGAATGGTCCTTACGAATATGTTTCTCCAAATTATTGGTTTGAAGACAAGGTAAATGGCGGTGCATTCGGTTTTAATACAGAAACCTCGCCCGGGGCAAATATTCCTGTGTTGGAAAGCATCAAAAAAATGATTCCTGAAGACCAACTTTGGCCAATTAATGACGCTTGGAATTATCATTGCACGCATTCTGCCGTGGCGTTTAGGGATTTAAATGTGAATACGCTGAATTTGGAAAATAGGTACGGAAAAGCAAAAGATTTGGAGGATTATTTGATGAAATCGGAGGTGATGGGTTATGAAGCGATGAGTGGCATGTTTGAAGCCTTTAGGGCAAGAATACCGGTATCAACAGGCATAATTCAATGGATGCTTAATTCGGCCTGGCCATCTTTTTACTGGCAATTGTACGATTATTATTTATTGCCGACTTCAAGTTATTACGCAACAAAAAAAGCGAATATCATCAATCAGTTGATTTACGATTATGCAACCAATGAAATAATTGCGGTAAATGAATCTTTGGATTTAAAGAAAAATCTTAAAGCACAAATTGCTGTTTATGATTTCAATTCCAATTTATTAAAAAGTGAAAATTTGACTTATGATATCGCTTCCATCACTTCAAAATCCATTTTTAATTTGGGCAATTATTCCGAAGGTGTTTTCCTCGATTTAAAATTATTTGATGAAAATGATGTTCAGATAGCTTCCAATTTTTATTGGTTGTCCGGCAAAAAAGATGTTTTCGATTGGGAGAAGACTTTTTGGGGAAATACACCTTTAAAAGAATATGCCGATTTCACCAAGTTAAATGAAATGCCAACATCGGAAATCTTTACATCGCTTTCAACCAAAACAATTGAACATAATGTTGAATTGGCTGTAATGATGGAAAACACGAATGCTAAAACTGGATTTTTCATTCATTTAAAAGTCGTTGATGAATTTGGCGACACTGTTTTTCCGGTATTTTGGGATGATAACTATATCAGCATTTTACCCAAAGAAAAAAGAACAATTAAATGTTCAATACCTGAAAATTTGTTTTTGAACGGCAAAACCAAATTGCTGATATCAGGCTGGAATGTTAGCGAACAATCACATGTTTTAGAGAAAAATTAATCATGAAAATTATCAATATTGTATTTATCGGACTTATTTTAATTGGATGTTCTTCATCAAAGAAAACAGTTATAATGCCAATTATTTTTGCTGAAAATTCGGTGATTGCACACCGTGGCGCTTGGAAACTAAATAATTTTTCCCAAAATTCCATTGCATCGCTCAAACAAGCCATCGCCCTAAAATGCACCGGATCGGAGTTTGATGTAAGAATGACTGCTGACGATTCTCTGATTATAAATCACGACCCACATTTCAACAATTTAGCCATTGAAACAACAAATTATGCTGATTTGGCAGCTTTCAAATTATCAAACGGGGAAAAACTCCCAACTTTGCGGGAATATATTTTAGCGGGTGTTGCAAATAACCGAGCGACAAGATTGGTTTGCGAAATAAAACCATCTGAAATAAGCAAAGAAAGAGGGCAACTCATCGCGACAAAAGTGGTTGAATTATTCCGTCAACTTAAGGCACAACATATAGTTGCCTACATTAGTTTCGATTATGATATTTTGATGAAAATCATTGAATTAGACCCAAAAGCCAGTACCCAATATTTAGAGGATAACAAATCTATTGAACAACTTAAAGCTGATGGAATTGGTGGCGCCGATTATTATTTTTGGTCGTATAAAGACCATCCGGAATTGATTGAAAGCGCTAAGAAATTTGGCTTGACTTTGAATGCCTGGACAATAAACGAAGCTGCCGATATGGATTGGCTGATTGCCCATAATTTTGATTTTATCACTACGGATGAACCTGAATTGCTACTTGAAAAACTTAAGAAATAATTAGATTGTTTAACTTATAAACTTTTCAAGTTTAATAAAATAGGCAATTGCTTCAAAAGAGATTTTTTAGCTATTGATTTATTCTTAACTTTGAGTTTTAGTTAGCTTAAAAAGTAGTAGGACTTTTCAAATTTTATAAATTAAGTTGATGTATAAAATAATATTGCTTATTGATATTTCCGAAGAATACGGTAAAAATTTATTGACCGGCATCACTAAATATTCAAAAGAAGCTGGTCCTTGGTTATTTTGCAAAATGCCTTTGCATTTCAGGGAAGACTTAAGTATGGAGAAGCTTATAAAATTCGCGAAAGAATGGGAAGCCGATGGAATTATCGCCCATATTTACAACAATTCAGACATAGCGAAATTAAAAGAACTGAAGATTCCTGTTATTGCCGAAGATTTTAAAGAACGATTTATTGAATTTCCGAATATTACAGGCGGCTATTTTGAAACTGGAGAAATGGGTGCCAAATATTTCATCAATAAAGGCTATAAAAATTTTGCTTTTTATGGTTTTACAGATATTGTTTGGTCGCGTGAAAGGGGCGTGGGATTTGAAAATTATATAAAAAAGCAGGGTGGAAAGGTTCATTTTTTTGAAACCAACAAAGTTGAATCACAGGAATTATGGTATTACAAACCCTCAGCCTTAAGCAAATGGCTAACATCATTGCCAAAACCCATTGCCATTATGGCTTGTGATGATGAAAGAGCTTCTTATGTGGCTGAAGCCTGTAAACATTCAAACATTAAAATACCTGAAGAAGTGGCCGTTTTAGGCGTTGACAACGACATATTAACGTGCAATTTATCCGATCCGCCACTTTCAAGCATCAGTTTAGACACGGAACAAGGCGGTTATGAAGCGGCACATTTACTGCATTTAATGATAGAAAATCCTGTACAAAAACCCTATGACATTATTGTGAAACCAATTACGGTAAATACCCGACAGTCCACAGATATTTGCGCAACCACAGATGAGCAGATTGCCAAGGCGTTAATTTTCATTCACCAAAACATAGAAAACAACATTAATGTGACCGACGTCCTAAAAAAGGTGGCAATTTCAAGAAGGGCATTAGAAAAGAGATTCCTGGACGTCACGGGCTCTGCCGTTTACAAATACATTTGCAACCTAAGAATTCAAAAATTTACCGATAAGTTATTGGAATCCAAAAAACCCATCAATGAAATTGCTTTTGAATCTGGATTTGCCGACAACAAAAATTTATCGCGATTGTTCAAACAAATATATGGTTGCGCACCTTTACAATACAGAAAAGAAAAAGCGAAATAATCTAAATTTTTGATTTACGATTTTTGATTTACGATTTTTTTAGGAAATTTTAAACTTCGGTCTTCAGTCTTCGGACTTCCCTTAATTTTCAATCAAAGTTAACTTTCCCCGTCTGCCATTTTCAGAAAAGGCAGCCAGCGTAATTTTTCCCTTTTCCACAATTGGTTTTGTGTAAATTTCACTGTTGACGTTTGGTTCAGTGCCGTCCGTAGTGTAGCGGATCACAAATCCGGGTTGCTGAATATTGGCTTTTACTTTCCCTGCGTCAATAATTGCACCAACCGGCGGAATGCGATAGTTAAATCCGCCAAAATAATAGTCCAACCGCGGCAATTCCTTTTTTCCAAGCATATTTACAAACATTGACCAGTCTTTGTAATAAGAAATATGGCTCTTTTCGGAATCCTTTTCTGCTGCCCAATCAGGATTTTGCACCCAGGCGCGTTCTGCCAAAGCCAACAATTTTGGAAATAATAAATATTCCAATATTTCAGTATTTCTGACATTTTCGCTGAACAATTGCCCTTGAATTCCTAGAATATTAGACTTTCCATAATCGGTTAATCGTTCTTTTCCATCGAACAAGTTTTTCTCTATTGGATTTCCGTCGGTGTCTTCTTTGGTGTTTTTATAATAATCAAAAGGAATAAAATAGAAAGGTTTTTCAGTGTCATTAAAACCCGCCCAATTATATCCTGGCTCATCTGCCGCTTTTTCATAAGCCAAATCAAAATACAGATTGCTTACGCTTGAAAGCACCACTTTATAGCCTGCATTCGCCAAACGGTAAGGTAAATCTTCGTCGCCCCAGCCAATTCCGTTGTTCCAAACGTGTGCCCTAAAACCTTTATTGGCAAAATCGGGATTTGGAATGTACTTGTTTTTTCCGTCCAAAACCGTTTTCCGCATCGCAATTTCTTCCCAACCAGAAAGTGCAATTCCGCGTTTGGTGAGCATTTTTTCCATTTTATCGAAATAATAATACCAAAGATCATCGGTGGCATTAAGTTTGTCGTCATCAGCAATTAATTTATTGGAAATTGGGGAAAGTTTCCAAGTGCCCTTCGGCACTTCATCGCCGCCAATATGAATGGTGGCAATTGGCGCGCCGGCATCTTTATACATTGCCAACAGCTCATCAATGACTTTTTCCATAAAATTATAGGTTGAAGGCAAGGCCACACACATCACATTATCGGTCCATAATTGCGCTGAAGTATAAACAGATTTGTCATTTAAATCACGAAGCAAATAGCGTTCGGCTTCTTGCTGATTGCCTTGTTCCATAAATTTACGATACCTTGAATCCATCGCTTTTATGGCTGCCCGGCTATGTCCGGGAGATTCTATTTCAGGAATTATATTTATGTGCCTTTCAGTGGCATATTTAAGAATCTCTATAAAATCCTGTCTGGAAAAATAGCCGCTTCCCGGATAAAATCCAGCATCAGGACCCGATGCGTAAGAAGGCGGCAAAAATGAATTGCTGTCGGTTGTATGGCCACGTTTTCCGCCAACTTCGGTAAGTTCAGGCAAATCGGGAATTTCAATTCTCCAGCCTTCATCGTCACTAAAATGGAAATGGAAACTGTTCATTTTATAAAATGACATAGCGTCCAGCATTTTGAAAATGGTTTCTTTTGTCTGGAAATTGCGCGCCACATCAAACATAAAACCTCTGTATTCAAAGCGTGGTTCGTCTTTTGCCTCACAATTTGGAATTGCAATTGAAGTTGATTTATTTTTCCAGGAATCTGCTGGCATCAATGATTTTAACGATTGAATTCCGTAAAAAATTCCTTTTCCTGTTGATGCTGAAATTTCAATTTTATTTGATTGGATGTCGAGAATGTATTCTTCATTTTTTAAATCTGCTTTCTTTAAAACGATTTGATTACCGTTATTTTCTGCGGAATTACCTCCAAAATTTCCTTCAATAACTTTACTTAATTCATTCGAAAGATAGTTGGCTTCAACTGAAAATTCTGAATCTGTTTGAATGTTCACATTCTTGTCAAGCACAAAATTTCCCTGATTTTCTTTGAAAAATTTTGGAGAAGGGAAAATTTTAGGCAAATTTTCAATGGAAATATCTTCGATTATTTTGTTGTTGTTATAAGTAGTTTCGGCGGTAATAAAATTTACGGTAGCATCCGAAATTGGCTTCAAAATATAATTTTTTATGGAATATCCTTTTTCCGGAATCGTGTTCCAAACAATATAAAATCCGGCGGGAGCGTAGGTAAGATTTAGAATTTTCCCATTGGAAATAAATGAAAAATCAACGCTTTGATTAGGCTTTAAACCTTTGAAGCTTTGCGTAGGTTTAAGCTGGCTAATGTCGCCATTTATGTGTGTGATCACAAAATCTTTTGAGCTTGGCGTTGGGGAAGTGTTGCGGCTGTAACTAAAATAAATTGTCCAACCCGAAGCTGGAAAATTTGTTTTTCCGGTGTTTGTGAATTTGAAGGAGGTAAGCACTTTTTCCTCCTTATTGTAATTATTGGTGACCAATTCCCAATTGATTTGCAATTTATTTTCATCAAACAATGGCTTCTTCTGAGGATAAGCTGAAATTGAATTAAGAAATACTAAAAATAAAATAATTAGGAAACGTTTCATAAAGTTGATTTTTTGTGATTTATAAAGGAGAATAACAGGCTCCCAATTCATTATTGTTGCTGTTTATATATGGATTGTATAAATTTAAAGACCATTTTTTTCCTGTCGCCATATCTGCTAAATATAAATCATATTGTCCGATTCCCCCAATTTTTGTGCTTGAAATTATCACGGTATGGCTGTTAACCGGATAAGCATCCGAAAAATTGGCGTCAGGCTCGTTAAATGGCAACCTTTTAGGAGTTGAATTATTTAAATAACCCAAATAAACCTGGTCATTTTTGTTGTTTAATCCTTCCCAACGCGTGAATAAAAATGTGGCATTGTCAATTACAATTGGATAATATTCCTCCAATTTTTCAATTGCCGATAAGGCCGATGTGGTGTTATTGGCAATGGAATAAAGATAAATATTCAAGGTGTTGTTGTTTGGTTCATTACCGGCATACACAATACTGTTTCCGTCAGCCGTGTAATAAGGCATGGAGGCTTCACTGTTTGTCACAGGAAAAGTTCTTATGATATTTCCTGAGGTGTTCATTTCTTTGAGAACGCCATTTTGTTTGAAGATAATTTTAGTGCCATCGGTTGAAAATTTAGGATCTTCATCGCGGCCTAACGAATTTGGGGTAAGATTAATTGGTTGAGAATTTGTTCCTAAATTAAAAATAAAAAGGTCCCAACTATTGGTTGTTGGTGATATTCCCATAAACACTATTTTTTTTCCATCGGGCGAAAAATGGGCATTCATCGAATTTATGATAGGCCAATTTTGGCTTAAAACTATTCTTTCGTTCGTTTTAAAATCATACAGAAACAATACGGAATCATTGCAGTTATAACAGGAATAACTATGATAAACCATTTTGCCGGAAAGTACAGGCTGTGGTGAATTTTCTATTGGCAATTCGGGTATCTCATTGTTTTGGCTTGAATTAGAACAGGAAAATAATATAAAAAAAAGTAAAACAGAAGCTTTCATAGTTGAAATTTAACTTATTAATGGATTAAAAGATGAATACTCCGAAGAAAAACCTCCGAAGTATTCAAAATTTAAAAAAAACTCAATTAAACAAAATAATTAATGAAAAACTAATATCCAGGATTTTGGGTTAAATTAGGATTTGTGTCTCTTTCCAATTGCGGTATAGGGCACAACCATTTATCATCATTGCAGTTATAATTAATGGCTATTGGTGCACTTTGAGTTCCGCTGCCACAAGTATATTTAACTTCATTTAAACTGTTCATCACTGTTGTACAAACTCCTGCACGAACTAAATCGTACCAACGTTCGCCTTCAAAAGCCAACTCTAATCTTCTCTCATTCAATATTTTGGTTTTCATATCGGCTTTGGAAGAAGCTGTAAGCACCGGTAAATTAACCCTGTCACGAATTTGTTTTATGGTTAGCAGTGATCCTGACAAATCTCCCAATTCGTTTTGGGCTTCCGCTTTCAAGAGAATGATGTCATCTAAACGCAATAAATAAGGGTGATCTCCACTGTTCCACCCATCGGCATGTTTTTCTTTATAAGGAAACGGAACTGCAACTGATTTGTCACCACAAGGATTCCAGTTTTCGTCGGCCCAGTCTAAATTGTCCCAAAAAACAACACTCGCATTTTTTCGAATAACATCGCTTTCAGCATCATAAGCGGCAATTAAATTTTTGGAAGGTGTAGCATATTTTTGCCATCCGTCTTCAGGCGCCAAAAACAATTGAACGCCCCAGTTAGACACATCCCAGTTGCCGCCTAAGAAAGATATTTCAAGAATAGACTCTGAATTAAAATAATGAGCACCATCAAAAAGGTGGGCATAGTTGGCTACCAAACTATAACCGGCAGTACTGTTGATAACATCATTAGAATATTTAAGCACTTTGGTATAATCTCTGTCGCTTCTTTGCGCCCATATTTTTGCCAATAAAGCATTGGCGGCTCCTTTTGTAGCCTTCACTTTATTTTCACTTGGACCACCAACATAAGCATCTGGCAAGTTTGCCAATGCAATTTGTAAATCCGCATCAATTTGGTCATACACTTCTTTTTCAGTTGAACGAGGCAAATTAATTTTGGCAGGGTCAGATGAATTGGAATTAAGTTCTAAAGGAACACCTCCATAATTTTTCACCAATTGAAAATAATGGAAAGCCCTTAAAAAACTTGCCTGTCCAATAATATTTTCCCTTAAATTATTTTTATCCAAAGCGGGGTCATTAACACTTTTTATTTTTTCTAAAATAATGTTGGCACGCGCAATTCCCCTATACAACTGCACCCAGTTATCCATCATCCTATTATTGATTGTAGTGATCTCTAGTTTATCATAAGCATCAATTGGAGAATCACCATTTGCATTATAAGAATTATCGGAACGAACATCCCCTAAAAGAACATTGTCCCATTGATAATATTCATCATAAAAAGATCTGTATGCACCATTTAGCGCATTGCTAAGGTCTTGGGCTGAATTATAAGCATTTCCTGTTGTAAGGGCAGAAGTGGGAGCTACATCCAAGAAGTCTTCACTGCACGAAGAAAGCCCAAGAACTATCAAAGAGCAACCTAATATCCTTAATTTATTATATGTATATTTCATAATATTTTATTTTATGTGATTAAAAAGAAAGGTTTAAACCAAAAATAATATCTCTAGTTTGTGGATAGGTTCCGTAATCTATACCTGGCGCAATGTTCTTTAACGAGTTATCGCCGCTTCTTCCATAAATACTAACCTCTGGATCTAAGCCTGAATATTTTGTCCAAGTAACTAGATTTTCGGCAGTAATATAGAAATGTATTTTACTCATATTTAACTTACCAACTAACTCA
The DNA here is from genome assembly GCA_036567345.1 of Lutibacter sp. GTDB lineage: Bacteria > Bacteroidota > Bacteroidia > Flavobacteriales > Flavobacteriaceae > Lutibacter. The sequence goes on from DATCUQ010000015.1 coordinate 76,815, forward strand.
TCAGGAAGCGTATAACCCAAACTTAATGATTTCAATCTAACGTAAGAACCATCCTCTACATATCTGGAAGAAACTAAAACATTGTTAGTTCCTGCAAAATCAGCTCTTGGCATATCAGTAATTTGACCTGGCGTTGTCCAACGATCCAACACTGTTGTTAATTGATTGTTTGCATTATACATACCTTCTGTATCAATTCTGGTAGCGTTAAAAATATCATTTCCTTGAACCCCTTGGAAGAAGACATTGAATGACCAGTTTTTATATTTTAATTCATTGGCCAATCCCCAAGAGAAATCAGGATTTGCATTACCAATAATGGTTTTGTCACCGTCACTTAAATCACCGCTTTCGTCTATATCTTTATATTTAATATTTCCTGTAGCGGGATCAACACCTTCAGAAACATATCCATAAAAAGTTCCCAATGGTTGCCCTTCTTCTGCAATGGCAACTAAACCTCTGCCATCATTATTAAGTTGCCCTAATTGTATGCTTCCGCCAGGAAGACTTGTGATTTTGCTTTTATTAAATGAAATATTAAAATCGGTATTCCATTTTAATTCATTTACCATATTTTTTGATCCTACGGTAAATTCAAAACCACTGTTTTCCATTGCTCCAACATTAAGTAAAGCTGTTGTAAAACCTGTACTGGCAGGAATTCTTTTATTAAGCAACATCTCTTCTGTTTTCTTACTATAATAATCACTAGTTATAGACAAACGATTATTAAATAATGAAACATCAATACCAATATTGGTTTGTTTGGTAGTTTCCCATTTAAGATCTGAACTTTCAAGTGTTGTAGGGTTTGAACCCGGAACAACTGTACCGCCAACTACAAATGGAGCTCCCGGACTTACCAAGCCATAATGTGAAAATGGACCAACCTGGCCATTTCCTACTTCACCCCAGCCAGCTCTAATTTTCAAATCATTCACTACTTCTACATTGCTAAAGAAGTCTTCTTTTGAAATTCTCCAACCTCCTGAAAATGATGGAAAATAACCCCATCTATTTTTTGCGCCAAAACCTGAATAGGCATCAGCTCTAAAATTAGCGGTCAATAAGTATTTTTCTTCATAGCTATAGTTTAATCTTCCAATGATGGCTTCATTTCTTCCTTTAGCTTCATCATACCCAGCTGTTCTTGTTGAACCAGCATTAACAGTTTGTACTGCTGCTGAACCAAAGCCTCTGGCACTTATACTGGCAGAAGAATTTTCTGTTTCTGAAGCAATATAACCTACTAAAGCGTTAAGATTGTGATTTTTAAATGATTTTGAGAAAGAAAGCGTGTTTTCAAAATTCCATAAAGTATTTTCATTGTTATACAAAGATGCCATCCCGCTAAATCCTCTGCCTTCTCTGCTTGTGTATGGGTCAACCCAAGAATTATAAGTGCTGTTCAATTTCTCAAACCCAAATAAAGATTTGAATTTCAAGTATTTCAAAAATGAAATTTCCGTATAAACATTCCCGTTGAATTTATAATTTTCGTAGGCATGTTCATTTTTTAAAAGTAGGGCTACAGGGCTTTCAAGATCTGGTATAAATGGATTTATTGAAAATGTTCCGTCAGCTTCATACACATCTGTAACTGGCGCACCTGTTATAGAATTTAAAATTACGCCAAACTTTCCGGTTTCATTGATATCAATATCTTTCCATTTGCTGTAACCGATACTTGTACCAACTTTTATGGATTCATTTATTTTATGGTCAAGATTTAGTTTAAAGGTATATCTTTCTACTTTATTTGTCATTACAACCCCTTCTTGGTCAAGATAAGTTCCTGAAAGATAATAATTTGTTTTTTCATCGCCTCCAGAAACGCCTAATGCATAATTTGATGTTGTTGCAGTTCTTAACACTTTATCTTGCCAATTATTGTTAAAGGGATAGTTACTCCAGTTAGTGGTCTGGCCCATTTCGGTCATTAAAGCTTTGTACTGAGTTGCATCCAGAACATCTAATTTATTGGACACCGTTGAAAATGAAGTATATGCATCCAATGTTACTTTTGTTTTTTGATTTCCACCTCTTTTTGTTGTAATAAGCACAACACCATTGGAACCGTTAGCACCATAAATTGCTGCAGAGGAAGCATCTTTAAGAACCGTCATCGACTCAATATCTGATGGGCTAATTTCGTTTATTGAAGTTGTAGGAATACCGTCAAGAATATATAAAGGTTCTGCACCAGCTGTAATTGTTGATGTTCCCCTAACCCTAATGGTATAACCAGCTTGTGGCTGACCAGAAGGTTTTGTTATTTGAACTCCCGCAACTTTACCTTCAAGGGCATTCCCAATTCCAGTATTCGCTCTTCCTTCAAATTCTTTCGAACTAACAACTGCAACTGCACCAGTTATGTCCTTTTTTTTGGAGGAACCATAACCAACAACGATAACTTCCTGCAAAACAACATTGCTTGGAACAAGAATTACATTTAATGAAGTTTGACCATTTACAGCCACATCTTGGGTAATATACCCAATGTAACTAAAACTTAAAACTGCATTCTTTGGCAAATTATTTAAACTAAATTTACCGTCAAAATCGGTAGTTGTTCCGTTTTTTGTATTTTGAACAACTACGTTAACGCCTGGTAACGGACCCGAAGCGTCCGAAACTTTGCCAGTAACTGTTTGAGCTTGTGCTATATTGTTCAGAAACAATATCACAGAAATAATTAAGGTTTTTTTAAAAAGATTCTTCATAATTACTTTTGATTTAAAAAAAAAATTGAAATTTTAGAGTGTAATTAGTTAATTTGTTCTCCAAAACTAAATAAATGATTATTTAATAAAAGAGGTTTTTACGTATTATTATCCTCAATTCACGCAATTCAGAGTAAATTACCTTAAATTTACATTTTTCTCAATGTTATGACATACAGTCGTATGCGCTAAACTATATGAATTAATAAATAAAAATATATCAAATCCATATTTTATATTTTTATATTTTTGTTAAAAAGTAAAAATATATAAAATTGAGTAAGCCTCAGAAAAAGAATATAACATTACAAGATATTGCAGAAGCAACAAATATTTCAGCTTCAACAGTTTCAAGAGCACTCACCAACCACCCAAAAATAAACCAGAAAACTAAAGAGAAGGTTTGGAAAGTTGCGAAGAAACTAGGCTATTTTCCCAACTTACCGGTTTACATGCAAAAACAAAAAAATAACATTGTTGTTTTTTTAGTTGATGATTTAAGTAAATTGGAAACACATTTATTTATTTTAGCGGCACAAGAATCTTTGTTGAAAAAAGGATTTCAACCGATTATTAAATTTGTGCCAAACAGCTTGCCTAATGATAAATTTTTAGATCTTATCAAGGATATTGATGTTGTTGGTATGATTAATTTATTGGATGAAAAAAAACCCATTGCCGATTTTAAAGTGCCAATTGTTTCAATAAACAAATCTGATACAGGGTTTTCACAGGTACATGTTTTGCCCGATATTTATAATGGCGCCTATTTGTGCGCAAATCATTTGCTTCACCAAGGCGCCAAAAAACTAATATTGATTGTTGGTGATTCAGAAAGTTCCCTATATAATGATATGGAAGAAGGCTTTAAGGCCGCTTTTATCGTTAATTCTGAAAGCAGTTTTGAAATTCTAAGAAGCGATTTGAACAAAGAAATTTTAAAGCAGGTTTTTGAGAATATTATTAAGGAAAAAATTTCTTTTGATGGTATTGTAACTTGCAACAATTACGTTGCTTGCCAATTGCATGCTTTTCTTCAAACAAAAAATATTGCAATTCCAGATTCCGTAATGCTTATAAGTTTTGGCAATGAACCATTTATCAATTTAATTTCGCCGGGAATTTCTTCAATTGAATTTTCATCAGAAAATATGGGAAGAATTGCTGCTGATCAATTAGAAGAAATTATCAATAATGAACATGTTGAACATAAATTTTTGATAGAACCGGCAAAATTAATTATCAGGGCTTCTTCCTTAAAAACATTTCACGACAGGTTGAAATAACATTCTTCTAAATTCAATCTTAATTTTCTTAAAATTTCAGCAAAGCCAGTTTTTGAAGTTAAAATAATGGAGCAATACTTTAGTTAAAACCCAATCTGTAAACTTTTTGACAGATGGGTGAACAATTATAAATTGGTGTAATTTCATTAGTTTTCATTGCGTCATTTTTAATGCAATATTTTGCATTAAAAATTAGTTTAATTATAATAAATTAAATAATAAAAAATTAAAGGTTGAATAAATCAGTAGGTATTTTAAATTTAATTGGGTATAAACCCATTAAAATAAGCTATATAAAAGGCTATAGAAATATCATAATTAAATATTTTTTAAAAAAATATAATGCAAATTTATGCAGTGTTAAAAAAATATACTTATTTTAGCACCACAAAAAACACTAAATTATTCATATTTAAAATTGCGGGATCTCACAAACCTTTAATTTTAATATTGCGTTTTTTATTCATTTTTTTAATAAATACCGAATAGGGAAATAAAAAAATAGAAAATTATTATTTTGACTTTTATGCTAGAAATAATAATTAATTAATCTAAAAAGGTTAAGAGCTTATGAAGCGTAATTATGGAATCGTAGCATTAATTTTGATCACATTTTTTGTGATATCCTTTTTAACAAATATTTTGGGAGCTCTTAACCCAAGCGTATCCTTAAACTTTAGCCTAAGCGAAACCATGGCTGGTTTTTTACCCTTTTCATTTTTTATAGCCTATGGGGTAATGTCTATTCCGGCCGGATTGATGTTAGAAAAATTTGGCGAGAAAAAAATGATGGTCTTTGCCTTTTTATTGGCGCTTTTAGGCTCTGTTTTATTTGCGCACTTTCCCACTTTTGAAGTTTTTCTGTTTTCATTATTCACCATTGGTACCGGAATGGCAATATTACAAGTTGTCATCAATCCTTTGTTGCGAGTTTCAGGTGGAGAAGAAAATTATGCATTCACATCGGTTTTGGCACAATTAATATTTGGTCTCGCATCATTTATTAGTCCGCAAGTATATTCCTGGCTGGTTCTCAATATTGAAAATACCGATAGTGAAAAAAGCTATCTTATCGCCACTTTATCAAACTTTGTGCCGGCAGACATGTCTTGGGTATCCATTTATTGGCTTTTTGCGCTTGGCAGTTTGGCAATGATATTTATTATTTTATTCTTTACTTTTCCAAAAGTGGTACTAAAGATTGAAGAAAAATCGGGATCAAAAGATAGTTATTTAGCGCTTTTCAAAAACAAATTGGTGATTTTATATTTCTTCGGAATTTTCGCTTACGTTGGTGCGGAACAAGGAATTTCCTATTGGATGTCTAAATTTTTACAGGTTTATGATGGATTGGATTACAAAACCATAGGCGCGAATGCCGTTGGAAATTTTTGGGGATTAATGACCATTGGCGGTATTTTGGGATTGATTTTATTAAAAATATTGGACAGTAAATTTGTGTTGAGGTTGTTTACTTCAATGGCAATAATAAGTTTTACCATCGCAATATTCGGCAGTGCAAATTTTTCCTTAATGGCATTTCAGGCTTCCGGATTTTTCCTTTCAGTAATGTATCCTATCATTATTTCATTGGCGCTAAATTCAGTAAATAAACACCATGGCTCATTTGCCGGAATATTAATGACCGGAATCATGGGTGGGGCGGTTGTGCAATTGTTAATTGGATTCATAAGTGATTATACAACCTTAAAAACAGGTATGTTATTTATTTATGTAACACTTGCCTACATTTTAAGCATTGGCATTTGGGCAAAGCCTATTATAAAAAACAAAACAATCATTATTAAAAAAAATAACAACTAAAATTGGTGATGGCTATAGACAACGAAGTAAACCTTATTGGAATTGACCTTGGCGGAACGAAAATAAACGCAGGTTTGGTGAAGGGCAATAAAATAATCGACAAAAATTATATACTCGTTCCACAGCAGGCAAAAAGTGAATGGGAAATCATCAAAATCATTATTGATCTAATTAAAGATTTGCGCTCCAGAAACGATGCGATTGGCATTGGAATTGGGGTTCCCAGCATTTTAAACAGAGAAAAAGGAATTATTTATAATGTACATAACATTCCGTCTTGGAAAGAAGTTCATTTGGCCGACATCCTTTATAAAGAATTTGGAATTCCGGTATTTTTAGACAATGATGCAAATTGCTTTGCCCTTGGTGAATATCAATTTGGCTTAGGAAAAAACTGCAAAAATATGGTTGGACTGACTATAGGCACTGGGATGGGAGCTGGAATTATAACCAACGGACATTTAATTAGCGATGCCAATGGTGGCGCCGGAGAATTTGGCATGATTCAATATAAGGATGGAATATTTGAAGATTATTGCAGCGGGAAATTTTTTAAAAAACAGTATAAATTAAGCGGAGAAGAATTATTGGATCTTGCAAATCAAGGAAATATGGAAGCGCTTGAAGCATTTGACGAATTTGGAAAACATCTCGGCAATGCCATCAAAGCAATTATGTATGCTGTTGATCCCCAAAAAATTATCATAGGAGGTTCCGTTGTTAAATCGGCAAAATATTTTGATAAAAGCCTAAAACAAACCATCAAAGAAATTGATTATGATATCTTGCTCGATAATTTTGAGATTAAGTATTCCAATACGCCAGACATAGCGATTTTGGGCGCTATTTCGTTATATTACGACAGATTGGCAATCGTTTAAAATACACACTTTTATTAAAAAAGATATGACTTATAAATCTATTGTTGGTGTTTGGCTTGGCGGAAGAACCCTGGTTGCCGGAAAAGTAAAAAACGGAAAAACCGAAAATAGCATCAGCAAACAAATTAACAATTTGGCTTCCGAAGAGCAAATTATTGCGGATGTTATTAACATTATAGCTGAAGTTATGGATGACGATGTTGTGGGAATTGGAATTGGTGTGCCAAGTTTGGTGGATGTTGAAAAAGGAATCGTTTATCGGGTACAAAAAATTCCATCTTGGCGAGAAGTGCATCTTAAAGACATTCTTGAAAGCAGGTTTAATGTAAAAGTATATGTAAATAACGATGCAAACTGCTTTGCAGTGGGAGAAAAATACTTTGGCCAGGCTAAAAATTATGAAAATATTGTGGGCTTAATACTGGGATCTGGCGTTGGTGCGGGAATCGTTTTTAAAGGACATTTATACTCAGGAACAAATTGTGGCGCTGGTGAATTTGGATCGTTGCCTTATAGAGATAATGATTTTGAATATTATTGCAGTGAAGGCTATTTTGAGGAAAAATACGGATTAAATGCTGATGTGCTTTACCAGAGAGCGATGCAAAAAGACAAAATTGCATTGGCAATATATGAGCAATATGGCCAGGATGTGGGGAATGCAATTAAAGCACTCATTTTTGCCTTCGACCCTGAAGTTATTGTTATTGGAGGAAGCATGGCGAAAGCTTTTCCTTTCTTTGAAAAAGAAATGCACAGAGTTGTAAAAACATTTTTGTACAAACATATTTTGAACAAACTAAAAATATTTAAATCTGAAAATGAAGATATTGCCATACTTGGTGCTGCAGCCTTATTTTATGATGCTCAAAATATGACTTTGAAAAAGTACTAAACAATAGTTAATCGCCATTTTTATAATGCAATTTTTCATCCCATGACTTTAAAATAACTTTTCATTTAACCAACCAACTTATCATGTTAAAATCAAGCAGTAGCCAAAAAAATCAAAAAAGCACTTTAATTCCAACGCTTATTATCGCCGGATTGTTCTTCATTTTCGGGTTTGTTACCTGGATTAACGGTGCGTTAATTCCGTTCATGAAAACCATCAATGAATTAACCGATGCACAATCTTATTTTGTGGCATCAGCATCCTACATTTCTTTTGTGGTGATGGCCTTGCCGGCTTCTTATATTTTAAATAAAATTGGGTACAGAAAAGGAATGTCGCTCGGATTATTTGTCATGGCTTTTGGTGCGTTGGTTTTTATTCCTGCTGCTGAAGCCAGAACCTATTGGTTATTTTTAACGGGAATATTTATTCAAGGCATTGGTATGACCTTGTTGCAAACCGCTTCAAATCCGTATATCACCATTCTTGGGCCAATAGAAAGCGGTGCCAAACGCATTGCCGTAATGGGAATCGCCAACAAAGTTGCCGGTGCTTTGGGCTCTTTAATTTTTGGCGCTATTTTATTGTCGGGCATCGATGAAGTAAAAGAGAAGGTAAGCACGGTTTCCCCGGCGGAAAAAGCACAATTGTTAGACACAATGGCCGACAGTGTTTTTATGCCTTATATGATTATGGCCATTGTTTTATTTGTGCTTGGATTGCTTATTCGAAAAGCACCGCTTCCCCATGTAGAACCAAATCCGATTGAAGAATCAAACGATGGAGGAACAGCTAAAACCAGCATATTCCAATTTCCACATTTATGGCTGGGCGTTTTAACATTGTTTGTTTATGTTGGTGCCGAAGTAATCGCGGGCGATACCATTATATCTTATGGCATATCACTGGGTTATTCGGCCCAAGACGCAAAATATTTTACCACATTTACTTTGATGGCAATGGTAGCAACTTATGGACTGGGCGTAATTTTAATTCCAAAATATTTAAAACAAGGAACCGCACTTAAAATTAGTGCTTTGTTGGGAATTATCTTTAGTATTTGCATCATCTCAACAACAGGTTACACTTCAATATTATTTGTTGCGGCATTGGGAATTGCAAACGCTTTGGTTTGGCCGGCAGTATGGCCTTTAACATTGGAGGGTTTAGGCAAGTTTACCAAAACAGCTTCAGCATTGTTAATTATGGCGATTTCTGGTGGCGCCATAATCCCTCCTTTATATGGCCGATTGGTAGATTCAAATAAATATGAATTTATTGCAAACGGGTTTAATGAAGCGGATGCCATTGCAAATGCAGCAACAAGCAGCTATTGGATTTTATTGCCTTGTTATTCAATGATACTATTCTTCGCGCTTTGGGGACATAATTATAAAAGCTGGAGAAGTAAATAATTCAATGGGAATTAATAAGCAGATTTAATTTATTGGCTTTTAATCAATAATTAAGGCTTAAATTTATGTTATAAAATGAAAGACAGTAAGTTTTTGTTCAATAAAATAGGGAATGGAAATCCTTCTTATAAGGCAATCCAATTGATAAATATTGAAACCATTGGTTTTTATGATAAGTTTCTTAATTGGACAAAAGGAGAATTCGATTTGCATTTAATAGATGAGTTGGAGCCCCATAGTTTATTGGTTTATTTCCCTAATGGCTGGTTCAGCATAAAAAATATTTTTAAAAATGAGTCTTTCATTATTATGGAAATAAAGATAGAAAGCAAAACATTGGATAGCGGAACGAAAATAGCAAATAGCATAATTTCTGTTTTCAATCGATTGGATAATACCCAACGGCTTTATTGATAAAAAATTCTTTTGAACCAAATAATGAATTGATTACTGAACTTAATAAAATGGTTTCTGAATTTTCCTTCTTTCGGTTGCTTTTAGGCCATAAAACTCAAATTGATTTCTCATATATGCTTTTTGTTCCAAAGCAATTTTTGGATTTCTGATCATAACCAAATGCAGTATGAGAGATAATGTTCTTCTATAAAATTGAAGTCAGTAAAAGAACCGCAATAATGATGATGGTGATTGACGATATCCCAATCGGAATCCATACAGGTGCAATCCAAGGGCGAGGTATCAGAAAAAGAACATCAATAGTCGTAAATTTTGGTGGCCATTTAATCAAAAGATAAAGTGAGAGATAATAAAATAGATCCCAAAATGCAAATGTCCAAAGAAATACAGCCACCGTGTCTATCCAAGTTTCTCCAACCAAAAGCGCCAGGGTTACAAGCATCAATATTGTGGCTGCTTCCCTTGTTTTCTCAATAAAAATATATTGTTTGGAAATATTTTTCAGTGATTCTTTATTTAATTCCGAGTCATTTATTCCAAGTACCCTGCGAAGATAAACCACCGTAACGCCTTCTAAATGAGCCATGGCGATGCCAAAAACCGCCAATAATAAAAACTTTTCCATCTTAAATTAGTTTTTCCCTAATGTTGTTTTCTAATGAAAAACAGCTTGCTTAAATGCCAATCGGTTCGTATATGTGGCTACAAAAGCACTTCCGCAGTATTGGCAAGTTTTAGGAATATGTATAGTACTGCTCATAATGGTGCTATTAATTTATATGTGGTGCGCTATGGGTCGCTATGGTGCATCATTTCGCCAGTATATTTTTATTAAAAATTTAGCAACAAAAATGACCTTTTAGCAACAAATAGCCAACAAATATACAACAAAAAAGACATATAAGCACTAAAGAAGATAATATAAATAATTGAATAACAGAGAATTAGTATATAAGGACAGGTAGTTTATTTTCCGATGCAGAAATTCGCAAAAATATTTCCCAACAAATCTTCGGTGGTGACTTCACCGGTAATTTCCCCTAAATGAAACAATGCCTGGCGAATGTCAATGGCAAATAAATCGGCGCTTATGTTGTTGTCAATTCCTTTTTGGACTTCTTTAATGGCTTTTAAAGCGTTGTTTAAGGCCTCAAAATGGCGAGAATTGCTCACAATGGTTTCGTTGTTGCTTAAAGCGCCTTTGTTGGCCATAAGGGTGAGGGTGGAAGTAAGTTCATTAATTCCTATTTTCTCTTTTGCCGATAAAAATAATAGTGAAGTGTTTTGAAAAACTTCGGTGGTTTTCTCGATCAATTCCGCATCGGCGACATCCACTTTATTCGCAATAATCAACAATTGCTTTTTCGGATAGTTGTCTTTTATCTTTTTAATTTCTTCCAAAATTCCAGAAAGGGAAAGTTGGTTGTTTTTAATTTTTTCCAAATCAAAAACGTAAATAACCAGTTGTGCCTGATCAATTTTTTCAAATGTTTTTTGAATGCCCATACTTTCAACTACGTCTTCCGTAGTTCTTATTCCCGCGGTATCCACAAAACGATAAGCAACGCCGTCAATGGCAATTTCATCCTCAATGGCATCTCTTGTGGTTCCGGGGATATGGCTCACGATGGCTTTTTCCTCGTTTAGCAAGGCATTCAGCAAAGTCGATTTCCCCACGTTTGGCTCGCCCACAATCGCTACCGGAATGCCGTTTTTCAACACATTTCCCAAAGCAAAAGAATCGATCAGCCGTTTTAAAACCGAGCTTATTTTTTCGACAAGTCGGTTAAATTCAGCCCTGTCGGCAAATTCTACATCTTCTTCAGAAAAATCGAGTTCCAGTTCTATCAAACTGGCAAAATTCAGCAATTGCTGGCGCAGGTTTTTAATTTCATCGCTAAAACCACCGCGCATTTGTTGCAAAGCCACCTGGTGTGAGGCCGCGGAATTTGAAGAAATTAAATCGGCCACAGCTTCGGCTTGGGTCAAATCCATTTTTCCGTTCAAAAACGCGCGCAGCGTAAATTCGCCCGCATCGGCGTTTCGAACGCCATTTTTAATAAACAACTGTATAATTTCCTGCTGAATATAAACGGAGCCGTGACAACTGATTTCCACCACATTTTCACCGGTATAGGAATGCGGATTCTTAAAAAAAGAAACCAAAACTTCATCAATCACCCGATTCCCGTCCAAAATATTTCCCAAATGAATGGTGTGCGATTTTACCTTGTTTAAATCTTTTTTACCGAATTTTGAAACGAAAAACCGGTTCACAATGTTAATCGATTCTTCACCAGATAAACGTATAACCGCAATGGCGCCAACACCCGATGAGGTAGCCAAGGCTATTATGGTATCGTTAATAATGGAATTTTTCATATCCTGCAAAAATACGGATTATTGTTTAATCGTTTAACTGTTGAATCGTTTAATTGTTTATTTGTTGAGGTTAAAATTACTCATCATCTATAATTCAAAATTCAAAATTGATTTTCAAATGGCAATCGAAAATCATCCATGAATAGTCTCCTGTGTTCCCAAATTTTTCATCAGTTCGGCTTCAAAATCCAGCAACTCGTTCCATTTTTTGTCCACATCTTCACGGTCTCCGTATTTACGTGCAAAACCTAAAAACAAGGTATAATGATTTGCTTCCGAAGCCATTAAATCGCGGTAAAATTTTGCCAGTTCTTGGTCTTTTATGTTTTCCGACAACAGCCTGAAACGCTCACAGCTTCTCGCCTCAATAAGCGCCGCATACAACAAACGGTGCACCAATTGCGTGGTTCTGCTGCCGCCTTTCGGGAAAAATTTCAGCAAATTATTCACATAAACGTCTTTTCGGTCGTGTCCCAAAATCACATCCCGTTTCAATAATCGCTCGTGCACCATGTTAAAATGGCTCATTTCCTCTTTCACCAACGCAACCATTTCCGTCACCAAGTCCGAATATTCCGGAAAACTCATAATCAACGAGTTCGCCGTTGAAGCCGCTTTCAGCTCACAATGCGCGTGGTCTATCAAAATTTCATCAATATTTTTTTCGGCAATATTCACCCAGCGCGGGTCGGTAGGAAGTTTTAAACCTAACATAAGGCATCAAATTTTGGTTAAATTATGGGTTTTATTTGGGCCTGCCCGCCTTTTTGGTGGGCGTTACCGCTAAAAAGCGGTCGGGCTTTCCGCTGCAAGTCCTCGCACGCTCAAAAGCGCGACTCCGGGCTTTACGCTTCAATCCCTAACCTTTACTTTGTGAAAGTATTCATTTAAAAATTTATAATTCAAAATTCATTTAGCGCCCTTTGCGTATTTTCTTTGTTCCATTTGCCGTTAAATGCAATGATGTTTGAAATTTGTTTTTATTGAATTACGTATAATTCAAAAATTTAAAATTTAATATTCAAAATTCGTCATCCTGAGCGTAGTCGAAGGGCGTCAATCGTAAATCTAAAATTTACTTTTTTAAATATCCAAATCAAAAGTTTTTTTCAGCAATTCAATCGCATTATTTTTTTCTCTAAATTTTTGGTATTTTTCATCGGGAGTATAAGCATATTTCTTGGTTTCTTCTTCATTAACATCAATAATAACATCCAATTTAAAATTGTTCAGCTTTTCTCGCAAATATTTTACCAAAGGAAATTTAGCGCGGTCAAGCTGGTCTTTCATCATGGCATTCGGCAACTGAAAATGAACCATTCCGTTTTCCAGTCGTGGCACATTCGAATTCATAATCGAGGCCACACTTTTCTTGCCTTCGTCTGTCAATAAACTGCTATATGCTTCCCAAAGCAGCAACAATTTGCTTTCAGAAAAATCATCCGCAGGCAATCCGTCAACTTCTTCAAAATCGACCTCAATTTTTGCGACTTCCGCTTTTGTTTTTAAACTTTTTAAGGATAAGGCAGAGCGCCTCGGTTCGGTATTTATCAATTCGGCTTTTACCTCCACAACGCTTGGCGTTTTGGCAATTTTAGGTTCGTATTTTATAACGGGAACTTCTTGTTTTGCAACAACCTTAATTTCTTCTTTTACAAATTTTGCACTGCTTTTTTTTGTGGTTTTGGACCTAAAAACAACCGCTGAAATTATATAGGGCTTGCTATTTTTTTTTTCTCCGTCATAAGTAACGGAGGCCAGTTGCATCAAGGTAAGCTCAACCAGCAATCGCTGATTTCTGCTGCCTTTATATTTTAAATCACAGTCGTTTGCCAGTTCAATTCCCTGCAATAAAAATTTCAATTCACATTTTTCGGCCTGGCCTAAATATTTCTTTTTGGCGTTGTCGCCAACTTCCAGCAAATCAACGGTAATTTTATCTTTGCTCACCAACAAATCCCTAAAATGGGAAGCCAATCCGGTGATAAAGTGATTTCCGTCAAAACCTTTCGACAAGATGGTATTGAAATGCACCAAAACTTCCGGAATATTATTGTCGAGCAATAAATCCGTTGTTTTAAAATATTCATCGTAATCCAGCACATTTAAGTTTTCGGTAACTGCTTTACGGGTTAATTCCTTCCCCGAAAAACTAACCACACGGTCAAAAATGGAAAGTGCGTCACGTAAAGCTCCATCAGCTTTTTGGGCAATAATGTGCAAAGCATCATCTTCTGCCTCAATATGTTCCTGAATGGCTATTTTCTCCAAATATTTTTTGGTGTCCAACACGCCAATCCGCTTAAAATCAAATATCTGGCAGCGTGAAAGTATGGTCGGAATGATTTTGTGTTTCTCGGTGGTTGCCAAAATAAAAATGGCGTGTGCCGGCGGTTCTTCCAAGGTTTTTAAAAACGCGTTAAAAGCGGCCGATGAAAGCATGTGCACCTCATCAATAATATACACTTTGTATTTACCGGTTTGGGGCGGAATGCGAACCTGGTCGTTTAAATTCCGAATGTCATCAACCGAATTGTTAGAAGCGGCATCCAATTCAAAAATATTAAAAGCAAAATCCTCTTCAAGGTCGCCGCCGCTTGCCTGGTTTATTTTTTTTGCCAAAATCCGCGCACAGGTCGTTTTTCCAACGCCTCTCGGACCCGTAAACAACAATGCCTGAGCCAAGTGGTTGTTTTTTATAGCATTTTCAAGCGTGTTTGTAATGGCTTGTTGCCCAATTACATCCTCAAAAGTTTGAGGTCGGTATTTACGGGCTGATACTACAAAATGTTCCATATATTTTTTTTATTCGGATGGTAAAAGTAAATATTAAATGTTAAATATTAGAAGTACAAAGTTTAAAAAATTCGTAAATCGTAAATCAAAAATCGTGAATCATTTTAATCTTTTATCTCATAAATTTTATTGTAAAGATGTTTGTATCTTAAAATAAGTTCATCGCGTTTTGGTTTCATGGTTGGCGTTAACAAGCCATTGTCAATTTCCCAAACTTCCGGGGTGAGCTCAAATCTTTTGATCATTTCCCACTTGCCGAAATTTTTGTTTCCTTCATCAATTTCTTGCTGAATGCGCTCAAGAACTATCGGATTTTCAATTAAATCCTCATTGTTTTGTAATATTGGTTCATGGTGTATTTTCGCCCATTTTCTTAAAAAATCGAAGTTGGGCTGAATAATGGCCGCTGGCATTTTTTGGCCTTCGCCAATCACGATAATTTGTTCAATAAACCGGGATTGCCTCATCTGGTTTTCCAGCAAGGCGGGTACAATATATTTTCCGCCCGATGTTTTAAAAATCTCCTTTTTTCGACCGGTTATTTTAAGAAATCCTTCCGCGTCAATTTCTCCTTTGTCGCCCGTATGGAAATAATCTCCGGTCATCGCACTTTCTGTTTTTTCGGGGTCTTTATAGTAACCAAGCATAATGTTTGGGCCTTTCACCAAAATCTCGCCGTCTTCTGCAATTTTAACTTGCACATTGTTAATTGGTTTGCCAACCGTGCCAATTTTAAATAAATGGCCTTTATACATATTTACCGATATTACCGGCGATGTTTCTGTCAGTCCATAGCCCTCCATTACCTGCATTTTTGCGGCAGAAAATACCCTGGCCAAACGCGGCTGTAACGCGGCGCTGCCTGAAACCATGGTGGTTAAGTTCCCGCCCAAACCTTCGCGCCATTTCGCGAATATTAATTTATTGGCAATGGCTAGTTGCATTTCGTAGAACAACCCGTTTTTGCCATAAGGTTCATATTTTAAGCCCAAATCTACTGCCCAAAAGAACAAAATTCTTTTTATTCCTTTTAATTCAGCTCCTTTTGCGATAATGCCATCGTAAATTTTTTCCAGCAATCGCGGCACAACCGACATTAAATTTGGATTGGTTTCTTTGATATTTTCTCCTAGTTTTTCGATGGATTCCGCAAAATAAATAGAGGTTCCGGAGTATTGGTATAAGTAATGCAGCATGCGTTCAAAAACATGGCATATCGGCAAAAAACTTAGGGTGTTGGTAGCACCAAATATTAAAGGAAGTCTAGGGAAACTGTCCAATACATTGCTAACGATGTTGTTGTGGGAAAGCATCACGCCTTTTGGCAGTCCGGTTGTTCCCGATGTGTAAATGATTGTCGCCAAATCAAAAGGTTTTACGATATCTTTTGCTGCTTCAACTTCTTGTTGATTGCTCTCATCCTTTCCAAGCGCCAAAACTTCTTGCCAATTTTTACAGCCTTCAATTTCTTCAAAAGAATAGATTTCTTTTAAAGAAGCAACATTTTTTTTAGCGGAAATGGCTTTTTCATACAGCACTGAATCGGATAAAAAGCAATAAATGGCTTCTGAATGATTAAAGATATACTCATATTCTTCTTTAGATATTGTAGGATAAATAGGAATGCTGACGGCGCCCAACTGCATAATTCCAATATCCAAAATATTCCATTCCGTTCTGTTTGCCGAAGTGATAATGGCAATCTTATCGCCACGTTTTACGCCCAACCGCAATAATCCCCTGCTTATGGCATTGGCTTTATCTATATATTCCCGGGTTGAAGTTGAAACCCATTTTCCGTCATATTTTGTGATAAAAGCTTTCTCTAAATTGTATTTTTCGAGTTGGTAATAGGCAAAATCAAACAATCGGGTAATTTCTTTTGGCATTTTATTTGGGTTAAAATTTTTTTGCAAAGTATAAAAATTAAAGGGAATTCACAAGAAGGCTTGGTGCATTCGTAAAAATTAATTTTTATAGATTTTTTCCCAAGAATTGATATAGTTTTGCAAAATAAATTTTTGCTTCATTTTTAGGGTAGGGATTAGCAAGTTATTTTCTATGCTCCAAATTTCGGGAATCAGTTTGAAGGCTTTTACCTGTTCCCATTTGGCTAATTTTTTCATTGACTTTATCAATTTCTTTCTGAATGCATCATTACATTTGAGCCTTTCGCCAAAATTTCGCCGTCATCGGCAATTTGGACTTCCATACCGTCCAGAATTCTTCTTACGATCGCAATTTTGAATCCGCCATTTCTGAAATCGTTGATGGAAATTCCGGGAGAAGATTCTGTCATTCCGTAACCTTCAAAAACAGGAATTTGCGCAGCGGTAAAAATCCTGATCAATGCCGGATTAATGGAGCGCTTCCCGATACTGAAAACTTGATGTTTCCGCCCAATGCTTCTATCCATTTGCCAAAAACCAATTTATTGGCAATATTGAACTGAAAATGATACTATTAGCCATTATTTTGATAAGGTTCGTACTTTTTTTCCAAGTTAAGCGACCAAAAGAAAAGCATCCGTTTTATGCCTTTTAAATTGCTTCCTTTGTCCACAATTTTGTCGTATATTTTTTCGGGCAATCGCGGCACAACAGGAATAAAATGTGGTTTTACTTCCCTTAAATTGTCGCCCAATTTATCGATGGATTCCGCAAAGAAAACGTCAAATTCCATATACTGATAATAATACAAAGCAAAACGTTCAAAAATATGGCAAATAGGCAAGTAGCTTAAAACCATGTAGTTGCCAGGCGTAAAATCCAATGCTTTGGCGCTGGAAAAAGCGTTTTCAACAATATTTTTATGGGAAAGCATCACGCCTTTTGGGGTACCAGTAGTTCCGGAAGTATAAATAATGGTTGCCAAATTGGTGTTGGGAACTTGTTTTTTTAACACATCAACGTTGGATTGGTTGCTTTGGTATTCACCTAATTTCAGCAAAGAATTCCAACCTGGAATCCCTTCAACTTCATCAAATGAATAAATGTCTTATAACTGGGTATTTTCCTTGATTTTTGAATTTTTTTTTGCTAGATCCTAATCAGAGGCAAAGCACAAAACGGCATGGAATGGTTGCCAATTGGTGGTAAGCAAAATCAAATAATCGCGTACAATTTTCTGCCATAAATTGGATTGTTAACGCAAAGTAGAAAAAAATGGATTTCACAAAAAATGAAATCCATTATTGGATAATCATTATTTTAAATGGTTGATTATTTATCTTCCAACCATTTTCTGGCATTCACAAAAGTTTCTGCCAAAGGGGAAAATAGGTTATCATCACCAAATGCCTGCCGTCTTTTGAATAAATAAAGTATATTATTCTGCTAATTTTGTTCCCTGCTGGTTTCTAAAAACGCCTGCAAATAATAATCCGCCAATGATTCCCATTAAAATAAAAGCCACTTGTTCATATAAATTATCAGCAGTTATTATTGATGAATTTAAAAATGAGTTGCTAAGCCCCATAAAAGATTTACTGCCGGGAACAAGCATTACGATGCCTTGGGTTAGATATACTGTTTTTGGCGATTTGGCATACCTGCTAAATAAACTACTTATTGCAACAGCAGCCACTGTGCCAATAAAAGTGCTAAGCAAAACACCTGATAATGAAAACATTACTGTAACAAAAAAAACAAAAACGGCAGTAAGCACTCCTAAAAACATGTCCTTTTTACGAACTTGAAAAATAGCCAAAAGGCTAATTGAAAACAGTGGAATCCCGCAAAACATGATCCATTGAGGCATGTCGGATATATGAACCAAAAGCTTAAAGTCAATCACTGATGACATGACAGCCAAACCCAGTAAAACGCCGAAAAATTGTTTAAATAAAGAAATAATTGAATCGAATAATTTAGCAACGCCGGAGACCAGATTTTTTGCCGTAATTTCTTCTAAAGCTGTTGTAATTGCCAATCCGGGAATAAAAATTATAATGGCTGACAGTATGGTTATGCCAACATTAAATTCAGGAAAAACCAAATATAACAGACAGGCGAGAATGGTAACCACGAAAGAAATTAATGATTCTAAAACAGTCTCTAAATAGCTTGATTTACGGGATAAATACACAATTAAATAAACCAATGCGCCTAATAGCAACGCAAAAATAAAAGAAATCCAATTAGTGCCAATCATTAAACTAAATGCGCCGGCGGCCACTGAATATGACAAGGTTTGAATTGGATGATTTATTTTTTTTGTTTCATTCTTGATAAATTGCAATTCATTTTCCACCTCAGAATGACTCATCTCCTTTGCTATTATTTTATTGGTGACTTCCTCAACACGTGATAATGCCCCCAAGTTTAGAACGCCAGGAGGAAGGCACTCTAAATAATTATAGGTATGTTCGCTTTCATCTTCATAAAAAGCATAGTTTATCCATGTGGGTAAATCCATAAATGTTCCATTTATTCCCTGGGTTTTTGCAACTTTGGTTAAATAGGTCTGAATTTTATAGGAAGGAATTCCGTAAGTATGCAGCGCTCTTCCTAAATCAATTATAAACTGGTATTTTTTCGGTGTTTTCATTGTGTAGGTTCCTATGAAATTGCGGTAAAAGTGACCGTTTTAAATAACGGTCTCCTTATGATGTTAAATTAAAAAAATATTATAGATAATAAAACTGTTTAAAAAATCCTTAAAGCATTCATTCTGAAATTTTTTGCGCACTGTCTTTTATTAAGATTGAGTTCGTAAATTTTCGATTACAAAATCTCATCATACCAACTATGAATTATTGAATGAATCTGAAATTTGTTTGCTTTGATGAATATTTTATTTTTCAGTTAACCATTTTCTGGCATTCACAAAAGCTTCTGCCCAAGGAGAAACCTCATCTTTTCTGCCTTCCGGATAGTAAGCCCAGTTCCATTGAAAAAGGGAACGTTCAATATGCGGCATCATCACCAAATGCCTGCCGTCTTTTGAGCTCATCATCGCCACGTTATAGTCGGAGCCATTCGGATTTGCCGGATAGGTGTCATAACCATATTTTGCCACAATATTGTAGTCATTTTCTTCCATTGGCAAGTTAAATTTTCCTTCGCCGTGTGAAATCCAAACGCCTAAAGTGCTGCCTGCCAAAGTTGAAAGCATCACGGAATTATTTTCCTGCACGGTTACGGAAGTAAAACCGCTTTCGTGTTTTTGGGAATCGTTATGCAGTAATTTTCCGTGAACTTTGTGTTCTGGATTAATGACTTCCAGTTCCATAAAAAGCTGACAGCCATTGCAAATTCCGACCGACAAAGTATCTTCTCTTTTGAAGAAATTATCCAGGGAATTTTTTGCTTTTTCATTGTACAAAAAGGCGCCTGCCCATCCTTTTGCGGAGCCCAGCACATCGGAGTTTGAGAATCCGCCAACAGCCCCAATAAATTGTATGTCCTCCAAGGTTTCTCGTCCGCTTATTAAATCGGTCATATGCACATCTTTTACATCAAAACCTGCCAAATACATCGCATTCGCCATTTCGCGTTCAGAATTGCTTCCTTTTTCGCGAATAACGGCTGCTTTTGGCCGCTCGACTGCGCCTGCCTGCCGGACAGGCAGGCTCGAGGTGACGGAATTAAGTTTTCCAGTAAAGTGATCTGGGAATTTATATTTTAAAGGCTGATTTTTATAATTTTCAAAACGATCGAGCGCTTTGTTGTTGGCACATTGTTTTTGATCAAGCAAATAAGAAGTTTCGTACCAAACATCGCGTAATTCAGCGATGTTGAAAGTGTGTATTTCATCAAAATTGTTGATGGTTACGCAATCACTTTTATGGGCAAAACCTATTTCAAAAAATTCAATATTGTTTTCGCTTAAAATGGCCGGCACTGTTTCATCTGCACTTTGAAAAATAATGCCGCTGTTTTCTGCAAAAAGCAATTTTACGGTATCGGTTTCTGAAATAGCGGTAAGATCAATATTCAACCCGAGCGTTTGCTGAGAAAAACACATTTCAAGCAAGGTGGTGATCATTCCTCCGGAAGAGATATCGTGACCGGCTAAAATTCGTTCTTCTTTTATTAATTTTTGAATTGTGTTGAACGCGATTTTAAATTTACCGGCATCTTTTATCGTTGGTGTTTCGGTTCCAATTTTATGATGAATTTGCCCAAATGACGAGCCTCCTAATTTATGGGTGTCATTAGATAAATTAATGTAATACAGTTTATTATTTGCCACATCCTTAATTAAAGGTTCAACCACTTTTGAAATATCGTTGCAATGACCGGCCGCAGAAATCACCACTGTTCCAGGTGAAATTACTTCACCATCCGGGTATTTTTGTTTCATGGATAAGGAATCTTTTCCTGTAGGAACATTGATGCCCAATTCGATTGAAAAATCGGAAACCGCTTTCACCGCTTTGTACAATCGCGCATCTTCACCTTCATTTTTGCAAGGCCACATCCAGTTTGCAGATAAGGAAATGGAGGCCAAATCATTTTCTAAAGGCGCCCAGACAATGTTGGTCAAGGCCTCCGCAATCGCATTTTTGCTTCCGGCAACGGGATCAATCAACGCGCTGATTGGCGCGTGGCCAATGGCAGTTGCAATTCCTTCTTTACCGTTGTAATCCAGCGCCATCACACCGCAGTTGTTTAATGGCAACTGTAACGGACCGGCACATTGCTGTTTGGCCACTTTTCCGCCAACACAACGATCCACTTTATTGGTCAGCCAATCTTTGCATGCCACGGCTTCAAGTTGCAATATTTTATTTAAGTAAAGTTGTATATCTTCCTGATTGTAAGTTATTTCACTGTAATTTATTTCGACAGAAACATCGTTCATAATGGTCTTTGGCGAACTGCCGAACATATCTGTCAAGTCCAAATCCATAGGTTTTTTTCCGGTGGATTTTGATTCAAAAGTGAATCGGCCATTGTTGGTGACTTCGCCAACTTCGTAGTACGGAGCGCGTTCTCTTTCGGCAACACGTTTTAAAATTTCCGCATTTTCTTTGCTGATAATCAAACCCATGCGTTCCTGGGATTCGTTCCCGATAATTTCTTTGTCAGAAAGTGTTGGATCGCCGACAGGCAATTTGTCTAAATTGATCAATCCGCCGGTTTCTTCCACCAATTCAGACAAGCAGTTTAAATGTCCGCCTGCACCGTGATCGTGAATAGAAACGATTGGGTTGCTGTCGCTTTCAACCATCCCGCGAATGGCGTTTGCGGCTCTTTTTTGCATTTCGGGATTGGAACGTTGCACGGCATTTAGTTCAATTCCGCTCGCAAATTCACCGGTATCGGCCGATGAAACTGCGGCGCCGCCCATTCCAATTCTGTAATTGTCGCCGCCTAAAATCACTATTTTATCGCCGCTTTTAGGTTTGTCTTTTAAAGCCTGGTCTGCTTTTCCATAACCAATGCCGCCGGCTTGCATAATCACTTTATCGTAACCCAATTTGCGTGATGTCATGCTGAGCTTGTCGAAGTACTGATGTTCAAAAGTTAAGACAGAACCCGTAATTAAAGGCTGTCCGAATTTATTTCCGAAATCTGAAGCGCCATTCGATGCTTTTATTAAAATATCCAAAGGTGTTTGGTACAGCCATTTTCGTGCTTCCATGCCATTTTCCCAAGGCCTGTCTTGCAGCGATTCAAAATGCCTGTCTTGCGTTAATCGGGAATAGGAAGTCATATAAACTGCAGTTCCAGCCAAAGGCAAAGAACCTTTTCCGCCGGCCAAACGGTCTCTAATTTCACCGCCGGAACCTGTTGCGGCGCCATTAAAAGGTTCAACAGTAGTAGGGAAATTATGTGTTTCGGCTTTTAATGAAATCACCGATTTAAAATTTGTTTTCTGATAAAAATCGGGCTTGTCTGGCGTTTTTGGAGCGAATTGCTCCACAACTGGACCTTCTACAAAAGCCACATTGTCTTTATAGGCGGAAACAATTCCGTTAGGATGTGTTTCCGAAGTTTTTCTGATGAGTTTGAAGAGCGATGAAGGCATTTCTTCACCGTCGATAATAAAGGTGCCGTTGAAAATTTTATGTCGGCAGTGCTCAGAATTCACTTGTGAAAACCCGAATACCTCAGAATCGGTTAATTTGCGTCCGATTCGCTGGCTCATTTTATTTAAATAATCAATTTCTTCATCATTTAACGACAAACCTTCTTGTCGGTTATAAGCCGCAATATCTCCAATCTCCAAAATTGAGGCTGGCTCAATGTGAATGGTGAAAATTTCCTGGTTTAAAGAAGCGTATTTTTGGAAAATCATTGGGTCAAAGGGCGCATCTTCTAATGTAGCGTTAAAGTCTTCAATTCTCACGACGCCTTCAATTCCCATATTTTGGGTAATTTCAACCGCATTTGTGCTCCATGGCGTTACCATTGCGGCGCGCGGACCAATAAAAAAAGCATCGATTGATGCCTCAGCTAATTTTTGCTGGTCGCCAAAAAGCCAGTTTAATTTTTGAATGTCGGTTTGGGAAAGTTCTTTTGACGTTTGTACAGCGTATATTTTGCTGCTTTTGTTTCCAAAGAATTGAATCATAAATTGATTTTTTAATGTTTTGTTAGAAAATGCAAATTTAACTAAAATAATAAAGCCCCTTAACCCCCGAAGAGGAAATATTGCCTGAAAGTAAAAATTAAAAGCCCCTGGCCACCGAATTGGGGATTATTGCCTAAAATCAAATAATTAAAAGATTGAATTTTTGGGACAGGTCGCAACCTGTCCGTACATTTGTAAAAAATCGTAAATCAAAAATCGTAACTCTATTTGCGTTAGCGATTGCAGGGGAAATCCTTTTTGGCGATTTTTCATCGCCAAAAAGATTGGAACGTAAAGCGCGGCCTGCAAGGAAACGCCCAGAAAACTGTTAATTATTTAACAAAACGTATGATTTTGTAAATATTTTTGCAAATATGGGGTTGTGAATGAAACATTTTTCTATATTTGCCAAACAATAACAAAAATAACAATGAATTTTACACAAAACCATCATCATCATTTTCATAATCGCACTCAGGTGAGTTGAAAATGTATTGTGTAAAAATTAAACATATATTTAAAACCCGTTTGAGTTGATCAAGCGGGTTTTTTCATTAAAATCCGTTGATTTACTCAAACACAGCAACAAAAAATAACATGAGTAAATTAAAAATCGCAGTTCAAAAAGCAGGAAGGTTAAACGAAGATTCGCTTCAATTGTTAAAAGATTGCGGCATTTCCATCGATAACGGAAAAGACCAACTAAAAGCATCAGCAAGTAATTTTCCTTTGGAAGTGTTGTATTTGAGAAATGGGGATATTCCGCAATATTTAAAAGATGGCGTGGTTGACATTGCCATTATTGGCGACAATGTGTTGATTGAAAAAGGCAACGGCATTAAAGTGATAGAGCGACTCGGATTTTCAAAATGCCGCGTTTCTTTGGCGGTTCCAAAAGGCGTAAATTACAAAAATATCAACGATTTGGAAGGCCTGCGCATTGCCACTTCTTATCCTAATACCGTAAAGGAATACTTTAAGAAGTTTAATTTAACGCCTGATATTCATATTATTAGCGGCTCTGTTGAAATTGCGCCAAGCATTGGTTTGGCAGATGCCATTTGCGATATTGTTTCGAGCGGAAGCACTTTGTTTAAAAACAATTTAAAGGAAGTTGAAGTGATGTTAAACAGCGAAGCGGTGTTGGCGGTTTCGCCAAGTATTTCTGCGGAAAGCCAGTTGGTGCTGGACAAACTTCAGTTTCGGATACAATCGGTGTTAAAAGCAAGAAAATCGCGTTATATTTTAATGAACGCACCCAATGATAAAATTGCGGAAATCATTAAAATATTGCCGGGAATGAGGAGTCCGACCGTTTTGCCATTGGCGGAAGCAGGCTGGAGCTCCATTCATACCGTGATTGAAAAAGACAGATTTTGGGAGGTGATTGATGAACTAAAATTGTTGGGAGCAGAAGGCTTGTTGGTGGTTCCTATTGAGAAAATGGTTATTTAGGCCCCCTAACCCCCGAAAGCCCCCTAACCCCCGAAGGGGGAATTAGAAAAAAGAAAAAGTTAAAAGTCAATTTGAAAAAACGATCAAAAAAAATAATTTAAAGGAACTTGAGAAAATAGTTCTCCCTTTAGGGTTGGGGAAAAAACTTTTTTCTGCCAAAGCTTTAATTTTAAACGATTACACAATTTTAAAAAACGATGAAAAAAATAATAAATCCGCCGAAAAAGGATTGGGAAACCATGTTGAAAAGGCCTACACAAACTATTGAAGCGGTTGAAAATACGGTCACTTCTATTTTTGATGATGTTAAAAGAAACGGCGATGATGGCGTAAAACGTTATACAGCCATATTTGACGGTGTTTCTTTGGACGATTTATATGTTTCCGCCAAAGAAATTTCGGCTGCCGAAAACGCTTTGACTGATGAATTAAAACAAGCGATTCAACAAGCTAAAAAGGCCATTGAAAAATTTCATTTGGCCCAAAAAACGCCCAAAGTTTTTGTGGAAACCGTTGAAGGCGTTGAATGCTGGCAGGAAAAAAGACCGATCCAGAAAGTTGGATTGTACATTCCGGGAGGCACCGCACCGTTATTTTCATCAGTGTTGATGTTGGCGGTTCCGGCGCAAATTGCAGGTTGCAAAGAAGTTATTTTATGTTCGCCGCCCAATAAAAAAGGAGAAATTAATCCGGCCATTCTTTACTCGGCACAACTTTGCGGCATCACAAAAATTTTAAAAGTGGGCGGAATTCAGGCCATTGCCGGACTTACTTTTGGTACGGAAACCATTCCGCAAGTCTATAAAATATTTGGTCCGGGAAATCAATATGTCACCGTTGCCAAACAATTGTCCACCAAATACGGCGTCGCGATTGATATGCCTGCTGGTCCGAGCGAATTGTTAATCGTTGCCGATGACACGGCCAACGCAAGTTTTGTGGCCTCCGATTTATTGAGCCAGGCCGAACACGGAACCGACAGTCAGGTGATTTTGGTGGCAACATCTAAGGAAATGTTAGAAGAAGTTGAAAAGGAAATTGAAATCCAGCTGTCCTTCTTGGCCCGTAAAAAAATAGCCGCAAAAGCCATTGAAAATTCGAAATTGATTTTTGTGGAAACCAAAGAAATTGCGATGGAAATGATCAATGAATACGGTCCGGAACACTTTATAATTTGCACAAACAATAACGAATTTTATATTGAAAACGTTGAAAATGCAGGTTCGGTTTTTATTGGAAATTATACGCCTGAAAGTGCCGGGGATTATGCTTCGGGAACCAACCATACCTTGCCAACAAACGGTTATTCAAAAGCGTATTCTGGCGTAAATTTGGATTCATTTTTAAAATCGATGACCTTTCAGAAAATTTCAGAAAAAGGGATTCAGCATATTGGGAAAACCATTGAAATTATGGCCGAAGCAGAAGGCTTGACAGCGCACAAGAATGCAGTGACACTGCGATTAAAAGCAATTGAAAATGGGAAATAGTTTCAACATTCAAAATTTGGTCAGGGAAAACGTGAAGCAAATGAAACCTTATTCGTCGGCACGCGATGAATTTAAGGATTTTGACACTGCTGATATGATTTTCCTGGATGCCAATGAAAATCCGTTTGAAAATGGCGTAAATCGTTATCCCGATCCGCAGCAAAGAACGGTAAAATCTACATTGTCAAAATTAAAGGGAATTTCGGAAAAACAAATCTTATTGGGAAACGGCAGTGATGAAGTGCTGGATTTATTGTTTCGGGCTTTTTGCGAACCAAAAAAAGACAATATTATAACGCTTCCTCCAACTTATGGAATGTATGGGGTTTTGGCCAATATCAATACGGTAGAAAACAGGGAAGTGTTGCTTTCTGAAGATTTTCAGCCGCAAGTGGAAAAGATTTTAGAAACTGTTGATGAAAACACCAAAATTATTTTCTTGTGTTCGCCAAACAATCCGACCGGAAATACATTTTCTGATGAAAGCGTGGTGTATTTATTGCAAAATTTTAATGGATTGGTGGTGATTGATGAAGCTTATATTGATTTTTCCAAAAAAGAAAGCCGGATAAACGAATTTGATGAATATCCAAATCTGGTCATCACGCAAACTTTGTCGAAAGCCTACGGAATGGCAGGAATTCGGTTGGGAATTTGTTATGCATCTTCAGCAATTATTGCGGTTTTAAACAAAATTAAACCGCCATATAACGTGAATGAATTGACGCAGCAGCGAGCATTAAAACGTCTTTTGACTAAAAATAAAGTCAGAAATGAAATTGATAAAATTTTAGAACAACGTGAAAAACTGATGGGCAAATTAAAATCTATTTCTTTTATCGAAGAAATTTATCCGACAGAAGCCAATTTCATTTTGGTCAAAGTGGATGATGCCAATAAAAGATACAACGAATTGATTTCCAAAGGAATTGTCATCAGAAACAGAAGCACGCAGCCTTTATGTGAAAATTGTTTGCGCTTGACCGTTGGGACAACCAGCGAAAATATAAAACTGATAAAAGCATTAAAAGAATTATAAAATGAAGCAAAAAGTATTGTTTATAGACCGGGACGGAACAATGGTTTTGGAACCAAGCGACTATCAATTAGACAGTTTTGAGAAATTGGAATTTTACCCGAAAGTCTTCCAATATCTGGGAAAAATTGCTTCGGAACTGGATTTTGAACTCATAATGGTCACCAATCAAGATGGTTTGGGTACTGATTCGCACCCGGAAGTTAATTTTTGGCCGGTGCATCATTTGGTGATGAAATCTTTTGAAAATGAGGGCGTTGTTTTTAAAGAAGTGCTTATCGACAAAACGTTTCCGCACGAAAATGCGCCAACCCGAAAGCCTGCAACAGGTTTGCTGACAAAATATATCAACAATCCGGATTATGATCTGGAAAATTCTTTTGTGATAGGCGATCGGATTACGGATGTGGAATTGGCCAAAAATTTGGGCGCAAAAGCGATTTTCATCAACGCAGATGAAACTTTGGGAAGTGATGAGATTGCTTCAAAAACCGACGAATTGGATGCTGTTATCGCGTTAAAAACAACTGATTGGAAAACAATTTATGAATTCTTGAAACTTGCGGATCGTTCTGCTTCCATTGAAAGAAAAACCAATGAAACGGATATTTTTATCAACCTAAATCTGGATGGAACCGGCAAAAGTAACATTGATACGGGAATTGCCTTTTTTGACCATATGCTGGACCAAATTGCGCGTCACGGACAAATGAATTTGGAAATTGCCGTAAAAGGCGATTTGGAAGTCGATGAACACCACACCATTGAAGACACCGCAATTGCGCTTGGAGAAGTTTTTGCGAAAGCGATTGGAAACAAATTAGGCATTGAGCGTTACGGATTTTGTCTGCCCATGGACGATTGCTTGGCGCAGGTGGCGATTGATTTTGGCGGAAGAAACTGGTTGGTTTGGGAAACAGAATTCAAAAGAGAAATGGTGGGTAAAATGCCAACAGAGATGTTTTATCATTTTTTTAAATCTTTTTCTGATGGCGCGAAGGCCAATATTAACATCAAAGCAGAAGGAACCAACGAGCATCACAAAATTGAAGCCATTTTTAAGGCATTTGCCAAAGCCATCAAAGTGGCAGTGAAAAGAGATCCAGAAAAAATGATTTTGCCAAGCACGAAGGGAATGTTATAGGCCCCCTAACCCCCGAAGGGGGAATAAATAAGGTTAAAAGTTAAATTTTAAATATTAAAAGTTAATCCTACAAGTGCGGGATAAAAGTTAAATATCAAAATTAATGATTCAAATTATAAAACACACGGTATCAGCTCCCCCTTCGGGGGCTGGGGGGCTTAAAATAGTCATCATAAATTACGGCGCGGGGAATATTCAATCCATTAAGTTTGCGATTCAGCGATTGGGTTTTGAAGCGGTTTTAAGCGACAATGTTGAAGAAATCACCAATGCAGACAAAGTCATTTTTCCCGGAGTTGGCGAGGCGAGCAGCGCGATGAAAAAATTGAAATCCACCGGATTGGATAAATTAATCCCAGCCTTAAAACAGCCTGTTTTGGGAATTTGTTTGGGCATGCAGCTGATGTGCAATTATTGCGAGGAAGGCGACACAAAAGGCTTGGGGATTTTTGATGTGGATGTTGTTAAATTTAATGATTCAGAGAAAGTTCCGCAAATTGGCTGGAATCAAATTTACAACTTGAAATCCGCATTATTCGAAGGAATTCCTGAAAACGAATATACGTATTTGGTACACAGTTTTTACGCGCCTCTTTGTGTCGAAACGATTGCGACAACAAATTATGGGTTGGAATATTCCTCAGCATTGGAAAACGAAAATTTCTATGGAACACAATTTCATCCTGAAAAAAGTGGTGATGTAGGTGAAAAGATATTGGGGAATTTTTTGAAAATTCCCTAAATTTTTATAATGGAAATCACAGAAAAAATAATTTTATTAATTTTTGAATCCTATTTACCCTAGTAGGAATTCCCCCTTCGGGGGTTAGGGGGCTTATATGAGAATCATTCCCGCAATAGATATTATAGAAGGAAAGTGTGTCCGATTGTCGAAAGGCGATTACAATACAAAGATCATTTACAATGAAAATCCGCTTGAAGTGGCCAAAATGTTTGAAGCGCACGGAATTAAATACCTGCACTTGGTAGATTTGGACGGCGCAAAATCGAGCAAAATTGTCAACCACAAAATTCTCGAGCAAATAGCTTCAAAAACAAATTTAAAAATCGATTTTGGCGGCGGATTGAAATCGGATGCCGATTTAAAAATAGCTTTTGAAAGCGGCGCCAATCAAATTACCGGCGGAAGTATTGCCGTAAAAAACAGGGAAATTTTTGAGAAATGGATTGCTGATTATGGTGCCGACAAAATTATTTTGGGCGCTGATGCAACTAATGAAAAAGTCGCGATTTCGGGCTGGTTGGAAGATTCCGAGGAAGACTTGGTGCCATTTATCAAAAATTACCAAAGCAAAGGAATTAAGTATGTGATTTGTACCGATATTGCCAAAGACGGCATGTTGGAAGGCCCAAGTTTTGATTTGTATAAGAAAATTCTATCAGAAATAAATGGCATAAAATTAATTGCATCAGGAGGAATTTCAACCTTTGCAGAATTGCCAAAACTGGCTGAAATAGGTTGTGAAGGCACCATTATTGGAAAAGCAATTTATGAAGGTAGAATCTCGTTGAAACAATTAGAAAAATATATAACAGGTTAGAGATTAGAAGTTAGAGGTTAGAAGTAGTTGGATTCAATATTAATCGAATCCAATCTTTTTTTTTAACTTCGTATTACTATCCTATAACCTCAAACTTTACAAGTATGGCTCAAGATTTAAAAGCAAGGACTAAAAAATTCGCTATTGATTGTGGAAAACTATGCAGAAACTTTCCTCATTCAAGAGAATACAATGCATATATTAATCAATTGATTAGATGTTCAAGTTCTGTAGGAGCAAATTATAGAGCATCACAAAGAGGAAAATCTACGGCAGACTTCATCAATAAATTAAAAATAGTTGAAGAAGAAGCTGATGAAAGCCACTTTTTTATTGAAATTTTGTTGGAGCTATATGATTTGGACGATCAATACGTAAAGAATGAAATGATACGATTAGGCAAAGAAGCAAATGAATTAGTCGCTATAATAGTCGCCTCCATAAACACGGCAAAAAATAAATTAAAGTAGTTTTTCTCGGTTAAAAACTTCTAACCTCTAATTTCTAACCTCGAACCTTAAATAATGTTAACAAAAAGAATTATTCCCTGTTTGGACATCAAAAACGGAAGAACCGTAAAAGGCGTAAATTTTGTAGATTTGCGTGATGCCGGAGATCCGGTTGAATTGGCAGCGATTTACGCACAAAACGGCGCCGATGAATTGGTTTTTTTAGACATATCGGCGACGGAGGAAAAGCGAAAAACGTTGGCTGAGTTGGTGATGCGCGTTGCCCAAAAAATTAATATCCCGTTTACGGTCGGCGGCGGAATTTCCTCTATTGAAGATGTTGACTTGTTGTTAAATGCTGGTGCCGACAAAGTTTCCATCAACTCATCCGCAGTTAAAAATCCGCAATTAATCAATGAATTGGCTGCAAAATTTGGGAGTCAGTGCATTGTTGTCGCCATTGATGCGAAACAAATTAAGGGAGAATGGATCGTACATTTGGTGGGCGGAAAAGTGCCTACAAACATTAAATTATTTGATTGGGCGAAGGAAGTGGAACAACGTGGCGCCGGTGAAATTTTGTTTACTTCGATGGATCACGACGGCACAAAAAACGGATTTGCCAATGAAGCCCTGGCCAAATTGGGCACTTTGGTGAACATTCCGATCATCGCTTCTGGAGGCGCAGGAAATATGCAACATTTTGTTGATGCCTTTTTAGATGGAAAAGCCGATGCAGCCTTGGCTGCGAGCGTATTTCATTTTAAGGAAATTGACATTATGGATTTAAAAAACAAATTAAAAGCAAGCGGGATTGATGTTAGGATATGATAAAAATAAATCTGAAAAGTTTTATGATTAATTTTTCTTTGTGAACCTTTGTGAATTGCTCTGTGGATCTTTGTGTAATAATTTTGCACAATTTAAAAAGAGCATTACAAAGCATCATTAATAATCTGGATTTATATTTACAATCTCTCTAAAAACGCAAAAAAATAAAAAAATGACAATAGATTTTAATAAAAATAGCGACGGATTGGTTCCTGCAATCATTCAAGATGCAATCACAAAAAATGTCTTGATGTTGGGGTATATGAATCAGGAAGCTTATGATAAAACACTTGAATCGAACCAAGTGACCTTTTTCAGCAGAACCAAAAACAGGTTGTGGACAAAAGGGGAGGAAAGCGGCCATTTTTTAAACGTGGTTTCCATACAAAATGATTGTGACCAAGACACTTTGCTCATTCAGGTGAATCCCGTTGGGCCAACCTGCCATAAAGGCACGGATACTTGCTGGGGAGAAAATAATGAGCCAACTTTCGGTTTTTTATCAGAATTGGAGACTGTGATCAAAAACAGGAGAGAAGCAGGCAATTCAGAAAAGAGTTATGTGGCCTCATTGTTTGAAAAAGGAATCAATAAAATTGCCCAAAAAGTTGGGGAAGAAGCCATAGAAGTGGTGATTGAAGCGAAAGACGATAACGACGATTTGTTTGTAAATGAAGGCGCCGATTTGCTTTTTCATTATTTAATTTTACTGCAGGCAAAAGGATTTACCTTGAAAGATATTGTGAAGGTTTTGGAAAATAGACATCAGTAATTTTAGATTTACGATTTTTGATTTACGAATTTCTTGTTTACTTGGCTAATTTTTCAATTTATAATATTCAATAATTTAAATAATGAATATAATTTCAAAATCGACTTTAGATTTTTTAAAGGAACTCAAACAAAATAACAATAGGGAATGGTTCAATGCAAATAAATCAACATTTGAAGCGGAACAAAAAAAGGTTAAAACTTTTTATAATTCTGTCTTTGAGCATTTAAAAGCAACCGACCTTATTGAAAACGTAAAGGTATTCAGGATTTATAGAGATGTGCGATTTTCAAAAGATAAACTGCCTTTTAAATCTCATTTTGGCGGACAATTTACGCGGGCAACGAACAAATTACGCGGCGGATATTATCTGCATTTAAGTCCGGGAGAAAGCTTTTTGGCCGGCGGATTTTGGGAACCAAATAAAGAAGATTTGGCGCGCATCAGAAAAGAATTCGAAACGGATGCGACTGAAATCAGAGCCATTGTAAATACTCCGGATTTTAAGAAACATTTCGGAAAATTAAAGGGTGAAGCCGTGAAATCGGCACCAAGAGGTTTTGACAAAAACCATCCGAACATCGATTTAATTAGGCTAAAGCAATTTATTGTGACACGTGAATTTACTGATGAAGAAGTTTTAGCGCCAAACTTTTTGAAGGAAGTTACCGCTTCTTTTGTGGCAATGCGACCTTATTTGGATTATATGAGCGATGTGCTGACCACCGATCTTAACGGCATTTCTCTTGTTGATTAAAACATATGTCGTTAATTTAAAAAAATAAAAAAAGCTTTCCGAAATGAATTTCGGAAAGCTTTTTTATTCATTAGTTTTAAGCGAACATCTAACATTTAACATTTAACATTCAATAAATCGCTTAAAATTACTCCACCAAAACCCAATCGCCTTTTTCAATTAAAGGAATTGCCTGTTTGTATTTCACCGATTTATTTTCGCCTGACATTACGTGCTTAATTGTCACTTGTTCATTGCGTCCAATTTTTCGTTCGGTGCGCACAATAGTTTCAACTATTTTTGGCTGTTGCGTTAAACCGGCTTGTGGACTGGTAGCGCCACCTCCATATTCTTCCTTGCTCAATTGAACTTTTTCCCGTTTTTGTTCTCTTGCCGGCAAAACACGAGTTGCATCTTGAGAAGGCAATTCACCTTTAAATAAGAAAGACAAAACTTCTTTATTTACCGTATCCAACATTCCGTTAAAAAGTTCAAACGATTCAAATTTGTAAATTAAAAGCGGATCTTTTTGTTCATAAGTTGCATTTTGAACCGATTGTTTCAACTCATCCATTTGACGCAAATGATCTTTCCAAGTATCATCAATAATGGCAAGCGTAATATTTTTCTCAAAATCGGTCACCAATTCTTTTCCTTCTGTTTCATAGGCCGTTTTTAAATTGGTGATTACTTTTAATTCTTTTGTACCATCGGTAAAAGGAACTACAATTCGTTCATATTTCTCGCCGTGATTTTCATAAACATCTTTAATTACAGGAAAAGCAGCTTTTGCATTTCGCTCTAATTTTTCTTTATAATGTTTGTAAACCACATCAAAAAGTTGGTCGGTAAGTTCTTGTTCCGTACCCGATTTAAATTCTTCTTCGTTGAAAGGAGAAGTTGTGGAAGAAAAACGAATCAATTCAAATTCGAAATTCTGAAAATCATTTGAAGGTTTATTTTCTCTGATCAACAAATTGCAAGTATCATAAACCATATTCACGATATCTACCTGCAAGCGGTCGCCATAAAGCGCGTGGCGACGACGTTTGTAAACAACTTCTCTTTGAGAATTCATTACATCATCATACTCCAACAATCGTTTACGAACACCAAAGTTGTTTTCTTCCACTTTGCGTTGCGCACGTTCTATTGATTTTGAAATCATGGAATGCTGAATAACTTCACCTTCCTGAAGTCCCATTCTGTCCATCATTTTCGCAATTCGTTCCGAACCGAACAATCGCATTAAATTGTCTTCCAATGACACATAAAACTGTGAAGAACCTGGATCTCCCTGACGACCGGCTCTACCGCGTAACTGGCGGTCGACACGACGTGAATCGTGGCGTTCAGTTCCCACAATGGCCAAACCTCCCGCTTTTTTAACTTCATCGGAAAGTTTTATATCCGTTCCACGACCAGCCATGTTGGTTGCTATGGTAACGACACCTGAGTTTCCAGCTTCAGCAACAATATCGGCTTCCCTTTTGTGCAGTTTGGCGTTTAATACGTTGTGTTTTATTTTTCTGATGGCCAACATTCGGCTTAATAATTCTGAAATTTCTACAGAAGTTGTTCCCACCAATACTGGACGGCCCAAATTCACCAAATTTTCAATTTCTTCAATAACTGCATTGTATTTTTCACGCTTGGTTTTGAAAACCAAATCTTCACGGTCATCACGAACCAATATTCTGTTTGGCGGAATTTCAATAACATCCAATTTATAAATTTCCCAGAATTCTCCGGCTTCCGTAACGGCAGTTCCGGTCATACCTGCTAGTTTGCGGTACATTCTAAAGTAATTTTGTAGGGTAACCGTAGCGTATGTTTGGGTGGCGGCTTCAATTTTTACGTTCTCTTTTGCCTCAATAGCCTGATGTAATCCGTCTGAATAACGGCGACCTTCCATAATACGTCCGGTTTGTTCATCAACTATTTTAATTTTATCTTCCATAATCACATACTCAATATCTTTTTCAAATAAAGTGTATGCTTTAAGCAACTGATTCATAGTGTGAATTCGTTCGCTTTTTATACTGAAATCACGATACAGTTCTTCTTTTTTCGCAGTTAAGATTTCCGGAGCGTTATTTTCACGCTCCAATTTGTTGATTTCAGTGCTTAAATCGGGCAAAATGAAGAAATTTTCATCACCGTCATCACCCGATAAAAATGTAATTCCTTTATCGGTTAGCTCAATTGAATTGTTTTTTTCATCGATAACAAAATATAACTCTTCGTCAATTTTAGGCATTTCACGATTGTTATCCTGCATATAATGATTTTCCGTTTTTTGCAAGAGTTGTTTGTTGCCTTCCTGACTTAAAAATTTAATTAATGCCTTGCTTTTAGGCAATCCTCTAAAAACACGAAGCAATAAAAAGCCTCCTTCTTTGGTATCGCCCTCAGCCAATAATCTTTTGGCTTCCGCCAAAACAGCGGTTAAATAATTTCGTTGGGTAGAAACAATTCTGTCAACGCTTGGTTTTAACTCGTTAAATTCGTGACGGTCTGCATTTGCAGTTGCGCCAGAAATAATTAACGGCGTACGCGCATCATCAATCAATACAGAATCGACCTCATCCACAATGGCGAAATTGGGCGGACGTTGTACTAAATCGTTCGGGGAATGCGCCATATTATCGCGCAAATAATCAAAACCAAATTCGTTATTTGTGCCATAAGTAATATCTGCGTTATATGCCTTTCTTCTTGCATCTGAATTTGGTTCATGAAGATCGATACAATCTACCCTTAATCCATGGAATTCAAAAATTGGTCCCATCCAGGCAGCATCACGTTTTGCCAAATAATCGTTTACGGTCACCAAATGCACCCCTTTTCCGGTAAGCGCATTTAAATAAACAGGCAATGTTGAGACCAAAGTTTTTCCTTCTCCTGTCATCATTTCGGCAATTTTACCCTGATGTAAAACCGAACCACCAATAAGTTGTACATCGTAGTGAATCATATCCCAAGTCACTTCTTTTCCCTGGGCATCCCATATATTGGCCCAAATGGCTCTGTCATTTTCAAGCACAACATTGTCTCGCGTTGCCGAAAGCTCGCGATCAAAAGGCGTTGCAGTAACAGTAAGGGTTTTGTTTTGGGTGAAGCGTTTTGCAGTTTCTTTTACCACGGCAAAAGCTTCAGGCATAATATCGTTTAAAGTTTTTTCTGAAGCATGATATAAATCGTCTTCCAAACTGTCAAGCTCGGCGTAAATTTCTTCTTTTCTGTCTATGTTTGCTTCATTCACTTCATCTTTTAATGACTGAATTTTGGAAGTAAATTCAAAAGTGGAATCCGCTATTTTTTGCTTAAAGTAAGCGGTTTTTTCTCGTAATTGATCGTTTGTTAAATTTATTATCTCGTTTTCAAAAGCATTTACTTTGGCCACAATTGGCTGAAGCAATGCTAAATCTTTCTTCTTTTTATCTCCAACAAAAATTTTAAGGACTGAATTTATGATACTCATGGTTTAGGTGTCAAATTTTTAAATAATTACGCGTAAAATTACAGTAATTTATATTGATATTAATAGCTGGTAAAGTTAATTTTTTTAATGTTAAATCTTTTTAATTCTGTTCAGAATTATAATTTATAAGCAAAAAAAAAGTCTCGATAGAGACTTTTTTTGATTTGGTATTTTTTAGTATTCATCTTCGTTCCAAAGATAGTCTTCTTCTGAAGGGTAATCTGGCCAAATTTCGACAATTGATTCGAAATTTTCTTCCTCATCCTCAATTTCTTGAAGGTTTTCCACAACTTCTAAAGGTGCTCCGGTTCTAATCGCATAGTCAATCAATTCGTCCTTTGTTGCAGGCCAAGGCGCATCTGCTAAATGTGATGCTAGTTCTAGTGTCCAATACATAACTTTCTCGTATTAAATTTTTGCAAAAATAATTTTTTTACTCAATTAGGCAAGCTATTTCTCTCTTTATTTCACAATTAAAAAGAACTTATTTTATTTTCTCAGGAATCCAAGGGATTTCTAAGGCTTGGTTATCAATTGTCAACTTCCGTGCCAGCACAAAAAGATAGTCGGAAAGTCGATTTAAATACACCAAAATTTGTGGATTTATGGTGCTTTCGTCACTTAATAAGGTGGTAATTCGCTCGGCCCTTCTGCAAATGCAGCGGGTAATATGACAGAATGACACGGTAGTGTGTCCGCCCGGCAAAATAAAGTGCGACATGGGCGGCAAAGATTCGTTCATCTGGTCAATTTCGTTTTCTAAAAGGACAACAGATTCCTCACCGACTTTATTGATATTTAAGCGCTCTTTTCCGCTTTTCAGGATTTCTTTTTCTGGAGGCGTTGCCAGCATTGATCCCAAAGTGAACAATTCATTTTGAATCTTAAGCAGAATCTCAGTGGTATGCGGGTCAATTTTTTGGTCACGAATTAAACCAATATATGAATTTAGCTCATCTACGGTACCGTAGGCTTCAATCCTTAAATGATATTTTGGGACCCTTGTTCCTCCAAAAAGAGAAGTTTTGCCTTTATCTCCGGTTTTTGTATAAATTTTCATTTGTTTACATTTTATTTTTTAGCGGTAACAAATGCAGCCTGCCTGCCGGACAGGCAGGCCTACCGTTTGGCAGGTAAATTCGCTAAGAATCATTACTTTATTTATCAAAATTTGTTATGCTCGTTTCATACTGCAAATTAACTAATTATAATGTAAATTTAATTAAACCCTAATGGTGAAATGTTGTTTTTTTTGTTCCTTTCTGAAAAACACCATTCCCCAAAAAAAAGTGTTGATGGTGATGGTTACTTTTGGGTGATTTTTTATTTCCTCCCAAGCCTGCTGCATTTCTTGCGACCAATTGATGTCATCAAAGATGAATATGGAATTGTTATGGGCAGTTTCAAGGCATATTTTAAAATATTGAAGCGTTGTTGCTTTTTGATGATTTCCATCGAAATAAATTAAATCGAACTGTTTGTTCTTTAAAACGGAAGGCAGTGTTTCATTGAAATTTCCGACCACCAACTGAATATTATTTAAGTGATTTGCCTTGAATAATTCTTTTGCAACTTCCGCAGTTTTTTCGCAGCCTTCAAGCGTAACAATTTCAGCTTCTGGATTTCCAATGCTTAAAACTGAGGTTCCTAATCCTACTGAAGTACCGATTTCAAGTATGTTTTTTGGATTAAAATAGCCAACAATCCGAAGTAAAAGCGCAGATTTTTTTTTGTTTATTCCGGCTATTTTTGCAATATCAGAAACTTTTCGTTCGTTACTTTTAAAAACTGATGAACCCTTGCCATAATCAGTAATTGTAATACTGTTATGATTTGAATATAAGGAATTTTGGATCCCTTTAAAAGCCTTCACTTTGGCAGGATTTGCTTGGCTGTTAAAACATTTGGCCACTAAATCATAAACAAAAGGGGAGTGAACGCCGTGCCGATTTGTTGATGCAAGTAAAAATGCGATAAATGACCTTATTTTAAACCAAACCATGACTAGTCAATTTTAATGCGAAAATAGTTGAAAAATTATTTTAATACGCTATTTAAAATTATATTTGCCATAGCCTGATTAAATTTTTATGAAAAACTTTTTTTTATACGTTGCAGTTCTAAGTCTGCTATCATCCTGTATTTCAACGAAACAAGTGACCTCTTTTCAAGGTGAACCGGTTAGCAAATCGGAAATTCACAAATTAAATAGTGAACCATATCGTTTACAGGTAAATGACATTTTATATATTGACATTAAAGCCGAAAACCAGGAACTCGTAACGCTTTTTAAGAATAGCGCATCAGGCGGAAGCGGTGCGGGAGGACTTTATTTTACCGGTTATACCATTGACAGTCACGGAAATATAAGAATTCCTTATATTGGTGAAGTGAATGTTTTGGGCTACACCGAAAAAGAAACCAGGGAAAAACTGGAAGTTGAATTGGGCAAGTTTCTGAAGAATCCGGAAACTGTTTTTGTCACCGTAAAATTAGGTGGCATAAACTTTATTGTCACCGGTGAAGTTGGCTCGCCCGGAACAAAAAATTTAATGCAAAATCAGGTTTCTATTGTTGATGCTTTAGCCAATTCAGGGGAAATTTCAACGTATGGAGATCGGGAAAATGTGGTAATCATCAGAAAATCACTCGACGGCGTTAAAAAATATAAAATAAACATCAATGAAATTGCGGTATTTGAATCGGAGAATTTTTACATTCAGCCCAATGACATTATTTACGTGGCGCCGCTAAAACAAAAATCGTGGGGAATTGGAACTACTGGTTTACAGGCATTTACAACAGTTGTTTCGGTATTGTCTTTTATAGTAACCTCTGTTTTATTAGTTAAAAATATATAATATTTTATGGATAATAAATTCAAATTTATTGAAAATCCAAGTGAACAAATCTCAAATATTAAAGATTATTTATTTCGAATTTTTGCCAATTGGAAATGGTTTGTGGCAACAATCGCCATTGCATTGGCAATTGCCTATTATGTAAATATTTCTTCCCAAAAAATATACGGGTTAAAAACTACGATTGCCGTAAATGAAAAACAAAATCCGCTTTTTTCTTCAGGAACCAATATTGCATTTAACTGGGGAGGCGTAAGTGACAAGGTTGAATCCATAAGGAAATCGTTGACTTCAAGATCGCATAATGAAAAAGTAATAAGCAGACTCAAATTTTATGTTGATTATTTAAAAGATGGCCGTTTCAGAAAAGAAGACGCCTATGGAGATACGCCATTTACGCTAAAATTACAGCCAAACCAATACCAACTGCTGAATACCTTAATTAAAATTGATTTTATTGACAACCAACGATTTGAACTGTCGGTGGATTTTAGTGAAAAAGCTACTTATTCATTAATAAATTACAAAGACGAATCGTTGCGTGATTTTGAAGAAAATAAAAACCGTTTTTCAAAAACATTTTTAATTGATGAATATATAAACCTTCCATTTTTAAAGGCCCAGATTGAACTTGTGAATGGTTCAAAAGAGTTAAAAGGACAAACATTTTATGTTCAATTGAAATCCATTGACCAGGTAACCGGAGAATATCAAAATGTTAGGGCTGAAGGACTTACGGGAACTTCATTGATAGAATTGTCTTTAACGGGGTCCAACAAAAACAGAATTGTTGATTATTTAAATGAAACCGTAAAAGTTTTGGCGGAACATGAATTGGACGAAAAAACAAATTATGCACGCAGCACAAAACAGTTTATCGACGATCAGTTTAAAAATACTTCAGACAGTTTAAAATTGATTGAAGACAATATCGGGAAATTTAAACAGGATAATTTGATTTACGAATTGTCGGCTGAAGGAAGTGAAATCTACTCCCAAACAACAAGTTTGGATAAAATGCAAGAGCAATTAGGTGACAGAATTGTGTATTTCAACAATTTGGAAAAATACATTAAAACGCATACAAATTTTACCAATATTCCTGCGCCTGCAATCATAAATATTGAAGATGGCTCTATTTCGGGAATGGTAGGAAAATTAACGGAGCTTTCCATTAAAAAGGACAAATTGTCAAAAGAAGTTACTGCAAATCACCCTTCTTTAATAGCGGTAACACAGGAAGTTGAAACCACGAGAAATGTGCTGCTTGAAAATCTGTCTTCATTAAAAAACGAAACCAGAATTACGCTGAATAACAGCAGAAATCGTTTAAATAATTATAATTCGGAGCTAAACAAACTTCCGAAGAAAGAACAAAAATTATTAAATTTTCAAAGAAAATACAGCTTAACCGAATCCAATTATGTTTTCTTGATGCAAAAGCGTTACGAGGCAGATATTGCGATTGCGGCAAGCGTATCGGATATTTCGGTTTTGGATTCTGCAAAAGATACCGGCCAGGCATCCATTTTGCCAAGAATGCAGTTTAATTATATGATTGCGTTGCTTTTAGGCACTATTTTACCGCTATTTGTGATTATTTCCAAAGAAGTTTTGGATACCAGAATTCATTCAACAGAAGATATTGAAAAAATTTCACCAATACCAATTTTGGGTGTGGTGGGAAACAATGGAACCGACAGTAATTTGGCGGTTTTTACCAAACCAAAATCGGGTGTGTCGGAATCGTTCAGAGCCTTGCGTTCAAATATTCAATTTCTGTTCACAAGAAGCACAAAAGACAAATGTAAAACCATCATCGTAACTTCATCAGTTAGCGGAGAAGGCAAAACATTTGTTTCCATTAATATGGCCACTGTTTTTGCTTTGGGAGGCAAAAAAACAATTTTGGTTGGATTGGATTTACGCAAACCAAAAATCTTTGATGATTTTGAGATTTCCAATGAAAAAGGCGTGGTAAATTATTTAATTGGAGAAGAAAATTTGGAGGCAATCATTCAAAAAACCAAGATTCCCAATCTGGATGTTATTATTGCTGGTCCGGCACCTCCAAATCCTTCAGAATTGTTGATCAGTTCTGCAACCGATGAGTTGATAAACAGTTTGAAAGAAAATTACGATTATGTAATTTTAGACACACCACCCATCGGATTGGTAAGTGATGCTGTAGAGCTCTTGAAATATGCTGATTCCACACTTTATATCGTCAGACAAAATTATTCCCAAAAAGGAATGCTTAAAATGATTAACGAAAAATATGTTAAAGAAGAGATTTCAAATATTAGCATTGTGCTCAATGATTTCACAATGAAATTACGCTATGGCGGTTACGGCAACGGCTACGGTTATGGCTACGGTTATGGAAAATATGCCAGTGGCTATGGCGGTGAAGAAACAACACCTAAATCATTTATTAAAAATATTTTCAAAAGAAAAAAAGGATAATGCAATTTATGATCGACAATTAAAAATTCGTAAATCGTATATCAAATATTATTGTTTGTTAAAACAAAAAAAACCTGCTATTTTGCAGGTTTTTTTGTTGAAGTAAAAATTTAAGAATACATAATATCTCTTAATTCCTTAATTTTTGGATCATCCAAATACTCATCAAATGATGAATACCTGTCTATAACTCCTTTTGGCGTAATTTCTATAATTCTATTGGCAACGGTTTGCGCAAATTCGTGGTCATGAGTTGTGAAAAGCACCGTTTCTTTAAAGTTTTTCAAGGAGTTGTTAAATGCTTGAATGGATTCTAAATCCAAATGGTTTGTAGGCTCATCCAACATCAATACGTTGGCTCTCACCATCATCATTCTTGACAGCATACATCTCACTTTTTCGCCACCCGAAAGCACATTGCATTTTTTTAAAGCTTCTTCGCCGCTGAAAATCATTTTCCCTAAAAATCCTCTTAAATAAACTTCTTCTCTTTCTTCTTCTGTTTTGGCATATTGACGCAGCCAATCAACCAAATTTAGGTTTGGATCTTTAAAAAATTCCGAATTGTCTAAAGGCAAATAGGATTGATTTGTGGTTACACCCCATTGAAATTTACCGTCATCGGCTTTTTCATTTCCGTATAAAACTTCATAGAAAGTGGTTACTGCTCTTGAATTTCTTGAAATTAAAGCAACTTTATCGCCTTTATTTAATATGAAACTGATATCGTTAAACAACACGCCGTCTTCATTAGATTTCGACAAGTGTTCAACATTTAAAATTTGGTCTCCAGCTTCTCTTTCACGTTCAAAAATAATTGCGGGATACCTGCGACTTGAAGGTTTTATTTCATCAACATTCAACTTTTCAATCATTTTTTTACGGCTTGTCGCTTGTTTTGATTTAGCAACGTTGGCAGAGAACCGGCGAATAAATTCTTCTAGTTCTTTCTTTTTGTCTTCGGCTTTTTTACTTTGCTGCGCTCTTTGTCTGGCCGCCAATTGGCTCGATTCATACCAAAAAGAATAGTTACCCGAATAATGGTTAATTTTCCCGAAATCTATATCTGAAATATGGGTACAAACAGCGTCTAAAAAGTGACGGTCATGCGATACCACAATTACGGTATTGTCATAATTCGCCAAAAAGTTTTCCAACCAGCCAATGGTTTCAAAATCCAGATCGTTGGTTGGCTCATCCATAATTAATACATCCGGATTGCCAAACAACGCCTGCGCCAATAAAATACGCAATTTTGTTTTACCGTCTATATCTCCCATTAAGGAATAATGCAAATCTTCTTTAATTCCTAATGATGACAATAAAGTTGCTGCACCACTTTCGGCATTCCAGCCACCCATTTCTTCAAAATCGCCACCCAATTCGCCGGCTTTAATCCCGTCTTCTTCAGAAAAATCTTCTTTGGCATAAATGGCATCCAATTCTTTTTTAAGGTCGAATAATTTTTTATTGCCCATCATCACCGTATCCAAAACTTGATATTGGTCAAAGGCAAAGTGATCTTGGGAAAGAACAGACATACGTTTGCCTTTATCCAAAATTACTTGTCCCGCAGTTGGGTCAATTTTGCCGGAAATGATTTTTAGAAATGTTGATTTTCCTGAACCATTGGCACCAATAATTCCGTAGCAATTTCCGACAGTAAACTTGGTGTTAACATCGTCAAATAAAATACGTTTACCGAATTGAACAGATAAATTTGAAACTGAAAGCATTATAAATTAAGGTTTTAAAATTTTTTGCAAAAGTAGTGAATTAGATTTAAAAAAAAATAGTAAAATCAATGTTAATTTTTAGGTTTTAAAAGCTCCACGGGCATATTTAACATCTCATTAACTGCATAGGCAATTAGATGTATGTATTTTTGTTTCAAATAAACTTTTATGAAATTTATTGCCTATGCCATATTAGTATTTTTAACTATTGGTTGCGAAAAAACCAATGAGAATGCCGCTACCTACTTCGGTGGACAAATTATTAACCCAAAAACCAATTATGTTTTATTTTTAAAAGATGAGAAGGTTATTGATACTTTATTGCTTGATAAAGACAATCGATTTTTAAAAGAAATTCCTTTAACCAAGGGCGGTTTATATACATTTAAACACGGAACTGAATTCCAATATATTTATTTAGAGCCATCAGACAGTATTTTGGTGCGGCTTAATACGCGCGAATTTGACCAATCGCTTGTTTTTAGCGGAAAAGGAAGCGCTAAAAATGAATTTTTAATTAATTTATATTTGCAAAATGAGAAGGAGGAAAGAATGATGTATCACAATTTCGACTTAAATGAACAAGAATTTCAAGCTAAAATAGATTCACTTTCCAAAGAAAGAATTGCGGTTTATAATGATTTTTTCGCCAACGAAGTTACTGTTTCAAAAGGATTTGAAGAATTCACAAATACCGCCATTCAATTTCCTTTGTACCGATTAAAAGAAGTTTATCCATATTTCCACAAAAGCGTTTATAACCTTGAAGAATTCCCCGATGTTTCCGAAACTTTTTATGATTTTAGAAAAAACATCAGTTTAAATGAAGAGCAATTGGTTACCTTTTATCCTTATCAAAACTATGTGGTAAGCTATTTATACAACATAAGTTACCAGCTTAAAGAAAATGACAGTACCAAAAATGACCTCACCGTAAATATTTTAAATGCGGTTATCCAACATATAAAAGCCGAACAATTTAAAAATATCCTGCTGAAAAGAATTTTGGTCAGCGATTTTTTAAAAAGTGGATCGGCCTGTCGCGTAAATGAAGAAGCATTAAATATATTTTTAGCAAATTGCACCAATAAAGAAGATATTGAACAGGTCAATAATTTGGTGAATGACTGCAATAATATACCGATAGAGGAGCCGCTTCAAGATTTTGACATTATTTCTTATAACAATGTTCCGCTTACCATAAATGAAGTCATTAAAAATAAAAATGCCGTAATTTACTTTTGGTCAACCGATTATATTTCTGCCGATTATTTGGTGAACCGCATAAAAT
Organism: Lutibacter sp.; assembly: GCA_036567345.1. Taxonomy (GTDB): domain Bacteria; phylum Bacteroidota; class Bacteroidia; order Flavobacteriales; family Flavobacteriaceae; genus Lutibacter. The sequence goes on from DATCUQ010000015.1 coordinate 121,273, forward strand.
TCTTAGAGAAAAGGTATCCGGAATTGACGTTTATAGGCATCAATATGCAAACTTCGCCAAAAGATTTAAGCAAGGAATCCAACTTAAAATTACTTAACATCCACAATCAATTTATGCTGCCAAAAGACAGTTATGCACATAATTTCCTAAGCAGCAAGTATCCACGCACCGTATTAATAGACAATTTTGGAATTGTTAAAAATGGATTTGCCAATTTAGATTCAAAAAATTTGGATTCAGAATTAAATAAATTGATTATTGGGCAATAAGCGGAAGTAAAATTAATGATAATTCATAACTCCTGATACCAGCACAAATACCAGTTTTCTAGTTATTAAAAATGAAATAAATCAAAATAAATTTTATTAATGTTATTTGTATACTTTTAAAGTGTACTTTTGCACCCGATTTTAACCGGTTTATAGATGGGCGTCTGTAGATCATAATATTTACAGAAATGTCGACATTTAAAGAACTAGGGCTTAACAGCCAAATTTTACAAGCATTGACTGATTTAGGGTATGAAAACCCAACTGAAATTCAGCAAAAAGCAATCCCTCAAGTATTATCTTCCAAGCAAGATTTAAAAGCATTTGCGCAAACAGGCACAGGAAAAACTGCAGCTTTCAGTTTGCCAATTTTGGAGCAAATTGACGCGAACAGCGGTGATACGCAAGCAATTATTTTATCGCCAACACGTGAGTTGGCTTTGCAGATTGCCAATAACATCACCGATTTTTCAAAACATTTAAAAGGTGTTAAAACACTTGCCGTTTATGGCGGTGCCAGCATTGAAGACCAAGTCAGAAAACTAAATAAAGGTGTTCAAATTATTGTTGGAACTCCGGGAAGAACGGTTGATTTAATCAACAGAAAACAATTAAAACTATCAAATCTTAAATGGCTTATTTTAGATGAAGCCGATGAGATGCTGAATATGGGTTTTAAAGATGAATTGGATAAAATTTTGGCCGTTACCCCAAAAGAAAAGCAAACATTGTTGTTTTCCGCAACATTCCCAAAAGAAGTTGAAGGAATCGCTAAAGCGTATTTGAGGAATCCTATTGAAATTAGCGCAGGCGAAAAAAATAAAGGAACCGATCAGGTTTCTCATCAATATTATGTTGTTTCGGAAAGAAACAGGTATGCTGCATTAAAAAGAATTGCCGATGTGAATCCAGATATTTATAGCATCATTTTTTGCAGAACAAGAAGAGAAACACAAGAAGTTGCCGATAAATTAATCAGCGACGGATACAATGTTGATGCGCTTCACGGCGATTTATCACAAGCGCAACGAGACAGCGTTATGGAAAAATTCCGTAACAAAACGTTGCAGATATTGGTTGCGACGGATGTTGCCGCAAGAGGATTGGATGTAACCGATTTAACGCACGTTATCAACCACAAACTTCCGGACCAAATTGAATCTTACACGCACCGTAGCGGAAGAACAGGCCGTGCCGGTAAAGAAGGTATTTCAATCGCCATTGTTACCGCAAGAGAAAAAGGTAAATTAGGCCCAATTGAAAGATTGATAGGCAAAAAATTCATAAGTACGCCAATTCCAACAGGAAAAGAAATTTGTCAAAATCAATTGTTAAAATTGATTGATAAAGTTCAGGACATTAAAGTGAACGAGACTGAAATCAGTGGTTTTTTGCCTTCTATTTACGACAAACTAAAAGATTTGGACCGCGAAGAACTGATTAAAAAGTTTGTTTCGATTGAATTCAATACTTTTTTAACTTACTATCAAAATGCACCTGATTTAAATGACAGTGAGCATATGAGAGGTGTTGACAGAAATTCTGATAGAGGAAGCAAACGCAGGGACGATGAAAATATGACGCGTTTCTTTATCAATATCGGTAAAAAAGACAAGTTAAATCCGGCCAGATTGATTGGTTTGATCAATGACCAAAGAATTGCCAAAAATATTGAAATCGGACAAATTGAAATATTGGACACTTTTTCGTTCTTCGAATTGGATAAAACCTACGAAAAAGAAACGATGAGCGCTTTTGAAGGAAATGATGTTGACTTTGAAGGAAGAAATGTGAATGTTGAAATTACCACCAAACAACGTACCGGCCAGGCAAGAAGCGGCGGAGGCGGAGGCTTTCGTGGAGGAGAGAGCAGCAGAGGCAGCGATAGAGGTCCAAGAAAAAGAACCGGCGACAGCGATAGAGGCAACGACAGAAAAAGAGCTGGAGACGGCGAGAGAAAACCTAAAACCGATTTTGGCGGATTTGGAAGAAAACGTCCGGGTGCTCCAGGAACAACAGCTAAAAGTACTTTTGGATCGGATCAAAATCCGAAAAGAAGAAAAAGAATATAATTAATAGAAAAGCCGCTTTTAGCGGCTTTTTTATTGAATTTCCGTAAATATTCCAAATATTTTATTGAAACTGTTTTGCGATTTTCTCCGCTTTCTTTGATTCTGAATAATCGTAAAAACCTTCACCCGATTTTATTCCCAATTTTCCGGCCTGCACCATATTCACCAAAAGCGGACAAGGCGCATATTTTGGATTTTTAAACCCGTTATACATCACGTTTAAAATAGACAAGCACACATCCAGCCCAATAAAATCGGCTAATTGCAATGGTCCCATTGGGTGCGCCATTCCCAATTTCATCACCGTGTCAATTTCATAAACGCCGGCAACGCCATTGTACAAAGTTTCTATGGCTTCATTTAACATCGGCATTAAAATTCGGTTGGCCACAAATCCGGGATAGTCATTGACTTCCACAGGAATTTTTTGTAGATTACCTGAAAGTTCCATAATGGTTTTGGTCACCTCATCAGAAGTGTTATAACCTCTAATGATTTCAACCAATTTCATAATCGGCACCGGATTCATAAAGTGCATTCCTATCACTTTTTCAGGTCGTTTTGTTACCGATGCAATTTTAGTGATTGAAATGGAAGAAGTGTTGGAAGCCAAAATGGCGTTTTCTGGCGCTTCTTCATCAATTTGTTTGAATATTTTTAATTTTAAATCCACATTTTCTGTGGCGGCTTCAACCACCAAATCCACATTTTTAACGCCATCAGAAATTGATGTGAAAGTTGTGATATTGGCAAGCGTTTGGGCTTTAATTTCCGCAGTGATGGTTCCTTTATCGACCAAACGATCCAAATTTTTAACAATGGTGGCCAAGCCGCGATCTAAAGCTTCCTGGGAAACATCAATTAAATGCACTTTGTATTTATTTTGGGCAAAAACGTGGGCAATTCCATTTCCCATTGTTCCGGCGCCAATAACAGCTATATTTTTCATTTTAAATGTTATTTGTTATACAGATTTTAACTTGTCCCGCCAATGCGGGATGTGATTATATAATTAATTTTCCTTTTAAATAAGTAACTGCTTGTCCGCTCATTTCAACGCGGTCATTTAAAAATTCGCATTTCAAATATCCGGTTCTTTTTGAGAGTTGTACAGCTTCTAATTTGATTTTATGCAGCTTTTTTGTCCAATAAGGAATCAGCAAAGTATGCGCTGAACCTGTTACCGGATCTTCATTTATGCCCAGGTTTGGCGCAAAAACGCGAGAAACAAAATCTACATGATCACCTTTTGAAGTAACAATAATCATGTTTGCTGCTATTTGAGCCAATAAATTGAATTTTGGCGCTAAATTTTTAATAACCGTTTCATTCTCCAATTCAACCAGCAATTTTCCTTTTCCTTTATAGCTTTTTAAAACAGGAACATTTAGCGCTTGTTTTAAAAGTTCAGGTGTTTCAATTGCTGAAATTTCTTCTGAAGGAAAATTTAACGTATACCAATCTGCTGCTTTTGTAACAGTCAGTTTTCCGCTTTTTGAATTAAATGTGAGCTGTTTTTCTTTGCAGTTTAATTCGGTGAAGATAATATGTGCCGCAGCCAAAGTTGCATGGCCGCACAAATCTACTTCGCAAGTTGGCGTAAACCATTTAATGTCGAATGAATTTCCATTTTTTACGAAGAAAACTGTTTCCGACAAATTGTTTTCTTCAGCAATGGCCTGCATTAAATCTGCCGAAATCCATTTTTCCAACGGACAAACAGCAGCGGGATTTCCTTTGAAAACCTTGTTTGTAAAAGCGTCAACTTGGTAAATATCCATGTTAAAAATCGTTAATGATCATTTGTGCAACGCGAAGCGCTTCTGTCGCTTGTTCCAAAGTTACAATCGGCGTTGTGTTGTTATTGATGGCATCGGCAAAAGTTTCCAGTTCGTCTAAAATGGCATTGTTGGCAGCAATTTTCGGATTTTCAAAATAGATTTGCTTTTTTAAACCTTCAGCATTTTGTAAAATCATATCGAAATCGCCCGGATTTTCAGGCGCATCTTTCATTCTGACAACTTCTGTTGCTTTTTCAAAGAAATCAACAGCAATATAGGCATCACGCTGAAAAAAGCGTGTTTTGCGCATATTTTTCAAAGAAATTCTGCTGGCGGTTAAATTGGCGACACAGCCGTTTTCAAATTCAATGCGCGCATTTGCAATGTCTGGCGTATCACTCAAAATGGAAACGCCGCTGGCATTTACGCTTTTCACTTTTGATTTCACCACACTCAAAATAATGTCGATGTCGTGAATCATTAAATCCAATACCACGGGAACATCGGTTCCTCTCGGATTGAATTCGGCCAACCGGTGCGTTTCAATAAACATCGGATTGTGGATGGACTCTTTCACTGCGGTAAAAGCCGGATTAAAGCGTTCTACGTGGCCAACCTGCCCTTTTACGTTGTGTTTTTTTAGAAGGTCAATAAGAATTTCAGCTTCTTCAACAGTTTTGGTGATTGGTTTTTCAATAAAAACATGTTTTCCTTTTTCTATGGCTTCTTTCGCACAGTCGAAATGAGAAAGTGTTGGCGTTACAATATCAACAACATCAACGGCATCAATTAATTCCTGAATCGAACTAAATGATTTATATCCAAATTCCTTTTCAACTTTTTCTGCGTTTTCTTTGATGGGATCGAAAAAACCTGCCAATTCGTATTTATCTGATTGATTTATTAATTTTAAATGAATTTTGCCAAGATGTCCAGCACCTAAAACTCCTGCTTTCAGCATAATTAAAGTCGTTAATTTTTATGCAGGTAAAAGTAACAATCTTTAGGCATTTATTCCTATTTTTAGACACTCAAATTTTAGGGAATAGTGAAGGACACATACAAGCATAACGGGCTTAGAAATCAGCTGGTAAAAATAATTGCACAGAAGGGAATCACAGACAAAAATGTGTTGATGGCGTTGGGAAATGTGCCACGGCACTTGTTTTTGGATTCCAGTTTTGCCGATTTTGCCTATCAGGATAAAGCGTTTCCCATTGGATCTGACCAAACTATTTCCCAACCTTATACGGTTGCTTTTCAAACGGAATTGCTGCAGGTTCGTGAGAATCATCAAATTTTGGAAATTGGAACGGGTTCGGGTTATCAAACGGCTGTTTTATTGGAAATGGGCGCAAAAGTTTACACCATTGAGCGTCAGCAGGAATTGTTTAAAAAAACAAAATTATTTTTGCCGAAACTTGGTTACAAACCAAAAAAAATAATTTTTGGCGATGGTTATAAAGGATTGCCGGAAGATGCTCCTTTTGACGGAATTATAGTGACTGCCGGAGCGCCTTTTGTTCCAAATGCTTTGTTAAGCCAGTTAAAAATAGGAGGAAGGCTGGTAATTCCAATTGGTGATGAAGAACAAATTATGACTTTATACATCAGAACCAGTGAAAAAGATTTTGAAAAGCACGAATTGGGCAAATTTAAATTTGTGCCTATGTTGAATAAGAAAAATTAGCGTTGTTACTGCTTAACTTTATACCAATATTGAGTTCTTCCCAACAATGCAAAACCCAAATAACCGCGTACTTTTAATTTGTTGGGTTCTTCTAAGGTGATGTAACATTTGTACTCTTTTCCTGTTTTTGGGTCGCGTATTTTGGCGCCATTCCATTCGTCACCATCTTTGGTCAATCCGTTTATAATGATCATTCCTTTAAGTGGTTTGTTTTTATTGACGTCTTTGCAATTTTCACAAACGCGATTTTCTTCACTTTTTACCAATAATTTTACAATTTTCGCATAAATCTTTCCTTCGGATTCGTAAATTTCAACAATGAATCTTTCTTTACCTGTTTCATCATCAATGGTTTTCCATTTTCCAATAATTGATTGGGAGTGACTTGTAATGGAAAGGAATAAAATAAAAATAAGCAGTATTTTTTTCATTTGATATAAATTAAAAAAGTTTGGCATCGAATTGAAAATTCCATTTCCCTTGAACTTTTAAAACTTGTTCAATCACATCACGAACACAGCCATTTCCGCCTTTTTTTTGGGAAATATATCGGGAAATTTCCTGAATTTCTGGAACGGCGTCTTTCGGGCAACAAGGCAATCCAACGAGTTTCATCACCTGATAATCGGGAATGTCATCACCCATATACAAAACTTGTTCTGGTTTAATGTCGTACAATTCCGTGTAATCTTTAAACTGGTCTGTTTTATGGTGCGTTCCCAAATAAATATCTGTAATCCCCAAAGCGATAAATCTTGATCGAACGCCTTCGTTGGTTCCGCCGGAAATAATGCAAACACGATAACCGGCGCTTAATGCAGTTTTAAGCGCATAACCATCTTTAATATTCATTTCGCGAAGTAATTCACCGGTTTCTGTAACCCTAACATTTCCGTTCGTGAGTACGCCATCAACATCAAAAATAAAGGTGGTGATTTGGGGCATGAGTTCTTTATAACTTTTCTCCATAGGTATTGTAGATTGATTTTGTGAGCAATGTATAAATTTCCTGCTGATTTTTAGTGAGCATTGCGGTATGTTTTTCAATGGTTTTGGTATCGTTTCGTTTTGCGGGTCCGGTTTGTGCTTCAAGTGGAGGCAAAGTAGTTATTTTATTTGCCGTTTCCAGTATTAAAGGAAGCAATATTTCAAAAGGAACCTTATTTTGTTCACAAATCTCATGGCCGATTTGGTACAAATGATTCACAAAATTATTCACAAATACGGCAGCCAAATGCAAACTTTTACGCTGATTGGAATTTATTTGATAACAATTTTTTGAAATTGATTTTGCCAAAGTTTCTAAAAGCAATAAATCTGCATCAGTTTCGGCTTCAATACAAATTGGAACGGTTGAAAAATCGATTTTCCTTTCTTTGGAAAATGTTTGCAACAAATAAAAAACGCCTTTATTGGAAATTGATTTAAGCTCGTCCATCGCCATACTTCCCGAAGTATGCACCACCAATTTGTTTTTTAAAATTAAGGCTGATGAAAGCTCAGAAATAACATTGTCGGAAACTGCAAGAATGTAAACATCGGCATCTTTTAATTCCGACAAATTGTTTGTGATTGAGGTATTGTTTTTAAAGCAGCTAATTTTTTCCAAACTTCTATTGTAAACCTGAACAACATTTACTTCACTGTTTTGCAACAATGCATTCGTTAAATGCCAGGCCACATTTCCACCGCCAAGAATTACAGTATTAATCATAATGCGAAGGTAAATTTTTAAAGTTAAATGTTAAAAGTTATATGTTAAATGTTATACGTTAAAAGTTAAAACCAATAACGTGTAACATTTAAACCGATAACTAAAAAATATTACTTTATCGCAGCCTGCGCAGCGGCAACTCTTGCTATTGGGACTCTAAACGGAGAGCAGCTTACATAGTCTAAACCTGTGTTATGGCAAAATGCGATAGAACTTGGCTCGCCGCCGTGTTCGCCACAAATACCGACTTTTAGGTTTGGTTTTGTGCTTCTGCCTTTTTCTGTTCCCATTTTAACCAATTGTCCAACGCCTTCCTGGTCTAAAACATCGAAAGGATCTACCGATAAAATCCCTTTTTCTAAATATATCGGCAAAAATTTTGCTGAATCGTCACGGGAATATCCAAAGGTCATTTGGGTTAAATCGTTGGTTCCAAAAGAGAAAAATTCGGCACGTTGCGCAATTAAATCGGCTGTTAAAGCGGCTCGCGGGATTTCAATCATCGTACCAACCAAATAGGGAATGGTGTCGTTTCTTTCCTCAAACACTTTGTTTACGGTGGATCTGATGATATCTTCTTGCGCGATATATTCTTTCAACGTTCCAATTAAAGGAACCATAATTTCAGGCACGGCTTTAATTCCGATGGTTTTTAAATTTAAGGCAGCTTCAATAATTGCCCGTGTTTGCATTTCGGTAATTTCCGGATAGGTATTTCCCAATCGGCAACCTCTATGACCCAACATCGGATTGAATTCTGCCAATTCCGCCACTTTATTTTGTATGAAATTTAAAGAAACATTCATTTCTAGTGCCAATTCTTTCTGTTGCGCCAATTCGTGAGGAACAAATTCGTGTAATGGCGGATCTAACAAACGGATGGTTACCGGAAATCCTTTCATCGCTTCAAATATTCCTTCAAAATCGCTGCGTTGCATTGGGAGCAGTTTTACCAAAGCGGCTTTTCTTCCTTCCACATTTTCCGCTAAAATCATTTCGCGCATGGCTTTAATGCGATCTTCATGAAAAAACATGTGCTCTGTTCTGGTAAGCCCGATTCCCTGCGCGCCAAAATTACGTGCAATTTTTGCATCATTTGGCGTATCGGCATTTGTTCTTACTTTCATAGTCGCAAATTTATCGGCCAACATCATAATCTCCCCAAATTCGCCACACAATTCAGGTTCAACAGTTGCTAAATTTCCTTCATAAATATTACCTACAGAACCGTTTAATGAAATCCAGTCGCCTTCATGGTATACTTTTCCATTAATTCCCATTGTGCGGGTTTTATAATCAATTTTTAAAGCGCCAACTCCGGAAATACAGCATTTTCCCATACCGCGTGCAACAACTGCTGCGTGTGAAGTCATACCGCCGCGCGCCGTTAAAATTCCATTGGCGATATTCATGCCTTCCAAATCTTCTGGTGAAGTTTCAATTCGTGCCAAAATCGAATTTTTATATTTATGTGCTTCATCCGCAAAGAAAACCAACTGACCGCTTGCCGCACCGGGAGAAGCGGGCAAGCCTTGCGCAATTATGCTGGCTTTTTTCAAAGCTTTTGGGTCAAAAACGGGATGTAACAATTCATCTAATTTATTAGGTTCTATGCGTAAAATCGCTTCTTTTTCGGTAATTAAACCCTCTTTTAATAAGTCCATGGCAATTTTCACCATAGCAGCGCCTGTGCGTTTTCCGTTTCTGGTTTGAAGCATCCAAAGTTTACCTTCCTGAATGGTAAACTCCATATCTTGCATATCACGGTAATGGTCTTCAAGTTTTTGCTGATATTCATTGAGTTCTCCATAAATTTCAGGCATTAATTCTTCTAAGGAAGGATAATTTTCAGCCCTGTCGGCTTCTTCAACCCTGGCCAATTTTGCCCAGCGCATGGAACCTAATAAAGTGATTTGTTGTGGCGTTCTTGCACCGGAAACAACATCTTCACCTTGTGCATTAATCAAATATTCGCCATTGAACTGATCTTCGCCCGTTGCGGCATCACGCGTAAAACAAACGCCCGTGCCCGATTGATTTCCCATATTTCCGTAAACCATCGCCTGCACGCTTACTGCGGTTCCCCAATCATCCGGATAGTTGTGCATTTTTCTGTAATAAACAGCTCGGTCTCCATTCCAGCTATTGAAAACAGCAATCACGGCACCCCAAAGCTGGTCCCAAGGATTTGTGGGAAAATCGTGGCCTGTTCGTTTTTTTACGGCAACTTTAAAATCTTTTACGAGGGTTTTTAAATCCTGAACCGTAAATTCAGTATCCAATTTAATGCCTTTTTTTTCTTTCAAATCCTCCATAATTTCTTCAAAAGGATCTATATCTTCTTTAGTTTCAGGTTTCATTCCCAACACAACATCTCCATACATTTGAATAAAACGACGATAGGAATCCCAAGCAAAACGTTCATTGTTAGCTTTTTTTGCAATTCCAATAACAGCGTCATCATTTAAGCCTAAATTTAAAACAGTATCCATCATTCCCGGCATGGAAGCTCTTGCGCCTGATCGCACAGAAACCAATAACGGGTTTTCTTTATCGCCAAATTTAGCGCCCATTATTTTTTCAATATTTTCTATGGCTTGTTCCACTTCTGAGGTTATTATGCCAATTACGGCTTCTTTTCCCAGCAGATTATATTCCGCACAAACTTCTGTAGTGATTGTAAACCCGGGCGGAACCGGAATTCCTATTAAACTCATTTCCGCAAGGTTAGCGCCTTTGCCACCAAGCAAGTTTTTCATTTTGGTATTGCCATCGGCGGATTTATTTCCAAATTTAAATACTCTTGTTTTAACTTTTTCGAGCGATTCCATTAGGATATGATTTTAGATTATTGGATTAATGATGTGTTTTTTTAAATGAGGTTTACACAAAATTAAATGCTAAAGTTTTTATTTTAAATGATTTATATCATTTTACGCAATCAAATTATTTGTTTAGTTTTCGTTACAATTTTTAACAGATACTAAATAAACTGGTTTTTGCCATAATTGAACTTTGTTCAGTTATTAAAGTATTTGGCGCAATTTCAAGTTTCAATTTTGGGTTAACGTAATTCACCTAGTTGTAGTAGCTTAGATTAACTTTATTGATATTTCAAAGAAATAAATATTTTTCAAATAAAAATTCATCATTTAATTAAAATAATTTAATAAAATTAACATATTTTGTATTTTTGTTAAATAAAATGAAAATTTTATAAATATTTTTTATTGACTTTTTTAGCGGCAACTTCCAATAATTATATTTTCAAAATAATGATAAAATATTTTTATGAATAAATGGAATTTCATTCTATATTAGCGCCGTGAAAAATTTGTTTAAAATCTCAGGAATTGCATTGTTAATTGCGCTTTATTGTGCAACAATTAGTTTTGAAGGCAACATTTCACAAAACTCAGATTTCATAAATAAATCAGATTCTGAAAAGGAAAAGACAGCTTCCACAGTTTCAGTAAAATTGTTTTCTAATACTTCCCAGTCTGAAAGTTTAGCAAATCCTTACAACAATACACCGCCATTTACTTTTAAAAATTCATTCAGTGAGTTTTTGGCAATTGTAAAAATTAGGGAACAATTTATTGCCAACGAGTTTAGCCAGTACATTTCTATCTCAAAAAACTTTCGGATTAAGTACCGCAAAGCAAACATAATTTTTCCCTTTCATTACTTTTGGTAACTCATTCTAAAACATTGATTGTCTTTATTGGACAACTCAATTGATTTTTTGCAGGTTTGGTATCTCAACAAAACCTGAACAAATATTTCATAAAATCAAAATAATTTTAAAATGGATACAGGAACCTTAATAGTAGGGATTATTATATTAACCGCTTGCGTGTTGCCATTTGTATTAATGGTCAGAAGCAGAAAAAAGAAAGAAAAACAATTATTGCTGAAATTAACAGGCATCGCAAACAATCACAATTTCAAAATTTCAATGCATGAATTATTCGAAGAATTTGCAATAGGGCTTGACGAAAAAGCCAATCAACTTTTCTTTTTAAGAAAAACACCCGAAAATGAAATAGCTCAACACATTAATCTTGAAGAAGTTAAAGCTTGCAAGGTGGTTAAAACTGGTCATAGTGACGATAACTATAATACAATCGATAAGCTGGAATTACAATTTTCATTTTTGGAAAAGAAAAAACAAGATGAATTTTTGGTTTTTTACAATTCAGAAGAAAATACGCAACTGAGCGGAGAAATTCTCACCATTGAAAAATGGGTTAAAATTTTGAACGACAGACTAAAACAACAACAAAAAAAGTAAAAAACTAAAACCCTGTTGCATACGCCACAGGGTTTTTATTTGCTTGAAATATTATATTAAAAAAAGAAGCAAACTAAAATTAACTTCTTTTTTAAAATTCATAAAACAGCCTCGTTTAAAGTGATTTAAGCGAGGCTTATTTTTGTGGGATACTATTTAAAATTGTTCTAATGTATTCTAAATTAGTTGATTTTTATTATTAAACTACTAAAATTGAACCCGTTTCTCACGTTTTTTTAGTACTTTTATATGCAATGAATATTTGGCAATTTTCGTTTTTTATAAAAAGAATTTAATTGTATTTGGAAATTATAAAATTGCCATATTCACTGAAAGCATAAAAGATTGTTGCCGTTTATATAAAATAATGCACATGAAAAATAAAAACTATTCCTCAGTTTACAGAATCATACATTGGTCAATAGCCATTAGCATGGTTTTATTGTTAATTACCATCTTCCTTAGGTTAACTTGGATGAACAAGAATAGCGTGGCTGAGATTATTCAAAACTATCTGAATACTACCGATCAAACTTTAACGCAAGACCAACTTATTGTACTTGCCAAAAAAATTAGACAGCCTATGTGGGATTGGCATATTTACTTGGGTTATGTGTTGACAGGCTTGTTTTGCATACGATTTTTTCTTCCCTTCTTTGGAGAAATGAAATTCCAAAATCCATTTAACAAAGAATTAATTTTGAAAGAAAAGTTTCAGAATTGGGTTTATTTAATTTTCTATGGATGTGTGGTGATCTCGCTTTCCACAGGGTTATTGATAAAATTTGGACCAAAGGAATTAAAAAATCCGATGGAAGAAATTCACGCGCTCTCAATATATTATCTGATTGCATTTATCATTCTTCATGTTGGTGGGGTATTGTGGTCGGAGTTTACAAATCAAAAGGGAATTCTCTCTAAAATAGTTAGCGGTAACAGAAAAAATGGCGAAAAATAAGCATAAAACCATCTATTTTAGTGATTTCAATACGAAGTTAAGCAGTAATTTTATTTACCTTGGCAAAAAGTTACCATAATATAATATATGAATAAACAATTAACAATAAACGGAAGCAATTCGGCAAGGAAACATGTTTTAAGAAGTAATATTAAGGATTTTGTTTTCATATCTTTTGGCGTAATATTGGCAAGTATCGGTCTGAAAGGCTTTTTGTTCCCCAATAATTTTTTGGATGGCGGAGCGATGGGTGTTTCTTTATTGCTTCGAATTCTGACCGGATTTAACCTTTCCGTTTTAATAGTTTTAATCAATTTGCCATTCATTTTGTTGGGGGCAAAACAAATTTCTATTTCTTTTGCTGTTAAAAGCACTTTGGCAATTATCGCCTTGGCTTCATTGGTGCACTTTATTCACCTGCCTGTAATTACTGCCGACAAATTATTAATTGCTGTTTTTGGAGGTTTCTTTTTAGGTGCCGGAATAGGATTTTCAATTCGTGGCGGTGCTGTAATTGACGGTACGGAAGTACTGGCCATTTCCGTAAGCAGAAAGTCAAGTTTAACTGTAGGAGACTTTATTGCCATATTTAATGTTGTACTTTTTGTAATTGCAGCATTAATCGTTAGCGTTGAAACTGCGATGTATTCGATGTTGACTTACTTTTCGGCATCTAAAACAGTAGATTTTATCATCAATGGAATTGAAGAATACATTGGTGTTATGATTGTTTCTGATGATGCTGAAGAAATAAAGGAAATGATTGCAACAAACCTGGAACGAGGCGTAACAGTATTAAAATCTGACGGTGGTTATGGCACTAAAGGAAATGCAATGCCCGACCGGAAAATATTGTTTTGCGTAATTACCCGACTGGAAGTTTCTCGATTACTTTTGGAAGTCGATAAAATTGATCATGCCGCATTTGTGATTCAATATCCAATAAAAGACACCAAAGGCGGAATGATAAAAAGACGCCCATTTCATTAGATAAATTATAAGAGGAAACAAAAAAAGAGGCCGTTAAACAGCCTCTTTTCTTGTAAATAATTATTCAAACAATTTTTATTGGGGAATTAAAGTTATTTGTGTTATTGGGTGTGCCGCACTTGAAGAAATTTCAACATCATTGGGATTGTTGTTGAATTCAAGGTTTTTAATTTTGGGTAAATTTTGTATTGACGGACTTATTTGGCCAGTAAATTTGTTATTGAATAACAACAATGTTTCCAATTTTGAAAGCTGGTTAAATTCTGTTGGAATTTCTCCTTTAAATGAATTGTTGGCCAAAGAAAGTTCGGTTAAATTCGTTAAGGTGCCAATTTGTTTAGGAAGCGTTCCATTCATTGCATTGTCAAACAAACTCAAAGTTTTTAAGTGTTTTAAATTTTCAATGGACGGTGAAATTGCCCCGGTTAATTTATTGCTGCTTACATGCAATACTTCAAGAGTTGCGATGTCGTAAATAGATTCAGGTAAACTTCCAGTAATAAAATTATTGAATAAAACCAATTCTTTTAGGTTCTTTAAATTTCCTATCGCTGAAGGAATTTGACCTTCTATCTGATTCATAAATAATTGGATTGTAACCAAAGATTCGATGGTTGCAAGTTCGGTTGGAATTAAACCGCTTATTTTATTGAAGCCTAAATTTAAATGGCGCAACGATTTTAAATTACCTATTGTGGCAGGAATTGGGCCGGTTAAATTATTCATGCTTAAATTAATTTCGGTCACGGTATTATTTTCAACAATGATGCCGTTCCAAGTTGCAACATCTTTGGTCAAATCCCAGTTGATATTCCAAGTTGTTCCTTTTGTTGATTTATATAAATCCAACAATGCACTTTTCTCTAAATCTGAAATTTGTGAATGGGCGATAGGCGAAAGAGCCAACAGAAATGCGAATAAAAGAGCTGATTTTTTCATCGTCTTTGGGATTTAGGGGTTAGTTTTTTTTAAATTCCTAATGCTAAGGTAATTAAACAATTTTAATTGACCAAATTTTTTTACCATTTATTAATAATTATATACCATTTATGTGTGAAAATAATCCTTTTGTTGAAATTATTTCTTAAGATGTTTTAATATGAAGGTGTTTTTGCAAACTTCTGACCTCAAAAAATGTACTATATTTGCATAAAAATTAAAGAAAATTTAATTATGAAGTTAGCAATTTTAGCAATAGGCGCACATCCGGATGATGTGGAATTGGGATGCGGAGCAACTATTGCAAAAGAAATTTCTCTTGGAAAAAAAGTTGGAATTTTAGATTTGACCAAAGGAGAATTAGGCACAAGAGGTTCTGCTGAAATAAGGGCGGAAGAAGCAAAAAATGGCGCGAAAATTTTAGGGGTTGAAATCAGGGAAAATTTGGGTTTTGCCGATGGTTTTTTCGTGAATGATGAAAAACACCAATTGGAGATTATTAAAATAATACGCAAATACAAACCAGAAATTGTGCTGTGCAATGCTATTGATGACCGTCATATTGATCATTCAAAAGGAAGTAAATTGGTTTCCGATGCTTGTTTTTTATCGGGTTTGGTGAAAGTTGAAACCAAACTAAATGGTGTAAAGCAAGATGCCTGGCGACCTAAGTTTGTTTATCATTATATTCAATGGAAAAATTTGGTGCCAGATTTTGTGGTGGATGTTTCGGGATTCATGGACAAAAAAATGGAAGCAGTAAAAGCGTACAGCTCCCAGTTCTATGACCCAAACAGCAAAGAACCAACCTCGCCAATTTCAAGCAAAAACTTTTTGGACAGCGTGAAGTACAGGGCACAGGATTTGGGTCGATTGGTAGGCGTGGAGTCTGCAGAAGGCTTCAATACAGAGCGTTATGTGGCAGTAAATTCTTTTGATAATTTAGTGTAAAAATGTTTGCAGAAAAACAGAAATGTTTTACATTTGCATCCGCAAGTTATATGGTGGTTGTAGCTCAGCTGGTTAGAGCATCGGTTTGTGGTACCGAGGGTCGCCGGTTCGAACCCGGTCTTCCACCCAAAATTAAAGGTCTGTTTTTCAGACCTTTTTTTGTGGAAAAAATCTAAAATCTTAATTCGTAAATTCAATTTGTGTTAGGGATTGCAGCGGAAATACTTTTATTGCGAGACGCAATGAAAGATTGCAGCGAAAAGCCCGACCCGCAGGGGAACACCCAAAATAAATTTATTTTAGTAAAATCTTTGTTTTTAGGTTTATTTTGATAATTTCGCCCCTTAATGTTTAAACTAAAATTGATGAAACGTATTTTTACCATAATTTCTTTTGTAATTGCTGCTGCTGCAGTGGCGCAAACCGCTAACGGCGTTGCATTTGAACAACAAAAGTTGAAGCAGGCTTTGGCGTTTGGAGATAAAACTGTTGCTGCCAATGCCATGTATTCCATTATTTTGCTGGAAGGCCCAAAAAGTGTTTATAAAGACAGTTTGGCCTATTTGTATTTTAACGACCGGAATTTTATTTCATGTTTTTTGGTGACCAACGATATTTTGAAAAGTAATCCGGGAAATTTGGATTTGATGGAAATGAACGCAATTTCCTTAGAATCTATGGGCGCAGCCGAAAAAGCTATTGAAGCTTATCAGAATTTATTTACAAAAACCAATAACAATTATCACGCTTATAAATTGGCCGGATTGCAATTTGGAATGAGTAAATTTGAGGAAGCTTATGCATCGATAAAAAAGGCGGACAAACTTCCTGATGACGGAAAAGTGAAAATTACTTTTCAGGTAAACAAAAATTACAACCAAAATGTTGATTTAAAAGCTGCCATTGCTTATTTGGAAGGGATTATTGGAATTAGTTTAAACAAAAATGCGGAAGCAAAACTAAGTTTTGAGCGCGCCTTAAAATTGTATCCTGAATTTGTGTTGGCAAAAAGCAAGCTGGAAACGTTGAATGCTGAAACCAAACAGTAATTATTAAATAAAAAGTACTTAAAGTGCCTAGAGTTTGGAGTACTTAGAGTTAAAAGTTTTTTGAGTTAAATTAATAAAAAAATTTAGAACAGCTTAACTTTAGGCATTTTAGGCACTTTAAACTCTATGCACTTACTTTAATTTCTCAGCCAAATACGGCGCGGTATAGGAATTTTTACATTTTATAAGATCTTCCGGCGTTCCCTGAAAAATGAGCTCACCGCCAAGTTTTCCGCCTTCTTTGCCCAAATCAATAATGTAATCGGCACATTTTATCAAATCGATATTGTGCTCAATCACAATAATGGAATGTCCGTTTTCTATGAGTGCATTAAAGGATTTCAAGAGTTTTTTGATGTCGTGAAAATGCAAACCCGTGGTTGGTTCATCAAAAATAAAAAGCGATTTGTCCTGCCGCGTTCCTTTCACTAAAAAGGAAGCCAGTTTAATGCGCTGCGCTTCACCGCCCGAAAGGGTCGAGGACGATTGTCCCAAAGTAACATAGCCCAATCCCACATCTTGCAGCGGTTTTAATTTTTTGGCAATTTTAGTTTCTTTATGTTTTGTGAAAAAAGCAACTGCATCATCAATGGTGCTGTTTAAAACATCGTTGATGGATTTTCCCTGAAAAGTCACCTGCAACACTTCTTTTTTGAATCGTTTTCCATTACAGGCTTCACATTCCAAATGCACATCGGCCATAAATTGCATTTCAATGGTCACTTCGCCGTCGCCTTTGCACGTTTCGCACCTGCCGCCTTCCACATTAAATGAAAAGTGTTTTGGCTGATAATTTCTTATTTTTGATAATTTTTCTGCAGCAAATAAGGTACGGATATCATCGAATGCTTTCACGTAAGTGACCGGATTTGAGCGGCTTGAGCGCCCGATTGGATTTTGGTTGACAAACTCAATGTTTTCTATGGTTTTTACCGCACCTTTTAACTCGGTAAACTGGCCCACTTTTTCACCATAACCGCCCAATTGTTTTTGAATTGCCGGATATAATATTTTGCTGACCAACGTGCTTTTTCCGCTTCCCGAAACTCCCGTAACCACGGTTAAACAATTTAGGGGAAAGGTGACATTGATATTTTTTAAATTGTGTTCCCGGGCGCCAATCACTTCAATGATTTGGTTGGATTTCCTTCTGACTTTTGGAACTTCAATTTTTAGCTGATGATTTAAGTATTTTGCCGTCAGCGATTCGGATTTTAAAATTTCATCATAATTTCCTTCGGCCACAATTTCACCGCCAAAAGTTCCGGCTTCAGGGCCAATATCAATAATATAATCGGCCGCTTTCATAATATCTTCATCATGTTCAACCACAATAACGGTATTTCCCAAATTGCGCAAATCCTTCAATACTTTTATCAATCTTTCTGTATCTTTTGGATGTAATCCAATGCTTGGTTCATCTAAAATGTACATAGAGCCAACCAAACTGCTTCCCAAAGAAGTTGCCAGGTTAATGCGCTGACTTTCACCGCCGGACAAGGTTGTTGAAGTTCTGTTTAAGGTTAAATAACTTAAACCCACATCATTTAAAAATTGCAATCGGTTGTTGATTTCTGTCAGCAATCGTTTGGCAATTTGCTGGTCGTAACTATTAAGTTGTATGTTTTTAAAGAAATTGGCCAGTTCATTCAAAGGTAAATCGACCAGTTCACTGATATTTTTGTGGTCAATTTTAATGTTGTTGGTTTCTGGCCTCAATCTTTTTCCGTTGCAAACCGCACATTTTGTCTTTCCGCGATAGCGGGAAAGCATCACGCGATATTGAATTTTATAGCTTTTTTCTTCTAAATGTTTGAAAAAATCGTGAATTCCCTGAAAAGATTTATTGCCGTTCCAAATAAGCAGTTTTTGATCTTCTGAAAGCTGAAACCAAGGTTTGTGGATTGGAATGTCAAATTTGTACGCATTGTCAATCAGGTCGTTTTTATATTGTGCAAATGAATCTGTTTTCCATGGCAAAATAGCATTTTCATAAATGGACAGGGAAGTATTTGGAATCACCAAATCTTCATCAATACCAATCACATTTCCAAAACCGTCGCAGGCCGGACAAGCGCCGTACGGATTGTTAAAACTGAATAAATGTGTGTTCGGCTCCAAAAATTGAATGCCGTCAAATTCAAACTTGTTGTTAAAAGTTGTTTGTTTTTCGGCTTTCACGTCTTCAATAATGCATTCGCCATTTCCTTCAAAAAAAGCAGTTTGCACAGCATCGCCCAAGCGGTTATAAAAATCTTCATCCTCCTGAACCACAATACGGTCGATCACCAAATAAAAATCGTGCTCAATTTCCGTGTCAACGTCTTCAATTCTAACAATTTCGCCTTTGTATTTTATTCTGGAATAACCTTGCTGCGCCAATATTTTTAAGGTTTGCAATAAACTTCTTTCTTCCGGAATATGAACGGGCGCCAAAAGCAATACTTTGGTATTTACAGCCAAACTTTTGATGTAATTGATCACATCTGTTACGGTTTCTTTTTTAACTTCATTCCCAGAAACAGGCGAATAGGTTTTTCCAATTCTGGCAAAAATTAATTTTAAATAGTCGTAAATTTCTGTTGAAGTGCCAACTGTTGAACGCGGATTGGTGGAATTCACCTTTTGCTCTATGGCAATGGCCGGTGAAATGCCTTTGATATAATCAACGTTTGGTTTGTTTAGCCTTCCCAAAAACTGACGCGCGTAAGACGATAAACTTTCTACATAACGACGTTGTCCTTCCGCAAACAAGGTATCAAAAGCCAAACTCGATTTTCCGGACCCCGAAAGTCCGGTGATAACCACCAATTTATTTCTTGGAATGGCAACATCAATATTTTTTAAATTATGGAGTTTTGCTCCTTTAATGAGTATATTTTCCTTTGGACTTAGTGCCGCTATATTGTGAGTCATTTTGCTTAAAAACTGAATAAATGCAAAGGTACTGACAAAATTTTAAAATTTATGCAAAGCATATTTGTATTCAATAAAAAATTAATAAACAAAGGTTTTATATTTTCGGATCGGTCTGAAATTTTAATTTTATCCAAAAAAATTGTATTTCTGAAAATAAATACTGATATTTGTTACATAAATTCTTAAAAAAGCGCCTATTCTGCAACATTACTTTTTATAAAATTAGATAAATACACGTTTAACCAACCCCTATAATGTATTTAAATTATGGAAAGTAAAACTATTATTGACAGCGTTCTGGTCAACAATTACATCAATGGACATGAAAAATCGTTAGAGATTTTAATAATTCGTCATAAGCAACGAATTTTTAGTTTTATACTGTCTAAAGTTTCAGATAGAGAAGTCGCCGAAGATATTTTTCAAGACACATTTATTAAAGTTATAAATACCTTAAAAAGAGGCGCTTATAATGAAGAAGGCAAGTTTTTGCCTTGGGTTATGCGTATTTCGCATAACCTCATTATTGATCATTTCCGACGAAATAAGAGATTGCCTAAATTTAACAACACTGATGATTTTGACATTTTCGATGTGTTGAGCGATGAAATGCTGTCTGTTGAAAATCAGATTATTAAAAGTCAGATTTTGGAAGACGTTCGCAATCTGATTGAAGAATTGCCCGACGATCAAAAAGAAGTGTTGTTAATGCGCATGTACAGAGACATGAGTTTTAAGGAAATTGCCGAAAATACGGATGTGAGCATCAATACCGCTTTAGGAAGAATGCGTTATGCCTTAATTAATTTGAGAAAATTAATAGAAAAGCACAATATTATATTAGTAAATTAATTTATTTTACAATAAAGGTAAATTTTTATCGTTTAAGTAGTATAAACCAACTATTTATGATGAAACTTTACTCTCAAAAGTCTCCAATGATGGAGCAACCAAGACCCGAAATAATTCAATATTTGCTCAACTATTCCAAGCAATTGCGGATAGTTAAAACCAACAAAAACAACCATATTGAATTACATTTGAATTAATGTTCTTTTGAAGCCCACTTTATAACCTAAAGTGGGTTTTTTGATAAAAATACCTTTCTTCCAACAGTTTTCGTGATAATATCTTTTTCCAGATTCCAATTTCTTGCAGGCGAATATTCCCGGCCATAATAAATAATTTGTAAATGCAGTTTATTCCACAATTCCTCCGGAAATAATCTTTTGGCATCTTTTTCTGTTTGCACCACATTTTTGCCGTTGGTTAAATTCCACCGATACATTAAACGATGTATATGCGTATCCACAGGAAAAGTTGGAATTCCGAAGGCCTGGCACATCACCACGCTCGCCGTTTTATGACCAACCGCCGGCAATGCTTCCAAATCTTTAAAATTTTGCGGCACTTGTCCGTTATGTTTTTCAATCAATATTTTCGACAAGCCGTAAATCCCTTTGGATTTCATAGGAGATAAGCCCGCAGGTTTTATAATTTCCCGAATTTCTTCCACCGAAAGTTTCACCATATCGAAGGGGTTATCGGCTTTGGCAAATAATTTTGGCGTGATTTTATTGACGCCAACATCGGTACTTTGCGCAGACAATAAAACAGCGATTAATAAAGTATAAGGATCTTTATGATGCAACGGTATTTGCGGATTTGGATATATTTTTTCGAGGGTGTCAATTATAAACTGAACTTTTTCGGCTTTGGTCATTTTAAATTGGTTAAAACGTTAAATTGGTAAAGTTAAAAGTTTTTAAAGTTATTTTTAAAAGTTTTATGCCATATCATTTAATTTCTGATTTTAACTTTTTAACTTACAAGTCTAAAACTGTAAAAAATGACAACATTAAAAATAGGCGATGCCGCACCAAATTTTGAAGCGCTTGACCAACAAGGAAATACTGTAAAATTATCAGATTATAAAGGAAAAAAATTAGTATTGTTTTTTTATCCGAAAGCGAGTACGCCCGGCTGTACGATGGAAGCCTGTAATTTGAGGGACAATTATCATTCATTTTTGGCGAAAGGATATGAGGTTTTGGGCGTAAGCGCAGATTCGGCAAAACGCCAGCAAAGTTTTATGGAAAAATACAAATTGCCTTTTCCGTTATTGGCAGATGAAGACAAAAAAGTAATCAATGCTTTTGGCGTTTGGGGACCAAAGAAATTTATGGGCCGCGAATTTGACGGCATTCACCGAGTTACTTTTGTGATTGACGATAATGGCAAGATTGAGGACGTGATTACAAAAGTTAAAACGAAAGAACACGCAAGCCAGATTTTAGGTTAGATTACTTGGTTTTTTAGTAAATAACTCTTTAACAAAGAAGTCCTTCCACATAACACCTCGCAATTAATTCCGGGGTGTTTTTGCAACCAGACTTTTTTAAGATATTTTTTTTGTGTGCATTAATGGTATGGGGAGATACAAATAATAGTTTTGCAATTTCATTAAATTTGATTCCTTTGGATATTAACTTAATAACTCACCTTACGCAAAAATAGGATAAATATTTATAATTTTAACATTTGAGATGTTGATAACTTTTAGCAGAGAATACAATGGAAAATTTTGCAGATTTATACAGTGATTACTTGATATGTTCTACATCATATACT
>DATCUQ010000016.1:0-24812 GCA_036567345.1 Lutibacter sp.
TTGTGTAATTTTACGCATTGTAGTATTTGCTGGGTTTCAACCGCAATTTCCACCTTTTTGGTGGAACTACAAAACCCCAAAAGCCTTTTGTTTTCAAAAGGTTATGGGGTTTTTATAAATCCTGTTGCGAGTTTAAGGTAATATATAAAAAGGAATAATTCTTTTAGTTTTCTTAGCATAGAATTCATATTCCGGATAAGTTATTTGTAATGATTTTTCCTCAAATAACATTCTTGCAAAAAGACCTCCAATAATAAGAAGAACGGCCAGTAAAGTTTCTAAATAAGGGAATGAAATTAAAGAAGACAGAAAAAAATAAATGACTGCAGCATAAATTGGATGACGAAAATATTTATAAGGTCCATTTGTAATTAGTTTTCCATTTGTTGTATTGGCTGAAGCATGAAAACTTCTAAATCCAAAAATTATTCTTGCCCAAATCATTAATCCAAAGGAGCATATTTGTATAATAATTGAAATAGGATTTTCAGTGATTATACTTTTATGGAGAACTAAATAAGTCATACCGATTATTGCGACTCCAAATGCAATTAAAGAACCATATTTTATAAACATATTCTATTGGGTTAAATTGTTAATAATTTATAATTTGTCAGCCAAGTTAAATTAAGTTTATTTGTTTTTTTAGCACCATTTCCTCAACTTCAAGTTACTTAATTTATCCTTTCAATTATATATGTTTTTTAGTTACTGGCGTTTTCTATAATCTCAATTTCTTCACTTTTCCTTTTGAAAAAAGGCCAGCCGTATATTTCTCATACAACTCAAATAAAAATTCCATTCGTTTTGCTTCACTGGTGAAAGGTTGCGAACGATAAGCCAAATCAACGGCTTTGTCTAACTCGTTGTGTGCTTTTACCAATGCTGGCGGCATAGAATAAGCTCCGTACAAATCGGCCAAAGTACTGTTTGGAAATTCCAATCTTGTATCCAATACTTTTTGTGCTTTTTCTTCTATGGCTTTTGTTTGTTTTTCTGTAATGTTCTCTGGCCAAGGATAATTGTTGTAAACAATGGAATTTGAATAGCGGTAATCACTTTTCAACCTTCCACAAGTATATTTCACCCAGCAAATGTGCATTTCAGAACTTAAAATTCCAAAATGGTATTTTGTCGCATTTGGTAATGCTGTACAACTATCATTTACAATAAAATCTTTAGTATAAAAACCTAATGGCAAGTATTTTCTATTTTCTGATGATGTTCTAGGTATTAATAAGAAATCACTTTTCGGTTGTCTTGGTTCAGCAAATAAAGTAGGCGTTTTTGAAGTTTCTCTTGTTTGCAGTTTTGTGCTTGCGGCTCTATATTTAGCTACACTTTCTATTCTTTCTTTTACTAAAGTTAAATTTCTAATTTCGTTAGGTTCAATATCTGCTAAATATAAAATCCATCGATTTCTGCCATTAATAAATTCGTCTCCAGATAAAATTTGTTTGAAAAACTTTTTTGATAGAGGTTCCTTTTTTATAAAATCTTCTTTTTCTAAATCGGTAAAAAGATAAAAGCCACCATCAACAATTTTATTTCCATATAGCATTTCAGGCGCATTACATAGTGGTTTTGTTCTTGAAATCAATGCAAAATCTTTTCCTTCCACTAAATAAGGATTGATATTTTTTACTTTCAATTCGTGAGGTTCACCTTTTATATGTTCATATTCAAAAATACTTTTATTGGTGGTGTCAAAATTGGCAAAGCCAATAATAACAACGTGTACTGCAGCATTTCCTTTTGCTTCATTACTCCAACTAAATGTTCTATGCGCAAAATGTATTTTGATTTTGTAATGATTAAAAAGCAAATTCCATAAAACACCAACTTGTTCTCCTTGTACAATTGAGTTTGTGCTTACAAAGGCACATTTTATTTTTGTGTTTTGTATTAATTGAGCAGCTTTTAAATACCAACCGCAAACATAATCCAAAACTCCTGTTCCCTTTATTCCTGTAAAAAGTCTTTCTAAATCTAATTTTTGTTCGGCACTTTTTACACTTTTTCCGATAAAAGGTGGATTCCCAATAATATAATCATATATACACTTACCGTTTTGTTGAGTTTGAACAATATGAGTAGGATTTATGTTCACCTTTTTAGAATATATATTTAAAACTTCATAAGCTTCACTCGGCTGGTTTACTTCAAAAACATTGGTTATGTTTGCTTTAATATCATAAATGTTTGTTTTTTCAAGATTATTCCAATCCAATTGCAGAGCATTCCCATGAACAATTTTAGCCGCTTTTTTCAATGGCAAACGGGCAAAATATTGTCCAAATTCATTGCTGATGAGCATATTCATTTGGTGGTCTATCAACCACATCGCCACTTCGGCAATTCGCGCGGGAAATTCTTCATATTCTATGCCGCACATCATATCAACATCAAGCCAAATAATATCGCGAATGTCCAATACGCCTTGCCCCGATTTGTAGGTTGCCCTTAAAATTTCCAGTTCCAGCAAACGCAATTCGCGGTAGGTAATCACCAAAAAATTTCCGCAACCGCACGCTGGATCCAAAAATTTGAGCATGCTTAATTTTTTATGAAAGGCGCCCAATTTGCTTTTCCCTTGTGATGAGCTTGTTGAAGCAGCCTTGATGCTTTCAAATTCCGTCCAAAGTTCGTCCAGGAACAACGGTTTAATCAATTTTAATATATTGGTTTCGCTGGTGTAATGCGCGCCCAGGTTTCGGCGTTCTTTTGGATTCATCACGCTTTGAAACATAGAACCAAAAATGGCCGGCGATATTTTGCTCCAGTCAATATAACAACAGTTTAACAAGGCTTGCCGCATTTTTGTGTCGAAACTCGCCGTAGGCAGGTTCTCTTCAAAAAGTTTTCCGTTTACGTATGGAAAATCGGCAAGTTGTTCATCCAAATTTTTAAACCGCTTTTCATTTGCAGTGTTTAAAACCTGAAACAATTCCTGCAGTTTTGAGGCAAGGTCGCTTCCGTCTTCGGCTGTTCGCTGTTCTAAATAATCTTGAAATTGTTGTTTGTTAAAAATGGTGGTGTCTTCGGCAAACAATAAAAACAATATGCGCACCAGGTAAACTTCTAAAGGATGGCCTGTATAGCCAATATCTTCAAGGCGGTCATGCAATTTGCCCATTAACTCCGCTGCTTTTATGTTTGCGGGGTCCTGCGCAGCGTAAACCTTTTTTTGATAACCTAAAATATATCCGAAATGATGAACATTGTTTACAAGGTCGTTTAGCTTAAATTCAACCACCCCGTCCTTCGGACGCCCCTCCAACGGAGGGGAATCAAGGTCATACAATCTGAAATTTTCAAAATCAGAAACGAGTATGTATTTCGGCAATTCGTGCTGTTTCAGTCCGTGCGTGTAATCAATCGCTTGTTGGTAAGCTCTGTCAAGGTTTTTACCCCTGCTTTTCATTTCAATTAAAATGGTGCCTTTCCAAAGCAAATCAATATAACCGTCTTTATCATCCAGTTTTTTAACCCTGTGTTCAAAGGTCGAAACACGCTTGCTGCTAACCCCAAACACATTAAAAAACGCAACCAAAAATGGTTTTGCGTCTGCTTCTTCGTTTGAAGTGTCAGCCCATTCTTTTGAAAAATTTAAGGCCCTGTCTTTTATTTCATTCCAGCTTAATGCCATTTTAAATTAGTGGTTGTTCAAATAATTAGTAAAATACCCACGAGCGTTTTTTAGTTCGTGGGAAAATTTGTTTTCGTAAGACTTGACCCGTCAAACAGCAGTCTTTATATTGTTTAGGTTTCATAGTAAAATACAGCAATTTTATGTTACCCAAACCTACAATAATTTTATGGGGAATCAAAGAATTTATGTTGCCGTTTAAATCTTGTTGGCCAAATAACAAAAAGATACTAAAGTTTTTATAAGACTTCCGCCTGCTGATACAATTCCTTAATTAGTTTTTGTTGTTGCAGCCAGTTTATTAATCGTGTTCGCAGCCACAGTATTTGTCCGAATTTGCTTTTTCAAAACATTCTCTTCCCTCCCGAAAGGAAAGGTAAGCCAAAACAAGCGCACCAATACTGTCAACATAAGGCAATTTGGTAAAATAATAAAGTCCGCTTGCAACAAGCAAAACAACCGACATATAAATGCAAACTTTTGTGCATTCCGCATCTGCAATTATTGCTTCAGAGTTTAAAGCTTTACCAACTTTTATTTTGTAGTAAACAAGAATGCCCATTATTGCTATGGAAATTACCGCAATGATTAGGCCCCAAAAAGTTGTTTGAGGTTGTTGGCCGGTCGCGAAATTATAAACGCTTGTCGCAACAAGGCCAAGAACAAGTGCGTAAAAGGAAAAACCCGTTATTCTTAAGGCTGTCCGCTCGTAGTTGTCTCGGTTACTGTTTGGATTTCTTTGTATTCTTGCCACCATATGGAGAATTCCGAAGCCTGAAATTGTTTCTATAAAACTGTCCACTCCAAAACCAAACAGGGTTAAACTGTCGTCCGAGAATCCGATAAAAGTAGCAATGAGACCTTCAAAAATATTGTAGATTATGGTAAAGACCGCAAGTCCGAATGCAATTTTATAGCGTTGAGATGTTTCTTTGTCCAACATAATGTTTTTTTTAGTTCGATGACTAACCGCTTGCCGCAATTTTGTTTACAGACCTGACAAAACTATCTGATCCACCCAAATTGAGCAGCTTGACCAGAAAAAAGCAACAATTTTATGTTACCCAAACCTACAATAATTTTATGGGGAATCAAAAAAATTTATTTAATAGGATAATTCTTGACAACTAATAGGACAACTCCCTTATGGTGCTCGTCTGCGACGAGTACCTACTTACTTGTGTTAACAAAACAAAGCTCTAAATCGGTTTAAACGGATTTTCAAAATACTTGAGTTATTCGTGCCTCCTTTTTGTTTTGGGTTTAAATTAAAACTAAAACGTTTCATCCACGGCCAACGAATCCACACTAACAGAATCTTGCATTTTCAAATTCAAAAGCGAATGGGCATTTCCGGTAATTTGCAATGGAATGTATTCTCCAATGGTGTCTTCAGGAATTAAAAGGCCTCTTCGCAACATCAAATTGCCCAGGAATTTTTGTTGTTGGTTTGCAGCCGATTTAAGCTTTCCCTCGTTGTCAAATTGCCACATAAATTTCTTTGGTTTTGGTATGATGGTAGCCAAAAACAAACATTCTTTCAAATTTAAATCGGCTGGACTTTTCTGGAAATAGAATTGTGCAGCTTCGCCAATTCCGTAAACATTTGGTCCCCATTCGATAATGTTGAAATAGACTTCGAGCATTCTTTCCTTTGAAGTGATTCGGTTATTTTCAAGGATGTAAACCAACAAAATTTCTTCCAGTTTTCGGGAAACTGTTTTTTCGCGGGTCAGAAACACGTTTTTAATCAATTGCATACTGATTGTGCTCCCGCCTCGAGAGAATTTCTTGGTGCGAATGTTTTTGAGAATCGATTGTTTGAAGGCTTCAACGATAAAACCGCGATGGGTGAAAAACGAAGGATCTTCAGCGGTTAAAACGCATTTTTGCAAATAAGGCGAAATTTGGTCTAAAGGCGTATAAGTTGGATTTGCAGCACCCACCAAAACAGGTCGTTGCAAAACATTGTTTATAATTGCACGATACACAAATTCTCCATTGAGTTTGTTAAGATTGGCTTCTCCGTAATGGGTAATTCTCAGATTTTCTTTTTTCAAATTGCTGTCAAAAACCAGTTGATCGGGTTTGTTTTTATTGAACATAAAATCCAGTTTGTATTCGAAATTGCCCCCAGCTTCCATTCCCTGAAAATGGGTAAACAAACCATCGGGAAGAGAACCGATGAAATCCTGTGCCTTCATCTTTGGAATGGCGACTTTGAGTTTGTAAATAGTGTCTTTTTCGGTTTCGTAAGCCAAATAAGGATGGAATTTTATCTTGTTGAACTGTACTGCAGAACTGCTGTCAACAGAAATAAAATCAGAACCCAAGAGAAATCTAAAGTCAAATTTGGCGTTTTTGACCACCACGTCTTTATTGGCAATTCTTTTGTGATTAATCATCAAATTGGCAATCGAAGCAAAACCGTCAAGATGCAATTTTCCTCCGGATTTGTTTATGTTTTGAATGTTAATCCGAATGGAATCGAAACTCGATTTCAGGTTGAATCTTTCGTCGAGATAAGGCACTTTGATGGCTCCTGTATCGATATTAAAAAAACGAATATCGGCTTTTTTGTTTCTTGGATCGGCAAAACCCTGAATTCGGATTCGCTGTGTGAAAGTTTTAGTTTCCACTCTGATAAAAGTCTCCAATTGCTTGTTGACCAATCGCAATTTTAGGAAATTAATGTTGATTTTTTTGCCGTTGTCATCCAATCTGAACGAAAGGTTTTCGACTTTCATATCCGTTGGCACCAAATTCAGCACTTTCGAAATAAGCCTGAAGGCTACTTTGGCGTAATCTCTTTTTTCGTTGGCAGCACTTATTGTTTGGTCTTTCTTGAGAAAAGCATCAAAATTTCGCCCTTTATTATTTTTTACCAATTGCACATAACCTTGCTCAATTTCCAATGTTCCCAATTGTACATCGCCCAACAACAATTGCCATAAATTAACACTGGTTTTCATTTTGTGGATGTTGAAAAGCGTGTCGGCTTTTTGGGGAGCCAAAACAATATTGGAAAAACGCAAACCCGAAAGCCCCACAAATGAAGCTTCTTTTACCTTAAAAGTGCTGTTGTATTCGCGTGCCATTTTAAAAGAAACCTTGGCAATGCTTTGTTTCAATAATTCATTTCTAAAAATAAAAAACGCGATAATCAGCAACAAAAAAGTTGCAGCAATTATTTTTGTCGCTAAAATTATTTTTTGTTTTCGGGTTTTCATCATTTCTAAGTAGGCTGTTTTTGATTTTACCCAAACAATTCACTCGCCACGTCTTCAATCTTCGCCACCAATCTGATTTTAACCTTCTGGTGCTCGCGGCAGATGATCACTAAAGGACTTTTATTGAACATTAAAAATGCTTCGCAAGTTTTAAAATACCAAGTTCCCCGCAAATTCCTTTAAACTGATTTCAGACAGTTTTGCCTGGAATTTCGCATTGCTGTAACGCACAATGGCATTGATATAATTGAGTTGCGCGGTGCGGAATTCAATGGTTGGGATGGTTCCGATCCTGAATTTTTCCATCGTGATATCGAGGTTTTCCTTTGCGATAATCTCATTGCTTCTTTCAAGCTCGATAAGCCTGATATTTGTCAAATAAGTTTGATATGCAGTGCCCAATTGCGATGCCAATGTTTGGCGTTGCTGGGCAATTTCCAAATCCGTATTTTCAAGTTGTATTTTGGCTATTTTTTCTTGCTGATTTTGGGTAAATCCGTCAAAAAGATTCAGTCTTGCGCTAAATCCGTAGTTCCAACCCCGAGAATTGGTGTTGGTGGTAAATCCCAAGCTCGATTCCGATTCACTAAAAACGTATCCTGTATTGGCGGTTATGGTTGGGTAGCGTGCTGCCTTCACCTGTTTCAGCTGCAAACGTGCAATATTGTTATTGATGATTTGTGTCTGCAACAGCGGATTTTGCTTTTGCGCCAAAGCTTCGAGTTCCGGCAAAAAAAGTTGTTCTTCTAAAGTTATTTCGTTGATCACGCTAAAATCGATTTTGGTGTCGCGCGCAAGGATTTCATTCAGTCGAATCTTGGAATTCGCAAACAATTCCCTTTGCCTTAGGATGGTGGTCATATCCGTATTTAAATCCACTTTTGCATTCAACACTTCAAGTTTGGAAGCTTTACCAATGATAAACCGGTTGTTGGCAAGATTTAACCGTTGTTCAGAAATAACAAGGGTGCTGTCCAATGCCGCAAGCTGTTGCTGCTGCTGCACCAGATCATAATACCCGATCATCACATCGCTTACCTTGGTGATCACTGCCTGTTTTAATTGGGCGTCGCCCAGTTTTTCCTGTTCTTTCAATTGGTCGTAGCGCGCAAACATTTTGAAACCGTCAAATAGCGTCCAATCCAAAACAACCCCATAATTAAGGCTGTTGTTTTTGGCGTTATCGAGTTCAACGGTATTCCCGTCGGCACGGGTTTGTGAACTGTTTTGAATGCTGTTATTGTTGTTTAAGGTCGCCCCCACCGTTGGAAGCATTCCTGCATTTCCCGCACTTACGCCGGTTTGATCAATTTTCAGGTCGTTGGCTGCAATTCTTATTTGGTAATTGTTTTCTAAGGCAATTTTCACGGCAGCTTCCACCGTCAGCAATTCCTGTGAGTGGGCAGTTGAAACAATGAAAAACAGCACAAAAAAGGTAAATATCTTATTCATTTAATTGGATTTCAGGTTTGTCAAATTCCGGACGGTGTTTCTTTTCCCTAGACCACATAAGGTACATCGCAGGAATTATAAATAAGGTTAAAACAAGGGAAAACATCGTGCCGCCAATAATTACCACACCCATCCCAATTCTGCTAGTGGAAGCAGCACCAAGGGCAATGGCGATTGGCAATGCGCCCAAAGCGATGGTAAGACTTGTCATAAGAATTGGCCTTAGCCTGGTTTCGGCAGCTTGGAGGATGGCCTCTCGTTTTGGCAATCCCTGTTCTCGAAGTTGATTGGCAAATTCCACAATCAAAATCCCGTTTTTGGTCACCAGCCCTATCAGCATAACCGTACCAATCTGGCTAAAAATATTCCAGGTCTGCCCAAACAGCCAAAGGGAAAACAAGGCCCCGGCAACAGCCATTGGAACGGTAAGGATGATGATAAACGGATCTATAAAACTTTCAAACTGTGCGGCAAGAATCAGGAAAATAAGCAACAACGCCAAGCCAAAGGCAAACATCGTATTGGAACTGCTTTCCACAAAATCCCGCGATTCACCGCCAAGATCGGTGGTGAAATTCTCTCCCAGCACTTTTTCCTTGATGCGTTCCATCGCATCTATTCCGTCGCTGATGCTTTTTCCGGGCGCCAAGCTGGCAGATACCGTGGCACTCATATACCGGTTGTTGTGGTACAATTGTGGCGGACTGCTTTGTTCTTCGGTAGTCACCAAATTGTCGAGCTGTATCAGCAATCCCTCCTTATTTCTGACAAACATAGAAGTGAGATCCATCGGTGCAGCACGGTCTTTCTTGTCAAATTGGCCCATCACCTGGTATTGCTTTCCGTTCATCAAAAAATAACCAAAACGTTGTCCGCTTAAAGAAAGTTGCAAAGTTTGCGCCACATCAAGCACAGAAACACCCAAACTTTGTGCTTTTTCTCGGTTGATGGTCACATAAATTTCGGGCTTGTTGAATTTCAGGTTTAAATCGGTATTGGAAAAAGTGGGATCATTTTCCGCTTCTTCCATAAATTCAGGGATCTTTTTCTCCAGTTGTTGAAAATTCGGTGCCTGAATAATGTATTGAATTGGCATTCCGCCGCGCCGGCCAACAGAAATTGTAGGCGATTCCGACACGTTGACACGGGCATTTGGATACTGCTTTGTCCACTTCGTTAAATCAGCGGCAATTTCATGTTGGGTGCGTTCCCTTTCACTTGGTTCCACAAGGGCGATGCGCACAAATCCACTGTTCACGGAAGAGGAACCAAAACCAGGAGAAGTAATAACGAGGCTCACTTTCTTTTCGGGAATGGAATCGTTGATCAATTCGGTAAGCTCGTTCATAAAAGCATCCATATAATCGTAGGAAGCTCCTTCAGGTCCGGAAACGCTTAAGCCGATATAACTTCGGTCGTCATAAGGTGCTGTTTCCTTTTTCAGCAGGCTAAAAAACACACCGATAATAATCAAACAAGCTACGAGAATTGGAAAACTCCACCATTTATTATTCAAAAATGCCCGAAGTGATTCGGCATAAGACACATTCATTTTTACAAAATACTTTTCGGTAAAATTGTAGAATTTCGATCTTTCCTGTTTTCCGGGCCGCATCAGATAGGCGTTCAGCATCGGCGTCAAGGTCAATGCCACAAAAGCGGATATCAACACTGCGGAAGCCAGTACCACACCAAATTCGCGAAACAGCCTGCCCACAAATCCTTCAAGGAAAATTACGGGAAGAAATACCGCCGCGAGGGTTACCGAAATGGAAATTACCGCAAAAAATATCTCGTTGGAACCCTTTATGGAGGCTTCAATTGGGTTCATTCCCTTTTCAACTTTCTTGAAAATATTTTCGGTCACCACAATTCCGTCATCCACCACAAGTCCAGTTGCCAGCACAATGGCGAGCAGCGTGAGCACGTTGATGGAAAAACCGAACAACCACATCACAAAAAAGGTGGCAATCAGGGAGACCGGAATATCAATCAGCGGACGCAAGGCAATGGACCAGTTTCTGAAAAACAGGTAAATCACCAAAATAACCAAAATGATGGATATGGCCAGTGTTTCCACAACTTCTGTAATGGCTTTTTTCACAAAAACCGTATTGTCTATGGCGATGTTCAGTTTGAAATCTTTGGGCAAATCTTTTTGCAGTTGTTCATATTGTATGTAAAATGCATCGGCGATATCTATGTAATTGCTCCCAGGCTGCGGAATAATGGCCACGGCGACCATTGGCTGGCCCGAATCGCTTAATTTGGTTTCCAGATTTTCGGCTTCCAAAGAGGCTTTTCCGATATCGCTGAGGCGAATCACCTTTTCCCCGTCGGCTCTGATGATGATATTGTTGAATTCTTCCTCGGTGGAAAGATTTCCGATGGTTTTTACGGCCAATTCGGTATTCGCGCCGGTTAATTTTCCCGATGGCAATTCCACATTCTGGGAAACCAAAGCTGCCCGAACATCGCCCACCGTAGCGCCGTATGAAGCCAGTTTTAAAGGATCTATCCACAGCCGCATCGCATATTTTCGTTGCCCCCAGATCCGAACACTGCTCACGCCCGGAATTGTCTGCAAACGAGGTGCAATCACATTGTCGGCATAATCCGAAAGTTCCAGAACATTTTTCACATCACTTTGAACGGTCATGGAAATGATGGGATCCGAATCGGCATCGGCTTTGGAAACTACGGGCGGGGCATCAATATCCTGCGGTAGGCTCCGCACTGCCTGCGACACTTTATCACGCACATCATTGGCCGCTTCTTCCAGATTTTTATCCAGGTTAAATTCTATGTTGATATTGCTGGAACCCTGGTTGCTGGATGAAGTAATATTTCGTATCCCATCAATGGAATTGATCGCTTTTTCCAAAGGTTCCGTAATCTGTGATTCAATAATATCGGCATTGGCACCGGTATAATTGGTACGCACGGATATCTGCGCCGGATCAATGGAAGGAAATTCCCTCACGCCTAGATAGGTGAAACCAATAATCCCAAAAAGTACGATTGCAATATTCATTACAATGGTAAGCACCGGGCGTTTTATGCTTAAGGTTGATAAACTCATTACGATTTGGAATTTGATGCCGGTTGAATGAGATTGACTTTAACAGGTGAACCATTTTTTAGCATCATCACCCCTGAAGTCAGGATGGTGTCGCCAGCCTTTAATCCCGACAATACAATAACGGAGTTTTCGGTGCGTGCACCGGTTTCCACAATGATTTCTTTTGCAAGCCCGCCTTTAGAAACAAAAATCTTTTTGCCATTTTGGATGGGAATCAGGGATTCGGTAGGAACCAATAACGCATCATTTACAATTTCCAACGGCAGCAGCACATTGGCAAAAGTTCCGGGAATTAATTTTCCCTCACTGTTGTTGGCAATGGCGCGCATTTTTAAGGTACGCGTGGCAATGTCCACTTCAGGTTCTATGGCATAAATGGTGGCGGTTTGTGCCTCTGTTGAATTTGAGGTTGTAAAAGATATCTTATCTTCAAGCTTAATTTGGGATGAATATTTTTCGGGAATGGAAAAAGTGATCTTCAATTGATCTGTATTCACCAAACTTGCAATTGGCGTAGATGGCGTTACATAAGTTCCTTTTGAAATATAACGCAAGCCAATTTTTCCTGAAAAAGGCGCCCTAACGGTTGCCTTTGCCAATTGGGCGGCGACCAATTGCGATTCTGCCCGTGCAAATTGGTAATCGGCATCAGCAATATCATATTCTTCCTGACTTATGGCTTCTTTTTCCAACAACAGTTTTGCCCTGCGTACATTTTCGGAAGCCAGTTTTTGCTCCGTCTGCACTTTGGCCAGCTGCGCACGCAATTCCAGGTCGTTAACCTGAAAAAGAATCTGTCCTTTTGAAACTTTGCTTCCTTCCTTAAAATTAATTTTTTCGACAATTCCTGAGATTTCGCTTCTCAGTTCCAATTGCTCATTGGCTTCCAAAGAGCCCGAAAGAGAAAGATTTTCAGAAAATTTCTCAGGTTTTAATACCAATCCATCCACTGTAATGGCCGATTGGCTTCCGCCCTTTTGCTTTCCTTGGCTGTTTTCTTTTTTATTGTCAATGATCCTATAAGTAACCAAAGCC
The DNA here is from genome assembly GCA_036567345.1 of Lutibacter sp. Taxonomy (GTDB): domain Bacteria; phylum Bacteroidota; class Bacteroidia; order Flavobacteriales; family Flavobacteriaceae; genus Lutibacter. Next base: position 12,449 of record DATCUQ010000016.1, read on the forward strand.
ACCAAACCAGCGGCAATGAGGATATAAATTAGCTGTTTAAATTTCATAAATAATGGTGGTAATCAGACAATATTTTGCCTTTAATTTCAGACAAATATAAAACTAACGGCCATAATCTTCAAATTAATTTCTTTTTATATTTCTTGGGCTGAAAAGAAACCTAAATTAAATCTAATCTGAATATCCATATTTTAAATAATCATAAAGCTATTGAAAGGTTGGCTTATTTACATTATCTAAAGTCGATTTATGTTTTTATATTTGACCTTCATAAAATAATCAGTTTTTAAAAACACGCACATTCATTATTAAAACAGCCAACCTTGTATCAGATAAAACATACCAAAGATTTAAAAAACAGGTTAAACTTCATCGAAATTGAGGATTCAAACAAAAATTCTTACGCTAAAATACACTTGAATTTAGGATCAAGTTTACAGGAACTCAAACTTTTAAATCACCAGCTTATAAAAGATTTGCATCCTTTAACTTACAACAATACCTACGCTTCTGCTATCTTGTTTCCGTTTGCAAACAGAATTGCAGACGGAAGCTATGTTTTTGATCACAAAACGTACCAATTGGATAAAAATCAAAAAGAAGAAAACAACGCGCTTCACGGATTGGTTTACAACAAAACCTTTGAAATCATCGACCAAAAAACCACGCCGGAAAAAGCCGAAGTTGTGCTGAGGCATGAAGAACGCTCGCCAGTTGAAGGTTTTCCTTTTACCTATATGATTGATTTAACCTATATTTTAACCAAAGACAGTATCGAATTAAATGTCACTGTGAAAAATACCGACACCAAAACATTTCCTTTTACCATAGGATGGCATCCGTATTTTATCAGCCAAAATTTATCTAAAAGCGCTGTTCATTTTAAAAGCCATCAAAAATGTGTTTTTGACGAAAGAAATATCACCCAAAGGATGGATGAAAACATTATTGATGAACCTTTTTTGATTGAAAACAAATCTTTGGATGATTGTTTTTTATTGGACTCCAACGAAATAGGTTTTGAAACACCTCTTTATAGTTTCACATTAAAATCATCCGAAAAGGACAGTTTTTTACAATTATATACGCCGCCGCATCCAAATGCCATCGCCATTGAGCCAACTACCGGAATTTCAGACAGTTTCAATAATGGCGTTGGATTAAAAACATTAAAACCGAACGAAACCTATCATATTAACTGGAATCTTAAACTCCTTTAAAAATGAATACTGAATTAATTTCAAACATAAAAACACACTTTATCGCTAAATTTCAAGACGAACCTGTTATGATTTTTTCACCGGGAAGAATCAATATTATTGGAGAACACACCGATTATAATGATGGTTTTGTTTTTCCGGCAGCGGTTGATAAAGGTATTGTGGCAGGACTTGCAAAAAGCAATTCGGGCGTTTCAACCGCTTATGCCGTTGATAAAGAAGAAATTATTGAGTTTTCCGTCAATAACATAAAACCTCATCCGCAGGGAAGCTGGCAAAACTACATTTTAGGCGTTGTGGCAGAAATTCAGAACAGCAACAAAATCATTGGCAATTTTAATATCGCTTTTGGCGGAGATATTCCCGGAGGAGCCGGAATGTCATCATCTGCAGCGTTGGAAAACAGCGTTGTGTTTGGACTGAATGCGGTTTTTAATTTAGGGCTTACCAAAGAAGAAATGATTTTAATATCGCAGAAAGCAGAGCATAATTATGTGGGCGTAAAATGTGGTATTATGGACCAATATGCCAGCATGTTCGGCATTAAAAACAATGCGTTGCTGCTGGATTGCAGAACCATAAAATCGAAACCTTTTGAAATAAATTTTAAGGAACACGAACTTTTATTGATCAACACCAATGTAAATCACAGTTTATCGGACAGCGCTTATAACGACCGCCGCTCGGTTTGCGAATCGATTGCCGGAATGTTGAAAGTGAAAGCATTAAGAGACGCCACAGAATTTGATTTGGAAACCATTAAAGAAAGCATCACGCCAGAAAATTATCAAAAAGCATTGTATGTCATTCAGGAAAACGACAGGGTGATAAAAGCTTCCAAAGCCATAGAAGCCGGCGATTTAGAAACACTCGGAAAGCTTATTTACGCTTCACATAACGGATTGCAGCATCAATACAAAGTAAGTTGCGCTGAATTGGATTTTTTGGTGGAACAGGCAAAATTAAACGGCCAAGTGTTGGGAGCCAGAATGATGGGCGGAGGATTTGGCGGCTGCACCATCAATTTAATCGCAAAAACAGCGACAGCATCATTCAAAAAAACTGTTTCTGAAGCTTATAAAAACAAATTTAACAAAGATTGTTCGCTCTATTTTGTGGAACTTTCTGACGGTACGGGAATAATAGCCTAACATAAAAGCTAACGCATTTTAAAATGAACACAGATTTACAGGATTACTCGCACTAATGTTTAAATATTTTAACTGGAGAATGGGTTTTGGTATTTCAATAAAGCTCTTGATATTTTAAATCTCCTACCGCTTTGAAATTTATTGACAAAATATTCATTTACAAATAGCACAACCGAAAAAAATTAAATATAAAGGCAATATTATTGTAAGATTTTACGTTTATATGGGCTTATAAATCGTGAAATTTATGCGCCTTAAAAAAATTTCTAATCAAAAAATGTAAGAATAATGTAAGATATTAGAATAATTATGTAACAAATTTATTAACTTTAATGTCGAATTTTGCACAGTTGAATAAATTAATTATCAATTAATCAGTAAAATCAAAGTAAAATGAAAAAAAGAAATTTATTTTTAGGATTGGCGATAGCCGCCTTAGCATTCACATCTTGTAAAGATGAAAAAGCAGTTGCAGCTGAGAAATCAGTGGATACCTATGTAGTATATGTTGATTCAATCTCAAATATTGAAGCAGCAGAAGCTATAACAAATTGGCAAGCGATTGATGAGTCTTATCAAATTAGAATTACTGAAGCTGAATTGGCTTTAGAAAATTTGAAAGAAAAAGAAGCAGCACAAGCCAGAATTGATGCAAGTAAAGCTAAATACGAAGCGTTAAAAGCACAAATGGAAGCAGATATGCAAGCTGCAGCAGCTGCTAACACAAAACAAGTATTGAGAAATGCTTTGTTTGGTGAAGGAAAAATTGGGGATGATATGAATTTTGGTTGGGTTAACAAAGACAATATTCTTGCTGTTTACCAACAATTCGTTGATACCGCTGATGCCAATAAAGACAATTACTCTCGTGAAGACTGGGATGAAATTAAATTAATGTATGAAGCTTTAGACAGCAGAAAAAATACTGTGGAAAAAGAAGGACTTTCTTCTGCTGACAACAGAAAAATTGCTGGATTAAAATTAAAATTTGCTCCAATGTTAACATTTAACAGAGTTGGTGCAAAAACAGAAGAAATGCAAGAAGCAAAAGAATAAACAATTTTTGGTTAGTTAATGTGAAAAATGACAGTCGTGATGGCTGTCATTTTTTTTACCTGAATAATTTGGTGCTTTAATCGAATTAAAATTTTAATCTAATCCGCCTAATCGGTTTCCATCTTTTGGCGTTGGCCATTCCATTTGTTTGCCTGATTTTGAATCGACTGGCAAAACAATTTTCTCCCTGGAAGTTTTCCCTTCATCTTCACTTGCCAAATAGGTCATAATGGCAATAAGCGCCACATTATTTTTTAGATCATCAAACACAATTTTATCATAAGTATCTTTGTTGGTATGCCATGTGTAATTAAAATAAGACCAATTTAAGGAGCTCATCATAAATGCAGGTGCGCTTTGAGACACAAAAGAGGAATGGTCGGAGCCGCCGACAGATGGCGATCCCGGATAGGTAGTTGTTATATTTTTACGGATATTTTCAGGAACATCCCGCAACCAACGACCCAAAAAATCATAGGAATGCAAAAATCCTTGTCCGTTAATGCTCGAAACCCTTCCCGTTCCATTGTCCTGATTAAAAACTGCCTGTATATTTTCAACAATGGCAGGATTGTCGTGAACAAATGCTCTCGAGCCATTTAAACCTTGTTCTTCACTTCCCCATAAACCAATAATGACAGTTCTTTTCGGATTGGGATAATATTTTTTCAAAATACGCGCCACTTCCATCATGGTAATGGTTCCTGTACCGTTGTCCGTTGCGCCGCTTCCTCCATCCCAAGAATCAAAATGCGCAGAAAGTATAACATATTCTTCCGATTTTTCTGTTCCTTCTATTCGTGCAATGGTATTGAAAGTGGGCATAATTCCCAATTCTTTAGAGGTAGCCACTACCCTAATCTTAGGTTTTCTGCCATTTGCTGCGAGCCTGTAAACCAAGCCATAATCTTCCAATGATAAATCCACTTTAGGTATTTTTTTTGTTCGGGCCCCAAATATTTTATTAACGCCAAAACCTTTCGACCAATTGGATTGCACAATGCCAACAGCACCCGCTTTTTCAAGCGCTTCATCCAATGTTCTGCTGCTATAACCACTATTTTTTAAATTGTTGTTCCAACCTTTGGTTTGTTCGATTCTTTCTTCCTTCATTTTTATAAAAGATTCGGGCGTGGCAAATTCTTCCCAATTATAATCGGGCCTCCCCGTCTTTTGAGGCATAGAAACAAAAACAAATTTCCCTTTTACCGTTGGAAGCCAATTTGCAAAACTTATGGAATCTTGGATCTTATTAGGAAGCGTGATTATTTCAGCAGTCACTCCCTTTTTAGGCGTTGCGGCACTCCAGGCCAATTGCATTCCTTCCAATGATTTTATGCGAGGTTCCACCAAATCTATATGCGAAATGCCGCGATCCCAACCACGCCATGCACCATATTGCTGATTTGATGCCATTATTCCCCAATCCGTAAATTTTGTAACCGCCCAATCGTGTGCGGTTTTCATATTTGAAGAACCAACCAGTCGCGGCCCAATTTCATCCAAAAGCTCATATCCGAGCTGCTCAAGTTGGGAATTTTCATAAGTTTCCTGCACAACATTTTCTATAAATGCTTCTTTTTGTTGGCCAAAAAGGATAAAAGTTGTAAAAAATAAGAAGACTAAAACAAATGTTTTTAATTTTTTCATAATTCGGTATTTCAAAATAAATTTTTTCGAAGTAACTATTAAACGGGCTCTAAAAATTGCTTTTCCTTCAAAAATTTATTAATTAACAAGCCCTTAGAATCATTTTTAATTTTGCCATTAATTTTACGATAAATAGTTGAATTTATCAATGAAGTGGTTTAAACTTTTTCATTTACCTGCAAAATTCACATTTTGCTCCCTAATTTTGACTTTTTTTATTTCCGTAGCGATGCTATTCAAAGAAAAAAAGGCTTCATTATCAAGCAAAAGCCGAATTTTTCGCTGACAAACAAAAAGTTTAAACCACTTCAATAAGAAAATTAATTTAACCCTAAAATTGCCATAACTATTTCTGTAAATAGCTGACTATGAAATCGTCAGAAATATTAAATTGAAATATTTTAAAAATTCTTTGCATATTTATTATTTAATCGTAATATTGCAATAAACTAATAAAGCATTATGGGAATCACAAAATCTGAAAAATTTACTGAAGAACAAAATCAAATAGCAACCATTGCAAAAGCTATTGCACATCCTGCCAGAGTGGCCATTTTACAACAACTTTTTAAAATGAATGCCTGCATTTGCGGTGATTTGGTTGCTGAAATCGGATTGGCGCAACCCACCATTTCTCAACACTTGAAAGAACTGAAAAATTTGGGATTGATCAAGGGAAATGTGGAAGGCACCAGCGTTTGCTATTGCATCAACGAAGAAGTTTGGGAAACGTCCAAAGAACTTTTTACGGCATTTTTAAATCAGGACAGCAACGCAAAAAGCCTATGTTGTTAAAAAATTAATTCAATAATCATTTATCACAAAAAACTACATACCATGAAAACAGACAAAGAATTAAAAGATTTGGTAAAGCAAAAATACAGTGAAATTGCCTTACAAGACCAAAATGAAAACCGGACTTCTTGCTGCGGCTCGGGAGGATGCTCAACAGAAGTCTATAATATTATGAGTGATAGTTATGAAACCATAGAAGGTTACAATCCGGATGCCGATTTAGGTTTGGGCTGCGGACTTCCAACAGCGTTCGCTTTAATTAAAGAAGGCGATACCGTGCTGGATTTAGGCAGCGGCGCCGGTAACGATTGCTTTGTTGCACGCGCGCAAACAGGCGAAAAAGGAAAAGTGATTGGTGTTGATTTTACGCCAATTATGATAGAAAAAGCACGTGAAAATGCGGAAAAAAGGGGATTTAACAATGTAGAATTCAGATTGGGTGATATAGAAAAACTGCCGCTAACTTCAAATGTGGTGGATGTGGTTGTCAGCAATTGCGTGCTTAATTTGGTTCCCAATAAAAAAGCAGTCTTCCAAGAAATACTTAGGGTGCTAAAACCTGGCGGGCATTTTAGCATTTCTGATGTGGTTTTGGTTGGCGATTTACCCGCTGAACTGGCGCAACAAGCAGAAATGTACGCGGGATGTGTATCTGGTGCCATCCAAAAAGACACCTACATAAATTTAATTGCCGAAACTGGTTTTACTGATATAAAAATTCAAAAAGAGAAATCAATTCTGCTTCCCGATGATATTTTAAAAAATTATTTGGATGAAGCAGCGATTGCTTCATTTAAAAATTCCAATACAGGAATCTTCAGCATCACCGTATTTGCAAGTAAACCGGATGGTTGCAAACCCGGCAATGGCTGTTGTTAAATTATAAAACAGCGTAAAAATGTTATTCAAACAAATCGAAAAAACCATTGCTTCATTAAATTTGGATGCAATTTCCAATGAACGCAAACAAATATTACAACCGTTAATTGATTATATTCAGACAAAAGTGACTGAAAATAAAAATGCAAATCTGAATTTTATTTGCACGCACAATTCGCGCAGAAGTCATTTATCGCAAGTCTGGGCTCAGGCAGCGGCGCATTTTTACAATTTGAAAAATGTTTATTGTTATTCGGGCGGCACGGAAGCTACGGCGCTGTTTCCCATGGCCGCAAAAACGCTGGAAAAGGCAGGTTTTAAAATTGAAGTTTTATCAGAAGGTAAAAATCCGGTTTACGCCATTAAATTTGATGAAAATAAACATCCAATTATTGGATTTTCAAAAACATTTGACGATGCTTTTAATCCGCAAAGTGAGTTTGCGGCCATTATGACCTGTTCTGATGCCGATGCCAATTGTCCGTTTATTCCCGGAGCAGAAAAACGCATTCCTGTAAAATATGACGACCCAAAAGCTTTCGACAATACACCGCAACAAGCTGAAAAATATGAAGAACGCAGCAACCAAATTGCGGCTGAAATGTTGTATGTTTTTTCAAAAATTAAAGAATAGTGAATAGAGAATAGAGAAAAAAGACTAAATAATTTGATTACACAATTCATTGAATAAACAATTAAACGATTTGTCACCCTGAGCGCAGTCGAAGGGAAAGAAATAAACGATTCAACAATAATTATGAAAAAACTAAGCTTCATAGACAGTTACTTAACCTTATGGATATTTATTGCCATGGCCATTGGTGTGGCAATCGGCTATTTTATTCCGTCATTTCCATCATTAATCGATTCTTTCAGCAGCGGCACCACCAACATTCCCATTGCCATTGGTTTGATTGTAATGATGTATCCGCCATTGGCAAAAGTGAATTATGCTTTGTTGCCAAAAGTGTTTAAAAATGTAAAAATTCTGGCTATTTCGTTGGTTTTAAACTGGATAATCGGTCCGATCTTGATGTTTATTTTGGCCATAACATTTTTACAGGATTACCCGGAATATATGGTGGGTTTAATTCTAATCGGCTTGGCGCGTTGTATTGCGATGGTGTTGGTTTGGAACGATTTGGCCGAAGGCAGCAGTGAATATGGCGCCGGTTTGGTGGCTTTAAACAGCATTTTTCAGGTTTTTGCCTATAGTTTTTACGCCTGGCTTTTTATCACCGTGCTTCCGCCCTATTTTGGTTTTGAAGGCGCCATTGTTGATATTTCCATTGCAACAATAGCCGAAAGCGTGGCTATTTATTTGGGAATTCCATTTGTTTTGGGAATTTTAAGCAGGTTAATTCTGGTAAAATTGAAAGGTGAAGACTGGTATAACAAAAAATTCATTCCGACCATTTCGCCATTAACGCTTATTGCGCTGCTGTTTACCATTGTGGTGATGTTTTCCCTAAAAGGCGAATTGATTGTTGAAATCCCAATGGATGTGCTCATAATTGCCGTTCCTTTGCTCATTTACTTTACTATTATGTTCCTGATTGGTTTCTTTGTCACCAAAGCGATGGGCGCCACTTACGATAAAACGGCCGCGGTTGCTTTTACCGCTGCAGGAAACAATTTTGAATTGGCCATTGCCGTGGCGATTGCGGTTTTCGGGTTGAATTCCGGACAAGCATTTGCGGGTGTTGTTGGACCTTTGGTTGAAGTGCCTGCCTTAATTTTATTGGTGAGGGTTTCTTTTTGGCTGAAGAAAAAATATTTCAGCGAAAAAATATTAAATATTAGAAGTTAAATATTAAATATAAAAAGTAAAAATTCAAATTGCTGATATTTAACAATATAAACTTAATATTAGTATAAGTCGAAAAAAATTTGCTAAAAATGACATTGATCATTATTTAGGCGAATCGTTAATCGTAAATTTACGATTGGAAATGAAAAAAACCACAGAAAATATCGTTTTTAAGGATGAATCCAAACAATTGGCACGTTTTGCCAAAGCTTTGGGCCATCCGACGCGGATTGCAATTTTAAAGCATTTAGAACATCAATCGTGCTGTTTTACGGGCGATTTGGTTGACATATTTCCCTTGGCGCAATCGACCATTTCCCAACATTTAAAAGAATTGAAAAATGCAGGCTTGATTCAGGGTGAAGTAAATCCGCCCAAAATAAAATACTGCATCCATAAAGAAAACTGGAAAACAGCCAAAGCATTGTTTCAAGGTTTTTTTGGATGATGTTTTTGAATGAAAGTCGAATGTAATAAGAACATTCCTGTTTTTATAATAAGTTCTAAAAAAAACTGAAAAGGAATTTTTACGAAAATTGCATTTAACCGCTAAGGGCGCAAAGAAAAATCGCAAAGGGCGCAATTTTGTTATGGTTAATATTTGAATAGGCATTTTCGTCATTCCAAAATCGTAAATCGTCATTCATTTTGCGCTAGGGATTGAAGCGGAAATACTTTTTTAATTTGCCATTTCGGCGAATTTAAAAAGATTGCAGCGGAAAGCCCGACCGCTTTTTAGCGGGAACGCCCAACATATTATTCTTTAACTGATAAATTACTTATTTACAACAACCTATTAATACATAAAAAAATGAGCATAAACATAAAAATACTGGGAACCGGCTGTCCGAAATGCAAACAAACCACCGCTGTTGTGCAGGATGTGGTCACGGAAAATAACATTGATGCCACTATTGAAAAGGTGGAAGATATTATGGAAATTATGAAATTCAATGTTATGTCCACGCCTGCCGTGGTGATAAACAATGAAATTAAAATTAAAGGGCGCGTTCCTTCAAAAGCTGAAATCACGTCGCTTTTAATGGAGAATTTGCAAACGAAGAATTCAGCCGACGCTGATTGCGGATGTTCTGACCATAAATGTTGCTAATAAAACTTTACTATGTTTGATTGGGTTCAAAAATTGGCTGATTGGTTAATTTATGCCGTTTTTAATATTGGGGCAACAACGCAATTAGGAAAATCACTCAATTTTTTTGTTTACGACACCATCAAAATATTAATTTTGTTATTTGTGATTGTTTTTTTAATGGGAATTGTAAACACTTACTTTCCCATTGAAAAATTGAAAAATTATCTCAACCGCAAAAAATTGTACGGACTCGAATATTTCTTTGCCTCCATTTTTGGGGCGATTACCCCTTTTTGCTCCTGTTCATCTGTTCCGCTGTTTATAGGTTTTGTTCACGGAGGAATTCCTTTGGGAGTCACTTTTTCTTTTCTGATTACTTCACCTTTGGTAAATGAAGTCGCCATCGCTATGTTTTTAAGCATGTTTGGATTAAAAGTCACCTTAATTTATGCCATTTCCGGAATTTTATTGGGGACTTTTGGCGGTTGGATATTGGGAAAATTCCATTTAGAACCTCTTTTGACTGATTGGGTGAAAAGTGTTTTGGCAAATGCACAAAAAGATAGTGCAGACTATGAAGAAGAAAAAAGAACTTTTAGGCAGCGTTTGCCTGAAATCACCAGAAACGCCTGGGATATTGTAAAAGGTGTTTTGATCTATATTATTATTGGTGTTGGCATTGGTGCCGCCATGCACGGTTACGTTCCCGAAAATTTCTTCGCCAAATATTTGGGAAGCGGCGCTTGGTGGACAGTTCCTTTGGCAGTTATTGCGGCAGTGCCAATGTATGCCAATGCAGCCGGCATTGTTCCTGTGATTCAGGTTTTTGTTGCAAAAGGAATCCCAATTGGAACAGCCATTGCTTTTATGATGGCAACTGTTGGCCTTTCTATCCCTGAAGCTACGTTGCTTAAAAAAGTAATGACCCTTAAATTAATCGGAATTTTCTTCGGCGTGGTAACCTTATTCATTATCATTTCCGGATATTTATTTAACCTGATTTTATAACCATTTAACTCATAAAAAATGAAAAAGCTTCCTATTTTATCAACAATTATTTTGAGTTTGTTTTTATTTTCCTGCACAGGAAATGCACAAAACAAAACTGCAGACAAACAAGCAACTAAAAATATAATTGAAGTGATTGATTTTCACTCCACAAACAGATGCAAAACCTGTAAAGCCATAGAAGCAAACACAAAATATACGCTGGACACCTATTTTACCAAGGAATTAAAAAGCGGTAAAATCATCTTTAAAATTGTTAATGTCGATAAAGAGGAAAATGAAAAATTCGCCGAAAAATTTGAAGCCACGGGAACTGCACTATTTTTAAACGTGATAAAAGACGGCAAAGAAAAACATGTGGATTTAACCAATTTTGCTTTTATGAAAGGCACTGACCAAAAAACTTTTTCTGATGAATTAAAAGAAACAATTGCCAATCAGCTTAAAGGTTTATAGATGGATTTTTTTGCAGTCGCTATTGGAAAATAACAATATTCCCATATTGTCGGCATTCGTGCTCGGACTGATGACCGCCATAAGTCCGTGCCCACTTGCCACAAACATTACTGCGACCGCATTTATTTCCAAAAATATTTCAAGCAAAAAAAAAGTCTTTTTAAGTGGCATTTTATATTCATTGGGCAGGGCATTCAGTTACACAACAATTGGATTAATTCTGTTTTTTGGTGCCAGCAAATTCCCTATTGCACGATTTTTTAGCCAGAATGGCGAAAAGTATTTAGGTCCGCTGCTTATTGTGATTGGATTGATAATGCTGAATGTGATTCGCTTGAATTTCTTCGGAAAATCGAATTTTACAGAAAAACTGTCGGAAAAATTTCAGAATAAAGGCTTATTGGGTTCATTTTTAATAGGCGCAGTTTTTGCGTTGGCATTTTGCCCGTACAGCGGCGCATTGTATTTCGGAATGCTGATTCCAATGACCATTTCAAAAATTGACGGATTGTATTTACCCATAATTTTTGCTTTCGGAACTGGATTGCCCGTATTGCTTTTTACTTATTTGTTGGCTTATACAGCAAGCAGTATAGGAAGTTTTTACACCAGAATCACCAAAATTGAAAAAGCAATGCGCACCATTGCTGGTGTTGTGTTTATAATCACCGGCAGCTATTATATGTTGATTTTTATGGAAGTGCTTTAATCCTGTAAAAAAAATTAAGATAGTTCTATAAATTACAAAAAAAACCAGACAAATTGTCCAGTTTCTTTTCCAGTAACTTTAATTAGTATGTATTCATAATTTTGCATTTGTCAACCAATTTTTCAGGTATGAAATAATACAATTAAACAAAATACATCTCAAATATAGTTAAAATTTTTGTTATTAAAATTATTTATTTCAAACATTTTCCAAGTTTTAATTATGCAACAAGCTTATTGAGTGTAAATTGACTTTTCATAAAATGGCCGGACTCGATTTATTGAATATATAAAAAACAAACCCAAGCAAATTGCTTGGGTTTATAAAGTTAAAATAGCTTTTAAACTACTCTTCATTATTATAGTAAGGAATATTGGATCCCCAGGCACAACTGGTAATTTGAGATCTTTGTGTGGTGGTGATCAATTTGGCTGTTCTCCAATTATAGGTTATTTGAGCCAGCTTCGTCATAAATTTATTGTGAAGCGTTTTGTAATTTTGGCCGTTGTATTCTGAATTAATTTGAGCGATTAAATC
>DATCUQ010000017.1:0-58195 GCA_036567345.1 Lutibacter sp.
TTTTTCGACACTTAATATAACCTAAAATCAGAATCAAAATAACTGTTCACTTTGCTCCGGAATCAGCTGTACAGTTTGCTCCGGAATGACCTGTTCACTTTGCCCCGGAATGGGGTGTTCAGTTTACCCCGGAATATCCATTTACCAATGGAAAACTTGAATTTGATAGTGCTGAATTTGTAATGGATGATGCTACACAATATAGAGTAACACCCTCAATGGACTCGGTTCTTGTAAAATGAAAATAATTTGGGGTAATTATGATAAGATTTATCTCACTTGTGAATCTTGTTATAAAATCGCAATAAAAAACGAATAATAGGTATTAGGAATTATAATGCTTAACTGAAAACTCCGCGGATTGTATGTTGTATTTAGTTTAAATTAAACTGATTTTTAGTTTCATAGCAATTTACCCAAATCTTTATAGAAATGAATTTTTTTTTATGCTATTATATAGAAGGCTAGGATTTTGAGAATTATGAGGAAGCTGAGGATAACTTCTTGAAATCCTCAATTTCCTTAGTTTCCTCATTTAATTAAATTAAGGTATTTATATAGCGATTATGAGCTTTCTTATTTAGTATAGAGGTCTCTATATTTTTTTAACCTTATTTTCTGAATAATAAATAAGATGGGCAATCCCATTGTCAGCAAAGGGTAAATAACACAAAAAACTATTGCATTAATTTCATAATAAGAAAGTCCGGTAATATTTGCCAAATTGATGACTAAGTCTGTACAATAGGCATATAAAAAATTGACAATTTCTAGTAATTTAGCCATTTCCCTTTTTTAATTTATTAATTTGAAACTGAATGTTTATTGATTTAATAAGGAGTATGTAAAAAAATAATGGTGCCATAATTACTAAAATTAATATGTTTGCCAAGGCATAACCTCCTGTTAACTGTAACAATAATATAATTAAATAATATATTGGATCTATAAATTTAAAATTACTTTTGGCTATTTTTACGTGATGTATTTTGCAATAGTTTGTGTTGTTATGACAAGTCCACGTGCATTTATCTGGTGTTTTTATTTTTGAATTAATTGTTACAATACCACTTATAACATAAGGCTTATCAGTAATTTTTTGACGAGATACCTCATTTACCAATACCATACCTAGAAATGGTAAAACCAAGATTATTATATATAAAATAATTTTTTTCAATTTTCAGTATACTATTTTAATTAATATTATCCTTTTAAACTTACACAGATAATAGAATAGTGAATGGATGTTTTTAGTATAATCTATATATGGAGTTAAACATATTAATAATTAAGTGATAGTAACCTTTGAATCAATATGTAAGACACTAACTTTTCTGCTTTTAGCAGTTTTCCAACCACTATAGCCATACTCTATATCAAATGTGTTTTTGATTCTATCTAAGGCTTCTAATACCTTAACAGTATCTTCTTTGCAATCGGAAAGTTTAAAAACCTTTTCTCCGTGCACTAATTTATTTCTTTTTTGAGCAGCATCTTTAATCGTAAAAAGATCCTCAGACCTTATAATTATACCAAGTTTTCTATGATGAGGATCAAATATTTCCCAAGCATCAATAATTTGAGATAATCCTCTATGACATTTCATTATTTTATCAGCTATTATACTTTTAAAACCAGCAGAAACAACTAATTGCCGAAGAGTTCTTCTAAATGTTTTTTCTGCTGTAAAAACAGAAGTTATCAGGCTTTCGGCGTGATGATTGTTTTTAGAAAGATCGAAAATCCTTTCTTTTGCTTTATTATATCCGAGTTTAATTGGGTACATAATATTTATTGATTAGTTTGTTTCTATTTCGTTTTCGTATGATTTCATAAACCATTCTAAGGTTTTACCTTTTTTCCCAAGTTCTCTTGTTAAAAATTGTTTCTTCACATTTAGCAACTTTAAAATCGTCTCCTTGAACTAATTCTTTAAAATGCCATTTCGTAATTAATTTTTAACTATTTAAATATTTTAATTTTCAAATAAACTTTTTATAAACTTTTTGAAATTATTTATTTAGTTGATTCTCCACCGCAATGATTACCTCATTTTTTTGATTATCCACTCTTTTTAAGATTCTATCTAAATAGTCATCCCCAAATTGGTTTCTAATCCAATTAATTTCATTTGTTAATGCTTTTATTTCTTTTTCACTGGAGTTTAAATCAATTGTTTTTCTGCCTAACCTTCCAAGGGTTCTCACTGATAGCGTGTGGTATTTTTTTAAGTCTTTTATTATCATTTTTATGAAGTTTGCCAAATTTTCCTCATTACCTGATAACAATTTCAGATATACTTTTAAATTTTCCAGGGCTTTTGACTCCAGGGCTATGTCATTTCTCCCTGTTCTAATATTCGGTTTGAAAGTTTTTATATTTTCATAATTCTTCCAGAAGAATTTTGACAGTGGCAATTTGTTTTCTTCGAATTCACATTGTGTATTCCCTAACAACTCTTCAAAAGTTACTTCAATGACTTCTTCTTTAGGCCCCTCTTCTTTTACGATAATTTGAGCAAACAGGCTTAATCCTTTTTTTCTCAGCACATTTAGTTGGTATTTTTCAAAAGCTTTTGCTGTTTTTACCCTTGTTGGTAAATTACTTATCTTTTTAATTACCTCCGGATATTTGTCTTCAATATCTTTGTAAGTGTTTCTAATGTGCGTTGAAGTATTTACTTCACTTCCTTCATCAGGATTTTGGTTGATTTTATTAAAAAGGCCAGAAGCTGTTGGTTCTTCCTCTACATCAAAAATTTTGGCATCTTCACCCAACGAACTATGAATAAGAAACATTTTTTGAGCAGCAATTTCTCTTGATTTTACAATGTCAGCGCCTATTTCAGATGGAAAGAAGTTATAAATGTACAATTCCTCAAATACCTTAGCTCCAATACGATTTATACGACCTACTCTTTGAATAACTCTTGTTGGGTTCCAAGGAATATCATAATTTATAATGGCACCCGCTCTATTTAGATTAAATCCTTCCGAAAGTTTATCACTTGTTATTAATACATCAAAATGATTGGTTTGTGTTCCTTTGTATTGCGCATTATAATCTGTATTCAAGCTTTTAGCCAATTCTTTTGAGACTTTACCATCACAAACCAGTAATCGGTTACCAAATGCCTCACGGAATTTCCCCTCTAAATGTTTTATGGTATCTACATATTCCGAAAACAATATCACTTTACGGTTTTTATCTGTTTCCAGAATTGATTTTATTTCGTGAATAATCCCTTCTCTTTTAGGATCGTTTTCAACAATTTTTAGTCTTTTTAATTGCTCTTTGATTTCTTGAAAAACAACTATATCACTTTCAATATCAGAAAGGAATTCTATTTTTTTTTGAAAATCATTTACATCATAAACTGTATTGTTTTTTGGAACTTTCTTGGATAATAAAGCTTTCGAATATTCATCCAAAACTCTATCGATATCATCTTCCTCATAATATTGAATCTTTTCAATTAATTTCCGATCTAATATGTATTTTCCTCCTGATTTTTCTATAAAATCTTTAACCAATAAGTGAACATTTAAAAATCGGTCAATTGATTGACTGAACGCACCAAAGGAACTTTCGAAACGCTTTACCAACAAACGTCTCATAAAATCAAATAAGTTTTGTTGTTGCTGGAATTGTCTATTTCCTTTTTCGTCTAATTTTTCTTCATCAACAATTTTTTCATAACTGAAAGGCTGATAAATTGCTCCTTTAAACCTTCCGTTTTCTTCAAAATATTCATTTAAAATTCTGTCGTAGAAAGTACTTTGATCGGGAGTTAAACGATAAAATAATTCTATTGGATCATTCACTTTTGATAATTCCGTAACTTCTTGCGCATACACATAATCCTGTTGCAAATCCAATCGATTGCGTCTGATTACTACTGATGAAATAATATTTTTTATTTGATTGGCTAAAACTTTGGTTTCATTTCTAACGACAGTTATATCAATAGGCAACTCTTTGCCTAACATTGTCGTATACAGTATTTCGGCTCTATGTCTTTTTTTAGGATCTTTAGAATTACAGTTTTTAATAATATCTGAAAGCCTTTTGTATTTGAATGAATATGCCCTGAACAATCCTTCTAAATTGTCGTCAATAGTTATTCCGGATTTACCCGGAACAATAAATAATTTCAACAACGAAAAAATGTCGGATGGTGAATTGTTAAAAGGTGTGGCTGTTAATAATATAACGATTCTGTCTCTACAGATGGTTAATAATGCTTCATAATCGGCGGTGTCCTGGTTTCTGAAATAATGCGCTTCATCGACAAGTACCACTTCAATTCCTTTGGTTTGAATAGTGTCTGCCAAATCTTCTAATTTACCCCGACTTTCTACTTCCCAATCGTACAACTTAAACTCGTTGATATATCCCCACCAACCTGTATTGTATGTTTTGTCTCCTATCAATCCCGGAGGGCAAATAACCATTCCTCTTTTACCTAAATTTTTGGCTATTAACGAAGCAATTACAGATTTACCTAACCCTACCACATCTGCAATAATAACTCCGTTGTATTCCTCTATTATTGATAACGCTTGATTTGCTGCATCTGTTTGATAACTGTATTTTTTATATCCAATTTCCTCCAGCAGATTTTCAACTTCAGGTTTAATTTGTTTAATTTGTTGTAAATCTAAATAGGTTTTTAGAATTAAAACATACGCTTCAAATGGTGTTACTGACGCTGCTTGTGATTTGTGCTGAATGAATTGAATAAGGAATTCTTTTCTGCTTTCGATTTCTGAAATTGGAATGGCCCGTTCCCATAATTCATCAAAATACGTTTCGGCATCTACAAAACCATAATCTTTTATCTCTACATTAAATTCTTCCTGACCTGATAAACCAGCACGCGTTAAATTGCTACTTCCTGTAATGAACTGACCAGTCATTGCCTGAATGTTTGCCTGCTCTTCGTTTAAACGAAATAGGTATAACTTGGCGTGGTTTGAGTTTTCGGTTTTACGGATGATTAGTCGTTTTTCGTTTAGCATTTGCAGAAAGAATTCTACTTGGTTGTAGAACGCTTCTGTGTCCATTTCTTCATTGTTTATGGCATTTCCCATTGAAGTCATAAACTGATTGAATTGGTCGTCTTGTGATTGTTCTTCTTCCTGACTACCGTGTTCTACAATTTTATTTAGGATTTGATCTACTTGCAGCCCAACCAATAATTTTAATGTCAGGTTTTCGTTCTTTTTTAGGTTTTCAAAGAGTTCCTGCCAACCTGAAAAGTAAAAGAAACCCACTAAAAATTTAAGTTCATCACTAATGCTGATCAATGTATTTAACCTGCCTTTTAGTGATTTATGGGTTTTATTATTGGTTATGAAATTGTTTGCCATTACTGTATTTTACTGATAGTCTTATTTTATTTTATATTGAGCATCCTATTGCCCATTCTATTTATTCTATCGCAGGATTTGCTCAATAGCATAATTGATGTATTTATTTTTAATTTATGTTCCCCTCATCAATGAGGGAAACATATTCATTTGTTTTAAAAACCCGCTTATTTACAAAGTTTTACACTTGGATTATTTTTAGTTTTTTTATTAACTTTTATGATTTAAATGTTTCATACTCTTTTTTACTCAACTTAAACTCTGGCTCAACAATTAATACTTCTTCATAATCTAGTTCATAGAGTTTGTATACCATTACATCAATTTGTTTTTCTAAATCAGTAGTGTCAAGGTTTTCTTTTTTGTTGGAAAGGATTTGGTTAACCAAAGTGATAAAAGGTTGTTGAGAAAGTTCAGTTAATTTTATAATTGGTAATTTTTTGGCATCATCAGGGTAAAAATGTAAACCTTCGCTTAAAAACGAAGTAAAATACCAATTTAATAAATTAGAATTTAACAAAGAGAGTAAAAATTTGTAATTGTAAGTTTTGGAAAAAATAATATCAGCATCTTTTAACGCTCTTTTAACGGATACATAATTTACATTCTTAAGTAAATCATATCTAACACAATTAATAACAGTATGACTATTATAAAAATGACCATCATCATAGGCAAATCTCAATCTATCTTTAACGACATTAATAAAGATTAATTTTTCATTTTCAAACAACTCAGTAAACATAGAATTATAATGCTCTAATGGTTTATAGTTGAGCCAGCCATATTGTTTAAACACATACCTTTCAATACATTCACCTTCTGTAAATGGTTTTAATAAGTCTTCTTTTTCCCTATGAATATAATTAGATTTTCCTATTTTTTCTGTTTTATGATTTAACCTTGCCCCGTAAGCAATAAAGCAAATTTTTTCAAGAGACACAGAATTGCTCCATAATTTATTTTTAAGTTTTAATAAATGTTCAAACTGTTTAGTCTCAAAACGATTTTCTTTTAATTGAAGAAATATATCCTGATTGATAAAATGTTCTTTAAAAACTTTTTCTATAAAATTTTTATCACTTTCTACAATTCGTATTCTACTTCTACTTTCGTTTTTCCTTTTACTTTTTTGAACTGATAAAATTATATTTTTAACAACTGCACTTTCAAAAACCATATAATTGCTTGTATCTACAATTTCAACAATAAAATGTTTCTCAATTAATAATCTTCTTAATAGAGAACCATAATTTTGGTTAGTAAATGAATAAGGAATTATAAATGATAAAATCCCATCATCATTTAATTTCCCTAAGAGCCCTTCTATAAATGCTATGTAAAGATCTGTTCTTCCCTTACAAGTTTTATATTGTTCAAATAATAATTTTTTTAGATTTCCATCTATTTTTTCAATATTGACATAAGGTGGATTACCAATCACCACATCAAAAGTTGCAACACCAAACATCCATTCCGGGTCAAAAAACGGGGAGGAAGTATTTTGGTCATACGGATTCCATTCTATCAAGGACAAAGCTTCACTGGTATTTGCCAAGTGTTGTTTGCTTTTTTCTTGTTCTATTTTTTTAAGCAACAGTTTGTTGCTTTTTTTGAGTATGTCTCTTCTTTCTTTATTAACGTCAATTTTGAAAATAGATTCTGTTTTTTTGCTGCTCTCAAAAATTGTGGTTTGTATTGCTGTTTCAGCAACATCAGCCCAAATCACGGGTAAGTTATCTATTTCAAATTCCTGATTGGCAATTTGTTTGGTATAGTCGTCAATTAATGCGAAATTAGGTTTTGTAGCTATGGTTTTTAAATAGGCTTCAATTGTTTTACAAAGCTCTTTGTCTTTTTTTCGTAACTGTTTCTTTTCCTGCCATTTTTGAGCTCTAAAATTTTGATGGCATCTAATGTCCCAAAGTTGATTTTTTAGTTCAAAAAGGGTTTCGTCTTGCCATTCAATCATACTTTTAGCTTCTTGCTTTAAGCCTATCAAAGTATTTGCCGCAACAAATTTGGTCTCTAGATTGGGCAAAGATTTAATGCCGTAATTTGAAGCTGCATTTGTAGTAGTTTCTTGTTCACAAACTAGCGAGATAAAAAAGCGAAGTTTGCTAATTTGAACAGCAATACTTTGAATATCGACACCATAAATACAGTTTTCAATTAATTCGAGTTTGATGTCGTAATTAGAAAGTGTATTTTTTGTATCTACTTTTTTAAGAATTTTAATAAGCGTATTTAAAACCCCCATTGGGAAAGCACCAGAACCGCAAGCCGGATCAAGAATTTTTATATTTCGTAATGAAGTGGTGATTTTTTTACAATCATTATCCGTTAAATTTTCTGGAATTTCATCTGTATTGAAAAGTTTGTGCCAAGTGGTTTCTGGAACTTTTGGACATTCTTTTTTAAGATATTGAATAACACTTTCGTTCACCATATAATCCACAATTTCTCGCGGCGTATAAAAACTACCTGATTGTTTTCTTGCTGTTTCTTTGGTTTCAGGATTGTAAGCACCTAATAAATTTTCAAAAACCTTACCTAAAAGCTCAGGATCTAGTGCTACTTCTATATCATCTGTGGAGTTTTCTTCTATGGTAAAATTGTAGCGTTCGAGTAATGGTATAATTCCTTTTTGTTCATCAAAAAAGATACAATTAGGCAGGAAAGCTCTTTTTTGTCTGCCAGCTAACCTGCTAAAGCCATCATAATAAAATATTTTTCCATCATCGTTCTCTTTGTCTAAACATTCAAACAAACCTCCATTTAGAAAAGGCACATTTTTAAATAGATCAATAATTTTTATTTGATCTTCTTTAAACCAACTTTTATCATTATTGTCTCTAAACAGCGTTTTAATACCATAATGTTCATCTTTCCCTTGATGGTTTTTACCAGTGGCAAAGGATCTTTCATCAATAGGTTTGTTTAAAGAAGCAAAAAACAAGTTTTGTAAAATAGCATTATAGTAATTGCCATTAGTTTTACTATTTGGGTCAAAGTCAACAAGTATTTTATCTAGAATTTCTATATTAAAAATATCGTCCGGAATTAACTTTTTCTTTTTAATAAACCATATAAAAATTAAACGAGTAATTAACCGAATAATATGTTCTTCAATTTGTCTGTCGTCATTATCAGTAGAAATATCATTGGGATAGGTAACTTCAAAACCTTCATTTTCTGAAAGGGACCATTGGTACCAATTGAATAACTCGTTATAAAATTGTTTGGTCAATTTTTCAACACTAAACGCTTCCTGGATGTCTTCTAACGATTTAAAATTGCAACCGTTAATTCTATTCTTAAAAGTCTTGTTGGTTTTTGATGGATCTACAAAATAAGTATAACGCTTCCAGCTGGAGAATTTTTGGTCCTTGTTACCATAGTTTTTTCGGATAAATGAAAATCTAAAACAACCATTATCATCATAGAAAATAAAAATAGCACCATCTTTAAAATCTTCCTTCAAGACTTTTTTTGCAATTTCAAATTGTTTTTTCTTAGATGAACGTTCAGAAAGAACACCCTGAAAATTACAAGTAAAAACAATTAATTCGTCGGAGTTATTAAATTCAACTTCTCCTGTTTTTTTTAAGTCAGTAAAGTTTGTAAAATCATTGTCCGACAGTATATAATTAAAATTCTCGCTGTTAGGAGAAAAGGATGATATTTTAAATTTGAAAAAATCAGCAGCAGATTTTATCGAAAAATTATGAATTAGGTTGTCCATTAAGGTGACAATTTAGGGCTAGAAATTTATTTTTACATAGCTAAGATGTAAATATATGAAAAGCAATGGAAAAAAATGATGGGAAAACCGTAAACGGGTGAAAATAAGTAAAAATTAAGTCAGGGTAAGGAGGGCAAGGTAATTTGGGCTAAAAGATATTTTATTTTTTTTAGCAATTGATTTATTAATTTTAATCAAACGAGGTTAAAAAACTTGAAATAAATGGGGTTTTAAATAGAATGGTGGATTTTTGTTAAAATTGGTGGGGATAGATTTCTAGGTGTTAAAAATATAAGCTGAAGATGCTTTTATAAAATTAAAATACTATATTTCGAATTCAGAGTTGTCGCTAGGCAACTCATCTTTTTCATAGCAATTTTTTTTAACCCACCTCGTTTACGCAATTTTCGAGGTGGGTTTATTAATTTTTGGATAATTCCTCTGTGATTTTTTCAACCCATTCTTGTTGTTTACTATAAACAGGAGGTAATGGATGATAATATGCCCAAGAGTAATTGGGTTTTTGAAGCCCAAACGGCAAAGCAACATTGCAGGCATCCAGTGCTTTTAAAGCCATTGGCTTTAAACAACCATTAACTCCCCAACCATAAATGACCGGCACATTATTTACCCACAATTGATTAAAATCGTCTTTTCTTTCGCTATCAAATATTGAATGTGCAATGCCTTTAGAGTTTAACTCAGCCAATTTCTTATAGAACTCATTGCTTTTTGGTTCACGCAAATCACTTAGATTAAGTACTCGAGCATATTCAAACCCTGCATTGAGCATAACCTTCATTATTTGTGATTGTGTATTGTCTGGTTTGGCAAGTGTTACTGCGCGTCCATCGTTATTTCCATCAAGAGCTTTGCTACTCCCAGGATTCATAAGACAAACCATTAAGTCGGGAATAACAGAATCCGTATCAATTATCTTAATATCTAAGTACTTGCGGAACTTAAATCCTAGCTCTTCGTAGTATAAGCCTGTTATTTTGAATTGATTTTTCATTGGAGTTAATTTATGCGAAAATATTAAATACCTTCATTAATCTTTTACTATTAGTGCTAAAATTCGTATATTTGATAATAGGAGACAGGCTATTTGCTTGTCGATCTTTTTCATAGCAATTTACCCACCTCTCTAAAGAAGTGGGTTTTTTTTATGCCATTATTTTAGGTAGATGGGATATTGAGAATTATGAGGATATGTAAAATCCTTATTAGCGGTAATATTGGTCGGGATCATTCTCATTTGAGCATTTTTGGCAAATATCGTGTCTATCATCTTGGTCTGCAAATATGCAAAGGTCACACGGGACAATAAGTTTAGACGCTTGTTTTGTCAATCTCGTCAATATTGGTTTAGTGTTTAATCTAATAAATCTGCTAACATCTGGTAAAATTAATTTTTCAGCTTCTAACCATTCAATAAAGTTGAGGAGTTGTATTTTTATTGAGCCATTATCCATTTTAGATGTTAAAGGCATTTTGCTACTCATAAACTTGTTTACGATTTCTTGTTTTTCCATTTTTTTAGTATTTATTCATTAAAAAATTAATTTTACCTCGTTTAATTATCCTCAGTTTCCTCAGTTTCCTCAGTTTCAACTTCATCTTGAATCAAAGTATTTATATATTTATTTTGAGACTTTCTATTTAAGATACCGTCATTGACAAGGCGTGCTACATATCTTTCCGCCGTTTTTTTATTGATCCCAAACTTTTCAGCTAACTTTAAGTAATCTTGGTAAGAAAATGATTTTGGCAAAGCTTCAATAAACTCTTCCTTTGAACTTCTAAATCCAGAGGATTTTCTTTCTTTTGGTAATGTAAAAAATACTTTACGGCTGTGTTGGGTTAGAACAGGAATCATTTTAAGGACAATGTCAAAATCGATATCTGAACATTCTCTTTCCTCTGAAAAATCACCATCTTCCATTATTCTTAATGCAGTTAATACCATCATAAGCCTAAAAGATATTAGGCCTAATCGTCTAACGTTAGCAATAAATTGCTCGGACTCAATGTTTTCATATTTTGCTTGTATATTAGAAAAGTATCTAAAAGATTTAGTGCTCTGATTTTCACTGATATTAATTTTAATATCGGTGTTTCTATTCAGTAAATTATAGAAATCAAGGAATTGGTTTCCTAACTCGTTATATTTTAAATCTAAATCATTCGTTTTACTATTCTTGTATGGATCAATCCATTCAGATTTCAAATCAAGACAGTAAAACATAAACCTACTAAATAAGCCATTTTCGGTATCCGGTATTAGAGATATGACTTGCCCTGGTGTTCCTGATAATACAACAGATAATTTAGGATTTTCAATCTCAACATATTCCGAATCAGTTCTCCTATAATATGTTATAGGCTCGTGATGAAATGCCTTTCTAAAACCATCACTATAATTACCATAGTCCGACTTAAATGCCTGAGTTAACGTATCACCTTCTGTTTCAAAAATAACACCAGTTCCATCATTATCATTAAGCAATTGAAACATCCCGGTGCTGCTATTGTTAGCAGGAATAAATAACATTTTTTCTACTGGTCTTTTAGGTATTTCTAAGTCTTTATTATTCATTTTATTCTTGTTATAATCTATAAGTTTTTTTTTATACTCAACTTTTAAGGAATTCGTCTGATCTCTTAAAAATTTATGAATGCTATTTATGATCAATCTACATTTATTTAATTTTCCTTTCCCTGAAGATGGTGGAGCTGTTACAAATAAAAATAAGTTTGAATATACTATGTCATCATCATAAATACCATATACTTTTTGGACGCACGAGCTGATACTAGTAATCACTCCTAATAAAAGCATATCTCTTTCTTGATTTGTGGAAGCGTGTGAAACTGCGTCCTGCAGAAATTTTGGAAGTTGAGGAAATAAATTATCTGGGAAAAAAGGCAGCTTTTCAATACTATCTATATTCTTATTTGAGCTATTTGAATCGATCTTTGTTTTCATAGGACTATTTTTTAGTGTTATAAGCTATATAATTTTTAGCTTGTCCTTCAATTTCTACGATAGACAAAATTTTACCTGACTTAATGTAATTTAAAAGTTCAGTTCTAGAAAAGTAAAGCCTTCTTCCCTTTTTCATTGCAGGAAGTTCTCTTTTATTTACTTTGTTGTAAATAGTAGATACAGAAAGATTTAAAAAATTTGCAGCATCTTGTACTGTGAGCAGTTGGTTTGTATTTTCAACTTGCTTTGGAGATTCGAGCAGCTTTGTAATGTGATCGATTTTCTCATTAAGTTCTTGGACTACTTGCGGTAGTGAATCGAAATTTAATTTTAACATATTAATATAATTATTGATTAAGTCAAATACTTCTTGTATTTGATCTGGGCCAAAATTATATTAGATGAATTTTTAAATCGAACGGGGATAGACGCGTGTTTACGGGTGAACAAGGCGTGTTTACGGGTGACGGAAAATTTAAGTAAATATTATTTTATTAAATCATCATAACCAATTGGTTTTGAAGATTTTTGAATTAAAATTGTAGTATCAGAACTAAGGTCTTTGAAGCACCCTCTTATTAGATCGTAAAAACTTTCAGGTCTTGGTTTTTTGTTATTTAATAAGTCAATTAACTCTTTGAACGCATACCGTATAATTGTTTTGCCAGTATTTAGTTCCTTAATAGGTGAAATAATTTCTGGTAATTCAAGCTTGTTTTCAAAGTAATACGTAACCCAATTAACTAATTTTAAATAATCTTCTTCTGATAGAATTTGTTTCTTTTTGCGAGGATCTATTTTAAGCGTGAATTTGAAGGCTTTTTGAACAGTATTTTCAATATCACTTGGTTTAGAAGGTGATTTTTTACCCAGGAAAATTAATGCATCTATCTCATCAAGTTCATCTATTGTTTTCGCTTTGCTTGCTCTTTCGGCTTCGCTTTTTAGATACTCTAATTTAGATTTTCTAAGTACCAACGTTTTTATATAAATAGAGTCACTGGGTTCGATAAATGAAACTGGATCTTTAAAAATGACAAATCGATTATTTATAGCAATTTGTAATTTTTCAGCATCATTACATTTTTCCCAATCTATGGGCTTTTCGTATAGTCGATCCTCTAAGTATTGTGAAAATAGTTCTCTCTGTTCTTCCGATTTCTCATATAAGGTGTTTAGAAGGTATTCTTCCTGAAACTCAGGAGGTATGCCAGAAAGATCAATTTCTTCATTATCTTCATACTTTGAATATGACGCATCAATTAATGCCGTGATATTAGAAATTAAATTATTGTAAAATTGCTTTTTTGAAAAGATATTTCCTCCATTGGAACTTTCTCTGACCTTTAGCTGCTCTGTATAGTAAAATTGTGCTATTTCACTAATATTTTCTGTTGTATAATTTATGTAGCTTTTAGCTATAAGATCAGTAAAAAAAGTTTTCATAGTTATAAAGTGTTAGTAATGTGGTATGTCAATTTTTATAGAATGCATTAGAAGTCCATTAATTTACTAGCAAACTCCTTTTTGGTTTCATCCTCAAAACCTGCAAAATATCCTTTTGTGACATTTAAGCTGCTGTGGTTTAAAGCATCGCTGATAAACTCCATTGAAGCTCCTTTTTGAATGGAGACAGTAGCGAATGAGTGCCTCGCCCAATATGAGGATATTTTAAAGTCCAAACCTTCTCTTTTGGCTATTTTATTGAAGTGGAGGTTTATTAGGCTAACGAAGTTTTTTATTTTTCGTTTTTGTTCTGTTGCATCGTCAATGATTTTGACAATAGGGAAAACAAGTTGATCCGGGTTTGTATTAACACCTTGGTATTTATTTATGATACTTCTCGAATAATCATTTATAAAAATATTGATTTCTTTTAAGTTTCCTTTTTTTGTATTTATGGTTTTAGCCCTGTAGTACTTAATTTTGTCTCCATCAATATTTTTGTATTTTAATAAAGCAATATCTTTTATGTTCATTCCATTACAAGCGTAGCTAAAAAACCAAAAATCTTTCGCTTTTTCTTGTTCCGGCGTTTCGGTTTTAGCCTCAAACAATATTTTTAACTGTTGTGGTGTAAGAGCTTTCTTTTTTCCGGTTGTTGTGGGGATTTGATATTTCCCTTTCCCTTTTCCAAATGGATATGTTTCTTGCTTAATTTCGTTTTCATTTATAGCATCATTAAAAATAGTCCTCAAAGCTCTCAAATACATTGAAACTGTCGTCCGGCTCTTGTCGCTGTCATTTATCATAAAACTTTCATATTTATTAAGCCATCCACTAGTAATGTCGTAAAAAGTTAAGTTTTGAATTTTAGATTTGCCATTAGAATCAAGGAATGTACCCAATGATTTTAGGCTTGAATCATAATTACTGGCAGTCGAAATTTGATCGAAGGACTTTAGTGTCTTAATTTTGTTTTTATAATGGTATTCAATATTTATATTGGCATCTTTACTTCGAAACATTTTCTTTTCAAATACTTCAAAAGTAAAATTATCGATATTTATAGCTACCTCGTTGGCTCTGCTTACAATGCTTTGTAAGTATATTTTCAGTTCATTTTTCTCACCCCTCACATTCTTTTCTGTATTGAAAATATCATCAAAAACCTCTTTTTGTAAATCAACACCTGTAGGGTAAAATTTTTGCTTTTTTGTGATAGTTGAATATAGCTGTAGCTTAACGGGAAATAAATCAGAAGTGTTCTTCTTAGATTTTCGTGTATCTAAATAGAGTGAAGTTTTGAAATCCATAGCGTCTATTTTTAAAAACAAATGTAATCATTTGCATAATATTTGCATAATAATTCGGTAAATAATACTTTTTAAAAGTAAATATCAGTAAGTGGTATTTTATAAGTAATTGATAATCAGTAAATTTAGTAAGTGTTGGTAAATTGTAAATATTAAGTTGGTACGCCTTCTAAGCAGGCGGTCGAAGGTTCGAATCCTTCTGCGATCACTGACAAATCAACAAAAAATTGAAAAAAAGCAAGCTAATTTTTAAGCTTGCTTTTTTTCGTTCTTTTAAGCTGTATTTGAGGCTGTGTTTTTCATCCAATAAAAAATGGGTGCGTAACTATTTAACCTTATAAGTTTGACCAATCTTCAACAGATAAATGAAAGTAAGATTAAACATTCACGAATACAAAAACCAATAAAAGAGGGATGAGTAACTGCGAAGCACATCACGAACATTAAAACCAATAAAAAATGGGTGAGTAAATGTTTAACTTGATTAGCTTTGATTAAACTTCAACAGATGAAAGAAAATAAATAACCCACCTCGAAAATTGCGTAAACGAGGTGGGGTTATAAATAATTCTGAAATAAGCTTACACAAATTGTCCTAATGAATAATAATTTCTAAAAGCTTATTCAAGCTGCACCAATAAAAAAATAATGGTAGGCAGCTTAAAAAGATGAGTTGCATAGCGACAACTCTTATAATTCAAATATAATGTATTTAATTATATAAGAGCGTTTTAAATTTAATTTTTAATCCAAAAATCTATTCAACTAATTTTTACAAAATTCAACATTTTATTCTATATGAAGTACTCCTTCCGTTGCCTTGTTGTTCCAGAACATTTTTTTTGACGAGGTCTTGCAAATCACGCAGGGCTGTATCGGTAGAGGTTTTGGCTATTTTAGCATATTTAGAAACATGTAGGCTGCCGTAGAAATCATCTAGCAGCAACTGTAGTATTTTCTGTTGTCTCGCATTAAAAACGGTATTTTTTTGAGTTTCCCAAAATTGAGCGCGGGCAATCGTTTTTGCGATAATTTCATTTGTTTGCTCCATTGAGCGCATCAGACAGTCCAAAATCCATAGGAGCCATTGTGTGACATCAAGGTCACCTTTTTGAGTACTTTCTAAGATGTCATAATACTTATTGCGTTCTGCTTGTATCTGTGCCGACATTGAATAAAATCGCTGGGTACTTTTATCGGCTCGGGCAAGTAACATATCTGTGATAGCACGCGCTATACGGCCGTTGCCATCATCAAAAGGATGTATGGTAACAAACCATAAGTGAGCAAGCCCTGCTTTCAGAACAGGGTCTATGTTTTGTTCTTTTTCAATCCATTCTAAAAAAATAGTCATTTCGTTTGGCACTTTTGAGGCACTGGGCGCTTCAAAATGTACCGTTTCTTTTCCCATAGGTTCCGAAGTTACCTGCATAATATCATCTCTCCATGCGGCAGTTTTTATCTTATACATTCCACTGCGTCCCGTCGGAAATAAGGCTGCATGCCAATCAAACAATCGTTCTGCAGTCAATGGGTAATCATAGCGTTGTGTAGCGTCCAACATCATTTCTACAATGCCGTCTAAATCGCGCTCAGCTGGTAATGCTCCTGCAATTTCAATGCCTAAGCGTCGGGCTATTGAAGAACGAACTTGTTCCGGGTTTAGCAATTCTCCTTCTATTTCACTTGATTTTATGACATCCATAGTCAGTGCCTTCAGCATCGTTTCTTCCTGCACACGAAATCCAAGTGTTTGCATTTGACCTAAAATCATACCCTGTTGATGGCGAACCGAACCGAGTGTTTTTGTTATCAGATCAGTATCCCAAGTAAATGTTGGCCAATTTTTTTGTTTATAGATATACATAATCACCGCTTTTTTGCGGTAAAAATAAATCTTTATAACCGCATTGGCAAGTTTTTGCGGTGATTATTTGTTTTAATCACCGCAAAATTGCGGTAGTAGTGTTGTAAAATCACCGCATTTTTAGATGTTATGGTATACATTCACGATTACCAATCTCCAAATCAATTTTCATTTCACTTCAAAAATAAATCTGCTACGACATGCTTTGACGTGGTCAGAGGTTACTTTTACCTAAATAATAATTAGAAATATGAAACGAGCATAACAAATTTTGATACACAAGAAATGATTAATAGCGAACCTGCCTGCCGGCAGGCAGGCTGCAGCTGTACCAATAAAAAATAAATGAAATAATAAACAGATGAAAAAAAGTAGTTTTTAAATGAAAAATGGAGGTGGTCAATTTACTCCGAAATTAGGTGGTCACTTTGAATTGGAATTAGGTGGTCACTTTAAATTGAAATTGGGTGGTCAATATCACTGGAATTTGCATACGGATTGTACGGCATCTATTCAAGCTGTATTGTTTACTTGATGGCAGATATTAAAAAATTTTATATCTCTATGCTCCGGAATGGCAGTTAAAAATGCTTATAAAAACACCTGAATTTTAAGTGTTTCCAAAGGGGTCAGCTTGCTCGGGAATATCCATACGTTATTTATTGCTTTTTAATATAGCCGAGTCCATATTTCTTGCTTGCATTTAATGTGCGATTTGGCTAACGTTTATCTAATTCCAATAATATATCATAATTAAAACCTTGTTTTTTATTTACTATTTGTAAACAAATAGTATTAACGTTTTATTAACCTTTTTAACAATCAGTTTCCGATTTGTTAACCTTATATGAAGATTAGCTTGAATTTCTATTTAGATATTTGCCTCGTAATAATTAATCAAATTTACAAATATTAAAAAATGGAAAAAACAAAATTAGTACTGATAATTGCTTTGTTGGCATTTGTCATAGGCCATTCCCAAAATATTTTTCAGGGAAGGGTATTGGATGAAAATAACGAACCTTTGCCTGGTGCAACAGTAGTTTTAAAAGGTGGCTCCAATGGGGTGGTCACAGATTTTGACGGGAAATTTAAAATTGGATTGCCAACACCAAACAGTATTCTTTTAATTTCTTTTGTAGGTTACCTGTCTGTTGAGTTTGATACAACCAACAAGACAAGTACTGATATTATTTTACAGCCAGACGCTCAAAAGTTGGATGAAGTGGTGGTGACCGCTTTGGGAATTAAAAAAGAAAAAAAGAGATTGGGCTATTCTGTTCAGGAAGTTGACGGTGATTTAACAAAAGCCAGAGATCCTAACGTTATGAATTCATTGGCAGGAAAGGTTTCTGGTTTGGTAGTGGCCTCGTCCGCAGAATTTTTTACAGCCCCAAAATTGTATTTACGCGGAAAAGAACCTTTAATCGTTATAGATGGCGTTCCTTTAGGCACCGACTCCTGGAATATCAGTCCGGATGATATTGAAAGCATAAATGTGCTGAAAGGCCCTAATGCCGCTGCATTATATGGGTCTGCCGGCGGAAATGGCGCAGTTCAAATTACCACCAAAAGAGGCACTAAAGATCCTCGTGGTTTTGTGATTGAATTTAATCAAAACAGTATGTTACAAGGAGGGTTCAATGCGGTTCCGGAAGTGCAAAATAGTTATGGTCCGGGTTCTTATGGAAACTATGCTTTTGTTGATGGTAAAGGAGCTGGTATTAACGATGCCGATTACGACCAATGGGGTCCTAAATTTGAAGGCCAATTAATAACACAATACGACAGCCCTTTAGATGCAAACGGAAATCTAATACCAACACCTTGGTTGGCAAGAGGCGCAAACAATTTTGATAATTTTATGGAAACAGGGTTTTTAGAAACCTCTAATTTATCGGTTGCTTCTCAATTTGATAAAGGAAATGTTCGTTTCTCAACGTCTCATACTTATCAAAAAGGTATTAATCCCAATACAAAATTGAATATCTATAATTTTAATTTAAGCAGTAAATATAATTTTAGCGAAAAAACATCCATTGATGCGAGCGCCAATTTCAATTTACAAACATCCCCTAACAATACCAATGTGCAATATGGACCAAATAGTTATATCTACAATATGCTTATTTGGGGTGGCGCAGACTATGATGTTAGGGATCTAAGAAATTATTGGCAAGAAGGAAAAGAAGGTATTCAACAAAAGAATTTTGAATATACGCGTTACAACAATCCTTATTTTATGGCTTATGAATGGTTGAGAGGTTTAGAAACAAATGATTTTACGGGCCAAGTAAGTTTAAACCATAAGTTTACCAAAAATTTTGATGCTACCATTAGAACCAATATTGCATTGGAAAATGAGTTTAAAAGTGAAAAATTCCCCTATTCAATGACGACCTATGGAAGGGAAAAAGCACAAGGGGATTATAAGGAGTGGTACTTTAACAACTTGAAAAGTTATACCGATTTTATGCTAAATTACAATAATACGTTTGGCGATTTTGGTGTGAAAGCAACTTTAGGTTCAAATATCAATATAGAAAAATACAGAAGCCTTTATGCAACCACAGACTATTTGATTGTGCCGGGACTTTTTACATTAAGCAACACGCAAACTCCTGTTCAGCCCAAAAACTATAGAAGTCACTACGAAACCTATGGCTATTATGCGTCTGCCGATTTTTCATATAAATCATTCTTATTCTTAGGGGCAACAGGCAGAATAGACAAAGACTCCAGATTACCGGAGAAAAATAATTCGTTTTTCTATCCATCTGTTGCTTTAAGCACTGTTTTAAGTGAAGTTTTAGAAATTCCTTATGTAAATTTTCTAAAAGTTAGAGGGTCTTATGCTAAAGTGGGAAGTTCACTTGGCATATACAGTAACTTAAATACCTATAGGTTAAATAGTCCTTTTACGGTAAATGGCGCAAATTACAATCCGGCTTACGTAAATAGTGTTTTAGCCAATGAAGATTTAGAACCGGCATTTAACTCTTCAACAGAGTTTGGTATAGAATCAAGAATATTGCAAAATAAATTAGGAATTGATATCACGTATTATGAAAATAAAAACGGACCACAAATCTTCGATTTACAATATTCCGAAGCTTCCGGATATGACGGAAAAAAACAGAACGGTATTACCACCAAAACAAAAGGCTGGGAAATTGCATTAACCGCGACACCAATAAGAAATGAAAATTTTAAATGGAACATTAATCTTAACTGGGCTGCATATAAGGAGACTTTAGAAGAAGTGTATGATGGTATTGACAATCTTGGCAAAATAAAAATAGGCGAAAGAATTGATGCTTATTATATCACTGATTTTATGAGAACTGCTGATGGTCAATTAATTGTGGGTAATGATGGTAAGCCATTAAAAAATGCTTATCAAACAAAGGTTGGTTATGCTGCACCTGACTGGTCTGCAGGTATTGCCAACAGTTTATCTTACAAGAACTTTTCTTTTGATTTCTCCTTAGACGGCAGATATGGAGGTAAAATTGAAGATTATGTAGCTCTAAAAATGTGGCAAAGCGGAAGACACTTAGGAACTGACACTCCCGAAAGAGCTAATGATGTGCAAGGCATTAAATCTTATGTAACTGATGGTGTTGTAATTACCGGAGGAACATTAACAACAGATGGTGAAGGAAATGTTTTGTCAGACACAAGAACGTTTGCGCCTAATACAACAAAAATGTATTATCAGGATTTTTCAAAATCGTACCATGGTCAAACTGCCGCAAATATCATAGATAAAACATTCTTTAAATTAAGGGAAGTGAATTTAACATATACGTTTCCTCAAAAAATGTTGTCTAATTCATTTATTAATAGCGCTTCTGTGTCATTATTGGGAAGAAATTTAATTTATTTCGCGAAACATAAAGATATTGATTTAGATCAGTTTAATAATGAAAAAGGCTCACCATTACAGTCGCCAACAGTAAAAAGTTACGGTTTAAACATAAACCTTAAATTCTAAATAAATTAAAAATGAAAAAATATAATTTAAAAAAAGGCTTCATAATTCTAACAGTTTTGGTACTGGTATTTTCTTGTACTAAGTTTGAAGATTTAACAGACGACCCAAATAGCGCCACAAGCGTACCGCCATCCCAGTTATTGTCTGAAGTGTTAAATGTAATGAACAATATTGGGAATGACGGTGCTTGGCAAGAACCACAAAGAGATAATCAGTTTTGGGTAATATCTTTTGATTACTATGGAGATCAAGATTATAACTGGGGAGCTACAGGATTTAGATACAGCACATTATCCAATGTGGTTGCTATGGAAAAAGAAGCTGAAGGACTTGACAATCAAGATAAATATGAAGCTTTGGCTAAATTTTTCAAAGCATATTTCTATGATTATATGACAAAAAGAGTTGGTGATATTCCTTTGTCAGAAGCTTTACAAGCATCAGCAGAAACACCAATTACCACACCTGTATATGATAGTCAAGAATCGGTTTATGTTGAAATTTTAGATTTATTGGAAGCTGCAAATGATCAAATTACTGCTGCTAAAGCACAAGTAGGAACATCGGATATTTTAGGTGACTTTTTATACAATGGTGATTTAGACAAATGGCAAAAAGCGATTAATGTTTTTCACTTAAGGGTTTTAATATCATTAAGTAAGAGAAATTCAGAATTAAATATCGCAAGCAAAATAAATGCAATTGTTACCAATCCGGCTAAGTATCCTTTATTTACAGGAATTGAAGAAAGCATGATGCGCACTTTTGCTGATGAGCAAGGAAACAGATACGAGTTAAATCCCAGCAATTATGGATTTAACAGAAACAGAAACATTATGGGAGCCACTTATTTAGATTTACTTAAAGTTAATAATGACCCAAGAATTTATATTGTGGCAGATCCAGCTCCATTTTATTTTAATGCAAACGATCCACTTAACTTAAATGCTTATATAGGTGCCAATACTGGCGATGATCAAGGACAAATGCAGGTAGATTCTGATGCCGGAAAATATAGCTACCCTAATGAAGCGAGATATTACAGCAACTTTGAAGGCGAACCTTATATTCAAATTGGTTATGCTGAGCAAGAATTTATAATTGCAGAAGCGATTAACAGAGGCTGGACTTCCGGTAATGCTGAAACCCATTATATAAACGGGATTAAAGGCTCTATGGAGTTTTATGGTGTTGCACAAGCAAAAATTGATGCATTTCTTCTAAATGCAAATATTGTTTATAAAGGAAACAATTCAAATGGTTTAAATCAGATTTTAACTCAAAAATACATTGCCTTCTTTAACAATTCCGGGCTTGAAGCTTATTTTAATTACAGAAGAACTGGGATCCCAACATTTGATATCGGACCTGCAAATAAAAACGGTGGTAAAATTCCTAAACGTTGGAAATATCCTGTGAGTGAATTTGAAAACAATGCAGCAAATGTCAACGCAGCATTAAGCACTCAATATGGTGGTTCTGACGATATCAATGAAGAAATGTGGATGATAAAATAGCACAGTTTCATGAAACTTATAAAATTCATAATCATGGCCATAGGGATATTTTCCCTATGGTCTTGTGTTTCAGAAAAAAATCAAGAAGCGCCCAAGGTAAAACATGTGGTGGTTATCGGTTTTGACGGATTAAGTCCGGATGGATTGGAAAAAGCTGTAACGCCAACTTTTGACAAAATAATAAAAGAAGGCGCTTATACTTTTCAGGCACGTGCAGTATTGCCAACAAGTTCAAGTACCAACTGGGCGTCTATGATTATGGGAGCCGGACCGGAGCAACACGGGATTACTTCCAACAGTTGGGAAAAAAATAATTTTGTATTGCCGGCGGTTGTTCAAAGTGAAGATTTTATATTTCCCACCATTTTCAGCCTAATCGATAAGCAAATTAAAAATGCGGAAATTGGGGCAATTTATCATTGGGATGGTTTTGGAAGGCTTTTTGAAAAGAGCGCTGTTGATTATGATGTAAACGGAAAAACGGAAGATGAAACAGCACTTCTTGCCAGTCAATATATAGTAAACAAAAAACCAACCTTTACTTTTATCCATTTTGACCACGTAGATCACGCCGGACACGAATTTGGGCACGGCACAAAAGAATATTATAAATCAGTCGAAAAAGCCGATAAACTTTTGAAACAGGTTTTTAACGCGATAGAAAAATCGGGTATGGCCGATGAAACATTGGTCATTATTAGTTCAGATCACGGAGGCGTAGGTCTTGGACATGGCGGTGAATCACTTGCGGAAATAGAAATTCCATTTATTATCTGGGGAAAGTCGGTAAAGAAAAACCATAAACTCACCTATCCAGTCTATCAATATGACAATGCGGCAACCGTTGCTTTCGCGCTGGGACTTAAAATTCCCATAGCCTGGATTGGAAAACCAGTGAAAAACGCTTTAATGGGTTTTTCTGAAACCGAGGAGTACCCGTTACCAGAAAGATTGAAAGAGCCAATGATACTTCCCAAAGCAAGCCTTAATAAAAAGGCCGGAGGTTTGTTTGATGATGTGGCGGAAATTATCATTGAAAATCCAAACAGCACAGGAAAAGTATTTTACACCATTGACGGAACGATGCCTTCGAAAGATTCAAAGTCCTATAATGCACCTTTTAATACCAACAAAAATACCGTGGTTAAAAGCGCCATTTTTATGGACGGTAAAATAAGCAGTGCCGTGAGTGAGGCATATTTTAGGGTAAAACCAAAAAATCTTGTGGCGCCTGTGACCTATGAACTTTTTTATTTGGACAATCTCAGTGAAATACCTTCATTGGAAAATCGCAAACCGGACAGTATGAACCGTTGCTTTGAAATAACCTCGGATGAGGTAAAAGAAGAAATCAAAAACAATACCGTTGTCCGATTTAAAACCCAAATAGTTATTGAAAAAGAAGGTGAATACGGTTTTTATACCCGTTCTGATGACGGCAGTAAATTATGGGTTAACAATGTTGAAGTTGTAGATAATAACGGCGACCACGGCGTAAAGGAAAAAGCAGGTAAGATTGTTTTAAAACCCGGCAAATATCCTTTGGAAATCATTTGGTTCAATGGCGGCGGCGGAGGCTGGCTGGATGTGTTTTATCAGAGTGCAGAAATTCCGAAACAAATCGTTCCCACAACGGTTTTAGAATTAAAATAATATATTTGGGAATAACAAATCCCCAGAAAAATAAATAATTATATATGAACCTAAGCGATGATAACAAAAGCACTGAAGGAGATATCAATCTTACGCCTGCAAGAGCGGCTTGGCTTGAATCTGAGGTAGATGAAGACACAAAAAGACTGTTGGAAAAAGATGCCCGTTATTTTTTGCATCAAGCGATGTCAACGCCCTGTCTCGATGTTTTAAGGAATTGTGATGGGCCATATATTGAAAATATTTCGGGTAAAAAGTATTTGGACTTCCACGGAAATAATGTACATCAAATAGGATATTCCAATCCTAAATTAATTGAAAATATCATCAGCCAATTGCAAACATTGTCTTTTTCCCCGCGCCGTTTTACCAATGAGCCGGCAATCAATTTTGCGGAAAAATTGGCTTCGCTGATGCCTTCAAATTTGAATAGAATTCTGTTGACGCCCAACGGAAGTTCTGCCATAGGCATCGCATTAAAATTAGCAAGGGCAGTTACTAAAAAATATAAGGTGGTTTCTTTTTGGGATTCATTTCACGGAGCCTCTTTAGACGCCATAAGTGTAGGCGGAGAATCGGTTTTTAGGGATCACATAGGGCCATTAATGCCAGGCGTGGAACGTATTCCGCCACCGGTAACCTATAGAGGGATTTTTGAGAACAATGAAAATAAATGTCTGGAATATTTAGAATATGTTTTTTCAAAAGAGGGTGATATTGGCGCTTTTATAGCAGAAACCATCAGAAATACGGATGTGCAAATTCCGTCGGAACATTTTTGGAAAGAAGCCAGAAAACTTTGCACTAAATATGGTGTTTTATTGATTCTGGATGAAATTCCGATCGCTTTGGGGAGAACCGGAAAAATGTTCGCGTTTGAACATTATGGCATTGAGCCTGATATTCTTTGTATCGGGAAAGGTTTGGGCGGCGGAATTATACCGCAGGCGGCTATTATTACGAGAGATGATTACAATATTTTTAATGATATTTCTTTGGGGCATTATACGCATGAGAAAAGTCCGTTGGGATCTATAGCCGGACTAACAGTCATAAATATTATTGAAGAAGAAAACCTTTTAAAAAAGGTTAAAAATGATGAAATTTATATGAAATCAGCTTTGGCAGCGCTCAAATTAAAATATCGGATGATTGGTGATGTCAGGGGAATTGGGCTTTTGTGGGGCGTGGAATTGGTAAAAAACAGGTTAACCAAAGAAAAAGCAACTGAGGAAGCCGAAAAAGTAATGTATGAATGTTTAAAACAAGGACTAAGTTTTAAGGTATCGGCAGGGAATGTTTTGCAATTGTCGCCGGCATTGACCATTTCCAGAAAAGAATTGGATGCTGCATTGAACATTCTCGACAAAAGTTTAGCAATAATTCATGATAAAATCAATTAAATAAATTATGAAAAAAATTATTCCATCGTTCGTATTATTATTTTTTATTATTAGTTGCAGTGTTAACAATAAATCAGCAGAAAAAAATCTATGGATTATTTCAGCTCCGGCAGGAGAAGATATCACAAAAATTGATGCACTGGGAAAAACGGTGATTCCTAACGGCAGGTATATTACGCCTGTTGGTAAAAGTATCGTAACCGCCCCGCATCCATACGGATTGACATTAAGTCCGGATGGCAATGTTGCCGTTACCGCCAATTCGGGAACCAATCCCATTTCAATTACCATCATACGAAATATATTGTCAAATAATCCGGAAGTGCAACAAATTCCGCCCGGGCCGGCCACTGATAAAGGTGTTTTGGCCTCTGTTTTTATGGGTTTGGCAATTTCTCCCGACAACCAAACAATATACGTTGCGGGCGGACAAGAGAATAAAATTTATTTGTTTGATGTAAAATCAGGAGAAAATAAAGGGTTTATTGATTGCGCCCATAAATCGGAAAAAGCGGATTATTCCCACGGATATATTGGCGACTTAAAGTTATCAAAAGACGGAAAAACGCTTTATGCCGTTGATCAAATTGGTTTTAGGATGATAATTGCGGATACACAAACAAAAACGCTTAAACATTCGGTGCCAGTCGGCCGCTATCCGTTTGGAATTTGCTTGTCCCCGGACGAAAAAAAGGTTTATGTTGCAAATGTGGGAATGTTTGAATACGCTTATATAAAAGAAAGTAAAGCTGACAGTGCCAAAATAAAACCCATTGGTTATCCGGCTTTTGCCTATGGTTCAAAAGAAATGGAAAACGGCATCGAAAATGATACCATCTCGATAAAAGGTTTAGGTGATCTTAATGCCATTGAAGCTTTTTCTGTGTTTGCGATTAATATAGAGAATTCATTTCAGCCAAAAGTTGTTGCGAAAATTAAAACTGGCCATTTGGTTGGGGCTTTGGTTGAAGGAATTCCTGCGGTTGGAGGCTCAAGTCCCAATTCAATTGTGGCAACCAATGAATTTGTGTTTGTAAGCAATGGCACCAATGACAATATTTCGGTAATTTCTATTGAAAAAGACACCGTTATCAATTCAATTTACCTTAAACCGGATGACAGAATAAAACAATTTCGAGGGATAATTCCTTTTGGCTTGGCTTTAAGTCCGGACCAAAAACGATTGTACGTTGCGGAATCTGGAATAAATGCCATTGGCGTTATCAATGTGGCCGACCAAAAGGTTTTGGGACATATTCCAACAGGTTGGTTTCCATCAAAAGTGGAGGTTAGCAATGACGGAAAAAAATTAATTATTGCGAATGCAAAAGGTTTTGGCAGCGGCCCAAACGGCGGCAAAGATTTTAAAGCAGGAAAAGAGGGAAGTTATATTGGCTCCTTAATGAAAGGAACCGTTCAGGTTGTGGACATTCCAAATGATGAACAGTTAAAGGAAATGACAAACCAGGTTATTTCAAATAATTTTACATTCACAAAAGCATCCGATCCAATTTTTAAAAATCGCGAGAACAATCCGATACCGCTATACCCGGGAGAGAAAGAAAGTCCGATTAAACACATCGTTTTTATATCAAAAGAAAACAGAACCTATGACGAAATTTTTGGCCAGCTTAAAAAAGGCAATGGAGATTCAACAATAGCAAGATACGGGGAAAACGCAAGTTTTTCAAACAGAAATAAAACCGATTCCATTCAAAATGTAACGGTGATGCCCAATCACTTGGCTTTAGCGAAACAGTTCGGTATTTCAGATAATTTTTATGTAGATTCTGATGTTTCTGCCGATGGCCATCGCTGGCTGGTAAATACTTACCCAAATGAATGGTGCGAAACTGCCACAGCGGCAAGTTATGGCGGAAACCGAAATTTTAAGGAAGATTCAAAAGCTCCGGGAGTTTTTGCCATGAATGGGGCTGCGGGAGCCATTTATCCGGAAGATTATAATGAAGCCGGTTCTATGTGGGACCATTTGGAACGCCATAAGACAGATTTCTATAATTTTGGTTTCAGCATTATGTTCGAACCGGCGCTTTACAAATCCGAATATAAATATACCGGCATCAAACAATACGTTAATTATCCAATGCCACAGCCACTTTTTGAACGGACTTCTAAAACGTACCCAACTTATAATACGGCCATTCCGGATCAATTCAGAATAGATCAATTTATGAAGGAATTTGATAAAAAATGGATTGGCAGCAAAGAGATAATGCCCGCATTTACAACCGTAATTATCCCGAATGACCACGGCGCAGACGACAGACCGGATGCTGGATATCCTTTCAGGGAAAGCTATATGGCCGACAATGATTTGGCTGTTGGGCGCATTGTGGAATACCTTTCAAGAACGCCCTACTGGAAAAATATGTTAATTGTGATTACAGAAGATGACGCCCAAAACGGGGTAGATCATATTGACGCCCACCGAAGCGTGCTGATGCTTATTTCGCCATGGGTAAAAAGGGATTATGTGAGTCACGTACATTATAGTTTTGGGAGTTTATTTAAATCATTTTGGAATATTTTAGGGATACCCTATTTAAACCAATATGATGCCGGCGCCACAGATTTAAGCGATTTTTTCACCAATACGCCAAATTACAAGACGTACAATGCTTTGGAAATTGATTCAAGAATTTTTGATCCCCAAAAAGCTTTGGATCCTTTTGATGAAAAATTTGACTGGAAAGCATTAAAGGACTCTCCAAAAATTGACAATACAGAGGATATGCTTCGAGAAAGCAAAGAACAGGATAAATTCCGCTTGGAAAATAGGGAGAAAAAGAAGCAATAGGAATTTTATGAAAGTCAGTAAAAACAAATTATACACGATAATACATGCAATAATAGCCTCTTTCGGACTGTATTTTTGTATGTACGCCTTTCGGAAACCTTTCACCATAGCAACTTTTGAAACTATTTCTTATTGGGGAATTGATTACAAAATTTTGTTGATTATTGCCCAAGTTTTGGGATACATGCTCTCAAAATTTATAGGAATAAAAATTATTTCTGAATTAAAGCCAAAAAGCAGAGGGTTGCTTTTGGTGGGGATGATATTTTTTGCTGAAATGGCTTTGTTTTTATTTGCTGTTACGCCCCAGCCTTATAATATCATCTTTATGTTTTTTAACGGTTTGCCGCTGGGAATGGTTTGGGGTATTGTTTTTTCCTATTTGGAAGGCAGGCGCTTTACTGAAATTTTAGGAGTGGCTTTGAGTTCAAGCTTTATTGTGTCATCAGGCTTTGTAAAAACTGTCGGAAAATTTGTGATGGATGATTGGCGTATTTCAGAATATTGGATGCCTTTTGTGACGGGTTCTTTATTTATCCTGCCCTTGCTCTTTTTTATATTTTTACTGGAAAAATTACCCAATCCGGATAAAGAGGATCAATTGCTTAAAACCAAACGTGTTCCTTTAACATCAAAAAAACGTAAAAAAATATTTTTAAAATTTGCGTTTCCCATTATTATTTTAGTGATTTTTTATGTGATGCTTACCGCGTTCAGGGATTTTCGGGACAATTTTGCCAGGGAACTTTGGGACACCTTGGGTTATCAGGACAGTTCAAGCATTTACACAACGGCTGAAATACCCATAGCCATAGCAGTTTTAGTCATGCTGGGTTCATTGGGGTTCATTAAAAATAATATGAAAGCTTTTGTAATGTATCACTATCTTTTGCTATTGGGAACAATACTTTTGGGAATAAGCACTTGGTTGTTTCAAATACAATACATATCGCCTTTTGCTTGGATGAGCCTTACCGGTTTTGGCTTATATATTTGCTATGTGCCCTTTGGCTGCATTTTCTTTGACAGGATGGTTGCGGTTTTTAAAATCAAAGGCAATGCGGGTTTTTTAATTTATATCGCAGATTCATTTGGGTATTTGGGAAGTATGCTGGTGTTGCTCTATAAAAACTTTGGACAACCATCACTTTCTTGGCTGGATTTCTTTAGGAACGGCACCTATTTAATTTCAATTTTAGGCACAATGATAACCATAACATCATTGTTATATTTTATAAAAAAGAAAAAACAAAAGGATATGGCAGAGATTTCCATAATGCAAACAGCTTAAATGAAAAAACAATTTAAAGGAGATTGACCGTCAAATTTAAAAAAAATGCTAAAATTTTTAATAACAAAATAAATAAAAAATGATCAAACTTATTGTATTTGATATGGCAGGAACTATAATTAATGAAAATAATGTAGTTTATAAAACATTGCGTAAAGCCATAAATTGGCAAGGTTTTAATTTTTCTTTGGATGAGGTGCTATTGTATGGCGCAGGCAAAGAAAAACATCAGGCAATTAAAGATATTTTAAATTCAAAAAATCCAAATTACGCTTTAAATGGCGTTTCCTTAACCATTTTTAACGATTTTTCTGAACTTTTGAAAGTAAATTATGAAAATTTAGCCATAGAAACATTTCCCGAAACTGAAGAAGTATTTAAAAAATTAAAGGAAAAAGGCATTAAAATAGCGCTAAATACAGGATATAACAGGGAAACTGCGTTGTTGCTGTTAAATAAATTAAAATGGGAAGAAGGAAAACAGTATGATGCCCTTATTACGGCAAGTGATGTAGAAAAGGGGAGACCTGCTGCGGATATGATTTTTAAGGCGATGGAACTATTCGATATTACGAATGCGGAAGAAGTGGTAAAAATAGGAGATTCCATAATTGATATTGAAGAAGGAAAAACAGCAAATTGCGGCATCACCATTGGGGTAACCACCGGAGCTCACACCGAAGAACAGTTAAAAAGCGCAAATCCAACCTACATCATAAACAGTCTGATTGAATTAAAACAAATACTTTTTTAATATGAAAGATCTTATCATAGATACCGTTGACGCAATAGTTATCGGTGCAGGGACAATTGGCTCTTCAACAGCCTGGCATCTGGCAAAAAGAGGGCTGAAAAAAGTTGTCTTAATTGACAGAAACACCATTGGCAGCGGAAATACTTCAAAAGCGGCATCATTAATGACACTGGTCAGAACTAAAGAAGAATTGATTCCTTTAATTCAAGAAACATACAGAAACATTGGGGAGATAGAACTGCTTACGGGTGAGAAAACAGGTAAAAATACCGTAGGAACACTCCATATTGCATCCTCTGAGGAATCGGTTGCAAATCTGGAAATAATAGTGGCCATTGCAAATAAACACCAAATAAAAAATAAGGAAATTAGCCTTGAGGAAGTTAAATCAAAAGTGCCTTGGTTAGATACATCAACTATTAGGAAAACTTCTTTTATGGAAGATGATGCTTATGTAGATGCCTATTTGTTGGCAAATACATTTGCAAAAGCCGCAAAATTGGAAGGCGCAACAATAATGCAAAATACGGAAGTTCTTGAATTGCTCGCAGAAAACAATGAAATTAGGGGTATAAAAACATCAAAAGGAATTATTATTTCACCTATTGTTATTGATGCTGCTGGTTCTTGGTCCAACCTGTTATCTTTACAATTAAATATTCCAATACCAATGGCGCCGGTAAGAAGTATTTATTGGATAACTGAAAATATTGACACCTTGTTTCCTAAAAACCACCCGATGATCGTTATGCCAGATGCAATGGCGTACTCAAGACCGGAAAATGGTGCGTTATTATTTGGATTAAGAGAAGAAAACAGTCCGCATTTTCATCCAAATGAATTAAATCCAAAACCCAATGCTGATTTTTTAGGGCCTAAGAATGATGCTTGGGATATTTTAGAAAATTATGGAAAAGATTTTATCAATTACTTTCCTAAGTTTGAAGAAACGGGGATGAAAAACTGCATAACCGGAATTTCAACTTATACCCCGGACGGTTATTATACGCTAGGCA
The DNA here is from genome assembly GCA_036567345.1 of Lutibacter sp. Taxonomy (GTDB): domain Bacteria; phylum Bacteroidota; class Bacteroidia; order Flavobacteriales; family Flavobacteriaceae; genus Lutibacter. Next base: position 31,182 of record DATCUQ010000017.1, read on the forward strand.
CTTTTCCAAATTTTAAAGGCTTTTATGCGGCAACAGGTTGTGCAGGTTGCGGTGTTGCCGGTTCAGGGGGCATTGGAAGACTGGTTGCGGAAATGGCTTTAGAAATTCCTTTATTTGCTGAAGCGGCTGTTTTCAGCATTGACAGATTTTCCGATTTTGATCCGCTGTCTGAACAATTCAGGCAATTATGTTCAGATTCCAGAAGCAAGAAAAAAGATGGTGGCTAAAATGAAGAATTACTGTTATGGCGTTTCATTAAAAAAATACAATACAAGCATTTTTGCTGTTTTTGAACCCTTATTAATTGGTACGTGGGGGATTCGTCCGTCAAAAAACAATGAATCTCCTTCTGCCAGTTTAATTTCCTCATCGGCGATGATATAGGATATTTTGCCATTTAAAATATATTTAAATTCATAAGCGTCAGTGGTAATTTTATCACGTTTGCTGTTTGGCATAACTTCCAGCAAAACAGCTTCAAAACCAATGGATTTTAAACTTCTGTTGAATATAAATTTGTAAATAAATCCTTCCGCTTCCACCTCTTTTTCTATTTCAGTATAGGCATCATGCCTCGTAACAATATAGTTGTTGTTGTTTTCACGTTCCATCCCGTCAAAAAACGAACTGACATCAATTTGCAAAGCGCCTATAATATTGAAAAGAACCGGCAATGAAGGGATGGTGCGTCCATTTTCAATTTTGGAAATCAAGCCATTGCTGACTCCCGCATCATTGGCTACCTGACTTATGATTAATTGCTTTTCTTTCCTGATTTTTTTTATTCTTTTCCCGATGTCAAGCAAGTAATTTTCCATAGCGCTTATTTTTTTAAATAATATATGGCTAAGATCAACTTTTTTTAGGAATTTGCAAATACAATATTTCAAAAATCAGCGTAAGTTAATTCTTTTGGAATAACCTAAATCAGTATAGGATGCTACTTTTATAGATCTATTTTTAGTGATTTTTATGGCACTGTTAACTCAAATTACCAGTATTCCGTTCGTCCTGAACTGCCTGTGCAGACAGGCTTGTTTCAGAACATTATGATTAATAAAAAACGAAATACATTTTTAAATTCCGTACAAAAAAAGCTTTTGCCTGTACTGGGCTTGTTTAAGGAAAGCAATTGTTTTTTGTCTTTGCACTTTAAATCCCAGCTGATGTAAAAGAATAAATTATTATTTTTTAATAATAATGCATTAAGGGTTAAAAACAACAAGAAAAAGCAATAAATCAATGATAAAAAGCATCAAAATATTGTACAAAATACTGATAATCAGTATATTTATAGTTATTTTCAAATAATATAGACAATATGGTCAATCAGGCTAAAGCAGTAAAATTAATAAAAATATATCAATATGTATATGATAGATATGAAGAGGAATTACAATATCACTGTCAAAGATTCACCAATAATAATCGACCTGATTTTACAGACCAAGAAATTATGTACATTTCATTTATTTAATTAAAAGTTTCTTTGCGTTTACTTTGTTATTTTTGCAAAATATTTATTTAAAATGTCATTATTAGCAAAACAGCGCGCTGCCTTAAGCACCTATTTTTTTTTATTCGGTTTATGCTTTGCTACCTGGGCTTCCCGAATCCCAACCATCAAAGATTTTTTCAATTTCAATGAAGCGCAATTGGGCACCATATTACTGTCAATGCCCATTAGCTCACTTATCGGATTGCCATTTTCAGGCTGGCTTGTTTCTAAATTCGACAGTCGTGTACCTTTAATCGTTGCGATGCTGTTTTTAACACTGGCTCTTATGTTTATCGGTTTTGCCGACACCCCATTTTTACTGGTGGTTGCGCTTTGTTTGTATTCTTTTAGTTCGCGTATTTTAAATATTTCAATGAATACCCAATCCATCACCATTCAAAAAAAATATGCAAAAAAAATTGTGGGTTCTTTTCATGGTCTTTGGAGCACTGGCGGATTGTTAGGCGTTGTTTTATCGACCATAATGGTAAAATATCAGGTGCCTATTCAGATACATTTGGCTACAGTAGCCGTATTTATAGCGATTATTTCCTTATTGATATTTTCCTATACCCTCAAAAATGATAAATCAACTTTTGGCAACAAGTTAATTTTTGGAAAACCCGATCCTTTTATTTTTTATTTAGGATTGCTGGTCTTTTTTGCTGCAATCTGCGAAGGTGGAATGTTCGACTGGAGCGGTGTATATTTCAAAGAAGTCATAAAAGAACCTATTTTTACCTATGGCTATTTATTATTTATGGCAGCTATGGCTTTTTCCAGGTTTTATTCGGATAGATTGATGGAGGTCATTGGATTGGAAAAAATATATATTTTTAGTTCGCTGTTAATTGCTGCGGGCGTTTTAATGGCAATAATATTCCCTTATTTCTATCCGGCATTGATTGGATTTTGTTTGGTAGGTCTTGGAACAGCCGCTATTTTCCCAATGACATTTATGCTTGCAGGAACCTCAAAAAAATATTCACCGGGAATGGCGATTTCAATTATATCAACCTACTCCACAGTTGGAATGCTTGTTGGCCCGCCATTGGTAGGTTATGTGGCCCATGCATTTGGTTTAAAAAATGCCTTTTATATTTTTGTGGTTGCAGGGTTGCTGTTTATTCCTTTATCACAATTTTTCTTTAAACTTCAGAATAAAAATTAACGGATATAATTTTCAATTTTACTGGAAACCCATCAAAATCAACCAATGCAATAGACTTAATAAATAGATGGACTTTATTGAAATTTAACTATATTTATCTTAGTTTAGAGGAATGAAATACTTAAAAGTTACATCCCTCTTTTTTTTAATTTTTAGTCTTTTGCAAATTACATCTTGTAACAACAAGGAGAAAATTGAAGCTTCTAAAAAATCTTCAGCAGATTCTGTAAGTTTTTACATGCAAAAAATGAAAGATGCTTCTTTTGGGGATGCTATTTGTTTAAAATACGCAAACAAATCCTTCAAAATTGAAAATATAACCAGTCCCAACTCAGAACGGATTGAAGAAATACTCAGCCATAAAATTTATTTATTAGGCAACCTAAATCGGCTTGACAGCGCCATAAACAGCAGCAAAGAATTACTGCAATTAACCATAAATAAAAATGATTCTGCTGCCATAGCAGACAATTATTCCCGATTGGCTTATTATTATAGCCTGAACTATAAAAAAGACAGCGCTTTTTTAAGTTATGAACGTTCCAAACAAATTCACATCAATCTTGGGGACAGCGCAAAAATTGGTGAAAATTTAGCGCAAATGGCCATCATTCAATCCGATCTTGGCGATTATAACGGAAGTGACCAAAATGCAATACAAGCATTGAAATACCTCGATAAAAAGAATGATCTGTATCTGAATGCCATTTATAATTGTCTTGCCATTTCTTCGCGGAAGCAAAAAGATTTTCAGGAGGCAATTTACTGGTACGATAAAGCCATCGGTATTTCTCCGAATGAATTAAGTAAAGTTACGTGTCAAAATAATAAAGCAAATGCCTACCGGGATCTTAAGGAATATGATAAATCAATTGCGTTACTTATTGAGATGTCAAATGATTCCATATTAGTCAATAACCCAAAAACGGAAGCCAGAATTATTGACAACCTTGCTTTTACCAGATGGTCAGCTAACAATAATGCAGCAGTGCTCCCCGATTTACTTAAAGCCTTGTCTATACGCATAACTGAAAATGATTTATTTGGATTGATTGCAAGCTATGCACATCTTTCAGATTATTACAAACAAAAAAAACCTGAGACAGCGCTTGACTATGCTGCTAAAATGTACCGGCAAGCTACCGATCAAAAAAGTCCGCAAGATCAATTGGAGGCTCTGGAAAAACTAATTGAATTTGAAACTTCCAATAAGGCGAAAGTATATTATAGTCGATATGTTAAACTAAATGACAGTGTAAACGAGGCTGAACAAAAAGCCTTAAATAAATTTGTAAAACTGAAGTACGACACCGAAAAAAATCGTGAAGAGAATTTACAATTAAAAATTAAGGCTTCGGAAAAAGAATTGGAATTGGAAAAAGAAAAAACCACAAAAATAATTACCGGACTTTCAGGAGGTTCAATTATAGTTGGCTTGTTAATTTTTGTCTATTATCGAAAACAAAAACACCATCAAGAAAAAAGAGCAGAAGTCTATAAAACAGAAACCCGGATTTCTAAAAAAATTCACGATGAAGTGGCAAATAATGTGGTGAACATTATGAACAAAGTTCAATATACAGAAAATCCTAAAAATGAACTGTTGGACGATTTGGAAAAAGTGTATTTATTGACTCGAAATATTTCTCATGAAAACAATTCCATTGAAACAGGAGAAAAATTTGAGTATTTTTTAAAAACAATGTTAACAAGTTTCAATGCTGACAAAACAACCATTATTCTTAAAGATATCCATAAAGTTGCCTTGGCAGAAATTACAAAAGAAAAACAAATTGAGTTGTATAGAATTCTGCAAGAATTAATGGTAAATATGCGCAAACACAGTGAAGCTTCATTGGTGGCAATTACTTTTAAAAATACAAAAAATCATTATGCCATAAATTATTCCGACAATGGTATTGGATTAAATATGGAAGAACTAATATTCAAAAATGGGCTTGCAAATGTGGAAACCCGTATAAAATCACTAAATGGAACAGTTACCTTTGACACTGCACCAAATAATGGATTTAAAGCATTTATAAGTTTTAAAAATTAAAAACTATGTTTCAAAAAGTATTGATAGCGGAAGATATGGACTTTATTAATAGCGGAATAAAGGCTGAACTTACCAAACTGGGTATAGGGCAAATTGATTATGTGCAATATTGTGACGAAGCATTGTTAAAACTTAAAAGAGCGCATTTAGACAACAATCCTTACGATTTATTAATAAGTGATTTATCATTTGAGAAAGATGCTAAAGAACAGCATATTACCTCAGGAGTTGCGCTGGTAAAAGCCGTCAGAAATTCGTTTCCTGCATTGAAAATTGCCGTATTTTCTATTGAAGACAAAACCTATACCATTCAAAAATTATTTAATGACTATAATATCAATGCTTACGTTTGGAAAGGCAGGGATGGATTGCGGGAACTTAAGCAAGCCTTGCAAAAAATATCCAATTCTGAAAGTTTTTATATATCTCCGCATTGCGCAAATACGATCTCAAAAAGTGAAGCCGTTGAAATAGTTGATTTTGATATTTTTCTTATAAAATGTCTTTCTGACGGATTTTCACAAGAGCAAATTAGCGATAAATTAAAAGAAAAAAAATGGACACCAACTAGCATAAGTTCCATTGAAAAAAAAATAAAATTTTTAAGAGAACATTTTAATGCCAACAATCCTACTCATTTGGTATCTATTGCTAAAGATTTAGGACTTATTTAAAATAATCACAAAAAAATATTCTAAGCCTTACGGAAACCCGTAGGGTTTTTTCTTTTTATGGATTTAATTTTGAAGTATAATAAGGGAAATTGCAAAACCAGTAATTGAAAAAGAAGGATAAGTGCTAAAACCTTACAGGAAACTGTAAGGTTTTTTTAGGGGTTACTACATTTGGATGATAAAATCTTAACTATTTTAAATTCTCCAAAAAATGAAAAAAATTATATTGTTATAGTTATCAATTGACATATTTTTCAAGTCGCGCATCTATTTTTTACTGGTAATGGTTTTACTGGTACTGGCGGCAGTATGTCTTTAGTTCCTTTTTAAAAATTAAAATACCCCATTGTTGTCAATTTACTGTCATTTCTAAAAATGACCTGCTTAATTCAGATAATATGAATACCTTTGCACGAAATTTGAAAATACCAAATATGAAGCGTATCAATGAATATAAAAAAATATTTAAGGTAGCAGGGGAAATTAATCTGAAAGAACTTAAAACTACTTACAGAGACCTGGTAAAAGAATGGCATCCAGATAAATTTCAGGACGAAGCGAAAAAACTTGAGGCAGGAATTGTAAGCACAAAAATTATTGATGGCTATCATTTTTTGGTAAGCATCGCTCCCGAAACCAAAGAGGCAAATCTAAAAGAATACACCAGTCTGACTTCTGAATCAAAAATTGAAAACTTCCAACATAAAAGTATGCTTTTGGAAATTACGTTTGCTTGCGGAACCACTTACGAATATTTTGGCGTAAACCAAAACTTATTTACCAAATTCGTGAATAGCGGACAGCGATCTAATTTTGCCAAAAGAAAATTATACAATTCTTTCCTTTACAGAAAATCAAAAAAGGCTGCCGAACTGTCATACTCCATATAAAAAAGATGGGCCCGATACAAAAATATAGGGCTCTTTTTTTGTCAAAAATAATAGTGTATTTCACCATTGGTTTTTAAATATTTTTGATATGTCTCCTCAAAAAATGAGACGAATTGAGTGAATTATTTATAAATGTATATAAGCAACATCGCCACGCTTACCGCTACCAATAATTTATTTAAAATAGCCAATTTTTCATCGATTGAAGCTATTTTTTTTTTGTATTGCTCCAATTGAAAATCAATATAGTCTAAATCTTTTTCCATTTTCCCAATTTTAAACGCCAATATTTGTGGGGAAACAAATAATAATTAATTAACTGTCAAAATTTTCGGGGTTATTTTGGGGTATTTAGGGTTAGTTTTTTATCCAAATTTTTTGGGTGTTCTCATATTTTCGTCCATTTCCTTTTTTAAATCCACGGCCTGTATGTAAATGGAAATTTTGCTTCTTATAAAATAAAGAATCACAAGGATCACCACTAAAAAAGGGACAGTATATATAAACTCAACTTCATCAACATATAATTCACTGTCGTTAATGACAGCAATTAGCTGGAATAAATAAACTGTTATGGGGATAATAAGCGCATGCACCCACCAAGTTTTATTGGTGATAAACCATATAAATAAAAGTAACAATGGAACAAATTTAGAAAACAAAGTGTAAACGAACACTTGTACTGTTGGATAATAGCCATTTTTTATTGTACCAAAAATAGTATCCATGATTTTAATGTCCTCAGGGATATTTTGGTAAAAATATAGTAAATAGGGTGTGGAGATGATGAATATCACCATTAAACTGCCAATTAACAAAGATGTTTTTCTGTTGCCTTTCATTATTAAGTTGGGGTTATAAGAATTCAAATATAATTAATAAAATTCGATTGTGCAACTTTATTCCAGCAGAAAAACCACAATAAAAATATTATTGTGGTTTGCATTATTTAAAATTAAAAAAATGTTTTTTGTAATTAACTATTATCCTTGTCTAGGGATAACGATATCACCTTTAAAAATAGCTTGATTATTTGTTGATGCGTAGCTTAAAACTGTTATAGCTATAAAACCTGCTACAAGTAGCAATCCGAAAATTAATTTTAATTTTTTCATGTTAAATAAGAATTAAATGATTAGTAAGAACATCAAATATAGCATAAATCTAACATAAAGACAAAAAAATTCCGCATTTTTTCTGAATAATTTTAGAAAAAATGGGTTCGAAAAGCTATTTTTCTCTTATTTTACAAGGGTTTAGCCCTGTGTTAAAACAGATAAAATACTTCTAATTTTACTGAATAAAACTTCTATTTTGGAGATTTTAAAAGCTAAAACTGATTTTTTGATCGATAAAAACGGGTATTTTTATCGTAAAAACCAACTAATTGCAAACCCTCTCCGTAAAAATTTGCAATCTCAGGGACGCTCTTATGGAACAAATGTAAAATAAAGATTTTAATTAGACAAATAAATTTACTGTTTATTATAAAAAATATGTATTTTATTTATCAAATTGTGTATTTTGTTGTTGTTAAGTGTTTTTTGGCAATGTTTTAACCTGTCAATTACTGAATGGGAATTATTAAAATTTGCACGATTGAAAAAGTGAATAATTTTTAATTTGGATGATGAATATTGATTTTCACACAGCAGTTATCAGAAATCTAATTCCGTCTTCGGTCTTCCAACTTCCAACTTACTCAGCATAAATGGTTGCTTTGTTGCCACGCGAAAAACCAATTAGACAAATGCCAAATTCTTTGGCGAAATCGACGGCTAAAGTAGAACATGCAGACACAGCGACTACGATAGGAATTTTGGCGATAAAGGCTTTTGAGATAATTTCATAAGAAACCCTTCCGCTTACAAGCATCACAAAAGATTCCTTTAAATGGTTTTTATTTAACAATTCTCCAACAACCTTATCTACGGCATTGTGCCGTCCGATATCTTCCTTTAAAGAAATAATTTCATAATTTTTATTGAAAATAGCGGCTGCGTGAGACCCGCCGGAAATTTCGAATGTTTCTTGCTTCAGTTTCATTTCAACAAACATTGCTTCTAACCTTGTAATGTTGAAAGCCAGTTTATTTGTTAATTTGGAACCGCTATAATTAATGTCTTCCAATTTTTGTTTCCCGCAAATGCCGCAAGAAGAAACTGAAAGCAGGGTGCGTTTGTTTAAATAGCCTTTACCGAGTTGTTTTTTTGCGATGGAAGCATTCAAGATAGAAAATCCGTTATCCCGTTTTTCAACCACTTCTATGGTTAAATTTTCTTTTCCTTTATAAATATCTTCCGCATACAGCAATCCTCTGATCAATTCAAAATCGTCTCCCGGCGTTCGCATAACCACCGTGTAAGGTTCGGCATTAATATTTATTTGTAAAGCAGCCTCAACCACCAACGAATCCGTTACTTTTTTCGGAACCCCGTTTGTGAGTTGTAAACCTTCGTAATTTAATGTCTGCATTTTTTGCTGGATAGTTGTATTGTTATTCGTTTAATGTTATATGTTAAATGTTATATGTTAAAAGTGTGATTATTGACTTAAGAGGAAAGTTAAAGTTGTCAAAATTCATATTAATACTTCCTCTATAAAATTAGCATAAAGTTTGATTTTAGAAATTTAAGCTAAAATATTAACTAGTAAAACTTGAAACCAGAAACCAGAAACTGTTTTCCAATTTTAAATTTTTTCAAAATCAACGGCCACCACTTTGTATTCCGGTGTCATGGTTTCTTTGTCTCCAACGCTTCCTGTGATCAGATTGATAAATACTTCAGGTTGGTGAAAAGTCGTTCTTAAAACGCCTCTTTTTACCGTTTTGGTGTACTTTATCGGAATGTCAACACTTCCCCTGTCGGAAAACAGGCTAACGATGTCACCATCTTTTATTCCTTTGGCCAAAGCGTCTTTCGGATGCACTTCTAAAATATCTTTTCCCAAGATGAGTTGATTATCTGTCCTGCGTGTCATCGTTCCAGAATTGTAATGTTCCAGTTCTCTTCCGGTGGTTAATATAAACGGATAAAATTTTCCATGGGAAACAATTTCCGGGGATTCTTCAAAATCGAAATGGTGAAATGTGCCTATTCCTTTTCTGAAATTGCCATTAACATGCAACATTTTTGTGTCGGTTCCATCTTCTTTAATCGGCCATTGCAAGCCGTTTTCACCCAATCGTTCCCAAGTCAGCCCTTTCATAAAAGGAATAACATCCGCTATTTCTTCAATTACTTTTGCGGCATCATAGGTCAGGCCGGTTGGCTGGTCGTAACCCAATCTGTGCATCACATCGATGATTATTTGTCCGTCTGGTTTTGTGTTTCCTATAGGTTCAATCACTTTATTAACGCGTTGCACACGGCGTTCTCCATTGGTGAAAGTGCCATTTTTTTCGAAATAGGAGGAAGCAGGCAGCACCACATCAGCCATTTCTGAAGTAGCGGTCATAAATAATTCCTGCACCACAATCAATTCTAATTTTTCAAATGCTTTTATGCTGTGATAGGAGTTTGGATCTGTCATAATGGTGTCTTCGCCAACAATATACAATGCTTTAATTTTTCCGCTGATGGCTGCATCAAGCATTTCAGGAATTTTCAATCCTGTACTTTCCGGCATTTTTTCAATCCCGTATTTTTGTGCGTAATATTGTTGAACATCTGGTTTGCTTACATCCATATAACCGGCTCCCTGATGCGGCTGCACGCCCATATCCGCAGAACCCTGAACATTATTTTGTCCACGCAACGGATTTAAACCAACACCATTTCGCCCAACATTTCCTGTCATCATCGCTAAATTGGACAATAACATCACGGTTTTACTTCCCTGAAAATGCTCCGTTACACCCAAACCATGAAATTCCATGGCTCTTTCTGCGGATGCATAAGCAATTGCGGCATCTCTAACCAATTCTTTGGAAACGCCCGTAAGTGTTTCCAATTCATTCATATTAAGCTGTTCCACATGGTTTTTAAATTCGGCATATTTCTCGGTATAAGCATCTATAAAATGCTGATTTACCAAACCTTCTTTAATGATATAATAAGACATCATATTAAGTACGGCCACATTGGTTCCCGGCCTGATTTGAAGGAAATAAGTCGCCAAATCGGCCAAAATTGTTCTTATCGGATCAACAACGATGGAAGTGACGCCTTTCATAAACGCCTGCTTAATTTTAGCGCCCGTTACAGGATGCCCTTTTATCGGATTTGCCCCAAAAAGAAAAATAGCGTCGGTTTGTTTTAAATCTTCTATGGAATTTGTGGCAGCGCCGGTTCCGAAAGCTTTTTGCATTCCGAAAGCGGTTGGCGCGTGGCAAACACGTGCGCAACCGTCAATATTATTGGTTCCAACGGCTACACGAATCATTTTTTGCATCAAATAATTCTCTTCATTGGTGGCTCTTGAGGAAGAAATTCCGCCAATGGCATCTGCGCCGTATTTATTTTTGATGTCGGTTAATTTCGAAGCGATAAAATTGTATGCTTCATCCCAGGTTACCACTTCAAATTTTCCGTTCTTTTTGATCATTGGCTCCCTTAAGCGATCTGGGTGATTATAAAACTGAAAGGCGAAACGTCCTTTTAAACAGGTATGTCCCTGATTTACCTCAGCAGTTTCCGGAGCTTGGATTCCCCTGATTTTTCCGTCGATGACGGCAACTTCTAACTGACATCCAACGCCGCAATAAGTGCAAGTTGTTCTAACGGTTTTATCAGGAATTAAGGTTTTGGTTTCATATTTGTCGGTCAAGGCTTCGGTCGGACAGGTTTGTACGCAGGCGCCGCAAGAAACGCAGGCCGATTCGTTAAAAGTGGTGTCGAAACCTTTGATAATGTTGGTGGCGAACCCGCGACCCGACATTCCCAAAATCATTTCTCCCTGAATTTCTTCACATGCTCTCACACACCTAAAACAATTAATGCACTGCGATAAATCTGATTTTATATAAGGATGCGCCCTGTCCGGTTGTATGTTTAAATGATTTTTTCCCTGCGGATAGCGAATATTCGGAATTCCGATTTGTGCAATGGTTTCCTGAAAAGGCGTTGCTTTTTTTTCTGATGAAGGAAAAATTTTATCTGAAGGGTAATCGGTCAACACCAATTCCACAATATTTTTGCGAAGGCGTTTCATTTTTTCTGTGTTTGGATAAATATACAATCCTTCAGAAACAGGGGTGTGGCAAGAAGCCATCGTTTTTGTCGACCCATCTTTTTCACGCGCCACTTCAACCGAACAAACCCTGCAAGAACCGAAATTTTCCAATCGGTCATCCTGGCACATGGTCGGAATGGCATTTTTATTTTCTTCAATTCTTCTTACAAATTCCAACATGGTTTCCCCTTGCAAAAATTCGTGTTCAGTGTTGTTTATAAATGCTTTCATGATTTATATTTTTTTTAACCGCAAAAGGCGCAAAGAATTACGCAAGATTCGCTAAAGGTTATTTACGACTCTTCTTATTCCATTTTTAAGGAACGCAACATTAAAATTTATGAGCATCCCTAATTTGCAATCTGATAATTTTAAATACGTTAAAACTTGTGCTAAATGAACATCATTTAAAGATTCAACGGATTTTACTTCAATAATTACTTTATTTTCAACTATAATATCAATTCTATATCCTATTTCTAATTTAACTTCTTCATAAACAAGTGGTAACGCTTTTTGTTTTTCTACGTTCAATCCATACTTTTTTAATTCATAAAACAAGCATTCTTCATAAGCGCTTTCCAACAGACCTGGACCCAAATTTTTATGAATTTTTAATGCACAATCAAAAATTACTTTAGAAATTTCGTTTTCATTCATATTTTTATTTCTTGCGAACCTTGCGTAATTCTTTGCGCTCTTTGCGTTTAAGAATTTTTTCCTATTTAAAATATTCCTTCAATTCTTCATTAAAATATTGCAGTGCATTTTTAACCGGCAACGGAATTCCGCCACCCAATGCGCAAAGCGATCCAATTTCAAGGGTTTCCAATAAATCATCAAATAGCTGGCGGTCAATCTTATAGTTTTCATGTTGTGCCTTTTGAAGCATTTCCATGCCTCTGAAAGAACCGATTCTGCACGGATAACATTTCCCGCAGGATTCATCCGCAGTAAATTCCATTAAATGTTCTAAAAACTGAATCATAGGAAAATCTTTAGGAATGGAAACAACACTGGCGTGACCCAATAAAAATCCGTTGCTGTTTAACGATTCAAAATCCAATGTTAACTCGTTAATTTTATCAAAAGGAACAATGCCTCCCAGTGGCCCACCAATTTGAAATGCTTTTATTTCCGATTTTAATCCGTTCCCAAAAACCTCAAAAACAGTTTTTAAGGGCGTTCCCATTTCAATTTCATACATTCCCGGTGTGTTGAAAAAACTGTCCAACGAAACCAATTTTGTTCCTGTTGATTGTTTTGTTCCCAAAGCCGCATAAGCCTCTCCGCCATTTTCCAGAATCCAATGAATGTTCGCAAATGTTTCCACATTGCTTAAAACTGTTGGTTTTCCAAACAAACCGTATTGTGCAGGATAAGGCGGACGGACGCGGACTTCCGGGCGCAATCCTTCTATTGAACTCAGCAAAGCGGTTTCCTCGCCGCAAACATAAGAACCTTGTCCGCGAATAATCTTGAATTTAAAATCGCCAATCAGGTTTTTTTCTTTTAAGGCTGAAATTGCTTCGCCAACAATGCGAATCGAATCGGGATATTCTCCCCTGATGTATAAAACGCCGGTATTTGCGCCAACGGTCAATCCTGCCATATACATTCCGAAAAGCACTTTATGCGCCTGATGTTCCATCAAATACATATCAGAATAAGCGCCCGGATCGCCTTCATCGGCATTGCAAACAATGTATTTTTGGGCGTTTGGTTCTTTTATAACGGCATCCAATTTAAACCAAAACGGAAAACCGGCACCGCCACGCCCGCGTAAATTCGACGTTTTTATTTCTTGGATTACTTGTTGCGGATTGTTTTTAAAAACTTCCGCCAAATTATAAAACGCGGCAATATCTTCAATTTTTGAAGTTAAAATTGGGGTGGTGTTGCAGTTTATGTTGTATTTATTTTCTTGGTAATTTTTGTTAACAATGATACTTTCAAGTTCCTTTTCATTTGATGAAGAATAGGTGTTTTCATTGAACATAAACGCATTGTTTGTGTGGCAACGGCCCAGGCAGGCAGCGTGGCCGATTTCGTTTTTGTCAAAATGATTTTCTAAATGCTGACGCAATTTATTTTGTGTATTGGCAACCATGCAAGCCGTTCCGCTGCACACATGAATTTTTTTGTTCCGATTGCTTTCTCTGGTGAAATCATAAAATGATGCGGTGCCCGCGATAACGGAATCATCTATCATAAACCGTTTTGCCAGTTCCTGAAAATCTGACTTCGGCGCATTTTTATGCGATAAATCCGCGATATTTTCGAACAAATTATCATCCAATTCCTTTCTTGACGATAACGAGCGTATATTTTTATTTGCCATTTTATTGAGTATAAACGGCTAAAAATACTAAATTTTAATGATTTTAGCTAAGGCTCTGCAAAGAAATAAAGCGCGAAAGAACCAGATAAAATGTATCAGTTATTGCTTTACAGCGCCTAATGCAACTTTTACGTTTTCTCACAAATGAGCACCATAAGCTTGTTGTTTAAATCGGTTGTAAAAAACAGGTACTGGTTTCCGCCATCTTTTAACCCGGTTTTTTTCCGAATCTGAACAACGGTTTCAGGGAAATTCCGGGTGGTAATATTGGCTTTTTTCGTTGGAATTAGTTTCAGCAATTGCTTTTTGTCATAAGAAATGCATTGTTGTATTTCAAAACGCCTTCCGGGAAAATCGGTCAAATTATCCGAAGTGTATAAATGCGAATGCTGATGCAATTTATCAATTTTTAAATGTGCCGATATTTGTTGAAAAGCACCTGCTTTTAAAATGGCGGAATTGGGTTCAAAAAGATATTTTTTTGGCTCGGAATAAGTTGCGGAAACTTCTTCATTTAAGCTAAAATCAAATGCCTGAATTCCTTCCTTATTTAAGTTAATGGTTTTAATGTCAGTATTTTTCGTATAATTTTTCTCCAATAAAAACAGCAATTCCTTTACTTCATTTTCAACGGCAACCACATGAATTTCTTTGACAAATTGTAATTCATTTATGGCGCTCGTAATGTCTAAAATAGGGGAGGCTTTCAGTAAAATATGATTGGTTTTTTGAAACAGTAAACCCAGATTTTCAGGAATATTCGGCAAGCAGTCTTCCAACAAAAAAACTTTTTCCTTGACATCATTTCTGCGCGAAGGATCGGCATAAATCCAATCAAATTTTTCTTGGGATTTTTTTAGAAATTCTATACCGTCGCCGAAATATGTGGTGATATTATTTACCTGTAACTGTTTGAAATTATGGGAAACTATGGCCGACAATTCTTCATCAATTTCACAATGTGTTATTTTTGCAACTTTTTGTGAAAAAAAATAAGCATCAACGCCAAATCCGCCAGTAATGTCGATGAGAGTTTCTCCTGAAACCAAATCTGATTTGTGTTTTGCCGTAATTTCTGAAGAAGTTTGCTCAATATTCAGTTTGTTGGGAAAGTAAATATTTTCTGCATTGAACCACGTCGGCAATTTTTTTTCACAGCTGTTTTTTGCCACTATTTGTTCTGCAATTTCCTGGATGGAAACCGATTCAAACGGACTTCCTTTTAAAATCAGTTTTGTTAAATCTGTTTTTAAATGAGCGTTGATAAAGTTTTGAACTTCTATTTTTAAAATATGGTGATTCAATGAATTGGTGTTTTATAAATTGCTAAGTTCCAATAGTTTTGAAATGGTATTCCAATTTCTTGTTGTTGCGGATATTTTCAATTTTCTTTCAAATAAATTGTTGTTTAAGAGCGTTTTTCCGTAACCATTTGGGCAATAAAGGTAAATTGTTTTGTCCACAATAATGAAAGTATCTTCATTTTTACTTAAACTTTTAAGTGGAACAATATCGTTTTCATTTGGCTTGTTGCTCAAAAGCGTCACATGAAGTTTAGTGATATCGATGTTTGGTTCATGTAAAAACGGATTTGAAGCATAAATGGTTTCCAACGATTTTTTGGTTAAAACGATCACTTGAACCAAGTAGCCAAAAGTTTGCTTTATGCTATTTCTAATTTGTTGCTCAATTTTGTCAAGTTCCTCTATATTTGTTTGAAAAACAACATTGCCGCTTTGTATATAAGTTGTTGCCAAATATGGCGGAAAAAACTTGAACATAAGATATGAAAGAAATAAAATTACACGCTGGAGGAGAAAATGATTATCTTAATTCTTTGAAAGAAAAATATGAGAATTTAAAGAATAAATTGATTAACAATAAAAATATCACCGAAAAAGAACGAATTGAAAAATTAAAAAAAATTAGTGAAAATTTTGAGAATGATAAAAAAGATTTGAATCGAAAATTATTCTAAATATAAATTGTTTTGATTTGAGCAAAATAGCGGACTTAAAAGTTGAAATGCAAAAACTTATTGAATCGCACAGATTTTCTTATAATTACGGATTTTGAGAATTAAAACGGTCAGATTTGAGAAATGAGTTGGAAAAGATAATTGAAAAATAATTATGACAAACAAACGAATTAAACGAATAATCATAATAAATGAAAAAATTGGCGCTTCATTAATAATGATTGGCACTGTATTTAATCTTCAACATTGGCCTTATGGTAAGATAATTTTAATATTTGGAATTATTTTAGGAGGAGGCTCGTTGTTTTATGAGAAATTTATCTTGCAGGAATAATTATTGGATTTGATATTATTTCGTAAAATTTAAAAGAATAATTTGAGTAAATTAGAATGATTAAAAATTACTGTAAAAAGCCACATTAGGCAACACCTCATAAAATTTATGCTCACATTTGAACTAAATAACGAACCGACAAACATTCAACTAACGATTTGCTACGTCCGAAAATCTCCGATTTCTCAGTCGCACAAATCTTATAAAAACTCGTTACATCATCGAAACCCAATTCAATAAAAAGCTGCTGCAGCTCGGTCATTTTTATTTTATTGCAACCAGAAACGTTGATACCTCTTAAAAGCGCTATGAAAGTATTGGTCGCCATATCTATTTAATCTTTTTTGTAGCAAATTTTATCAGAAATATTGGAGGTGCCAAATTGACTCCTCAAGTTTTTGAATTCATTTTTGGAGCGCTCAAACATAAATAATCTTAATTTTTAAACAAAACTACAAATCCTTAGCCATCAATTTCACAATTTTATTAGCCGGTAAAAATGCTTTTAAAATGACTTTTATGGCGGTATACGTCGGCACAGCCACGATCATTCCAATAATGCCAAATAAAATCCCGCCAATAATAATCACTAAAAATATTTCCAATGGATGCGATTTTACGCTTTTTGAAAATATAAAAGGCACGCTCACATTATTGTCAATAAATTGGGCCACCATATAACCAATCATTACATAAATGGTGGTTGGCAATATTTCTGTTTGAAAATCTTGTCCTAAATTGTTGCTCATGGTTAAAATCAGCAGGAGAACGCCGCCAAATAATGGACCTATATATGGAATTATGTTTAAAAGCGCACATAAAAATGCGATTACAATAGCGTTTTCTATACCAAAAATTGCCAAAATAATTAAATACAATATGAAAAGGATTAAAATTTGAAGCACCAAACCTATAAAATATCTCGACAATAAATTGTTGATGGAGGCTAAAGCATTTCTCAGTTTTGGCTCGCTTTTATCGTTGACAAAGGCATACAAGGAATTTTCCATGATGTGAGAATCTTTCATTAAAAAGAAGGTGATGAAAATAACTGTAAATAATCCAACGCTTAAGCTGCCGATGGTTCCGATAATCGCATTTAACAAATCTGGAATGGCTTTCAGATTTTTAAACAAATCGGCATTTTTTAATTCATTTAAAATATCAATATTATGCAGAAAAAAGTAATCGTTAATTTGATTCAATAATTTTTCAATATTCATTTGAAGTTGCTCAATATTTAACAACGATAAATTTTCGCCCTGTTTAATGATAAGCGGAATAAACATACTTATGACCCCGGCTAAAATCCCTAAAAACAATAACATAGTGGTCAAAACGGCCACAGAATTCGGAAATTTAAGCCTACGTTTTAAAAAATGAATAATCGGACTTCCAATCAATGCAATAACAACTGAAATTGCGATATACGCGATAACGGATTGTATTTCGTACAAAAAATACAGCAGCAAAAAAACGCCCGCAATAACGGCAATTGCTTTTAAGATTCCGTTGGTTATTGTGTTGGAATTCATATTTTTAAATGTTTAATCGTTTAACTGTTTAACCGTTTAACTGTTGAATTGTTTAACTGTGTAATTGTTTTTTTTAATTTCGAATAAAACTCAATATCCAGCCGCTTTATCATCGCCTCTATAATCTGCGCCGCCCTCTAATTTTCCGTTTGGCAATTGCAAAATAGCATCGACTTTGCCTAAAATTACGCTATTTTCCTGTTTAATTTGATAGCCTTTTTCCTGCAATTGATTTAGCAGCAAACTGTCAAAGCCAATCGGTTCAAAAGTTACAACATCCGGCAGCCATTGGTGGTGAAATCTTGGTGCGTTTACGGCATCCTGCATCCCCATTTTAAATTCATATACATTTAAAATAGTTTGCAGCACTGATGTGATGATGGTTGAACCTCCCGGCGAGCCAACAGACATATAGAACCGATTGTTTTTTTCGACAATCGTGGGCGTCATAGAACTTAGCATGCGTTTTCCGGGCGCAATTGAATTTGCTTCGGCGCCAATCAATCCGAACATATTGGGCGTTCCGGGTTTTGAACTGAAATCGTCCATTTCATTGTTTAAAAAGAAACCGCCTTCAGAAACAAAAACTTTGGAGCCATAAGCGCCATTTAAGGTAGTTGTTGCGGAAATAGAATTTCCATATTGGTCAACAATGGAATAATGCGTGGTTTCGTCGCTTTCATAACCGACAATATTACCGTGTTTTATGGTTGAAGAAGGCGTGGCTTTGTCCCATGAAAAATTGGCCATTCTTTTTTGAACGTATTTTGAAGAAATTAACGTGTCAATCGGAATTTTTACGAAATCGGGATCGCCTAAATAATAGGAACGGTCGGCATACGCCCTTCTTTCAGCTTCGGTAAGCAATTGAACGGATTTTAAGGAATTATGTCCATAAGAAGCAATGTCAAACGGTTCAATCGCCTTAAAAATTTGCGCGTTGCAAATTCCGCCGCTTGATGGCGGCGACATGGAAATAATTTTCAAGTCTTTGTAGTTAAACTCAATTGGAGTTCTCCATGTTGCTTCGTAGTTTTCCAAATCCGCTTTGGTGATAATTCCGCCCAATTTCTGAACATAATTCACCAGCATATCTGCAGTTTCTCCTTTGTAAAATTCATCCCTGCCAAAATCCCTGATTCTTTCCAGCGTTTTTGCCAGCATCACATATTTAATGGTGTCACCTTCTTTCCAATCATTGTCTAATATAATTTTGGAATCATTTACTTCCGAAAAAAAATGTCGAAAATCCGCCAGCCTTTCTGCTTGTTTTTTAGTGACCACAACACCTTTATTGGCCAAATCAATCGATGGCTGAATCAATTCCGAAAAAGGAAGGCTCCCAAATTTTTGGTGGACTTTAAACAATCCGTCCACCGTTCCGGGAACGCCAACCGCCATAGCGCCCAACGTGCTTTTTCCTTGAATAATATTGCCGTTTTCATCTAAATACATATTTTTTGAAGCTGCCTGCGGCGCTTTTTCCCTGTAATCCAAGGCGCCGGTTTTTCCGTCGTTGGTTCTGTAAACCATAAAACCGCCGCCGCCAATATTTCCCGCAAAAGGATAAGCAACTGACAAAGCAAGTTCTGTGGCAATCATCGCGTCAAAAGCATTTCCGCCTTTTTGCATGATGGCAACGCCAATTTTCGAGGCTTCTTCCCGTGCGCTCACAACCATCGCGCTATCGGCAATAAATCCGGTAATTTTATTATTTTGTGAATTTTCTACAGGTGCTACTTTGCATTGTGTAAATAAAAACACAAAGGCAATAATTGGGATTAATTTTCTCATTTTAATAATAATTCTTTAGTTTTTTCATTAGTAAATGCGATCAATTCTTCGAAAAATGCCGTGAAATCCGATTCAAAATCATCATAGTGTTTGATCAAATCTTCTATAGCCAAATCCATTTTTGAAATTCCTTTGGTGCGTTTGTTCATTCCTGTTAAAATTTTTTCAATTCCGGTAATTGAAGCATAACTGACCAACCAATTGTATTCAATCATATAAGGAAGCAATTTCTGCATTTCGGGTGGAAGTATTCCAATATTTTCCTGAAAAAATGAATAGACACTTTGAGCGTAAATTTCTAGCGGTATTTCAGAATAATTCAGCCAGTTTTTGGCCAAAAAATGATCATATAAAATATCGATGATTACGCCATCATAATGGTCATAACGCTCATGCAAGCGTCTTTTGCTTCTTCTTTCAATGGGATGCATATCCGTAAAATAATCAATTTGCCTATGCAATAAAATGCCTGCCTGAATTTCTTTCGGATAATTTTCGTGCTTTTTTCCTTTCACGGAATCAGCAATAAAATTGCCGATCATGATATTTTTATTTTCTTTGGAAAGGTACAAATGCGCCAGGAAATTCATAAATAGGATTTAAAACAATAATACAAAAAAATCCGCGAATAGCGGATTTTTAAAATTTTCTATTTAGTGGAATAATAATTTGTTAATTTTTAAAAATCTTAAAAAATTGATTTTCAGCTACATAATAAAATGTCTCTTTTCTATTTTCTAATAGCGGAGCGGTCTTTTATCTTTATTCCGAATACAATGATTTGTGTTAATTAATTATTCAACATCACCGGCATTACCAACATGGTAATAAATTCGCCTTCTTCAATTCCGTCGGCCGGCGTTAAAATTCCTGCCCTGTTTGGCATCGACATTTCAATCAACACATCGTTAGAGTTTAAATTGCTCAACATTTCGGTTAAAAAACGGGAATTAAAGCCAATTTGCATGTCATCGCCTTGGTAGTCGCAGGCCAAACGTTCTTCCGCTTTGTTTGAATAATCAATGTCTTCCGCAGAAATATTTAATTCGGTTCCGGCCATTTTCAAACGAATTTGGTGCGTTGTTTTGCTTGAGAAAATTGATACACGTTTCACCGAGTTTAAAAAAGTGCCTCGGTCAACAGTCAGTTTATTCGGATTTTCTTTTGGAATAACGGCTTCATAATTAGGATATTTTCCGTCAATTAATCGGCAAACCAACACCACATTGTCAAAAATGAATTTTGCGTTCGAATTGTTATATTCTATGGTCACATCACTGTTTGAACCCGCTAAAATCCCCTTCAATAAATTAAGCGGTTTTTTTGGCATAATGAATTCCGCAGGTTCATTTGCGGTAACATCGGTTCTCGAATATTTAACCAATTTGTGGGCGTCTGTGGCCACAAAAGTTAAGTTATCAGCGTTAAACTGAAAAAACACGCCGCTCATTACAGGCCTTAAATCATCGTTTCCGGCGGCAAAAATGGTTTTAGAAATCGCCGTGGCCAAAACGTCGCCCGGAATCGTGGTGCTGCTTGGCGACTCAAGCGTTACCGCTTTTGGAAATTCATTGCCGTCAAAATACGCCATATCATATTTCCCGTGGCTCGAGCTAATTTCAATGGTGCTGTTCTCTTCGGTTTTAAAAGTTAAAGGCTGGTTGGGAAATGTTTTTAAGGTATCCAATAATAACCGCGCTGAAATTGCCACAGATCCTTCCGATTCTGATTCCACTTCAATAACGGTGCTCATGATTGTTTCCAAATCCGAAGCCGATATTTTCAGTTCGTTTTCTTTTAATTCGAACAAAAAATTATCTAAAATTGGCAATGTGTTGTTGCTGTTGATAACGCCTCCCAATACCTGAAGTTGTTTTAATAATTGACCGCTTGATACTATAAATTTCATTTATGGTTATTTTAATGGAATGAGTTACAAATATATTCTAAATATGTTGTTTTAAAAAGATTTTTTATCAACACGTTATCAATATAAAAAATGCGTTAAATTTTAAACCTTAAAAGATGCTTTTGGGCGTTCCCGCCGAAAAGGCGGTCGGGTTTTTCGTTCCAAACTTTTTTCGCTAAAAAAAGCTAAAAAAGGTTTTCCTCTGCAACCCCTAACGCAAATTGAATTAAGATTTACGAATTACAAATTACGATTTTACAAATTTCTTTGTTCACCTAAGTAAATTCCCCCTTCGGGGGTTAGGGGGCCTTTTTGAAAAAATGTTAATACCTTCATAAAAAAAAAGTGAAGTCTAAAATTTAATTTTATATTTGATTTCTGCTAAAAATCAACATTAAATGAAGAAAATAGTTTCAATTATATTTCTAACACTCTGTTGCATCACCATCACTTTTGCACAAGCACCCAAAAAACCAACTTCAGGAGAAATCTACGAATCCATACAAAAACTTAATTTTTTAGGGACGGTTTTGTATATCGCTGCACATCCCGACGATGAAAATACCCGACTTATTTCTTATTTTGCCAATGATGTAAAAGCGCGAACCGCTTATTTAAGCATCACAAGAGGCGATGGCGGACAAAATTTAATCGGTCCTGAACTCAGCGAATTGCTGGGTGTTATCAGAACGCAGGAATTACTGGCGGCAAGGCGCATAGACGGCGGCGAACAATTTTTTACCCGCGCCAACGATTTTGGCTATTCAAAACATTCCGATGAAACGCTAAATATGTGGAAAAAAGAAGCCGTTTTAAATGATGTGGTGGCAACCATCAGAAAATTAAAACCCGATGTGATTATCAACAGATTCAACCACAAAACTCCGGGAACCACGCACGGACATCATACTTCTTCTGCAATGTTAGGTGTTGAGGCATTTGATTTGGCTTCGGATAAAACCTACAAAACACATTTGGAAAATGATGCCGTTTGGCAGCCAAAACGCCTGTTTTTTAACACGTCTTGGTGGTTTTACGGAAGCGAAGAAAATTTTAACAAAGCCGATAAAACCAATTTATTGTCGATTGAAATCGGCACTTATTATGTAAGCAAAGGGTTGTCTAACAGTGAAATAGCGGCTTTAAGCAGGAGCCGTCACAAATCCCAAGGTTTTGGCAGCACAGGTTCAAGAGGCACAGAAAAGGAATATTTAGAATTTTTGAAAGGTGATTTTCCAACAAATAAAAATGTTTTTGACGGCATAGACACTTCGTGGAATCGCGTGGAAGGCGGAAAGGAAATCGGGAAAATTTTACAAAAAGTTGAAGCCGATTACAATTTTAGAAATCCGTCAGCGAGCATTCCCGGTTTAATTGAAGCCTATAAATTAATTCAGGGATTGAAAGATGAGCATTGGAAACAGCTAAAATCCGATGAAATCAAAGAAATTATTGCGGCTTGCGCCGGATTGTATTTGGAAGCTGTGGCCAATAATGCATCAACAACCGCCAATTCAAAAAATACCGTCAAAATTGAAGCGGTGAACAGGAGTCCCGCCAATATTACGCTGGAATCAGTAGAAATTTCACCTTTAAATGCGCGTTTGGATTCTTTGGTTTCCTTAAAGCAAAATAGTGCAAACATTTTTACTTTGGGGATTGAAATTCCTTCAGAAATTCAGCAAACCTCGCCTTATTGGCTGCGCGAAAAAGGCAGTATCGGAATGTACCGGGTTTCAGATGAAAATTTGATTGGTTTGCCTGAAACACCAAGAATTATCACAGCGAATTTTAAGGTTAATTTTAACGGAAATATCATTCCTTTTGTAAAAAATGTGGTTTATAAATACAATGATCCCGTAAAAGGGGAAGTGTACAAACCTTTTGAAATACTGCCCGAAGTTTCTGCTTCATTTGGTGAAAAGGCCTATATTTTCGCCGATGAAAATGCCCAAAAAATAAGCGTTAAGGTAAACGCCATCAAAGAGAATTTAAGCGGAAACCTGTCCTTAAATATTCCCGAATTTTGGAATGTTTCTCCAAAAAGTTTTTCATTCATTCTAAAAGAAAAAGGCGAGGAGCAAAATTTTGAATTTGAAGTGAAGCCGCCTTCCAAAGCTGCTGAAGCATTCATCAATCCGGTGGTGCAAATCGGTAATAACAAATACACCGATGAATTGGTTGAAATTAATTACGATCACATTCCTTTTCAATCTGTGATTATGCCTTCAGAAGCAAAATTGGTTCGGTTGACCATTGAGAAAAAAGGGCAAATAATTGGCTATATTCATGGTGCCGGAGATGCTGTTCCAACTGCTTTACGCCAAATGGGTTATACTGTTGTTGAATTGAATGAGGATGATATTACCCCAGAAAAATTGGTGAATTTTGATGCCATTGTTCTTGGAATTAGGGCTTACAACACCAATGATCGGGCTAAATTTTATCAGAAATTTTTGCACAGTTATGTGGAAAAAGGCGGGACTTTAATTGTGCAGTACAATACAAGCCGCGGATTAAAAGTTGATGAAGTGGCGCCTTATCCTTTAAAATTATCAAACGACAGGGTTACGGAAGAAGATGCCGAAGTTCGAATGATCAATCCTGCCCACGAATTGTTGAATTTCCCAAATAAAATTACGGATAAAGATTTTGAAGGCTGGGTTCAGGAGCGCGGTTTGTATTTTCCAAGCGAATGGGATCTGAAATTTGAAGCAATTTTAAGCATGAACGATAAAAATGAACCCGAAACCAAAGGAAGTTTGCTGGTTGCCAAATACGGCAAAGGGAATTTTATTTACACCGGATTAAGTTTTTTCAGGGAATTGCCTGCCGGCGTTTCAGGCGCTTATAAATTGTTCGCAAATATGCTGTCAATAGGAAAAAACAAGTCGGAAAAACCTTTAAAAAACTAAGATGGAAAAACAAAAATACGTCTGGAAAAAGGAATATACGGTCGTTTTAATTGCCAATGCAGTTTATATTGTGCTGTTTTATGTAATCATGAAAAATTTCTCCTGATATGCAGTGGCTGGACTGGCTGGTGCTTATTGGCACCTTGGGATTTATCGTTTTGTATGGCGCATGGAAAACAAAAGGAAGCAAAAATGTAACCGATTATATTAAAGGCGGGAGCGAAGCGAAAGGGTGGACAATAGCTTTATCAGTAATGGCAACACAAGCCAGCGCCATTACCTTTTTATCAACGCCCGGCCAGGCATTTCACAGCGGCATGGGTTTTGTGCAATTTTATTTCGGATTGCCAATTGCCATGGTGGTTATTTGCATGGTTTTCATCCCCATTTACCATCGATTAAACGTATTTACCGCCTATGAATATTTAGAAACCCGATTCGATTTAAAAACAAGAACCATAGCCGCAATTTTATTTTTGATCCAGCGAGGTTTGGCTGCCGGAATTACCATTTTTGCGCCAGCCATTATTTTGTCGGCCGTTTTGGGCTGGGATTTAAACACTTTAAACATTGTTATTGGTGTGCTGGTGATTATTTATACGGTTACTGGCGGAACAAAAGCGGTGAGCGTTACCCAAAAACAGCAAATGGCGGTCATTTTTTTCGGAATGTTTGTGGCATTTTATTTAATTGTGAGTTATTTGCCTGCCGACATTACTTTTTCAAAAGCCCTGAAAATTGCGGGAGCCAGCGGTAAAATGGAGGTGCTGGATTTTTCTTTTAATTTTGAAAATCGCTATACTTTTTGGAGTGGCATCATCGGCGGGAGCTTTTTGGCGCTTTCCTATTTTGGAACGGACCAAAGTCAGGTGCAACGTTATTTGTCGGGTAAATCGATGAAAGAAATGCAACTCGGACTTATTTTTAACGGATTGCTAAAAGTGCCGATGCAGTTTTTTATTTTATTGGTGGGCGTGATGGTTTTTGTTTTTTATCAATTTAACGCATCACCTTTAAATTTTAATCCGGCAGCCGATACAGCCGTTAAAAATTCGATTTATTCCGAAGAATATAAAGTATTGGAAAATAAACATTTAGAGATTGAAAAAAGCAAATCTGTTGCAAATTTGGACTACGGAATTTCCTTGGATAATGAAAATAATTCAGCTCAGCTTGAAAAATCGGTACAAGAAATTCAGGCATTGAATTTGTTGGAATCGGAAAACAGGGAACAAGCCAAGGAAATCATTAAAAAAGCCGATAATTTGGTTGAAACCAACGATAAAGATTATGTTTTTATACATTTTATCCTGAACAATCTTCCGAGAGGATTGATTGGATTATTGCTCGCTGTGATTTTATCGGCGGCCATGTCCAGCACAGCTTCCGAACTCAATGCCTTGGCAAGCACAACGGTTATCGATTTGTATAAAAGAAACGAAAAGACAGCAAAAGATGACCGGCATTACGTGAAAGCTTCAAAATGGTTTACGCTGTTATGGGGAATTCTTGCCATAACATTTGCCTGTTTTGCCAATTTATTCGACAATTTAATTCAGCTGGTCAATATCATTGGTTCTATTTTTTACGGAAATATTTTGGGCATATTTTTACTGGCATTTTTTGTGAAATATGTAAAAAGCAATGCGGTTTTTGTGGCGGCATTAATTACGCAAATTATTGTAATTGTTGGCTATATTTATGATTGGATGCCTTATTTATGGTTGAATTTGTTTGGCTGTATGTTGGTGATGGGCATTGCGATACTGATTCAGGGATTTTCAGATTCAGAAGTAAAAGAATAATTTTTGGTTTTTCCTGATATTTCTTTTAAATATAAAATTATAGTATCTTTAAAAAAAAGTTGAATAAGTTATGACAAAAGAAACCGCATTAAAACTGTTTGAACAAAAACAAGTTCGTTCTTTATGGAACGAAGAAAAAGAAACATGGTATTTTTCTATTGTTGATGTTGTTGCTATTTTAACTGAGAGTAAGGATGCTCTTGCATATTGGCGAAAACTAAAACAAAGGCTTAAAGCCGAAGGAAATCAAACCGTGACGAATTGTCACGGTTTGAAAATGGTTGCTGCCGATGGCAAAATGAGAATGACTGATGTTGCCGATACCGCGGAGTTATTTCGTTTAATCCAATCTATTCCATCACCTAAAGCAGAACCTTTTAAACTTTGGTTGGCCCAAGTTGGAAGCGAACGGCTTGACGAAATGCAGGATCCTGAAATGGCTATAGACCGAGCCTTGGAACATTATTTACAATTGGGCTATTCTGAAAACTGGATTAACCAGCGTTTAAAAACCATTGAAATTCGCAAAGAACTTACCGATGAATGGAAAAGTAAAGGATTGAAAGAAGGTGCTCAGTTTGCCATATTAACCGATATCATCACTAAAGCTTGGTCTGAAAAACAACCAAAGAATATAAAATCTTGAAAGGGTTAAAAAAAGAAAATCTTCGGGACAATATGACGAATACGGAATTAATTTTGAATATGTTGGCTGAAGCTTCCACCAAAGATATTTCGCAGGCGATAAACCCAAAGAATTTTATAGAAAGTCAAAAAGTGGCGCAACAAGGAGGTAATAAGACCGTTGCAAAAGAACAATTTCAGTTTTTTAGGTTAATTCGAGAACACTTTTTTATAAATTCAATTTTTTTAAGTTCCTTAATATTGATTTTTTACTGTTTTTAATTGTCATATAAGCTTTTTTCTTTGTGTTTT